>DISM01000005.1:0-118583 GCA_002421805.1 Candidatus Omnitrophica bacterium UBA6210
AGCTTGTGGGAGAGCCCCGCACCTTCTACCCGCATGTTCATTGGAGAATAAAGGATGCGGGGTAATTCGCAGACGCTTCGCTATGACTTACGTCGCTGGTTTTGCAGCTCCGCAAGTCATCTGCTCATTATAGATAGGCGCCTCTTAAGTTTAAACCCCTGCGGGAAACCGCGGGGGTTTTTATTTGAGCTTGTGGGAGAGCCCCGCACCTTTATGCGGCCCCTGCGTTAAAATGCGGGGGCCGTTTTTTTGGAACACGCGGACGACAGAGGCTTGGCGCATTGTCGTGTCGTCCTATTTTTCGAATATGTTGCAATCATCCTGTTTTTATATTAGAATCTGGGTATGAAGACGTTCAGAAAAGGTTATACGCTTCTGGAGGTCATGCTTGTTGTGATCGTGATGGCGATCTTGGCGAGCATAACCATTCCGCGCGTCATCACGATCGTCGAGCGCTCCAGGGGCGCGGAGGCCAGGGAAGTCCTTTACAAGACGTATGCCGGTTATCAGAGGTATGTTGAAGACAATACCTCTGCGCTTCCCGCAGGCGATACCAGCAAATGGATGATGCTCGGGATGAGCAATCCCAACTCTATGACAGGAAGGTTTTTTAACTATTCTTTCACTCCTGCAGGAAGCCGTTATCCGACGTCAGCCACAGCGACGCGTCTGGGTATCGCGGCAAATACGATGACGATCAATCTGGCGACCGGCGTCGTCACCAATACATCGCCCTATTAAAAAATGCGGATGTCTATGAAGAAACAGGCTTCGGGTTTTACACTGGTTGAGTTGGTCGTGGCTGTTATCATCCTCGGCATTGTCGGTTCCATGACATACGTTAATTATAATTTCCAGCGCCGCAAGCAGGAGCTCAGGGGCGCGATGGCCCAGGTGCAGGTGATCGCCGCCGCCGAAAGGCTCTACTATCTGAACACCCGCGTATTTTGGGCCACGACAAGCACGGCTACCACCAATTCGCGCCTGGGCCTGCATATTCAGGATACCTATTTCGATAATTATCGCGTCAACACGGGCGGCGGGACGTTTACCATCCAGGTGGACGGAGGCCCCGCGGCGACCTATACCTTCAATAACCAGGGGGTAAGGACCGGCTGTGCGGGCGCCGATTGCATTCCGTAAGTATCCCTCCATGCGTTCCGCAAAGATGATCCCTGCTCTAAATTCGCCGGTGCAGTATGTTAAAGGCATTGGACCGAAGCGGGCCCAGGATTTGGGCCGCGCCGGCATCCATATCCTTGAAGATCTCCTTTATTATTTTCCAAAACGTTACGAAGACAGGTCTCAATTCAAGCCCATCGGCTCTGTCGATATCGGCGCGGCCGTGACCGTCAAAGGAGAGGTCCTTTCCAAAAAAGGGCGGCCTGCCTACTTGCGCCGCGGCATCGACATCTTCGAGATTGCCGTCGCCGACGGCACCGGACGTATCTTTGCGGTCTGGTTCAACCAGCCGTATCTCCACAGATATTTTAACGTTGGCGACCAGGTGATCCTTTACGGCAAGGTGGAGCTTTACCGCGACAGGATCCAGATGCCTTCGCCGGATTTTGAGATCATCGAAGACAAAGAGGCGAGTCTGGACGTCGGCCGCATCGTGCCGATCTATAGGCTGCCTCAGGGGTTTTCGCAAAGGGTCCTGCGTAAGCTGATCAGGTCTGTCCTCGAGACCCAGATATCCCGCCTGCAGGAACTTCTGCCCTACGACATCCGCGCCCGGCACAGCCTGCTCAATATCGCCAAAAGCCTTTTGAACATCCATTTCCCGGAAAATGAGGAGGAGCGGCTTTGTGCCTATCAGCGCCTTGCTTTCGAAGAATTTTTCCTCTATCAGATACCGCTTATCCTGCGCAAGCTCAAACGCAGGGACAAGGCTGGGATCCCTTTTGACGTCAGCGAGTCCTCTTTTGGGGAGTTTACGAAATGCCTTCCTTTCACGCTGACCGATTCGCAAATGAAATGCCTGAAGGAGATCGCCGCAGACATGCGCTCGCCTCGCCCCATGCAGCGGCTCCTGCAGGGGGATGTGGGATGCGGCAAGACGGTCGTCGCGCTCTTGGCTGCGCTTGCGGCCTTGGCGTGCGGTTATCAGGCGGTATTCATGGTTCCGACGGAGATCCTCGCGCAGCAGCACTATGAAAAGATCGGCCAACTGCTTGGGTCGGCGCAGAAGAAAGAGAAGAAAAAGCCGAGGGTCGGCTTATTGACGGGCAGCTTGAGTGTCGAGGAAAAGAAAGAGGCGGTGCTGAAGATCAGGTCGGGTGAGATCGATATCGTCATCGGCACGCACGCGCTCCTTGAGGAGGGCGTCGCGTTCCACAAGCTGGGCCTGATCGTGATCGATGAACAGCATAAATTCGGCGTGTCCCAGCGGGCGCTGTTGCCCCGCAAAGGCGCAAATCCCGATTGCCTCATCATGACGGCGACCCCTATTCCCAGGACGTTATCCTTGACCCTTTACGGGGACCTGGATCTGTCGACGATCACCCAGATGCCGGCGGGCCGCGGCAGGATCATGACACAGGCGCTTGCCATCGAGGAGAGGCCGAAGGCCTATGATTTTGTGAAAGAAGAGGTCAAAAAGGGGCGCCAGGCTTACCTGATCTATCCTCTTGTCGAAGAGAGCGAAAAGCTGGAATTGCGCGCGGCCAAATCGATGTATAAGGAGTTCAAGGAGGAGATATTCAAAGATCTAAGGGTCGGCCTTGTTTACGGCAAGATGAAGAGGGATGAGCAGGAAAAGACCATGAAGAAATTTCGCGACGGGAAGATCGATGTCCTTGTTGCGACGACCGTCCTTGAGGTCGGCATTGACGTGGCGAATGCCACGGTCATGGTCATTGAACACGCCGAGCGTTTCGGCCTCTCCCAGCTCCACCAGATGCGCGGCCGCATCGGACGGGGCGTCCACGAATCCCATTGCCTCCTGGTTACCGACCCGAAATCCGAGGACGCCCAGGCGCGCGTCAAGGCGTTTGTCGCGACGACCGACGGATTCAAGATCGCCGAAGAAGATCTGAAGATCCGCGGGCCGGGAGAGTTTTTCGGCGAACGCCAGCACGGCCTGGCAGATTTAAAGATCGCCGATCCCCTGGCGCAGATGCATCTTCTCAAGGCCGCGCGCGAGGACGCGCACAAGCTTATTGAGCGCGACCCAAAGCTCGCAGACCCGAAACACGCGGAACTGAAACGCCAGCTTTACAGGCGGTTTCCCGAATTCGAACGATTTATCGAGGTGGCATAGAAACAGAGCAGCTTTCCGTATAATATTTTGTGATACAATAGGTCAATAATCGCCTGAAATATAGATTCGACTACGATCGTCTGTTCTGTAATAAAAGTTTTGGCGGTTGTTTTCGTTGGAGAAATATGATGAAAAATGAAATGTTGTTTATCTGGATATTTTTGGCGGGTTTTGGGGTGATCCTCTATGTCGGCTATCTGATGGACAAGAAGCGCCGGGAAGGCATGATGCGCGTGGCGCGCCTGCTGGGTTTGAGTTATTCGCCGGGCGCGGACAACGATCTTTTGGGCCGGTTTTCCTTGTTCCAGTTGGGGACAAGGGGCCATTCCCAGAGCATGCGCAATGTCCTTCGGGGAAATTATCAGGGCCTTGAGGTCGGTTTTTTCGATTATTCCTATACGACGGGTTCCGGAAAACACCGCCATACAACGCATCAATCCGTCGCTTTCCTGCCGCAAGCCGATTCGGGTGTCTTGCCTGATTTTACCTTGAGGCCGGAGAATGTGTTTGACAAGGTGGCGACGGCGTTCGGCTGTGTGGATATCAATTTTCCCCAGGATGAGGCTTTTTCTCGCGCCTATCGCCTGCACGGCAGGGACCAGGCCGCGGTCTGCGGTTCGTTCGATGAAGCTGTGCGGGGTTTTCTGGTCCGCAACCCGCAGTTGTGCGTTGAGCGCGCGGCGCCGGGCCTTATCGTTTACCGTTCAGGGGTGCGCCTTGAACCGGAAACTTTAAGGGTTTTTCTGGACCGGTCGCTGGAACTTTTTTCGTTGTTGACAGCTCGTCGCTAGAAGAGGGGTAAAGGTATGAGGATGCGTGGGATCCTGAAACATCTTTTGCGTTTGTGCGCCATTGTCATCGTTCTTTTTTTAGGCAGGTATGGATGGATGCCGAGCGGGTTTTTGAAAAAGCCCGCCTTGACCGATGCAGAGAAAAGCACCCGTGAATACCTGGAAAAAACCGTGCGTATCCTATCGGAGGATATCGGCGACAGGAATGCCGGGTCCTATCGCAATCTGGAGAGGGCCAAGGAATATATCGCGGCCGAGTTTTCAAGGTTCGGCTATCACGTCGAAATGCAGTATTATGCGGTGGAGGGCAAGATGTACAGCAACGTCATCGCCAGGCCGTTGAATCTCAGGGGCCGTGTCCCGCTGGTCATCGGGGCGCACTACGACACTTATTCCAGTCCCGGCGCCGACGACAATGCCAGCGGCGTGGCCGGCATGCTGGCCCTCGCGAAGCTTCTTTATGAGAAGGGAAAAGACCTTCCTTTTATTTTCGTCGCCTTCGTGAATGAAGAGCCGCCTTTTTTTGAGACAGAGAACATGGGCAGCCGGGCCTATGTGCGGCGCCTGAAAGACGAGGGGGCCCAGATCAGGGGCGCCGTCATATTGGAGTCGATCGGCTATTATTCCAAAAGATTGTTTTCTCAGAGGTATCTATACTTTCTGGGGTATTTTTATCCCAATCGCGCCGATTTTATAGCGCTCGTCGGGAATTTTAAGTCTGCGTCTTTGACGGCGGATATCAAGAGGGGCATCGCGAAATACAAAAAGATATCCGTGCGGTCTGTGACCGTTCCCGATTCTTTTTCAGGGACCAATTATTCGGACCATTGGTCGTTCTGGAAAGACGGATATCCGGCCGTCATGGTCACCGATACGGCCTTCCTGCGTAATCCGCATTACCATAAGGGGTCTGATTTGCCGTCGACCCTGGACTATGACGCCATGGCTGTCCTTGTCCACAGTTTGAAAAATTCGGTCGAGAGTTTATTGACGGCATCATGACATTTGATCTTTTGGCGCGGACCCAGCATAGCCTGAAGACAGCAGGTTATGAATAAGGAGAAAGGAATGATCGATCGCGTGAAGAAACATTTTCAGGATGAGGCGGATACGTTTGACGCGAGAGTCGTCAAGTCGGTGCCGTTCTATGCGGACATGCTGGAAGCTCTTGTCTTGGCGCTTCCTTTTAAACGCATGGAAGCCAGAAAAATACTGGATCTCGGCTGCGGGACGGGGTCGATTGCCAAAAAGATCAAGGAACATTTTCCGAAAGCCCTGGTCACCTGCGTTGATTTTTCAGAGAACATGCTTGAGATCGCCAAAAACAAGCTCCGGGGTTACCGCGATATCCGTTATGTCGCCTCCGATGTGCGCGCGTTCGATTTTTCCGGTCACGATGCGGTCGTGTCTTCTTTGACGCTGCATCACCTGCGCCGCGGCCGCGAAAAGTTGGGGCTGTATAAGAAAATTTATTCCGGTCTCGGGAGAGGCGGCGTCCTGTATCTGGCGGACCTGGTGTTGGGCGAGACAGGCTATTTGCAGCGGCTGAACCTGGAGATGTGGAAGGGCTTTTTGTCGCAGCACTTGTCCGCCAAGGGGATGAATGAGCGCCGGAGGCGTTATAAGAGAGAAGACCGCCCTTTCAAGCTTTCCGAAGAATTGGCGTGGCTGAAACAGGCAGGGTTCCGCCATATCGACGTCGTCTGGAAGTATTATCATTTCGCCGTTTTCGGCGGTCAGAAATAGATGCGCGCGATAGAAAGGAGCTTTGGATGAGACGAGCATTTATGGGCTTTATGGTGTTTTGCATGGCGGCTGTGTTCGGGACTGCGATGGCGGCAGAACCACAGAAGGAAAAAGCCGCTTCCACAGCGGCGCAGGAGTGGCTGGCGATCGTGGATGCAGGCATGTATGGCATGAGTTGGAAACAGGCGTCGGCATATTTCAAGAACGCCGTGACCGAGGAACAGTGGGTCAGCACCGTCAAGGCCTTTAGGAACCCTCTGGGAAAATGCGAAATGCGCATCGAACGGGGATCGACTTATATGACGACATTGCCCGGCGCCCCCGACGGCGAATATGTCATTGTGCAATTCGACACGACGTTTGAAAACAAGAAGTCTTCCGTCGAGAGCGTGACGATGTCGCTGGAGGCCGACGGCCGATGGCGCGTTTCAGGATATTTTATCAGCTGACCCATGAGGCGATGCTCGTTTTGTCTTATTGAAGATTGTTATCCAGGTGTTCATTTGGATGGCCGGGGGTATTGCGCGTCCTGCGCAAAATTTGAAAAAACGGATCCGGCGGAATATGCACAAAAGAATCTTGTTTTGGTGCGTCAGCTCGAAGATTTTGTCAGGCGCCGCCGTTCGCCCGGCCGCAGCGGCGGACGGTATGACTGCGTCGTTGCATTGAGCGGCGGAAAAGATAGCGCTTTTGTGGCCTGGCTTTTTGCAAAAAAATACGGGCTCCGATGCATGGCAGCTACGGTCGACATGGGTTATTTGAGCCGTGATGCCACAAAGAACATTGGTTTTGTCTCTCGAAAATTGAATATCTCACATGTCTATCTGCGGCCGCCTTTTTTGTTCAAAAAGGTTTTTGCCTATGCGTTCAAGACTGATTTTTTTTCGAAGGTCAATGGGCTGGCGTGCCATCTTTGCGGTTCTTTGATCTCGAATCTGTTGTGTAGGTTGGCCTTCGATCTTAAAGTCCCCTATGTCGTTTCTGGTGCTTTTTCTCCGGAAAATAGGGTTCTTTTCAAGGATGAGGAGACGGTCTATCTTGAAAAGGAGTTTCCTTCGTCCCTTTTGAGATGTCTCAGAAAGACATATGCTCGATGGTTTTATTCCGGGTCTACGGACGGGGGGCAGCGTCTCTCTATCGTTTTGCCTCTGAATGCGATCCTTGTCAGCGAAGAGAAAAAGATGAAGATATTGGGACGGGAGTTAGGGTTTGGGCGAAGGGAGTCATTTGCCCCGCCTTTGACGAATTGCCTGGTGAGCCTGGCCAGTATTTATCTTTACAGGAAGAAGTTTGGATATAACCCTTACAGTGAAACCCTCGGCCATCTGATACGGCATGGCATGTATGACCGCGCCTTATCGCTGAAGCGGCTCAAAGAATTATACGCGAACCTGGATGGTTCTTCGTCTTTAAGGCGAGAGATCAATGATTTTTTTCTATCGATCAAGACCAAGAGGGCTTAGCGGTTTCCGATAGCGCTGTTGAGGGAGGTCAAGATGAGAAGGGTTGTCGCCAGCGTGTTTATCCTGGCAGGGCTCCTGGTGTTCGTATATACCGGCCGCGTGCAGAAAGCGGTCGCCGTGACCCGTGTGAGGCTCAAGGCCGAACTGGTCACAGGCGAGATCACCAAACGGAAGTATGACGAAGCCATGGTAAAAGTGTCTTTCGGTTCCATGTTTTGGGATCCCAAGACGGTTCTGGCTGTTGATTGATCTTTTTGGCAGGGGCGGGTCGGCAGGAACCCGGGTTTATGCGCATCATAGCAGGCAAATATAAAGGACGCCTGATCTTATTCCCTAAACATATCAGGCCTACGCAGGATAAGGTGCGTCAGGCGATCTTTGACGTTCTGGCTGGGGTTGTGCGCAAGGCCAGGGTTTTGGAGCTTTTTGCCGGCAGCGGCGCCCTGGGGCTTGAAAGCCTTTCCCGCGGGGCTTCTTCGGTTTGCTTTATTGATTCCGACAGACGTTCCACGAATGCCATCATGCGAAACCTGGATTCCCTGGGGCTCAGCAAGGACAGGCACGGGGCTGTCAGGGTCTATACCAATGATGCCTTCCGGGCCCTCAAGATCCTTGAGAAGAAGGGGGAGCGGTTCGATCTCGTCTTTTTGGATCCCCCATATCATCAGGACTTGGCAAAAAAAGCCTTGAAAACGATTGCGTCAAGTGGTATATTACCACCTCGTAGTTTTGTGATTGTCGAGCATGCGGAAACGGATGACCTGGGGACCGTTCCGGAGAACATAGCCAGGGTTAAAGAAGCCGATTACGGAGACATCAAAGTCTCCTTTTTTTCAAATATACCCGTTAAGGGTAAGGGTATTTGATCCGCTAAGAGCTACGGCGGACAATGGGGGACAAGGGGTTGGGACTTTTATGCGGAAGGACTCCCTGCTTAAACGCTTGTCATTTCACTCGCAGGCGCCTCGGCCTCGCCGGAGGCGGGCCAGGGGCACTCGTGAAATGACTTGCGCAAGCTGCGGAGTTATTCCGCCAGAGGCGGAATAATGTGCCAAAAAGCCATTTATCCAGGGACATTTGATCCGGTGACCTATGGTCATATAGACGTCATCAAGAGAGCGGTCCGGCTCTTCGGGGAAGTTGTTGTGGCTGTAGCGGAGAACCCGTCCAAGGATACCCTTTTTTCCATCAAGGAGAGGGTGGCGCTGCTCAAAGAGGCGCTTAAGGATATTACCGGGGCGCAAGTCGTGGCTTTTAGCGGCTTGTTCGTGACGTTCGCCAGGCGCCAGAAGGCTGCGATCGTCATTCGCGGCCTGCGTATGCTTTCGGACTTCGAATATGAATTCCAAATGGCCTTGACGAACAGGAAGCTGGATGATAGTATTGAAACCATTTTTCTGATGCCGTCCGAATCTTACAGCTATGTTTCGTCCAAGCTTTTAAAAGAGGCCGGCAGCCTTGGCGCGGATCTTGCGGTGTTCGTGCCGCCGTGCGTGGAAAAGGCGTTAAAGAAAAAATTCAAGGCGCAATAGCCTGTGGCCTCTTTTAGGCCCGTTCGTTCTTATGATGAAGATCGATCTTGCCAGGCTTTCAGAAGAGCGGCCGCTATTGCTCTCTGTTTCCTGGGATGCCAAAAGCCGGGAATTGGATGCTCCGGGCATCCGTTTTGAGGAGCCGGTCAGGATCATGGTGTCGGCGAAACGCGACAGCGGCCTGGCCGTGGTGCAGGTGGATGTCAGGTCCAGGGCGACGATGACGTGTGCGCGCTGTCTGAGCGATGTCATCATCGATGTCGAGAGGTCTTTCAAGTTGGCGTATGCGCTGGATATCTCGGAGTCTGTCGTTGAACTGGACGATGACATCCGGCAGGA
The DNA here is from genome assembly GCA_002421805.1 of Candidatus Omnitrophica bacterium UBA6210. Taxonomy (GTDB): domain Bacteria; phylum Omnitrophota; class Gorgyraeia; order Velamenicoccales; family Velamenicoccaceae; genus Velamenicoccus. Next base: position 9,134 of record DISM01000005.1, read on the forward strand.
ATTGATCCTGAACTATCCCCAGAAAGTCTTGTGCCGCGAGGATTGCCGGGGGATGTGCTCCAAATGCGGAGCGGACCTGAATAATGAAAAATGCAAGTGTTGAATTTCAAATGTCAAATGACAAATGTCAAATTAAATCTCAATTTCCAATGTCAAATTTATTCGTCGTTGGTCATTTGAAATTAATTTGTCGTTTGGATTTTGTCATTTGTCATTAACGGAGGTTTACAAAATGCCAAATCCAAGACGAAGACATTCAAAAGCCAGAGGACGCAGGAGAAGGACGCATTGGAAGCTGGAGCGGCTCGAGATCATGGAGTGCAGCCAGTGCAAGTCTCCGAAGCTGCCGCACCGGATTTGTCCTGTTTGCGGCTACTATGACGGCCGACTGGTGATCGATTTTGAGGCCAAACGGGCCAAAAAAGAAGCCAAGAAGAAACCGACGGAAAGGTAGGCGATGGTCAAGATTGCTGTAGATGCCATGGGCGGCGATTATGCCCCCAAGGTTGTCATTGAAGGCGTGATCGAAGCGATCCGCAGGTTTGATGTTTTCGTATATCTCGTCGGGCCCGCAGAATCGTTGAAGGCCGACCTGGCCAAATATAAAAAGTTTGATTCTTCCAGGATCGAAGTCGTTGCGGCCGACGAGATCATCGAGATGCATGAACAGCCCGCCGCAGCCATCCGCAAGAAAAGGAATTCTTCCATTAACGTCGGCATCGGCCTCTGCAAAGAGGGCAAGGCCGACGCTTTTTTTAGCGCCGGCAACACGGGCGCCGTTGTGTGCAGCGCGACGTTGAAACTGGGATTGCTTGAGGGGATTGAGCGTCCCGGGATCGCCATTGTCATGCCGAACCTGGTTGGCGTCTCCTTGATCATCGACGCAGGTGCCAATATCGACCCCAAACCGATGCACTTGGTCCAGTACGGCCTGATGGGCAGCGCCTATTATGAACACATCCTGGGCAAGACCAGGCCGACCATCGGGCTCCTGAACGTCGGCGAAGAAGAGTCAAAGGGAACGGAGTTCATGAAAGAGACATATCAGCTTTTGGAGCAGAGCCCGGTCAATTTTATCGGGAATGTCGAAGGCAAGGACATCTTTTCCGGTAATTGCGATGTGATCGTGTGCGACGGTTTTGTCGGCAACGTGACGTTGAAGGTTGCCGAGAGTATCTCGGAGACGATCGCATATTTTTTGAGGAAAGAGCTGTTGTCGAGTATCTGGGGCAAGCTGGGTTATCTTTTGGCCCGGCCTTGTTTTAAGCGTTTCAAGAAGCAGGTCGATTATTCCGAATACGGCGGGGCCCCGCTCTTGGGCGTAGACGGCGTCGTGATCATCGGCCACGGCCGGTCGAACGTCAAGGCCGTCATGAATGCCATCCGTTTCGCCAAAGAGGAAGTGGAGCGTCATATCAACGAAAGCATCACCGAGCAAGCCAAGAAGCTTCTGGCGAAGGTTTGATCGCATGAGAAAATCAAGGAAACATATCGGCATCATCGGGCTCGGCTACTATGTCCCTAAAAAAGTCCTCACCAACAAGGACCTCGAGGGGATGGTGGAGACGAGCGACGAATGGATCACCACGCGCACGGGTATTAAGGAGCGCAGGATTGCTTCTGCGACGGAATCGACGAGTACGCTAGCCTTTAACGCCGCCAAAGAAGCGCTTAAAAATGCCAAGCTTGATCCTTTGGACCTTGATCTGATCATTATGGCGACGATCACGCCGGATATGCCGTTTCCGGCGACCGCATGCTTTATTCAGGAGAAACTGGGCGCAAAAAATGCGGCCTGCTTTGATATCAGCGCCGCCTGCGCCGGGTTTGTCTACGGGCTTGTGATGGCGCAGCAATTTTTGAAGAACGGCGCCTACAAGAACGCCCTTGTGATCGGCGCTGAAAAGCTTTCCAGCGTCACGGATTGGCAGGACCGTAATACATGCGTTCTTTTCGGCGACGGGGCGGGTGCGGCTGTGCTGGCGCCTGTCGAGAACGGCGGGATCCTGGCCAGCTATCTGGGGTGCAATGGTTCGATGACGGAACTATTGATGCAGCCTGCCGGCGGCAGCAGGACGCCGGCGTCCCGCGAGACCGTGGACCAGAGGATGCATTTTATCAAGATGCGCGGCAATGAGGTCTTTAAGCTTGCCGTCAAGATCATGTCGGATGCCGCCTGCCGCGCGCTCAAAATTTGCAAGCTGGGCGTGGACGACATCGATTGTTTTATTCCTCATCAGGCGAATCTGCGCATCCTGGATGCCGTGGCGCGCAAGATGAAGCTGCCTTTGGAAAAGATATTTTTCAACGTAGCCAAATATGGCAATATGTCCAGTGCCTCGACAGCCGTCGCTTTGTGCGAGGCCTATCAGTCAGGGCGCATCAAGGGCGGCAATATCGTTGTCCTGGATGCATTCGGCGCTGGCCTTGTGTGGGGAGCCGTTGTCATTCAATGGCAGAAATAGATCGCCGTACGACAACCCAGGTCGTTTTTTATAACTCAGACATTTTCTAGCTAAGCAAAATGAAAAAAGCCTTTCTTTTTCCAGGTCAGGGCGCCCAGCAGGTAGGCATGGGCCTGGATCTCTATCAAAATTCAAATTTAGGTCGCGCGGTCTTTGATGAGGCGGACCAGATCCTGGGTTTTTCTCTGTCGCATCTCTGTTTCGAGGGACCTTTTGAGGAATTGACTAAGACTGCGAACTGCCAGCCGGCCATCCTGACGGCGAGCGTTGCCGCGCTGGTCGTCCTGCAGACGTTCCGTCCGGACATCAAGCCGGATTACGTGGCGGGCCTGAGCCTGGGTGAATATTCTGCGCTGGTCGCATCCCATGTCGTCACTTTTGCCGAAGCGCTGCGGCTGGTCAGGCGCCGCGGGGAACTGATGGAAGAAGCGGCCCGCAAGAACCCCGGCGTGATGCTTTGTGTGCTTGGTCTTGAAAAGGAAGCCGTGGCGCAAGTGAGTAAGATGGCCGGCGGCGAGGTCGCCAATCTTAACGGTCCGGGGCAGGTGATCGTATCGGTCAGGAAGCAGTACGCGCAGACGTTGACGGATGCGGTCTTGTCCCGCGGCGCCAAGCGCGTCATGCCTCTGGATGTGAGCGGGGCGTTCCATTGCTCCCTGATGAATTCGGCGCGGGACGGCTTGGCGCCGGAGATCGGGAAAATTTCATTCATGCCTGCGGACGTTCCTTTGGTGAGCAATGTCGATGCCAAGGAGCAGACGGATCCGATGATCATTAAAGTGAACTTGGTGAATCAGGTGAATTCTACGACTTACTGGGAGGCATCGATGCGCTACCTCCTGGATCAGGGCGTCTCGGAGTTTTATGAGGTAGGCCCGGGGGCGGTCCTCAAGGGGCTCTTGAGAAAGATCAGCTCGAGCGCCAAGGTCATCAACGCGGGGACATGGGAAGATATGAAGGCCCTGGCCGGAGGGCAGGACATTCCCGGAGGGCAAGCGTCATCTAACGATGGCCCTGCAGGGCAATAGCTTTTTTGTGGCGGGGTCAAAGCGGGATGGAGGAACCAGATGAGGTTGCAAGGTAAGGTGGCTTTGGTGACAGGTGGGGCCAGAGGGATCGGCCGCGAGATTGCCATGCTCTTTGCCCAGGAAGGGGCGGACGTGGTCATCTGCGACGTCAACCTGGAAGCGGCCCAGGCGACCCAGAAGGAGATCGAGGCGCAGGGTGTCAGAAGCATGAGTTTTTCGACGGATGTCACTGCCTTTAAAGAAGTTGAAGGCATGGTGAATTTAGTTCTTGACAATTTTAAGCATCTTGATATATTAGTTAACAATGCCGGCATCACGAAGGACAATTTACTGCTTCGGATGAGCGAAGAGGACTGGGACAAGGTGCTGGCGGTCAATCTGAAGGGTGTTTTTAACTGCACGAAGGCCGTCTCCAAGGTGATGATCAAACAGAGGAGCGGCAAGATCATCAGCATCGCTTCGATCATTGGCATCATGGGGAATGCCGGTCAGGCCAACTACGCAGCCTCCAAAGGCGGCATCATCAGTTTTACTAAATCAGTGGCCAGAGAACTGGCATCCCGGAACATCAATGCGAACGCCGTTGCGCCTGGTTTTATCCAGACAGCCATGACGGATAAGCTCAGCGAAGAACAGCGTAAGGCGATGCTGGCCAATATCCCTTTAAATAGATTAGGTGTTCCCCGCGATGTCGCGTGCGCCTGTTTGTTTTTAGCATCTGCGGATGCGGATTATATCACGGGCCAGACGATTGTAGTGGACGGGGGAATGAGCATGTAGGTGGGGTGGTACAGGTAAGCGCTGACACGACAAGATTTTTGCAGGTAAACAGGAGGAGAAGAATGACAGATGCGGTCAATAAGGTAAAGTCGATCATCGCAGAACAGCTGGGCGTTAAGCCTGAAGAGGTCACGCCGGAAGCTTCTTTTGTCGAAGATCTCGGCGCGGATTCCCTTGATACAGTGGAACTCGTCATGGCACTGGAAGAGGAATTCGGGATCGAGATCCCGGACGAAGATGCCGAGAAGATGACAACTGTGGGGGATGCGGTAAAATATATCGAAGAAAAAATCGCGAAAAAGTAACTGGGCGGTTTTGGTGGCTTTATTAAGAAACATATACCCCGACTGGACGCTTCAAGGTCGGGGTATTTGTTAGGAGTTCGCCGCGGCGCCGGGGCCGAAAGGCCCGGGAGGAGCGCCCGGAGGAATCGATATCAACCGGAGAGTAACGACGCATTCGAGGGACATGATGAAACGTAGAGTCGTTGTAACAGGTTTAGGGGCTGTAACGCCCCTCGGAAACAACGTCGCGGAATTCTGGAAGGGGCTCCAGGCTGGTGTCAGCGGGGTCGATACGATCACGCATTTTGACCCGACCGGTTATGATGCCAGGATCGCCGGCCAGGTGAAGAATTTTGACCCTGAAGTTTTCATGGGCAAGAAAGAGGTCAAGCATACTGAGAAGTTCGTGCATTATGCTATGGCTGCCGCCGTTGAAGCGGTTGCCGACGCCGGCTTCAATCTGGAAAAAGTGGACCTGGAGCGTTTCGGCGTCCTGATCGGCTCGGGTATTGGGTCATTGAGGATCATCGAAGAACAGCATAAGGTCCTTCTTGAACGGGGACCTTCCAGGCTGACGCCGTTTCTCATTCCTATGCTGATCGTCAATGAAGCGTCAGGCCATGTCTCTATGAAATTCGGTTTTAAGGGCCCCAACAGCTGTGTCGCCACGGCATGCGCAACGGGCAACCACGCCATCGGGGATGCGATGCGGATCATCCAGTACGGCGATGCCGATGTCATGATCGCCGGAGGGACCGAAGGCGCGGTCACCCCGATGGGGATCGGAGGCTTTTGCGCTTTGAAGAGCCTTTCCTGCCGTAACGACGAACCCAAGCGGGCTTCGCGGCCTTTTGACAAAGAACGCGATGGGTTTGTCATGGGCGAGGGCGCTGGCTTGGTCATCTTAGAGGAGATGGAACATGCCTTGAAGCGTAACGCCAGGATCTATTGCGAAGTGGCGGGTTACGGCATGTCCGGAGACGCTTATCACATCACGGCGCCCGATCCTTCGGGTGACGGATGCGTCAGGGCCATGCATGCGTCTTTGAAAGACGCGGGGTTAAAGCCCGAGAATATCGATTATATCAATGCCCACGGAACATCCACTCTGTTGAATGACAAGATCGAGACCCTGGCCATGAAGAAGACGTTCGGGGACCATGTGCACAAGGTCGCCATCAGCTCGACCAAATCGATGACTGGCCATCTTTTGGGTGCTGCCGGCGGAGTAGAGTTTATCGTCTGCTGTATGGCGATGAAGTACAGCGTTGTGCCGCCGACAATCAACCTGGAGAACAAGGACCCTGATTGTGATTTGGATTATACGCCTAATAAGGCCAAGGGCCTGAAGATCAAGGCGACCATGTCGAACGCCCTGGGTTTCGGCGGGCATAACGCGACGGTCATCGCGAAAGAATTTAAAAAATAGAATGCGCTGCAGGATCCATGCAGTCATTTTGGAACGGTCCGATGGGACAGACAATAACACAAAAAATTCTGGCAAGGCATTGCGGCAAAAAAGAAGTTGTGCCGGGCGAGTTTATCTGGGCTGAGGTGGATTTTACCCTGGGCAACGACATCACGGCGCCCATCGCCATCGACGAATTCGAAAAATCAGGTTTCACAAAAGTTTTCGACCGCAACCGCATCGCATTGATCCCGGACCATTTCACTCCCGCCAAGGATATCCAGAGCGCCAGGCAGGCCAAGCGTCTGAAAGATTTCGCCTCGCGCCACAAGATCAGGCATTATTATGAAGTGGGCCGTATGGGTATCGAGCATGCCCTTTTGCCGCAACTGGGGCTTGTCAAGACCGGCGATCTGATCATCGGGGCGGATTCCCACACCTGTACGTATGGTGCCCTCGGCGCTTTTTCAAGCGGCGTCGGTTCCACGGACCTGGCTGTTTCCTGGATGACGGGGCATGTGTGGCTCAGGGTCCCGGAATCCATGAAGTTCGTTTTTAACGGCAGACTCCCCCGGTGGGTGAGCGGGAAAGATTTTATCTTGAGCGTCATCGGCGATATCGGCGTGGAAGGGGCGGCTTACCGGGCCATGGAATTCTGCGGGCCCGCGATCGCGAAATTATCCATGGACGACCGTTTTGCCATGTGCAATATGGCGATCGAGGCGGGCGGAAAATCCGGCATCATCGCGCCTGACGAGGCGACGCTCGACTATGTGCAGGATGCGGCGCCTGCCAGGGAGTATTCCGCGGCGCAGATCAAGGCATGGAGGGCGCTGCAAAGCGATCCCGACGCGTCTTATGCGGCCGTACGGACATACGACGTGACATCGTGGGAGCCTGTGGTGGCGTGTCCCCATCTGCCGAGCAATATCAAACCTGTCAGCAAGGTGGGCCGCGTCAAGGTCGACCAGGTGGTTATCGGTTCCTGCACGAATGGCCGTATCTCGGACCTGAGGATCTCGGCAAAGATCCTGAAAGGCAGGAAAGTCGCCTCTGGTGTGCGTCTGGTTGTTATCCCAGCGACCCAGGAGATCTATCTGGAAGCCATGAAGGAAGGGCTCCTGGAGACGTTCGTGAAGGCCGGGGGTGTTGTTTCGACGCCGACGTGCGGGCCGTGCCTGGGTGGGCACATGGGCATTCTGGCCGAAGGCGAGGCGTGCCTGGCCACGACCAACAGGAATTTCATGGGCCGCATGGGGGCCAAAGGCAGTTACGTCTATCTGGCGAACCCCGCTGTTGCAGCGGCGAGTGCGATCACGGGATATATCACACACCCAAACGAAGTAGTCAGTAAACAGTAGTCAGTAGACAGTATGCTATGAATATTAAAGGTAAGGTCCACAAATTCGGCAATGACGTTAATACCGACGACATCATCTCGGCGCGGTATTTGAACACGATCGACCCCAAAGAACTTGCCGCCCATTGCATGGAGATCCTGGACCATGATTTTTCCGGGAAGGTGAAGACGGGGGACATTGTGGTCGCGGGGAATAATTTCGGCTGCGGCTCGTCGAGAGAACACGCCCCGATCGCGTTGAAAGGCTGCGGCGTCTCTTTGGTCATCGCCAAGAGCTTTGCCAGGATTTTCTATCGCAACGCGATCAATATCGGCCTGCCCATCATCGAAGTCAAGGAAGCCGACCAGATACAGTCCGGCGACGAGCTGGAGGTCGAGCTCGAGAAGGGCGAGATCAGGAATGTCACGCAGAACAAGACATACCATGCCGCCCCTTTTGCGGATTTTGTCTGCCAGATCGTCGAAAAGGGCGGATTGGTCAATTGGGTGAAAAGCAAGGAAAGCTCCTCGCGTAAACGCTCGTGAAATTTAAGTCATAACTACCCGGCCTTAAATTGAGTGGCCGGTACGCCCTTTCTGGGCAGTTTGTCTTGAATTTCATTGAGCACGCTTCGGAGTGAATTTCGAGAGGAAAGAACTTACAAGGAGCGAAATTCAATGTACAAGATCGCCGTGATACCCGGGGACGGAACAGGGCCGGAGGTTGTGCGTGAGGGCTTGAAGGTTCTGGATGCCGCCGCCAAAAAATTCAATTTCAAATTTGAGACAAAAGAGTTCGACTTCAGCGGCAAAAGATATCTCAAGACGGGCAAGCTCGTCGATGATGCCGATATCGCCGAACTCAAGACATATAACGCGATCTATCTGGGCGCTGTGGGCGATCCGGAAGTCAAGCCAGGCATTATCGAGACGGGCGTTCTTCTGAAGCTCAGGTTTGCTTTGGACCAGTATATCAACCTGCGGCCTGTGAAGCTTTACAGCCCCGCCTTCTGTCCCTTGAAGGATAAAAAACCGGAAGATATTGATTTTGTCGTCGTCCGCGAGAATAGCGAAGGCCTGTATAAAGGCATGGGGGAGTTCCAGAAGAAGGGCACGAAGGATGAGGTGGCCATTCAGATTTCTTATAATACGCGGGCCGGCGTCGAACGCTGCCTGCGTTATGCGTTCGAATTCACGCGCAAAAGGAACAAGCGCAAGCAGTTGACCCTTTGCGGTAAGACTAATGTTTTGACATATGCCTGGGACTTGTGGCAGAGGACGTTCAATGAGGTGGCCAAGGAATATCCGGATATCAAGACCGATTACGCCCACGTGGATGCCACGACGATGTGGTTTGTCAAGAACCCGGAATGGTTCGACGTCATCGTCACGGACAATATGTTTGGTGATATCATCACGGATCTTGGCGCCATGATCCAGGGCGGCATGGGGATCGCTGCGGGCGGCAATATCAACCCTAAAGGGGTCTCGATGTTCGAGCCTATCGGCGGTTCCGCGCCGAAATACACCGGCAAGAACGTGATCAACCCCCTGGCGGCGATCTGCGCTGCCGGCATGATGATGGATGTCCTGGGAGAGGCCCGGGCGGCCAAGGCGATTGAAGACGCCGTCATCGGGATCGTGCAGACGAAGCTGACATCGTTGGCGGCAGGCAAGATGGGTTATTCGACGACAGAAGTCGGAGATCTTGTCGTTAAGAATCTGAAATGACGCCGCACGTTTCCGTGCGGAGGAGAAAACGATGCGAAAAAAATCAAAATATAACGTTGCTGTCGTCGGCGTAGGGGCCGTCGGCATTGAAATGCTGAAGGTTTTAAGGTCGAGGAATTTTCCTGTCGGCACCTTGAAGGTTTTGGCCCGCAGCGAGAGGGATATTACGGTCGACGGCCAGACTTATCACGTGGCCGCGATCACCCCGGAGGCGTTTGAAGGGATCGATATCGCTTTGTTCGCCGGTACCGAAGGGGAAAAGGGTGCGGCCGTGACGTTTGCCCCGGAGGCGGTCAAGCGGGGCGCCATCGTCATTGATAACGGCGCTGATTTCCGCATGGAAGAAGATGTTCCGTTGGTCGTTCCCGAGGTGAATCCTAAAGATGTCAATAAAGCCAAAAAAGGACGCGGGATCATCGCCAATCCCAATTGTTCAACGATCCAGATGGTGGTGGCGCTGGCGCCTGTCCATCGGCTTTACAAGATCAAACGCGTGATCGTGTCGACCTATCAGGCTGCGTCCGGCGCCGGGAGCAAGGCGGTGGCCGAGCTTTTTGAGCAGACAAAAGCCATCCTTTCGGGCATGGAATCGAAACCAGAAGCCATGCCGCAGAGGATCGCTTTCAATGTGTTCCCTCATATCGGAGGTTTCGCGGAATGCGATTATACTTCCGAAGAGTGGAAGATGATCAAAGAGACCCAGAAGATCATGCATACCGACAAGATCATGGTCTCGGCGACAACGGTGCGCGTCCCGGTCAGGACGGGTCACAGCGAATCGATCTATGTGGAGACCAAAAAGCCCGTCGATATCGAAGAAGTCAAGAAGACGCTGGCGTCGGTCCCCGGCATTATCGTTTTGGATGATACCAAAAGCTGCGTCTATCCTTTGCCTGTAGACGTCGAGGGCAAGGACGAGGTTTTTGTCGGGCGCATCCGTAAGGACCCTTATAACGACAAGGGGATGTGGATGTGGGTGGTCGCCGATAACCTGCGCAAAGGCGCTGCGACCAATGCCGTGCAGATCGCGGAGTTGTTGATTAAAAAATAATGTTGTTGGTTATCCAGTGAGCCGGTTAGCCTGTCAGCCAGTTAACGCAATAACCGGTTAACCGGCAAACAGGTTGACCGGTTTTTTTATGCGCACGATCAAAGTGATATTTTCCTACGACGGGACGCGATACGCCGGCTGGCAGAGACAGAGCCGGCGCGCGGCGGTTGCCGGGCCTGGCGGCATAGCCCCGCGGTTCAGGACCGTCCAGGAAGAGGCGGAGAAGGCTTTGGAGAAGATCGTCGGCCATCAGGTGCACCTTGTGGGTTCGGGCCGGACAGATGCTGGCGTCCATGCGGTTGCCCAGCCGGCGCATTTTACGACGACATCGACGATCCCGGCGTCCCGGCTTTTGCGGGCCCTGGATCATTACCTCCCCGAAGATATCGGCGTTGTGGATGTCCGGGAGGCCGATCGGCGGTTTCATGCGCGTTTTTCCGCAAAGTCTAAGGCCTATCGTTATGTCATTGTCCCGGCCTGCGAGAAATCCGTTTTTCTGGAGCGGTTTGCCTTTGCGGTCAAGTATCCTTTGTCCATTGCCTTGATGCGCCGGGCGGCCCGCTGCCTTGTGGGCCGTCATGATTTTTCCTCATTCAAGGCATCGGACAGGGCCCTGCGAAAGTCTGTGACCCGGATCGAGAAGATCGGGGTGTATCGCAGAAAAGGGGAGGATTCCTTGCCTTTTCTGAAAAATGAGGAGTTGATTATCGTCGATATCGAGGCGTCGGGATTTTTGCGGGGCATGGTCCGTAACATCGTCGGGACGTTGATCGATATCGGCCGCGGCCGGCTTGCGCCGGACGCGATGCAAGGTATCCTGAAGCGGCGCGACCGGCGCCATGCCGGTTTCTGCGCCCCGGCCCGTGGCTTATACCTCAGGAGTGTGCGCTATGCATAAAGGAAAACTATCCGTCCTGGAATCCTGGACTGTCCCGCGCTGGGATTTTTATTCGGGCATCATTCTTCTGGCCGTCGTCATGTTTCAGGCCTTCAGCTGGTTCCGTTTTCCTCTCTTTCTGGACGGTTATTATCATCTTTCCGTCGTGCAGGGATTTCGGGACGCGGGGGGATGGGTGGGGCATGCCTTTTGGGAATATGCCCCGTTCGGCCGTCCGCATGTGTATCCGCCTCTTTTGCATATCGTGCAGCTAGTGCTTTACCGTACCGGCCTTGACCTGATCAGCGTCGCCAGGCTTTCCGACGTCCTGATCTACCCCTGGTTTCTTTATTGCGGCTGGGCCGTTATCCGCCGGGCCCTCGGTCCTTTGACCGCTTTCTGGTTTTTGTTTTTCGCCCTGAGCTCCACCTCGCTTTGTACGGGGGTGATCAACAACATACCTTTCAGTCTTGCTTTCGGCCTGGGGTTGTTGTGCTATGGGGCCGTGATGCAGAATAGGCCTCTGCGCGCCTGCGTCCTGTTGACCCTGGCTTTCTATGCACACAGCCTGGTGCCGTGGCTGTTCCTGACAGCGCTTTTGCTATATACCATCCCGGACCGCCAGAAACGCCAGATGATCTGGCGCATAGCTGCCGCGGCCCTGATCTTGAGTTTTCCGATCCTGTATCATCAGGCCCGTTATTTGTCGTATATCCGGCTTGTGAGGCCCCCGGATTTTTATTACACGGCGATCCCTGTGGCGCTGGCCGTGTTTGTTTTACCCGGGATCGTATTCGCCTGGCGCAGGAAAAAGGATTGCCGTTTTTTTATGATCCTGGCCAGCGTCCTGTTTTCGCTTTTTTGGACGCATCGCAGCCGCCTCATTTCAGGCCAGGGTGTTTTTCTGTGGTCTTTCTATGCCGCCCTTACGGTCAACGAGATCGTTGAGCGCTTTCTGGCGAAGGCATCGCGGGCCTATCAGGTGGCGGCTGTGGTAGGGATGGTCCTGGTTTTTCAGGTGTTTGGCCTGCAATATAACTGGAGCCCGAAACCCGACGAGCGGGCCTGGAAGATCCGTGAAACTCCGGCCATGCTTTGGACGGGGCTCAATGCCGACGACCCCGGTATCAAGGCGGCGACGATCTACTATCCCAAATGGATCGGGCAGTGCGTCTGGATGGTCAAAGAGCTGTCTTCGCAGCGGCAGATCGTATTTTCGAATTATGACTATGCAGGAGGGATGGTGGCGGTCCTGAGCCACCGCGCGACATCCACGGCGATGCTCGCCGAGGTCCGTCCTTTCCGTGATTTCGATCCTATCGCTTATGCCCACACCGTGCTTTGGTTCAAGGACCTTGACGGGGAGGGCCTTCAGTACCTGTCGTTGGCAACCGCCCGCTACGGCCTCCAAGTCGCCGGGGAGACGGAGATCGCCTATCTATTGGTTAATCCATCCGCCACGAGCCAGGAGCGGGTGATCCCGGCCACTGTTCCTTTCTGGGCGTGCCTCGCATTCCTGGTTTTGGCCTTCCTGGGGCTTTTTGTCCCGGAAGAGGGGATGCGGCCTTTCGGCAGAAAAAAATGTTGACATCATCCGGCGGTTATGTTATATTTTCACCCTTATGAAAACTTACATGGCAAACAAGTCCAATACGGACGCATCCAAGAAACAGTGGTTCCTGGTCGACGCCAAGGGCAAGATCCTAGGCAGGCTTTCGGCAAGGGTGGCTACGGTGATCCGCGGCAAGCATACGCCGAGATATACCCCAAATTTTGACGCCGGCGACCATGTCGTTGTCATCAACGCCAAGGCGATCAAGGTGACCGGCAACAAGCTTAAAGAAAAGCAGTATCTGCGCTTCTCGGGGTATCCAGCCGGCCTCAAGAGGGCGACCCTGGAGGTGATGCTGGCGACCAAGCCGACAGAGGTCATCAAGAACGCTGTCAGGAAGATGCTGCCGGCAGGCCCTTTGAGCCGCGACATGCTCAAGAAGCTTAAAGTTTATCCGGGTTCCGATCATCCATATACGAAGACAAATTTTGTGAAGTTAGAGGTCTAATATGTCCGCAGAAACGCTTATTTCTAAAGCAACAGGAAGGCGCAAGGAAGCCATAGCCAGGGTCCGCCTGGCCCAAGGCGAAGGGAAGATCGTTGTCAATAAGAGGTCTTTCGAAGATTATTTCGCCAGGGAGACGGACCGCATCATCGTCAACCAGCCGTTCGAAGCCACGAACACCAAGAATAAGTATAACGTGACGGCGCTTGTTGACGGCGGCGGTTTGACCGGGCAGGCCGGGGCCTTGAGGCATGGCATTTCTCGTGCGCTGGCAAGTATCGATACGGAATTTCATCATACGCTGCGCAAGGGAGGGTTTCTCACGCGCGATCCGCGCGCCAAGGAGCGCAAGAAATACGGGCTGAAGGGTGCCCGTAAGCGCTTCCAGTGGACAAAGAGGTAAGCGCTTTTTGATAGGAGCTTCAAGGATCCGCCGGAGAAACCCGGCGGATTTTTTTTGCCGTAAAAGACGGCACACCGGCCCCTCCGCTTGGGCCGGGTGTAAGCAGAAAGCACAACACACCTTGTTCAAAAGGAAGAGCAAGTGTGCGCTTCGTGCGCTACCCGCGCAACTTCCTTGTAAGCGCGGGGTGTTGCCGCACACCGGCCCCTCCGCTTGGGCCGGGTGTAAGCAGAAAGCACAACACACCTTGCTCAAAAGGAGAGCAAGTGTGCGCTTCGTGCGCTACCCGCGCCATTCTTCGCCAGAAAGGCGAACGCTGGCCCGATTCCTTATAAGGGCCAGGTGCCAATAAGCGCGGGGTGTTGCCCCCAGAGGACAAAAGTGTTTTTATCGTCGATATCCCGGCGGATTTGTCTTGACGCGGGCGTATTTTTCACGTAACATATTAGACGACATTTTTACATTTGCTCGGCGAGGAAACAGGCGATGCAGGCGTGATGCGGGTACGATGCCCGCATGATGCCCGCGTGATGCGGGCATCTAGAAAAGAGGGTTTATGTTAAGAGTCGGTATTGTCGGCGCCCGCGGGTTTACGGGCGAAGAACTGATCAAAATTTTGGTGCGGCATCCCGGGGTGCGCCTGACGTATCTGTCGGCTACACTGACGAAGCCCGAGGAGATCGGCGCGATCTTTCCGGCCCTCCGAGGTGTCGTCGGAGTAAAATGCGAACCGTTCAGCGTCGAGAAGGCTGCGGAGAAATGCGATCTTTTGTTTTTGGCCCTGCCGCATACGGTCTCTATGGATTATGTCCCGAAGCTCATGAAGCGGGGCAAAAAGATCATCGATCTGAGCGCGGATTACCGTCTCAAGAACCCGCTGATCTACCGGCAGTGGTATCACAAGGCGCACAAGGATGTCAAGCACCTGAAGGCATTCGTTTACGGCCTGCCCGAGCTTTATCGCGAGCGCATCAAGAAGACGGCGTGCGTGGCCAACCCCGGATGTTATCCGACGGCGGCGATCCTCGGGATCATGCCGGCCCTGGTCGCCGGTTTCGGCGATAAAGACAGCGTGATCATCGACGCCAAATCCGGCGTGACAGGCGCGGGAAAAAAAGTGGCCCCGGAATATCTCAGCGTCCATGTGAACGAGAATTTTCGCGGGTATAAGTTTAACGTCCACCAACACTCTCCGGAGATCAACCAGGAGCTTTCACGGGCGACTCTCTCGCGGGTGGATGTGGTCTTTTGTCCGCACCTTCTGCCCGTCAACCGGGGCATCCTGGAGACGATTTATATCCGGCTCAAGAAATCCGTCGCCGCGCAGAAGGTGGAGGCGGTTTACAAGAAGTTTTACAAGACCGAGCCTTTCGTGCGTGTGCGCGGTCTTGATATTTTGCCTCAACTGACGGATGTGACGTATACGAATTTTTGCGATATCGGTCTTGTCGTGGATGAGAAAAAGAAGCTTTTGATCGTCTCCAGCGCGATCGACAATCTCCTCAAAGGGGCTTCGGGCCAGGCCGTCCAGAACATGAATATCATGTGCGGTTTTGGGGAAAAGACGGCTTTGATATGAAGTTTAGAACTGTTTCCGGCATACTTCCTTCGGGGTTCAAGGCTTCCGGTTTGTCGGCGGGCATTAAACGGAGCGGTAAGCCCGACCTTGCCTTGTTTTTTTCCGAATCTCCCTGTGTGACCGCCGCCATGATGACAGCGAACGCCTTTAAGGCGGCGCCGCTTGTGGTAAGCGCCAAGCATCTTGCGGCGGCAAAGACGCGCGCCCTGATCGCCAACAGCGGTAACGCAAACTGCATGACGGGCCGCAGAGGCCTGTCGGACGCTCAAGAGATGACGGCATGCGTTGCCCGGCATCTGTCGGTCAGCAAGGAAGAGGTCCTGGTGGCTTCGACGGGGATCATCGGCAAACCGCTGGCTATAGACAAGATCAAAACGGCTGTTCCTGGCCTGGTGTCGGCTTTAAGCGTCACGGGGATGCCTTCAGCCGCAAAGGCTGTCATGACGACGGATACATTTGCCAAGACAGCGTCCCTGCGGGCCGTTATCGGAGGCAAGACCGTGACTCTGTGCGGGGTTTGCAAGGGCGCCGGCATGATCGCTCCCCGGATGAAGATGGCGACCATGCTCGCTTTTTGTTTTACGGATGCGCTGATCGAGAAGGCGGCCTTGAAGGAGGCCCTGGCCCAGGCGGTTGACGATTCTTTTAATGCGGTCACGATCGACAACTGCATGAGCACGAATGATATGGTCGTCGTGATGGCGAACGGCCGCGCCGGCAATCGTATGATCAGAAAAGGTACTGCTGAGGCTGTCCGGTTCAGCCGGCTTCTGCGGCAGGTCAGCGTATGCCTGGCTAAAATGATCGTAGAAGACGCCGAAGGCGCGACGAAATTTATCGAGGTGCGCGTTGCGGGCGCCGGTACGAAGGCGTCGGCCAAGGAGCTGGCTTTCGGCGTGGCGAACTCTAATCTTTTCAAATGCGCCATGTTCGGCAGCGACCCGAACTGGGGGCGCATTGCGGCGGCCCTCGGTGCGACGGACAGCCGCCTGAAACAGGAAGACCTGCGCATCAAACTTAACGGCGTATACGTGTTCAATAACGGCAAGCCCGTGGGCGTCAAGGGCCGGGGGCTTTTGAAAGGCCGGAATGTCGTCGTGGATATCGTCACAGGCCGCGGACCGGCCAGCGCGACGGTCTATACATCAGATTTGTCTTATGGATATGTCAGGATCAATGCGGATTATAATTAGGCACCCCTTGTCTAGGCATCGTGAATTTTCCGACGCTTCGAAAAATTCACGCTAGACTTCGGGGTCGATTTTGCAGGGGATAGAAACCTTCAGCGAGGACAAAATCAAATGGATGAAGCCATCAAGAAAGCAGATGTTCTGATAGAGGCGTTGCCTTATATCAAGAAGTTCCGCAAGAAAACCTTTGTCATTAAATACGGAGGCAGCATTCTGGGCGAAGAAACGATCCGCCGCGGCGTCCTGGAAGACATTGTTTTTCTGAGTTTTATGGGCATCAAGACCGTCCTCGTCCACGGCGGGGGCCCGAGCATATCCGAGAAGATGCGCAAACTCGGTAAGAAAAGCGAGTTTATCGACGGGATGCGCGTCACGGACAAGGAGACCCTGGGGGTCGTCGAAGAGGAGCTGATGGAGCTCAATAAGCTCATTGTCGATGAGGTCCACCAGATCGGCGGTACGGCCGTCGGCCTCAGCGGCAAGAGTCACGGCCTGTTCCATGCCGAGAAGATCAGGGCCCGCGTGGACATGGGGTTTGTCGGCATCGTCACGGGAGTGAAGACCGAACTGATCGAGAAAGACCTGAAAAGCAGCGCCGTTATCGTCATCGCCCCGATGGGCGTTGACGGCCGCGGCACCGTCTATAATATCAACGCGGACGAGGCGGCTTCCAAAACGGCGGCGGCGCTGACGGCCGAAAAATTCGTGTTGCTGACGAATGTCCGGGGGGTCATGAGGAATCCGGAAGACCAGGAGTCGCTCATCACGAGCCTGGATTTGAACGATATCAAATCCCTGATCGAACAGAATGTCATCCAGTCGGGCATGATCCCCAAGGTGAATGCCTGCGTTGACGCTTTGGAGGGGAATGTCAACAAAACCCACATCATCGACGCGCGCATCCCGCATGCGTTGCTGCTGGAAATTTTTACGGACAAGGGCGTCGGTACGGAGATCGTAAAATAAAAGCGTCAGTGTATCGAAGAGTCAGAGCGCCAGAGATGAAGCTATGACAAAACAGGATGTTTTCGACGGATATAATCATTTCATCATGCCGACCTATACGAAGATGCCTTATATCTTCGTCAAGGGCAAGGGGATGAAGCTTTATGACATCGACGGCCGGGAATATCTGGATTTCTTTCCCGGGTGGGGTGTGGGGAATGTCGGCCATTGTCATCCGGCGGTCTTGTCGGCCGTGCGGCACCAGCTGGGCAAGCTGATCCATTTGCCGAATAATTATTATCATCCCGCCCAGGCCAAGTTGGCTTCCGAGATCATCCGCCACGCCTTCGACGGCAAGGTCTTTTTTTCCAATTCTGGCGCCGAGGCCAACGAGGCGGCGATCAAGTTGTGCCGGGCGTACGGGGCGGCGGACGGCTCCAACCGCTATGAGATCCTGACATTTGAGAATGCGTTTCACGGCCGGACGCTGGCGACGATCACGGCGACGGGCCAGAAGAAATACCAGAAGGGCTTTGAGCCCCTGGTGGAAGGTTTTCGCACGAACCTGTCATTGAACAATATTGAGGCTTTTCTATCTGCCGTCACGGACAAGACCGTCGCGGTCATGCTGGAGGTGGTGCAGGGGGAGGGCGGTATCAACGTCGCTACACCTGATTTTGTCCGCCAACTCCGCAAGATCTGCGACGACCGCAAGATGCTCCTGGTGATCGACGAAGTCCAGACGGGGGTCGGCCGGACAGGCAAGATGTTCGGCTACCAGCATTATGGTATCACGCCGGACATCATCACCTTGGCCAAGTCGTTGGGCGGGGGCTTGCCGATCGGCTGCATGGTGGCGCGCCGTGAGATAGCGGATACGCTGAAACCCGGGACGCATGCCTCGACTTTCGGCGGAAGCCCTCTCGTCTGCCGGGCGGCCCTGGGCGTTTTTCGGGCGATCCAGAAGGACAAGATGCTGGAGAACGCGACCCGGATGGGGGCATATCTTCTGGAAAAATTTGAAGAGATGAAGAAGGACTGCCCGTGCATCAAGGAAGTTCGCGGTCTGGGGCTGATGATCGGCCTGGAGCTTTCCAGAAACGGCAAGCTGGTCGTCGACCGGTGCCTGGCCAAAGGGCTTCTCATCAATTGTACCCATGATACGGTCTTGCGGTTGATGCCCGCCTTGAATGTGACAAAAAAACAGGCAGACACGGCCTTAAAGATTTTAGAGTCTGTATTGAGAGAAGTAGTATAAATGCCAGCGAATTGTTTTGGAGTCGCTCCGCCAGAGGCGGAGAAAACAAAAATAGAAAGGCTCTTCGGCCTAAGCGCTTGTTAATTTCACTCACACCCGTCAGAGACGTTCGTGAAATTAACTTAACGCAGGCTGCCGCAGAAAGCGGCACACCGGCCGTACCATTGAGGCCGCGTGATCAGAGTCACCCCGCCAGAGGCGGGGTGAGGGGGTTTTGCATGAGTGCGTCTAATCCAGAAAGGACAGACCTCCGCATTCCACATGGCGGAGGGTCTAAGCGGGATTTTCTCGCTGTTACGGATTTCAGCATCGAAGAGGTCCTGGAGGTCTTTAAAAAGACGGAGGAGCTCAAGAAGGACCGCTTCCGAGAGTGTTTTAAGAACAAGGCCGTGGGGTTGATCTTCCAGAAGCCGTCGTTGCGCACGCGCGTCTCGTTCCAGGTGGGTGTCTGGCAGTTGGGAGGACAGTGTATGTCCTTATCGCCGGCGGAAGTCAATATCGGCGTCCGCGAGTCCGTGAAAGACGCGGCGCAGACGCTGGCGCGTTATCTGGACCTTGTCGTCGCGCGCGTCTTTAAGCACAAGGATGTGGTGGACCTGGCGCGCTACGCCCAGATCCCCGTCATTAACGGCCTGAGCGATCTGTATCATCCATGCCAGGCACTGGCGGATATCTTCACCGTCAGGGAAAAACGCGGCATGCTCAAGGGGCTGACATTGACTTACGTCGGGGATGGCAATAACGTGTGCCATTCGCTGCTGCAGATCACAAGCCTCATGGGGATGCATATGCGTGTGGCCGCCCCTAAGGGGTTCGTCCCCCAGAAGGATATCCTCAACGAGGCCCAGGCGCTGGCCAAGAATGCCGGGTCTTCGATCGTTGTGACGCAGGACCCTAAAGAGGCTGTCCGCGGTTCCGACGTCCTTTATACGGATGTATGGGCGAGCATGGGGCAGGAGAGGGAGGCGGCGCGTCGGGCCCGGATATTTAAAAAATATCAGATCAACAAGGAACTTCTGGCTTTGGCTAAGAAGGATGCCCTGGTCATGCATTGCCTGCCGGCGCATCGGGGCTCGGAGATCACCGATGAGGTGATGGATAGCCCGAATTCCGTTGTTTTTGACGAAGCAGAGAACCGCCTTCATGTCCAGAAGGCGATCATGATGAAATTGCTGGACAAATAAATAGTGGATTGTAGACAGGAGTCAGTAAAAACCAATTAGATGTTGTCTACTATCTTCTATCTGATGACTACTAAAATGGAGTTTTTATGAAAAAGGTCGTACTTGCATACTCGGGGGGATTAGATACGTCCTGCGCCATCAAATGGCTTAAGGATAAAGGATGGGATGTCGTCGCCTATATCGGCGATGTGGGGCAGGGGGAGGATTTTTCCCTTGTTGAGAAGCGCGCGCTCCAGACGGGCGCCTCGAAGGTTTATGTGGGAGACCTGAAGGGGGAATTTGTCTCTGATTTTATCCTGCCGGCGTTGCAGGCCCACGCGGCTTATGAAGGCAAGTATCTTTTGGCAACAGCCCTGACGCGGCCGCTGATCGCCAAACATCTGGTGGAGGTGGCCCATCGCGAAAAGGCCCAGGCCGTCGCGCATGGATGCACGGGTAAAGGCAATGACCAGGTGCGGTTTGAAGTCACGTCGCGGATCCTCGATCCGAAACTCCAGATCGTGGCGCCGGTGCGGGAGTGGGAATTTAAATCGCGCGAAGAAGAGATCGATTATGCCAAAGCCAAGGGGATCCCGCTGACCGTGACAAAGAAGAAAGTATACAGTATCGACAAAAACCTTTGGGGGATCTCGATCGAATGCGGTGTCCTGGAGGATCCTTATGTCGAACCGCCCCAAGATGCTTATCAGATGACTGTGGCGGCCGAAGATGCGCCGAATAAGCCGACGTATATCGAGATCGATTTCGAGAAGGGAGTGCCGGCGGGGGTCAACGGAAAAAAATATGACATGCAGGGCCTGATCGCGCGTCTTCACGAGGTCGCCGGCAAGAACGGCGTCGGCCGCGTCGATATGGTTGAGAATCGCCTGGTGGGCATCAAATCGCGCGAGATCTACGAGTTTCCGGCGGCCACCTGTCTCTATACGGCCCATCGCGAACTGGAGGCTTTGGTCCTTGACCGCGAATTGCTGCATTTTAAGGAGAGTTTGGCGCCGAAATATGCGGAGCTGGTGTATTACGGGCTCTGGTATTCGGAGCTCAAGAGCGCGCTCGACGCCTTTGTCAAGGAGACCCAGAAGAGGGTGACGGGGACGGTGCGGCTCAAGTTGCACAAAGGTTCCTGCGTCGTCGTCGGCCGGAAGTCTGTGCATTCGTTATACAAAGAAGACTTGGCGACGTATACCGAAAAAGATAAATTCGACCAGAAGCTGGCGGATGGGTTTATCCGCCTCTGGGGATTACCTTTTCAGAAATAAGTAGTCAGCAGATGGTAGTCCGTAGTCAGTGAAAGAAAGAACAAAAACAGAAGCAAAGAGCACTATTGAAAATTTCTTTTTGTTTCAAGTTTTTAATTTTTGCTGACTGCTATTTACTAACTACTGTCTACTAAAAATGAGGCTGTTATGAAGAATAAACTATGGGGAGGGCGTTTCGCAAAAAAGACCGATCCTTATTTTGAGGGGTTCAGCTCTTCCATCCAGACCGATTGGCGTCTGGCCGCGTGCGACCTCATCGGTTCTTTTTTGCATATCCATGTGCTTAAAGGGGCGCATCTCTTGACGGCGCAGGAGTTCTCGCGTCTCAAGAACGGCATCATGGGCCTTTTGAGCCGGGCCCAGGGCGGGACTTTCCCGTTTGATTTCAAAAGTGAAGACATCCATACCAATATCCAGAACGCGCTTTTGAAGAAAACGGGCCCGGCGGCGTTGAAACTGCAGACATGCCGCTCGCGTAACGACCAGGTGGTCTTTGCCACCAAACTGTATTGCCTGTTTGCGGGCGAAGAGCTTCAGGATCTTTTGTTCCAGCTGCAGAAAAGTTTCCTGGAATCAGGGACATTGCATTCGTCCCTGGTCATGCCGGGGTATACGCATCTTCAGCATGCCCAGCCTGTCTACTTCAAGGATTATCTGGGGGCATATGCGGCGATGTTCGCCCGCGATGCCGGACGGCTGGAAGATTGCCTTTTGCGCCTGGATATCTCCATGGGGTCAGGCGCCCTGGCCGGGACGCCCATTGCGTCGTCCATCTATGCAAGCCAGATCAAGACAGCCTTGTCTGCGTTAAAGATGCCGGGTTTGATCAAGCTGATCGCGCCGCCCAAAAGCGCGATCAGTGCGGTCAGCGACCGGGATTTCGTGATCGAGTTGCTGAGCGTCCTGGCGACAACCGGCATGCATATATCGCGTCTCGCCGAAGACCTGATCCTCTGGTCGACGCGCGAGTTCGGTTTTATCGAGGTGGGGGATGAGTATTGTACGGGCAGTTCGCTGATGCCGCAGAAGAAGAACCCCGATGCACTGGAGCTCTTGCGGGGTTCTGCCGCTCTGCTGACAGGGGACCTTGTCTCGGTCCTGTCTTTGATGAAAGGGCTGCCATTGACGTATAACCGCGACATGCAGTGGGACAAGGAGCCGTTGTTCCATTCTCTGGAATTGGTCGAAGACGGGCTGGTCATCCTTGCGGGGCTCGTGCCGACCATCAAGGTCAAAAAAGATGCCATGGCGCGCCAGCTGGAAGACGAGTCGCTTTGCGCGACAGACCTGGCGGATTATCTGGTCCTCCAAGGTGTGCCGTTTGCTTCGGCGCACCAGATCATCGGTAAGCTGATACGTTACGCCGACCAGAAAGACAAGAAGATCGCGCATATGTCGCAAAAAGAGTTGGATGTTTTTTCAAAAAAACTTGTTCGGGTTGAAGTTGTTAAACGGCTTCATCCTGTTTTCTGCGCTTCTGCCAAGAAGTCTGTCAAAGGTGCTTCACATGCATGAATTCCGATATGTCGGAGACGAATTCTATTGCGAAGACGTGCGCGTCGGCGAGTTGGCGCGCCGGTACGGCACGCCGTTGTATGTTTACAGCCACAAGACGCTTGTGGACCATTTCAATAAACTGAAACGGGCGTTCGCGCCTGTTGCGCCTCTGGTTTGTTTCTCGGTCAAATCCAACTCCAGCCTTTCTTTGATGAAAGCCCTGACGGACAGGGGGGCGGGGCTCGATATCGTTTCCGGCGGCGAGCTGTATCGGGCGATGAAGATCAAGGCCGACCCCCGCAAGATCGTCTATGCCAGCGTCGGCAAGACCAGAGAAGAGATTTCCGCCGCCATCCGTTACGGCATTCTGTATTTTAATGTCGAATCGATCCAGGAGCTCGGCGTGATCAGTTCGGTCGCGCAGGAGTTGAATCGGGACGCACGCGTCTGCATCCGCATCAATCCCAATATCGATCCCCATACGCATCGATATATCACCACCGGGACAGTGGAGAGTAAATTCGGGGTTGATTTGGAAACGGCGCGCGTCATCTTTTTGAACCGGCCTAATTTCAAAAGGGTGTCTGTGGAAGGCATACATGTGCACATCGGATCGCAGATCACTCAGGCTGCCCCGTTCGTGGCCGCCCTCAGGCGCGTCCTGCGATTTATCGACCATCTCAAAAAAGCTGGGATAACGGTCAAGACGCTCAATATCGGCGGCGGGCTCGGGATCATCTACAGGCAGGAAGACCCCCAGACAGCCCGGGAATATGCTGATGAGATTTTGCCGTTGTTGAAAGGCAGGAGGCTGCGGCTGATCCTGGAACCCGGGCGCTTTATCGTCGGGAACGCCGGTGTCCTTCTGACGCAGGTGCTCTACGTCAAAGACAGCCCGAAAAAAAGGTTTGTCGTCGTGGATGCGGGGATGAATGACCTGGCCCGGCCGTCTCTGTACGGCGCCTACCATGAGGTCTATCCGGTCCAGGGCGCCGGGGCGGGCAGAAAGGCAACGCTGAAGAGATCGGATGTCGTCGGGCCGATCTGCGAGAGCGGAGATTTCCTGGCGCTCGACCGCACGATGCCTTTGTTCGATGCGGGCGAACTGCTTGTCGTTATGGGCGCCGGGGCCTACGGCTTTTCCATGGCCTCCAATTACAACTCCAGGCGCCGTCCCGCGGAGGTTCTGGTGAAAGGCAAAACGGTGCGCGTGATCCGAGACCGGGAGAACTACGGGGATCTTCTCCGACACGAGAAGGTCATTGAATTATGAGGGGCATTTCATTCGTTAAATTACAAGGGTCCGGGAACGATTTTGTCCTGCTGGAGCAACGTTCCAGGTCCAGGCTCCAGATGTCCAAACCGTTCATCGAAAAGATCTGCGATCGGAGGTTCGGCGTAGGGGCGGACGGCGTCCTTTTGGCGGAGGCCTCCAAAAAAGCCGATGTGCGCATGCGCATTTTTAACGCCGACGGTTCCGAGGCCGAGATGTGCGGCAATGGGGCCCGTTGCCTGGCGCTGTATTATTTTAATACGACGGGCCGTAAGGCGTTTTCCATCGAGACCGGGGCCGGACTGCTTGCCGCTCGCATCACGGAAAACGGCATCAAGATCAGGATGACCGATCCGACGGATATCCGCCTGGACCTTTGCGTGAAGGCCGCCGGCAGGGAATATAACGTGGATTTTGTCGATACCGGCGTCCCTCATGCGGTGATCGAGGTCCAGGATACCGTCCAGGTGCCGGTGGCGCGTATCGGGCGGCTCCTGCGTTACCACAATGTTTTTTCGCCGGCCGGCACAAATGTTGATTTTATCCAGCGGCAGGCGGACGGAAGCGTCTGTATCCGTACTTACGAACGGGGTGTCGAGGATGAAACGCTGGCCTGCGGGACAGGGTCTGTGGCCGCCGCCCTTATCTCGGTCATCAATCACGAGGGGTGCGGGACAAAGCCCCATATGAAGCATCGCGTCTGCGTCAAGACGAAGAGCGGCGAGGTCTTGCGTGTCTATTTCACGATGTCGAAAAAAAAGATCTTCGACGTCTGGCTTGAGGGCCTTGCTAGCGTTGTTTTTAAAGGAAAATATTTTCTTTGAGTAGGTCATATTCTAGGCAAAACCAAGGAGTTTATATGTTCAGGGGTTCTATCGTAGCGTTGGTGACGCCTTTTGCCAAAGATGGCTCGGTCGATGAAAAAACTTTAAAAGACCTGGTCGCTTTTCACATCAGGAACGGATCGGACGGGATCGTTCCTTGCGGGACGACAGGGGAATCTGCGACACTGGATTACGATGAGCATGAGAAAGTGATCGAGATCTGTATCCAGGCGGCCAAAGGCAAGATCCCCGTCATCGCGGGCACCGGATCGAATTCCACGGCGGAAGCCGTCATGATGAGCCGCAAGGCCGAGAAGGCCGGCGCTAACGGTCTCCTGCTTGTTTCTCCGTATTACAACAAACCGACGCAAAAAGGCCTGTATTTGCATTTCAGGGAGATTGCCGGGAGCGTCAAGATCCCGATCATGCTTTATAACATTGCTTCACGGACGGCCGTCAATATCGAGCCTGAGACCATCGCGCGGCTGGCTGCGGATTGCAAGAATATCGTTGCCGTCAAAGAGGCCAGCGGTTCGCTGGACCAGATGTCGCGGGTCATCGCCCTGTGCGGAGAAAAGTTCACCGTGACATCGGGAGATGATTCATTGACCCTGCCGCTCATGGCGATCGGCGGGGCCGGAATCGTTTCCGTCGTCGCCAATATCGTCCCGATGGACGTCAAGGAGATGGTGACGGCCTTTGCTTCGGGCGACATCGCAAAGGCGCGGCGCTTGCATTACCGGCTTGCGCCTCTGGTGAAAGCGATGTTTATCGAAACAAACCCGATCCCGGTCAAAACGGCGATGGGGCTTTTAGGTATGTGCGAACCGTCCTTGCGGCTGCCAATGTGCGAGATGGCGCCGGAGAACCTGGCTAAACTGAAAACAGCCTTGAAGGAATACGGACTTCTAAAATAGTTTATAGTGTTCTTTGAGTTTGTTGAGGTTATAGAGTTAACATTTTGTGTTTTCTCGACTCAATGAACTCAAGGGACTCAATGAACTCAAGGGGCTCAATGAACTCAATTAAACTCGGCGTAAGCGGGGCCATGGGGAAGATGGGGCAGAGGATCCTTGAGCTGGCCGGAAATGATCCGGACTTGCGGGTATCCCTGGCTCTGGAGAGGTTGACGCATCCCGAGATCGGCACGAAGATCGCCGGCGTCGAGGTCGTCTCCGACAAGGAATTGATCCGCGACATCGACGGCCTGATTGATTTTTCTTCGGTGGACGGGACGCTGGATCATCTGCGATATTGTGTGAAATTCAAAAAACCCATCGTGATCGGGACGACGGGTTTTTCCGAAGACCAGAAGAAAGAGATCGCTGAGGCTTCCAGGGCGATCGGCGTGGTTTTTTCTCCCAATATGTCGATCGGCGTCAATCTGCTTTTTGAATTGACGAGGGGGGCCGTTCGGGCCCTGCCGGGGGATTATCATGTTTCCATGACCGAGGCCCATCATGTTCACAAGAAAGATGCCCCTTCGGGGACGGCCAAGTTCCTGGCCGATATCGTCAAGGAGGAGCGCCATTGTGACGATGTCCCTGTCAAGTCTATCCGGGAGGGAGAGATCGTCGGGGACCACGAAGTTGTTTTCGAAAGCCCATGGGATACCATCAGGATCTCCCACCATGCCAAGACGCGGGATATCTTCGCGAGAGGGGCCCTTACGGCCCTGAAATTCGTCGTTAAGAAAAAACACGGTTTATACACCATGGCGGATGTTTTAGCGCAGAGGAGTTAGTTTCTTATGGATATCGTGTTATCGAAGAAATTGGAGAGTCTGCCCCCGTATCTTTTTGCCGAGATCGACGCCGCAAAGAGAAAGGCCAGGGCTGAAGGCCGCAACATCATCGATCTGGGCGTCGGGGATCCGGACATACCGACCCCGTCTTTTGTCATCGAAAAGCTCTATGAGGCCGCGCGCGACCCCAAAAACCATCGCTATGCGCTGGACCAGGGGATGCCCGAATTGAAGGAGGCGATCGCGGATTGGTACCGTCAGAGGTTCAATGTGACGCTGGACCCCGTGACGGAGGTTTTGCCTCTCATCGGTTCCAAAGAGGGTATTGCCCATCTGCCTGTCGCGTTCCTGAACAAAGGCGACGTGACGCTTGTGCCGGATCCGGGTTACCCGCCTTACCGCAACGCCACCATCCTGGCGGACGGCAAGCCTTATGCCATGCCGCTGCGGCAGTCGAACGGTTTTTTGCCTGATTTGGACGCTATTTCGCCCGCCGTCGCCGACAAGGCGAAATTGATGTTTTTGAACTATCCGAACAACCCGACGGGGGCCGTCGCCGACAGCGCCTTTTTTGAGAAAGTCGTGGCTTTTGCGCAGGCGCATCATGTGGTCGTCTGTCATGATGCGGCGTATTCCGAGGTCGCCTTCGACGGTTTCAAGGCCGTCAGTTTTCTCGAGACCCCCGGAGCTAAAGACGTGGGCGTCGAATTCCATTCCCTTTCCAAGACGTATAACATGACCGGATGGCGCCTGGGCTGGGTCTGCGGCCATGCGGCGGTGGTGGCGGCGCTGGCCAGGGTGAAGTCCAATATCGACTCAGGAGTTTTTCAGGCCATCCAGCTGGCTGGCCTTGCGGCGTTGCGCGAAGGCGCGGCGGTGATCGAACAGAATAACAAGATATACGGCGAACGCTGTCAGGTTTTCGTAGACGGCCTGAAAAGCCTGGGCTGGAAGGCGGAAAAGCCCAGGGCCAGTTTTTATGTATGGGTCAAACTCCCGAAAAAAGCAAAGTCCTCTATTGAGTTTGCCCGGATCTTGCTTGAGAGGGCCAACATTGTGGCAACGCCGGGCGTGGGATTCGGTAAGTATGGCGAAGGGTATGTGCGGTTTGCCATGACGCTGGACAAGGCTAAACTGCAGGAGGCCGTCGAGCGGATGAAGGTGTATCTCGTTGATCAGTTTTGATCGAGATTTTATGATCTGTTATCTCGGTTTGGGTTCAAATCTTGGCGACAGGCTCGGGCATATCCGCCGGGCTGTGGATCTTTTAAAAGCGTCTCCAGGGATCAGCGTCCTGCGTTGTTCGGCCGTTTATGAAACAGCGCCTTGGGACACGGACAAAGAGCAGCCGGATTATTTGAATTCGGTCGCCGAGGTGGAGACGACGGCGGGCCCGCGCGGGCTACTGAGAGTTTTGAGAGAGATCGAACAGTCCCTGGGGCGCAAGAGGCAGGAGCGCAAGGGGCCGAGGACCATTGATCTTGATATTCTTTATTGCGGCGCACAGGTCATCAGGGACGAAGATTTGACGGTGCCGCATCCGGGGGCCCACGCGCGTTTTTTTGTGCTCAAGCCCCTGGCGGACCTTGCCCCTGATTTCGTTGACCCTCAGACGAAAGAGACGGTGACCCGGATGCTCGAAGGACTGGAAGCTCAGGGCCGATGGAGGAAGTTTTGTGAAAAGATTGTATAGGGTGACGCAGGACAAGAAGATCGCCGGGGTCTGCGCCGGCCTGGGGGAGTATTTTAACGTTGACCCGACGTTGATCCGGATCATTTTTCTGGTCGGTATTTTTTTGTGGGGTTTCACGATTGTTCTCTATTTTATCTGTTGGTTTGCCATGCCCACCAAGGAAGAGATCAAGGATTGATCTCTTTTGAAAGAAGCGCATGAAGCTTATCACGACAATCGCCGCATTGCGTCTGGAACTCGGCCGGTGCCGTAAGAGGGGCCGCCGCATCGGATTCGTGCCTACCATGGGTTTTTTGCATGAAGGGCATTTGAGCCTCGTCCGCCAGGCGCGCAAAGAAAACGATGTTGTTGTCGTCAGCATCTTCGTGAACCCGATCCAGTTCGGCCCCAAGGAAGATTTCAAAACATATCCGCGAGACCTTAAAAGAGATTCCGGTCTTTTGAGGGGTTTGGCGGATTTTGTTTTTGTGCCGCCTGCCCGCGAGCTTTATGTGGCTGATTTCTGCACTTTTGTCGAGGTCCGCGGCCTTTCCGGTGAATATTGCGGCCGTAGCCGCCCCGGGCATTTTACCGGCGTCGCGACGGTCGTAGCCAAGCTGTTGAATGTTGTCGCGCCCGATGTGGTTTATTTCGGGCAAAAAGACGCCCAGCAGGTTGCGGTCATCCGAAAGATGGCCGGTGATTTGAATATTCCCGTTTGTGTTAAGGTCATGCCGACCGTGCGCGAGCCGGACGGTTTAGCCATGAGTTCGCGCAACACCTATCTTTCGCCCAAAGAAAGACAGGAGGCGGTTGTTTTGTTCCAGGCTTTGAAGTCCGCGGAGCACGCGGTCGCCACTGGCCTGCGCGACACGCAGAAGATACGAGGCATGCTGGAAGATTTCATTGCGCATACGCCGTCGGCGCGGATAGACTACATCGAGTTTGTCGACAAAAAGACCTTTGAGCGCGTCAAGACGGTTGACCGCGACGCCTTGCTGCTTTTGGCGATATATATCGGAAAGACGCGGCTGATCGATAACGTTTTTTTGAAGGCAAAATGAGGCGGTGTTAGGTTTCGCGATCGCCCGCCCTAATTTCAGGAGAGGTGTTCTTTATGAAAAAGGTCAAGATAGGCATCATCGGTTGCGGCGCGATCGGGACGAGCCTGGCGAAGATCATCGAGGGCAGGCTTTCTGAAGAATTTTGTGTTGTCGCCGTCTGCGACGCGCAACAAGAGAAGGCGCGGGCCCTTTTGGGCATATGCCGCCGGGCCAAGGTCCTGGATGCGCACCGGTTGATCGCCGTTTCCGATTTCGTTATCGAAGCGTCATCCGCCGCGGTTTCCTACCGTTTCGCGCGCCAGAGCCTTTTGGCTGGCAAAAGCATTCTTGTGATGAGCATCGGCGGCATCCTGGGTAAAGAGAAGGGGCTATTTTCGATCTCAAGAAAGACAGGCGCCAGGTTCCTTCTGCCCAGCGGGGCCATCTGCGGGTTAGACGGGATCCGGGCCTTGTCGGCGGTCGGCATCACGTCGATCACCATGAATACCAGCAAGCCTCCGAAAGCCTTGGCCGGGGCGGCCTTTTTTAAATCACACAAGGTCGATCTTTCCGCAATCAGGAAAAAAACGCTCATTTTTTCCGGATACGCAGCCCAGGCCGTCCGGTTTTTTCCTCAGAATATCAATGTGGTCGCGCTTTTGCAGCTGGCAGCGGGACCGCGCGTCAGGGTGAAGGTCCAGATATGGGCGGACCCGGCCCTCCATAGGAATGTTCATGAGATCGACGTCGAGTCAAAAGCGGCACGCCTGAAGATCTCTTGTGAGAACACGGCAAGCCCCGATAATCCCAAGACCAGCTATTTGGCGATCCTCTCTGCGGCGGCATCGCTGGCGGGATTTTCGGATGCGGTGCGTATAGGTTCCTGATTTAAAATACAAAATGAGAGGGGGTGATCTTAGATGGCACAGAAAGTAGCAAAAGTCGGAGTGAAGAGGCAGAAGGGTTATCTTTACTTTATTGACAAGGCTGGCGACGTTTCTTGCGCAGTGATGGCGAGAGGCAAGAAGAAAGGCGGCAAGCCGAAAAAAGTCGCAAAAGTCGGCGTCGATAAAAAGGACGGTTACCTCTATTTTCTTGACAAGCATGGCGATGTGGCCTGCGCCAAGTTGATCAGAGGTGGCAAGAAGAAATCAAAGAAGAAATAGTTCAACGAGAACCCCCACTGTTTTGCTTTGTTTTGCTCCGTCTCATGGAGACAAATCGAAACAAAACAGTGGGGGTGCCCGCCATGACGACACAACATCACTGGCCTTTTATTAAATAATGGATACATTTGGCTGCGACAATTTTGGAGCGAGACGAGGAGCCGAGGAGCGCCGCGTACCCACTGCGGTACGCAAGCGACGAGCGACGACGTCGCAGCCCAAAAGTGCCCAGCCCGCAGGGGAGGCCTATCTTTGGCCTGCTGCTGCGTTGCTCCTTCTCAGCGTGTCGCAGAGGACACGCCTTCGTCGTCGCGCCTTGCATCAGGCTCAAATCTGAGGCCTCCAAATGTGCCCATTATTTAATGAAAGGTCAGTAATCATCCAGGGTGCCCGCGAGCACAATCTTAAAAATATCCGTCTGGAAATCCCGCGCAACAAACTTGTGGTGGTGACGGGGCTTTCCGGCTCAGGAAAGTCTTCCCTTGTTTTTGATACGATCTATGCCGAGGGCCAGCGCCGCTATGTCGAGAGCCTCTCGAGTTACGCGCGTCAGTTCCTGGAACAATTGCAAAAACCCCATGTTGATGTGATCGAAGGGCTCTCGCCGACGATCTCCATTGAGCAAAGGACGGCCGGGGGCAATCCCCGTTCGACCGTGGGTACGCAGACGGAGATCTACGATTACCTGAGGCTGTTGTTTGCCCGGATAGGCGTGCCGCATTGTCCTCAGTGCGGCCGGCGTGTCCACAAGCAGAGCGCGCAGGAGATCGTCGAACAGTTGCTGCGGCTCAAGGAAGGCGCGAAAATCGAGATCCTTTCTCCTGTCGTGCGCGGCCGTAAAGGCGAATACCGCAAGACCCTGGCGCAGCTGCAGAAACAAGGATTTGTAAGGGCGCGCGTCGATGGGAAGGTCTATGAGCTCAATGAAGAGGTGAACCTCGCGCGCTATAAAGTCCATCATATCGAAGCCGTTGTGGACAGGCTTTCCGTGTCGGCGGGCGTCAAGCCGCGGCTGACAGATTCTGTGGAGACGGCCCTCAGATTCGGCAATGGCCTTGTGATCGTTGTTCAGTCCGGCGATCCGCAGGAACCGCGGGAGAAGGCCTTCAGTGAAAAGTATGCCTGTGTCGCATGCGGCATCAATATCCCCGAGATCGAACCGCGCATTTTTTCTTTCAATGCCCCTTACGGGGCATGCCCGGCCTGCAACGGCCTGGGGATGAAAATGGAATTTGATGTGGACCTGATCGTTCCCGACAAGAGGAAATCCATCCTCGAGGGAGCGCTGGAGCCATGGAAGCGTGGCGGCAAAGGGTATCTGTTGTATTACCGGGCCCTTTTGCGCGAATTGTCGCGGCGCCTTGGGTTTGATCTGGATACGCCGTTTCGTCAATTGCCTAAAGATGTGCGGCGCGCGATCCTTTACGGCTGCGATACTGTCATCTGGAACAGGCCGTTTGAAGGGCTGATCCCGCACCTAGAGAGGTTGTTTAGCCAGACGGACAGTTTGTTCCTTAAGGAAGAGATATCCAAATATATGTCTCAAATGCCCTGTCCTGCCTGTCGGGGTTCGCGCCTGAAAAAAGAGAGCCTGGCCGTGACTGTCCAGGAGCGTTCGATCTGGGACATCACGCGCATGACGATCCAGGAGGCGTATGTTTTTTTTGATACTCTGCCATTGAATCCGGAAGCAAAGCAGATCGCCTCGCAGGCCCTGAAAGATGTGAAGGAGAAACTATCATTTTGTCTGAATGTGGGTTTGGGATATCTGACGCTGGACCGCAAGAGCGCCACGTTGTCGGGAGGGGAATTCCAGCGTATCCGTCTGGCGACACAGGTGGGCTCGGGGCTCGTGGGGGTTCTCTACTGTCTGGATGAGCCGAGTATCGGCCTGCACGCCCGCGATAATGCCAAACTCTTGGCGACGCTCCAGTCGTTGCGGGATCTGGGCAATACCCTTCTTGTCGTCGAACACGACGAGGCGACGATGCGCGCGGCCGACCACATCATCGACCTGGGCCCGGGCGCCGGCAAGTACGGCGGCGAGGTCTTGTTCAGCGGGACATTCGAGGATCTTTTGAAATCTCAAGAATCCCTGACGGCCAAGTTCCTGACGGGGCGGATGGCGATTCATAAGCCGTCCAAGCGGCGCGACTACCGGGGGCGGCCGTGCCTGGAGATCAGGGGGGCCACGACCCATAATCTGAAAGGTATTGATGTCAAATTTCCCCTGGGTGTTTTTATCTGTGTCAGCGGGGTGTCTGGTTCCGGAAAATCGACATTGATTGACGAGACATTATACAAAGCTTTGTCGCGCCGGCTGTATCGTTCCCGTGTCAAGGCGGGAGAGTTCAAAAAGCTCCTGGGGGCGGAGCGTGTCGACAAGGTGATTGTGGTCGATCAGTCTCCGATCGGCAGGACTCCGCGTTCCAACCCGGCGACGTATGTGGGCGTCTTTTCCGTGATCCGCGACCTTTTTTCGAGGCTGCCGGAATCCAAGGCGCGTGGCTACCGGCCGGGGCGTTTCAGTTTTAACGTCAAGGGCGGCCGATGCGAGGCGTGTTCCGGAGACGGCATCAAGAAGATCGAGATGCATTTTTTGCCCGATGTGTATGTGAAGTGTGAGGTTTGCCAGGGTGAGCGTTTTAACGAGGCGACACTGGAGGTCAAGTATAAAGGTTATTCCATCGCGCAGGTCCTGGATATGTCTGTCGAGGAGGCCCTGCGTCTTTTTGAGAATATCCCGCGTCTCAAGGAGACCCTTCAGACGCTCTATGACGTGGGCTTGGGGTATATCCAGCTGGGCCAGCCGGCAACGACCCTTTCAGGGGGCGAGGCCCAGCGTGTCAAGCTGGCGAGCGAGCTCTGCAAACGGTCCACGGGCCGGACGCTCTATATTCTTGACGAGCCGACCACGGGACTCCATTTCGCCGACGTCGAGAAGCTCCTGGGCGTTCTCCAGAGGCTCGTCGACCTCGGCAATACGGTTTTGGTCGTGGAACACAACTTAGACGTCATCAAGAGTGCGGATTACTGCATCGATCTTGGGCCCGAGGGCGGCGACGAGGGAGGAGAGGTCGTGGCTGCGGGGAGCCCGGAAGAGGTCGCTGCGCAACGCCGGTCGTATACGGGGCAATATCTCAAGGAGATCCTTCGCAAATGAATGGAATAAAGACGATCAGGAATATCTGTGTTTTTATTTTGGCTGCTGGGGCCTGTTTTTCTTCTGCGGCGCATGGGGCGGAACCTTCTGATTTTAACAAGAAAGAGGAGGATGCTTTCTATGTGGCTGCCAAGGCATATCAGGACGGGTTTTATGATGTTTCTATAGTCCTTTTCGACAAGTTCCTGAATACATATCTGCAGAGTGGCAAGAGGATTGAAGCCCGGATCTATATCGGCCAGAATTATTTCCAGCAGGAAAAATATCTCAAGGCGCTTGATCAGTTCGACGCGCTCTTGAAGATGCCTGAGGCGGCCAGCCAGAAGGACAAGGTCCTGTATTGGCTCGGGGAGATCTACGGGCGGGGCCGTGATTATCGGCAGGCGGCGGAATATTACCAGGAGCTCGTCAATAATTACCCGGACTCGTTCTATTTCCGTCCCGCCTATTCGTCGCTCGCGCAGGCCCTGTTGAATGACGGAAAATTCAAGGAGGCCCAGGATATTTACCGGCAGATGCTGGAGCGCTTCAAGGATGCCGGGACGCAGGAGGAAGCATCTTTCGGCGTTTGCGAGGCCATCTATCGTCAGAGGGATTTTACACAACTCAAGAAGGAGCTCGGGAAATATCTTTCGCTTTTTGCCTCTTCGCCGAACACGGGGAGGGCTTATTTTTACCTAGGCGAGGCTCAATATTATCTGGAAGACTATGCTCAGGCCGTCGAGGCCTATCAGAAGTGCCTGGAGCATGCGCAGGCCGAGGACCAGATTCAGTCGGCCGAGATCGGTATCGGCTGGTCTTATTTGAACATGAAGCGGTTCGACGATGCGGCAAGAATTTTCTCCCGCTTCGAAGATGAGGACCAGGCGCCGGGGATTGTCCTGGGAAAGGCCGTTGTCGCTTCGGGCGAGGGGAATTATCAGGATGCTATCGGTCTTTTCGACAGAGTCATTTCTATCGACAAGAACGAGGAGTATGCGCCCCTGGCCTATTACGGTAAAGGAGAGGCCCTTTATCGCCTGGACCATTTTGAAGAAGCGATCATTGCTTACAGGATCTCTTTGGATAAGCTTCGGCGTTTGTCCCGCCTGTTGGGTGAGCCGAGGGATTTGCGGGACAGGATCCTTTACAGCCTTGGTTGGGCTTACCTGAAGGTGGGTGATTTTGAGTCTGCCCAACAGGAATTCCAGAAGGTCGCCTCTTTCTCTTCAGACAAGATTTTCAAGCTGAGCGCCTTATGCCAGCTGGGGGATGTCTATCAGGATGCCGGCGAATACCAAAAGGCGATCCAGACCTATCAGGATATCCTTAAGGAATATCCTGATAGCGTCTATAACGACTATATCCAATATCAGATCGGTTTGACTTGGCTCAAATCGGAGGACCTGGAATCCGCAGTCCTGGCGCTCAAGAAGCTGATCAAGGAGTTCCCGAATTCGAAGCTGATCGATGACGCCAATTATTTCTTGGGCGTGATCTATTTCCAGAAAGGCGATTTTCCGGCGGCCCGTGAACAGCTGGAGGTGTTTCGTTCCGAGTTTAAGGATTCTTCATACCGTCCGCAGGGTATCTTTCTTCTCGGCGAGACATTGCTGAACCTTGGAGAATTCAAGCCGGCGATCGAGGCTTTTCAGTCATTGGTGCGTGAACCTTCTGTCGCGGAATCCCTGAGGCAAAAAGCGGAGTATGAGATCGCCAGCGCCTACAGCCACGAGGGGAACCAGGCGGAGGCCAATAAACGTTTCTCCGATTTTGTCACGCGGTATCCGGATTCCCCTTTGACCCCGAACGTCATCCTGGGGCTGGGCCAATCTTATGTCTTTGCCCATGACGATGCCTCGGCCAGGAAATATTTTGAGCGGTTGATCCGTAATTATCCGGATAACGAGTTTATCGGGGAAGCCTATCTTGCGATCGGCCAGACATACGTGCGCGAGGCAAATACGGCAGCCGCGCTCAAAAGCTTCGCGCAGGCGCGGGAGAGCGGGCGGCTGGATGCGGCGGCGCGGGCCGCCGTCTTGAGCGGCGACGTGTATTTCCAGAAAGGGGACCATGCGGCCGCGCGCAAGTCCTATGAGGACGCGATCGCCCTGCAGACGCCGTGGAGCCAGACGGCTTACGTGAATTTGGCCGCGATCGCAAAGGAAGAGAAGAAATACGCCGAAGCGATCGATTTTCTGGAGAAGGCGGCCGGGACCCAGGGCGGCCAGAAGACGGCGGATATCCAGTTCCAGATCGCCGAGCTCTGGGAAGAGTCCGGCGCCTATGACCGGGCCCTGGAAGCTTATTTGAACGTGCACTATCTTTTTGAGAAGGACGAGGCGGTTTCTGCCAAGGCGCTCCTGCGCGTGGCCAGGATCTATGAACGCATGGAAAATTGGACAGAGCTGCGCAAGGTCCTGGAGAAGGTGGCTTCGTTGAACGTGCCCGAAGCCAAATATGCCAGCGAGAAACTCAAGAGTCTCGAAGAAAAAGATTGATGGTCGTCCCCTATGACGGAAGGCATCCTCGCATGATCCGCCGGGCGGGTCTTGCGACGTCCCCAAAAAAGGAAGGTTTGCGATGAAAGAGAGATGGCTGCGGTTATCCGTTCTGTGCGTTTGTCTTGTGTCGTCGGTTATCTTATATTTGCAGAATTCCCTGCTACGTCAAGGTGGATGGGCCGTCGTCCCGGTCCTTTTCTGTTCTCTTTTGGGATTTACGGTGGTGTTCGCCAAGATCAGACAGTTTGCGTCTGTCCGTTTGGATGCCCCGGCGTTCCTGAAACAGATCTTCGAGAAACTTGAGCGCCAGAGATTGAAAGAGGCCATTGATCTTTGTGAAGAGACGGATGTCCCGTTGTCCCGCGTCCTGCGTGCAGGGATCATCAAGTATGATCACGGCAAAGACGAGATCAAAGAATCCATGGATAACGCGCTCAGGTATGAAGAGCCTGCCCTGGAACAGCATATGGCGCTTTTGTCGACGCTTCTGGACGTCCTGCCTCTTTTAGGATTCCTTGGGACCCTGTTGGGGATCACCGAGATCTTTTATGTATTTGAAGCGAAAGAAGCCGTTGCGTTGTCCGTCGGGTTGGGGGATGTCACGGGAGGCGTCTGGCAGATGGTCCTGGCGCCGCTTCTGGCGCTGGCCGTGCTCGTCCCTCTCTATGTGGCTTTTCGTTTTCTTTCGGCACAGATCAAGATTGTCGAAGCGGACATCGATATATCCTGCCGCGAACTTCTGAGCTTTCTTTTGGAGAGGAGAATGCAGTCGTGAGAGACTTTAGGCGTCCCGGCAGAGCGTCTGTCCCGGGGCTGCGATTCCCTTGTTTGGTATTCTTTAACGTCATCCTGGTTCTGTTTTTTCTTTACGCGATACTGGGCCATGTCCTGCCGCACCGGGGGCTTGAGATCTCTTTACCGAAAGTGCTCACAAGCGCGCCAGTGACCGGAAAAGGGCGTGTCGTTGTTATCCGCGAGGACGGCGGGATCTATTTGGATGCGACCGTCCGTGTATCCGGAGCAAAGGACATGGACGCTTTTTTGCGCGAGGCTGCGCAGTTTGGCGGCCCCGTCCTGATCAAAGCAGACCAGCGCGCCCACGTCAGGGACCTTGTCCGCGTCTGGGATGCCGCCAGAAGAGCGGGCGTAACACAGATCAGCATAGCGACTAATGAATAATCCGAGGATTTCCGTCAGGTTTCTTTTGTTTGGATTGTTTTTTTCTTTGTTGTGGCATTTTGTCTGGGGGATGGGCCTGGCCCCTGTTTTGTCATTCGGCCATTATGAGAAGATCGGAGGGCATGCGATCTATGCCGGCGCTTTTCTGAAGCCTTCTGATTTTTTTCCGTTCCGGCCACAGGTGACCCGGCAGAAGAACGCCTTCGGTATCCTTGCCGGGTCTGAAGCTGTTCCCAGGCCCGCGTTGGAAAAGATCGAGGGGGGCGCTCCCAAGCCGGAAATTCTTCTGGCCGGCGTGCAATCGTCTTCTGCAAGCGGGCGCCGCGGCCCGGACATCGAGCAGCCTGTGTCGGCGAAGAGGGAGGGCGGCGAGGGATCTCTTGCGTTTGGCATGTCGGATTACGGCCGCTACCTTTACCAGGTTGATTTTTCCGAGCTTCGTCGCGCGGCCGGACGTGAAGCATTGAGCCGTGCCATCGTTTTTGAAGTGCTCCTGGATGACGAGGGGCGGGTGGTACACATGAAGAAAATATCTGGAAGCGGGGATCCGTCCCTCGATCTCTTCATTCAGAGCAAGATCGACAACGCCGTTTTTAAACCCGATGCGGCCCCGCGCGGCCGGTCGTTTACGCTTCGTTTTTCTTTGCGTTAATCGATCCGCAGTATGCTGCGAAGGCGAGGCCCTTCCTTCATGCGGTATGAGGAAGGCCTGCCCTTTCCGGGTTGCCCCGTTTTACGATAAGGGGTTAACCAGGGGCGGAAGGGTACAGGCTTATAAAAATTGATGGATACCGGCCATGCTGAAAATTGATTTTTTCCTTTTTATCTGTTATTATTTATGTAGCGGGATTTTTTTAATCTTATTGTTGTGGTTTGGGATACAGCGAAGCACAAGGCACCGGTCCAGAATATCGGAAAAGCAGATCTGGCAGTGCAATATTTGTCTTTATGTTTATTTTGATCCAAAGGCATCCAGGATCAGCACATGCCCGCAATGCGGGAGCTTGAACCAGAGGGCCTAATCCGCCAGAGGCGAAAGGATTAAGGAATTAACGTGACTCCTTGCGTAACCATCTTGTAAATATCTGTCTGGACCCAGTCCTCACAGAGTTCGGACGGGCATCCAGATATTTACAAGATACGCTGCGGAGTTAATTCCGCCAGAGGCGGAATTAAGGAGGTGGGAAATGATTACAGAGATCGGGATCGTTGCAGGAGAGATATGGCATTATCTTGACGCCCACGGGGAATCTTTGCTGTCCGCCATGGTCAAACATATCGATAAACCTCGCGATCTGATCCTTATGAGCGTAGGATGGCTGGCGAGGGAAGGGCACGTAGTGCTTGTTTCCCAGGGTGGAGACCATAAGATTTCTTTGCGTAAGTGAAGGGTTATAACAGCGGTGAGCGCAGATGGGGCCCGATAGGCGTTGTTATCTGGCGTTTCTGACGGTTTTTGTCAGGGGCGGACGGGAGAAGGACATGGGTAGGAAGAACACATTTATACCAAACGGGTTGGCCATGGTGAATATGCTGATTTTCGTCATCATATTTACCGTTCTTTCAGGCGTCATGATGACCGTCGTTTCTTCCAGCAGCCGTTTATTGGAACAGCATGTTCGCAGGGCCAAGGCTTATTATGCGGCCGAAGGTGCTGCTGTCTATGCCATGGATTGGGCCCGGCGTAACGGCGGTGCCGGCGCTTATGTCATTAGGCCCGTTGTGGGGCCTGGCACGATGCCCTGGTCCTTCGATCCCTCAGGGAACATCCTTACCC
This sequence comes from Candidatus Omnitrophica bacterium UBA6210, assembly GCA_002421805.1. GTDB lineage: Bacteria > Omnitrophota > Gorgyraeia > Velamenicoccales > Velamenicoccaceae > Velamenicoccus. The sequence goes on from DISM01000005.1 coordinate 47,790, forward strand.
TCAAAGCAGCTGCTTTCTCGAGTTCAGCATCTGCCACAGGACCAAGTTCCACGTATCAGGTTAACGGGTCTGTCAATTATGCGTTGAACTGGTAATCCTGCCTCTTTTTATTTCCCTGAGTCAGGGTTTTTTTATACCCGTGAAAAGTAAATCTATTATGATATAAGTAAATCCATGAATAACTTGGTAATTAAGTAATAAAAAATCATTGACAAAGTAAACATTTTATGTTGAAATGTTTTCCGGGAGTTGTTTGGGTCCGTTATGTGCGCCGGCAGGCCTGTCGGCAGAAGGAAGGAATCAAGGAGATCGGAAGAGATCATGTATAGTCTAATGGACGTCGAAGAGCTGGCAAATTACCTTCGGCTCAAACGGCAGACCATCTACAACTGGCTTCACGAGAGCAAGATTTCCGGGATCAAGGTTGGAGGTGTCTGGCGTTTTGACAAGAAAGAGATCGATAAGTGGCTGAAGGCGAACCATCGCGGTGCGAAAACCAGATGAGGCGGGTTTCCTATGCTGGCTAACCTATTAAGACGAGATTTTGCCGGAATTTATTTTGGGGCCAAGGGTGTTTCTTTTGTGCAATTGACTTCCGGCCGGATCAAGAATTTTCTTGTCCAGCCTTATCCTGTTGCGGAAGGCTCGGAGTCGCATCCCAGCGAGGACATCTTCGAGTTTTTCAAAGACAGGGAGATGGAATTGATCGCATTCTTGCAGAAAGGCCTCAGAGACAGCAAGATGGATGCGACGACAGCCGTTATTTCCCTGCCGCCCAAAGATCTCATCATCCGTTTTTTCGAGATGCCCAATATCCCCCACAGCGAGATCGCCGCGGGTATCAATTTTGAGATCAAGAAGTACATCCCGTTCAAGATCGAGGAGTTGGCCTTTGATTACCAGTATAATGTCAAGGCAAAGGCCAACATCATTGAGGTCATCCTTTGCGGCATGAAACAGGCGCCGCTCGACAGCTATAGCAATTTGCTGCAACAGGTAAATTTTACCGCACAGGCCTATGAACCTGGCCTTTTCAGCCTGTTCCGTTTTCTGGTCGTGAAGGGAAAGATCAACAATCAGAAATCTTACGTCATCCTGGAATTTAACAAAGAAGGCGCCAACATCCTGATCACAGAAAAGGGCTTTCCTTATTTCACGCGCGATATCCGGCTGACCACCGCCGGCGGACAAGAAGCGGCGCATACGGAAGACCTTGATAGCCAGATGTTCAGGCTGATCAATGAAGTCAGGGTCTCTTTGGATTATTACCGCCGTCAATTCCTGAAGAAAGAAGTGGATGAGATGATCGTGATCTCGTCTATGGCAACGTCAAACCTGATCGACCATTTTAGCAAGGAACTCGGGCTTAAGGTGAACCTTTTGAATCTGGCGGAGCTGGTTCAGGCCGAAGGCGTCGTTCCAGAGATGCTTCCGGATCTTGTGAAGGCCTACGGCGCCGCGCTCAGGCCGGAACGGCCTACGTTGATTACGTTGAATCTTCTCCGGCAGAGAGAGAAGGCGAAGGCCGGAGGGGGTGCTTCGTTCTCCGGCGAAAATATCCAGGAGGTGGCTACTGTATTCCTTTTGGAGAACAAGCCGGCCCTGGCCAAAGGCGGCATCATCGGTATTATTATTCTGGTCCTGGGTTATGGCCTCGGTTTTGCCAAGCTTTTTCCCCTGGAGAGAGAAAAATCGCTGGCAACTGTCCAGACGCTGCCTCTGTTGCCGGGGATTGATCTTTCCAGCCTGGAAGGTGTCCAGGCCAGTGAGACGCAATACCTGGCGCAGGAGCGGGATTTGAGGGACCTGATCGACAAGAAACCGAGGCTTTATAAGAAGCTGCTCAATCTCTCCAAGCTGCTGCCCGAAGGTGTTTGGATCAGCAAGATGGCCTACATCGAGGACGGAACCATGATGCTGGATTGCCATGTTTACGCCCCCGAAGAAAAAACCAGGCAGCAGAAGATGAATAAGTTCGTTACGGACCTCAGGAACGATCCGGAGTTTCAGAGGACATTTGCGACGATCCAGTTAAATGCATGGCGGGAAGGGACCCTGAATTATCCCACCATTGATTTTGAAGTTGTCTGCTATACGAAGTCGAAATAGGCCTTAAGGTTAAAGCAGGCAGGAACGCGCAACCGCAAAGCGGGTGGATGCATGGATGCAATGAAACAGGAAATCAACGTCGCCGAGTTGCTGACAAAGTATAAAGAGTATGTCATTATTGCCGTCACGGTCATCATTTCTATCATGGCGGCGAAATATATTTATGGTAAGCAGATGAAGGAATACGATCGCCTGAAGGGGGACATCGATATCGAACAGCAGAAGTCCGATGCGATCGAAAGGATCGTGAATATCAACAATAAGATCAGGGACATGAAGAAACTGGGATGGGATACGACGGAATTCGACGCCATCAGCAGCCGCGTCGGGGATCTCGCCCGCAAGAGAGGCATCAAGATCCAGAATGTCGACCCGGCCGATAAAGCCGTGGAACCCAATTATATCCGTATCCCGTTCAAGATTAGGGCGGAGGGCAGGACAGAAGACGTGACGAAGTTTATCCGGGATGTCGAGACCTTGCCTATGCTGACGAGGGTCCAGAGGATATCTCTGGAGCCGGCGCGGATTTCTGACGGTACTACGCCTGAGTCGGACGCCGACAATGTCCTGAACGTGGACATAACGGTCATGGCCTATTATTTTAAATGATATGAAGCATAATTTTTTGGGAAAACCCCGGGGTAGTATGAAAACTGCTGTTTTTGTTTTTTTGGGGATTGCAACGATAGCGGCAGTTCCCGCTTGGGCTGCGGATGTTGAGGCCGCGGCCAAAGAGGCGATCGCGTCTCATCCCGGGGAGGGCGCTGAACAGGCTCCCAAGCCCGTTGGCAACGTCGAAGAAGACGAGTTTTCGAAGTTCACCGATTTCTTCAAACCGGTCATGCCGGTCAGAGAAGTCGTGGCGCCGGTCCAGACGAACGAAGAGGAGGATCTGCAAAACGCCAATATCACACTGCCGGTGATGACCGTCACGGGCATTGTCTGGGGGACAAAACAGCCGAGGGCCATTATTAACGGCGAGGTCTTTGGGGAGGGCGACATTGTTACAAACACGGAGGCCCAGGTCAAGAGGATCAATGAAGCTGGCATTCTTTTCCTTTATAAGAAAAAGGAATTTCTCATGAAAAGATCGAAATTATTAGGTATCGGGGAGGGCACATGAAAATGATCAAGAGGGCATTAAGGCGATCGCTGGTGCTGGGTGTTTTTCTGGTCGTTTTTCTTGCGGTGTCTGCGGGCGCAGGAAAAGCGGAGTTCGATTTTTATTCCAATGATCTGATCTCGAGAGAAGCGAACCGCAGGATTTCCATGGATTTTCAGGACGCGAGCCTCAAGACCATCCTGAAGGTCTTTTCCGAGCAATCCGGGTTGAATTTCATCGCTTCACAGAACGTCCAGGACCGCACGGTGACCCTTTACTTGGTCGACGTGCCGCTTCAGGAGGCATTGAATAAGATCATGTCAGCCAATAATCTCACCTATGAGCTTGATACCGGCAGCAATATCTTTGTCGTTAAGGAGTGGGGCCAGCCGGCCGTTGAAACGATCACGAAAGTATTCTTCCTCAAATATGCGCGTATCAAGGGGTCCAAGCTTCAGCAGGCCATTGATGATGCGTCAACAGCAGGGGCGGCTGGCGGCACAACATCGGGCGGCGGCTCAACGAGCACCTCATCCGGCGGCGGCGAAGAAGAGGGCGGGACCCTGGAGGATTCCATCAAGGCCATCCTGACCTCCAGCGGCAAGGTCGTCTCAGATACCCGTACCAACAGCCTTGTGATCACGGATATCCCCTCGCAGTTCAGCGTGATCGAGAAGATCGTCGAGATCCTGGATACGCAGACACCGCAGGTGATGATCGAGGTAGAGATGCTGGATGTCGACAAGACGACGATCGACGAAATGGGCACGGATATGTCGGGTCAGATCTTGAGCATTACCGGTTCGAGCACCCAGTCGAAATTCCCGAGTTTTCTGGCTACCGGAACGAATCCAGCCGCATCCGCATTTACTTATGGAACGTTAAGCGCGGATGTCTTTACGGCGACCTTCGAACTATTGACGACCGACACCAAGACCAAATTCCTGGCCAGGCCTCGGATATTGACGCTCAGCAATGAATCCGCCGAGATCAAGATCACGACGAACGAAGCGATCGGTCAGAATACGGTCATATCTTCCAGCCAGAGTACATCAGAAACGACGTTAGAGGCCGAAAGAGTCGAGACTGGCGTGGCATTGAAGGTAACGCCGCAGGTCGATGCGAACACCGGCTACGTCACGATGTTCGTCCAGCCGACGGTTTCCGTGGCCAAAACTGGGGCCACATTCGCCGGCACGACCTATAAGGACCCGGAAACAAGGACTTCTGTCGGTACATTAAGAGTCAAAGACGGAGAGACCATTGTTGTGGGCGGGTTGATCCGACAGACAGAAGAGACGACGTTGAAGAAGATGCCCTTCCTGAGCGATATTCCTCTTGTCGGTGCTTTGTTCAGGCATAAAGATAAAAGCGTGGCGGATCGGGAGCTGATCGTTTTCATCACGCCCCATATCGTCGGTTACAAAGAGGCCGTCCAATTGGCCAGGGGCGATGTCACATACGGTCCCACCTCGTCATTTCGTGAGCAGTCTTCGCCGGTAGCGCGCAAGGAAGTCGTTGACAGCGTGTTGGAAAGATGGGAAAATTGAGCGCATGGCAAGGCCGTATTTAAAATTAGGAGAGATCCTTGTTAAAGAAGGGATCGTCACGCAGGCCCAGCTCGAGGAGGTCATTAAGATCCAGGCCAAAGAGGGCGGGCGCCTGGGCGAACTCCTTCTGAAGATGGGGTTTGCGACGGAGGAGGATGTCGTCGTCGCCCTGGGAAAACAGCTCGGCCTGCCGTATGTGTCCATGGGCAGCGGCTTACTCAAGCCCGTGGCCGACCAGAACCTGGACCTTTTGATCACCAAAGAGTTTGCCGTCAAGAACGCCGTCCTGCCTTTATCCAAGAACCTGAATTCCCTGACCTGCGCGATCACCGACCCCCTGGACGTCATCCTGATCGATAACCTGCGCAAGGTGACGAACTGCGAGATCAACCCCGTCATCGCGACCAAGACCGAGATCCTGAAAGCGATCGAAGATTTTTACGGAAAACGCGACATCCTGAAGGCCGCCGTCAAGGAATCCTATAACATGACGGAGGAATTCGAGACGGCCGTCGAGCTTGAAGCCGAAGAACTGAGCATCGACCGCCTCATCGCCAGGGCCGAAGAAGCCCCGGTGGTCAAACTCGTGGATCTGATCATCAAACAGGCCATTGACGAACGCGCCTCTGATATTCATATCGAGCCTTTCAAGGACAAGATCAGCCTGCGTTACAGGATCGACGGTGTGTTGCATGAAATTCCTCCTCCGGCCAAGCATCTGCAGCTGCCGATCGTCTCCAGGATCAAGATCCTTTCCAAGCTCGATATCGCCGAGAAACGCCTGCCGCAGGACGGCGGGTTCTCCGTGCGCTTCGAGGGCCGCACCATTGATTTGCGTATTTCGGTGATGCCGACCATTTACGGCGAAAAGATCGTTATGCGTATCCTGGACAAGGAAGGGGTCTCCCTGGACCTCGCCGGGATGGGTTTTCTGGAGCCGCAACTGGAGCTCTTTCGCAGAGCGATCCGCGCGCCGTACGGCCTGATCTTCATGTCGGGTCCGACGGGGAGCGGTAAGTCCACCAGCTTATACGCCGCGCTCACCGAGATCAAGTCCCCGACGAGAAATATCGTTACCGTTGAAGACCCTGTGGAATATCATATTGAAGGGATCAATCAGGTCCAGATCAAGCCGGAGATCGGCCTGACCTTTGCGTCCGCCCTGAGGTCTTTTCTGCGCCAGGACCCCGACATCATGATGGTGGGCGAGGTCAGAGACCTTGAGACGGCACAGATCTGTGTGCGTTCAGCCTTGACCGGCCATCTTGTTTTGAGCACGATCCATACGAACGACGCGCCCTCGGCCGTCACGCGTTTGATCGATATCGGGGTGGAACCGTATCTTTTGATGCCCTCTTTGATCCTGGTCGTCGCCCAGCGTCTTGTGCGCCGTTTGTGTCCGGATTGCAAAGAGGCCTATGAGCCGAGCCATGAAGAGAGGGAGCGTTTTAAGTTCCGCTCCGACCTTATCTATCGGGCCAAAGGCTGCGATAAGTGCAATCATATCGGATACAGAAAAAGGACGTGTATCGCCGAGGTCCTCTATGTGGACGACGAGATCCGGGAACATATCACGTCGGGCGTGAATGCCCAGGAGATCAAGAAGATCGCCACGGCGCAGGGTATGCTGACCCTTCATGAGAGCGGATTAAAGAAGGTGGAAGAAGGGATCACGTCTTTGGAAGAGGCCCTGAGCGCGACCATCGGAGTCGAGTAATGCCAAAGTTTTCCTACATCTGCCGCAAGCCCACAGGCGAAAAAGAAGTGGGCGTGATCGAAGGCGCCAGCCAGGATGAAGTGGTCGCGCAGCTTCAGCGCAAAGGCCTTTTCATTACTTCGATTATTCCGTTCGACGTGGGCCGCAAGGAGGCGGCGGCCGCCGCCCAGGAAGTCAGGACGGTCAAGAAACAGTTCACGCATGGCGGCGTCAATTCTCACGACCTTGTGCTTTTCGCGCGTCAGCTGGCCATGCTCCTGGGCGCAGGCGTCAGCCTCCTGCGGGCCCTGGACGTCATCGCCAAACAGGTGGACTCAAAAAAACTGGCCGGGATCGTAGGCCAGGTGGCCCTGGACATGGAGGCCGGCCGGACGTTGCGGGACGCCTTGTCGAAATTCCCGGACATCTTTTCCTCTTTGTGGATCAACCTTATCGAGACCGGCGAGGCCAGCGGCAACCTTCCCATGGTCTTGGACAAGCTGGCCTATTATTTGGAAGAATCGGCCAATTTTAAGAGAAAGATCGTTTCCGCGCTCCTCTATCCCGGGATCCTGTTGTTCGTCTCTGTGTCTGCGGTCTTCTTTTTTGTTATCAAGATCGTCCCGACCTTCGCCACGATCCTGGTGAATTTCGGCGTGGAGTTGCCGCTCCCGACGAAGATCCTGATCAATACGAGCACGCTTTTGACGAAAAACCTGTTTTTGATCGTGATTTGTGTCATGGGTTTTGTGTTTTTGTTCCGTTATCTCAAGCGGCGGCCGCCGTTTGACAGGATCATCGAGGACATTTCTTTCAGGGTGCCGATCTTCGGCGAATTCCTGAGGTTCATGTACCTGGAACGTTTTGCCACGACTATGTCCATCCTGATCGAGAGTGGCGTGCCTATCCTCTACGCCCTTGAGATCTCTGAACGCAGTGCAGGGTCGATCAGGATGACGGACGCCATCAGCTATATCAAGCGGAATGTCAAGGAAGGCCGCAGCATGGCCGTGCCCATGGAAAAAAGCGAGTTTTTTACGCCCATGGTCGTCCAGATGATCGCCATCGGCGAAGAGATCGGCGAATTATCGAATATGCTCAAGCGCATTGCGAAATATTATCAGGAGTATCTGGAGACCTTCGTCTCGCGTCTGGCGACGATCTTCGAGCCCCTGATGATCGTTTTTATCGGCGTCATCATCGGCGGAATGGTCATCTCCATCTTCATGCCGATCTTCAGCATCGCATTCATGAAGACGAATTAATTTTTTACATAAGTTGCTTGACTTGATGAGCTTGAAATGCTATTCTTTTTTAAGAAGTTGGATTTGTTAATCACGATAAAACGGGTGTAACTCTTCAACCAAAAGGAGGGGCAAACATGTTCCAGAGGAGAAAAAGGAGAGCCGGTTTTACGCTGTTGGAACTCATCATCGTCATCATAGTTATCGGTATTCTCGCGTCCATCGCGTTGCCGCGTTACATCAGGATCGCTGAAAAGGGTAGGGCTGCTGAAGCGAAGAACATCCTGTCTGCCATCAGGAGCGCACAGATGAGATATGCGGCGCAGCACGCTCTCTATGCGACGACTATCGGCAACCTCGATCTGAACCTGCCTGCGGCGAAGTATTACACCTATGTTACGACCTGCGCGACAGTGACGGACCTGAGCAGCACGACCGCCTGTTTGGCAACGGCGACCAGGTTGACGACAGTAGTTGCTGAAAACCCGAATATGGGCGCTTACGTTTTGAACATCTCCATGGGCGGATTGCTTGATGGTGATGCGACGGGAGACACAGCTCTGTAATTGATATTGCTTGGCGAATTCAATGCTCCGGTGCGGTGGAGGACTTAGAGACTGCGCCGGAGCATTTTTTTAATCGAGCCGCAGGATGCGGCGAAGATTATCCGCCGACGCCTTGTGGCGGATAAACGGGTAGCGGAGCGCTGTGCTGAATTTGATTTTTGTGACGACAACGGATTGTCAGTTGCAATGCCGGCATTGCCTGAGAGGCGAAGCCTCAGGGCAGCATCTGCCTTTTGAGATCGTGGAAAAGGCGGTGGCGGGCGCAAAAAAATACGGCATCGAAAGCCTCCACTTGACCGGCGGCGAGCCTTTTCTATACAAGAACCTGGAGCAGACGCTGGCGTTGGCCGAGAAGGAGAATTTGGCCGTTACTTTTTCAACGAATGGCCTGCTTTTGCCGGCGCATCGGGAGCTGCTGCGGACCTATCGTAAACAGATCCGTATCCTGAGCATCAGCGCCGAAAGCCCGCGCCGCGATGTCTACGAGCAGATCAGGGGGGAGGGGCATTTTTCGCAGTTGCTGGCCGCCCTGCAATTTTGCCGCAAGGAAGGCTTGCCGTTCGGGATCCTTTGTTGTTTGAACAAGCTCAATGCCTCCCAGATCGCGGATATCATCAGGTTTGCCCGCAAAGAGAAGGCCGTCCAGGTCCATTTTACGGCAGCCCTGCCGTGCCGCAGGTCCCGCAAGAATGACCTTGTCCTTTCCGAAGAGGAGCGCGAGAAAGCCCTCCAGATCCTGCAGAAAGCGCTCCATTATTCCCAGCTCGATTTCTTCAGGCTTGCCTATACGCCCATCAGGATTGGTGAGCCTGTCGTGGCTTCGGACAGCCTCGTGATGTGCGCCAACCAGTCGCTGCGTAACGTCACGATCGACGTGGACGGACAGATACATTTTTGTTGTTTTTTGACGCAGTATGATATACCATATGAACAAGAAAAACGCCTCAAGATCACGCGTCTGCAGGACGTCTCTTTTGACGAGGCGTTGGGGCTTTTTCAGGCGCGGATGGCTGAATTTTTACGCGGTCGGTTGTCGGACTACCAGGACCAGCGTTGGAAGCGTGACCTTGATTTCAGCAGTTGTTTTTATTGCCATAAAAAACTTATCCAGTAGGGAGAGGCACGAGCGGAGGCGCTTATGAAACGCAGGATCGGTTTTACCTTGCTTGAGATGATGATCGTCGTCGTCGTGATCGGCGTGCTGGCGTCTATCGCCTTGCCGCGTTATGTCCGCGTCGTTGAAAAAGGCCGTTCGGCTGAGGCGCGCCATATTCTTGGATTGATCCGGGATTCCGAGTTGGCGTATTATTTGGATATGGACAGATACACGAATACTCTTACCCAGTTGGGGGTGCAGGTTCCGACGGCCTGTAACGCCAGCTATTATTTCAGCTATGGCGTTACCGGCGCTCCCGGTTCTTTTACGGCGACTGCTACGCGTTGCACAGGGGCGAACGGAAAAAGGCCCGGCGGAACGACTGCCTTTGTGCTTAACATCACCCCCGCCGGCGTGTTGGGCGGGACAGCTGGCTTTGTTTAATCCTCGGCCGGGGTCTGTGCTTTCCGGGGATATGTCCATAAGGGGGGCTGTCCATGATTGAGAAACCGCTGGATCCATGTTACACTTTTGATATGAGAAAGAACCGCGGCTTTACCTTGATAGAGTTAATGGTGGTCATTACCATTATCGGTATCCTGGCAGGGGTTTCTGTCGTCAGCTACAGCAATGCCAAGGAGAAGTCCCTGGACAAGGAGGCGACGGCCGCCCTTGTCCTGATCCGTAACGCGGAACGCCAGTATTTCGCGAGGTTCGAACGGTTCTGGCCTTCGGGGACCACGATCACGACGCTGACGCAGATCAACGGCAATCTGTCCCTTGATCTGAGTTCAGCCAACTGGGTCTTTGGTGTTACCGGCGGAGCCTCGGGCATCACGTATAACGCTTCATGCACGCGGGCGGGCCGGACATGGCGCATTTCAGGCTTGACAGGTAATCCCACTTGTTCCGGAACCTGTTTTTAACGGTCGATCTATGACGCGGATGCATAAGATGAGACGATCGGGTTTTACGCTCATGGAGGTCGTTGTCGCGATCACCATTTTGAGCCTTTTGTCCGCCGGGTTTTTCAGCGTCGCTTTTTCGGCGCGCAATTTGACGTGGCGTTCCAGGATGCGCTTGAGGGGGATCGAGATCGCCAGGCACCGTGTTGAAGAGCTCAGGCGGTTTGTCCGGGCCGATACGTGGGATACGGGTTCGCTGCGCGTAATGGGTTGGACGGGATGGACGGCAGCCCCTGAAGATTCCCAATTTCAGACGCGTTATATCGTCCAGGCGATCGCGGGCGGGTATCAGTGCCGTAACGTGACCGTACAGGTGAGGTGGAATGAGTCGGGGATGTAGCAGGCATACAGGCAAGGGCATGACCATGATCGAGCTGATCCTGGCATTGCTTCTGCTCAACGTCGTTATTCTGACGGGTATTTCGATGGAGTTCGGGGCGAGGCGGATATTTTCTGCGACCGACCTTGAATCGCTTCTCATGGGAGAATTGGCCCCTATTGCCTCGGCCATCACAACCGACATCAACCGGGGCATAGGAACGACATCAAGTCTTCCTTATTCGACGACCAACATCGGCGGATGTACCAATACGTTGCGTATCCGTACGGATGCGGACAACGACGGCCAGGTGAGCGGCGGAGATGTGTGGGTGGCCTATTGCCGTACGACTGCCAACAATTTCCGTTATTATCCGAACGCCGCCTCAACCTCAACATACACGACGTTGTCCGACAGGATCACCCAGTTTACGCGGACGGCTTCGAATGATTGGATGACGATTGTGCTTGCGGCCAGGGTCATTCCCGGGTCGGCCATCAATCTGACGAATCCTGAGGTCGTCATAAATTCAAGCGCGCAATTTCGCAGTGCGTCTTTCCAGTAACATCATCTCATTAACGATTTTTGGGGCAGTAGCTCAGTTGGGAGAGCATCACGTTCGCAACGTGGGGGTCGGGAGTTCAAATCTCCTCTGCTCCACCAATTTTTTCCTGGTCGGAAAAAATTGGTGGATGCCGCAACGAGCGTAACCGAGCGATAAGCGAGGTAGCGAGTGCGGCGCCACCACTTTAATGTGACCCGACAAGGAAAAAATTGGTGCCTGCTTGTGGGAAGTCTGGGATGCGGAATTTGTTGCACGACGACAAATTCGTGCAATGTAAATTCAAGTGCCACTACTAAACTGAAACATGACCACCATGAAGTCCCGCCTGTGTGTTTATGCCGTTGTTCTGTGTCTTTCATTCCTAGCCGCTTTTTCCGTTTTGGCCCTGGAGCAGTCCAAGAGCGATCTTCACGAGGCGTCTTTTTATCACCGGCTCGAAAACGGTTTTGTCCAATGCGTGCTGTGTCCCCGCCGTTGTACCATTTCGGAAGGCAGCAGGGGGTTTTGCGGCGTCAGGGAGGACCAGGGGGGCCGTCTTTACAGCCTTGTTTATGGGAAGCCTTGTTCGTTGCATATAGATCCTATCGAGAAGAAACCGCTCTTCCATTTTTTGCCGGGGTCGGAAGCCTTTTCCCTGGCCACGGTGGGCTGCAATCTTAAGTGCAAGTTTTGCCAGAATTGGCAGATATCCCAGGCCGGCGTTGAAGATGTGGCTGCGGTTTCTTTGACTCCCGAGGAGGTCATACAGAAAGTCAAGGCCAGCGGCGCGCCCGTGATCGCTTATACCTATACGGAGCCGACGATCTATTATGAATATATGTATGATATCGCGCGGCTGGCCCATGCCGCCGGGATCAAGAATGTCATGCATTCGGCCGGATACATCAATGAAGAGCCGTTACGCCAGCTTTGTCCTTATCTTGATGCGGCGAACATCGACCTCAAGGGGTTCAACGACCGTTTTTACTCGGAGATGACCCTGGGGGGCTTGGAGGATGTCCTGCGCACGCTCAAGATCCTTAAAAGCGAAGGGGTATGGCTTGAGATCACGCATCTGATCATTCCCGGGATCAACGACGACCCCGAAGAAACAAGGAAGCTTTGCAGGTGGATCAAGGAAAACCTGGGTCCCGGAACGCCTCTTCACTTGTCCCGCTTCTGGCCCATGTATAAACTGGTCCATTTGTCTCCAACGCCTGTCTCGACGCTTGAGAAAGCCAGGCAGATCGCCCAGGAGGAAGGCCTGCAGTATGTCTATATCGGCAATGTGGGCGGCACGGAAGGGGAAGATACGTTCTGTCCGAAATGCAAAGCCAAGGTGATCGACAGGTCTGGTTATGTGATCACGGCCATTCATATTGCCGGCGGCCGTTGCGCTTTCTGCGGCAACAAAATCGAAGGCGTATGGAAAAATAATCCAGAGGACAGACCACAGAGCACAGGGAACGTAAAGACAGGAAAATAGAAAAACAAAAGCGAGCGCGGCCATGAAAAGATTGTGGGAACGCAGAGATCGAGAGGGCAGGAGAAGTTCTTTAAGCTTTTGCATGACGTTTTTGATCTCTCTGTTCTGTGTTCTTTGTTCACTGTTTTCCGTTTCTTGCGAAGCAGGAGGCGTCAAGGAACCGAACGTGGCCGGCGCATTCTATCCGCGGGATGCGCAAGACCTTGCCTCGGCGGTGCGCTGGTATCTGGATAACGCCAAGGACGTGAAAGTGGAGGGCGAGCCTGTCGTCCTCATCGTGCCTCATGCAGGATACGTCTATTCCGCTCCTGTGGCCGCGTATGGGTTCAAGGCTGTCGAAGGAAAGGCCTATGAGACGGTCGTGATCCTCGGGCCGAGCCATTATTTCCCGTTTCATGGGGCGTCGGTCTATTCCCGCGGGACCTTTCGGACGCCGCTGGGTACCCTGGATATCGATACGGCGGCGGCATCGAGTTTTTTGGCGTCCGGAAAAGGATTAGTCGTTGACGAACAGGGCTATTTTGAGCAGGAACATTCCATCGAGGTCGAACTTCCCTTTCTCCAATCTGTCCTTAAACCGGGTTTTAAGATCCTTCCTGTTTTGGTCGGCGATATGAACTATGATGAGTGCCTTCGGCTGGCCTCATTCCTGGCCGGTTTGTCGAACGGCAGGAATATGCTGGTCGTGGTCAGTACAGACCTTTCTCATTACAAGACGTATCGGGAGGCCTTGGATTACGATGCCCGCACAGCCGCGTATCTGGCGGCTTTTGATACCAGGGGGCTGTGGGATGCGGTTGCTTCTACGGGATGGAATGTTTGCGGCATCCGCCCGCTTGTCGCAGGCATGGAGTATGCCAGGCAGATCGGCGCCGATGAGTTTTCTCTTCTTCGAGCAGCCAATTCCGGAGATACGGCGGGAGGAAGGGACAGGGTCGTCGGGTATCTGAGCGCCGTTTTGAGCAAACCCCAAGATGGCCATTCCGCTGCGCCCGTGGCGGCCCAAGACGATTCGATAACGCAAAATGACACAGGAGAGTCTATGCTGACTCAACAAGATAAGAAGAGATTGCTGGAGATCGCCCGGGAGACGATCGCCGCCCACACGGCGGGCAAGTCTTTGCCTGTCTTTCACGAGTCGGGCGCCGGATTGAACCTCAAGCGCGGCTGTTTCGTCACGTTGAGGGAACGCGGGAATCTGCGCGGTTGCATCGGTTTGTTCTCATCCGACGAACCGTTATACCGGAGCGTGCAGAGCATGGCCGTTGCGTCCTCGTCCCAAGACTACCGTTTTTCTCCGGTGCGCCCACAGGAATTGAAGGATATCACGATCGAGATATCCGTATTGTCTGAGCCCGGCCTGATCGATGACTGGAAGAAGATCCGCCTTGGCATCGACGGCGTCATTGTGCGGCGTGGATATTCTTCGGGTGTTTTTCTTCCCCAGGTGGCGACGGAGACCGGCTGGGACCTGGAGACGTTTTTAAGCGAGCTTTGTTCGCAGAAGGCGGGGCTGCCGTCGGACTGTTACAAAGACCCCGGGACAAAGATATATACCTTCCAGGCTGAAATTTTTTCCGAGGAAGAATCCGCGCGTTGACGATCATGGTGATCAGGATCATCTGGAGTTTATTTTTAACGGGGCTGTTTTTAGGATACGGCCCCTGTCTTTTGAGCTGCGGACCGCTTTTGGTGCCTTATATCTCGGCGACGCAAAGCGGGCCGGGACAGGGATTAAAGATCTATCTGATCTTTTCTTTGACCCGCATTCTCGTTTACGCCCTTTTTGGTATCTTTGTGGGGCTTCTGGGTCAATGGGTCATTCAGAATTTTTTTGAAGGCCCCTGGCTCAAATGGATCTTTATCGGCTTTGGTATTTTTCTTATTTTGCTCGGCGTGCTTCTCTTGGCGCAAAAATTGCCGATGAAAGGATGCTGCCCTGCCTGGGCTGTCAAGCACCTGGGGGGCGGTGTGCGGCCCGCAATCGTTTTTTCCCTTATCGTCGCCCTGTCTCCTTGTCTGCCTTTATGGGGCGTGCTTGGTTATATCGCCCTGATCTCGGATACGTGGCTAAAAGGGCTTTTATACATGCTGGCCTTCGGTCTGGGAACGGTTGTCAGTCCGATGATCATTTTCTGTGCGGCGGCGGGGTGGCTGGCCGCGTTCTCCAGACGGTTTGAATTTTGGTTTATGATCTTGCGGGTCCTGTGTTGCGGGATCCTTATTTTTCTCGGGATAAACCTTTTGGTGTTTTCATGATTGGGACGGAGCGTTGATGAACAGGTTTTTTGTGCCGAGAGAAGATTGCGCGGGTCCGGTGATCCGCTTGACAGACCAGGATGACGTGCGTCATCTGACCCGTGTCCTGCGCCTGCGCCCGGGCGAAGAGGTCATGGTCAGCGACGGCGAGGGGGGAAGTTTTTTGACGGTCCTTGAAGGGTATGACAAACATAGCGCGCGGCTTAAGGTGGTCAGGTCCATGGCTCGGCGGCAGAGAGAAGACCAGCAATGGCGCCTGTCTTTGGCTGTCGCTGTGCCCAAGAACGCGCGTTTCGAAGACATAGTCGACAAAACGACGCAGTTGGGCGTCGACGAGATCATTCCGCTCGTCACGGAAAGAACGCTGGTGACGGCAGCGCAGGCAAAGAAGAAGATGGGCCGCTACCAGCGTGTGATCAAGGCGGCGGCCAAACAGAGTGGAGCGTTATTCCTGCCCTGTCTTCGCGAACCCAAGGCTTTTGATCAGCTCCTCGGCATTGCCGGCGGCTACGATATACGCTGTCTGCCGAATCTTTCGGAGGCAACTCTATTTCTGTCGCAGGTCTTGGCGGATGTCCGCAAAGGCCGTATCCTTGTTTGTATCGGCCCCGAAGGGGATTTTTCTCCCGGAGAGATTCGCGCGGCCTTTGCGGCTGGATTCAAGGGTATTTGTCTGGGTGATTCGGTTTTGAGGGTGGATACGGCGGCCATGGCCGTAGCCGCTTTTCTCAGGCTTTATGGCGCGCAGGGCGAAGGGTCATGAAGACATTCTGTATCAAAACCCTTGGTTGCAAGGTGAACCAGTGCGATGCCGACACCGCCCGGCGGGATCTCTTGGCGATGGGGCTTTCGGAAGTCAGGGACACCCTGAAGGCCGACCTGCGCATCATTAATACGTGTTGCGTCACGGCAAGGGCTTCGGGAAAATCGCGCCAGGCCGTCCGTCGTGCCCTGCGTCATAAGGAGCGCCATCCGGGGCAGGTTGTTGTGACGGGGTGTTATGCGGGATATGGGCGTCCGCAACTCGAGAAGGTGGAGGGTATTGACAGGATCTTCAGCAGGCAGGAAGATGCGAGATTCCTGAGCTGGCTTAAGACCATGCGCCCCCACGCTAAGCCCCTTGTGCCTGTCCATCAAATGTTCGCTGGGCGCGCCAGGGCTTTTTTGAAAATCCAGGACGGCTGTGATCATCGCTGCAGTTATTGCGTCGTGCCTTTGATGAGAGGGCCGTCCCGGAGCGTGCCTCAGCGGGCTGTCCTGGCACAGGCCAGGTCTTTGGTCGAAAGCGGCCACAAAGAGATCGTCCTTACCGGCGTGAATATAGGAGCCTATGGCAGGCATACGCGCGGCACACCCAGCCTTGCCGGTCTCCTTAAGGGCTTAGACCGTATCGAGGGCTTGAAGAGGATACGCCTGAGTTCAATAGAAGCCCACGATGTGACCCCTCAGCTTCTGGACACGATGGCATCTTCCCAGAAATTCTGCCCGCACCTGCATATTCCGTTTCAAAGCGGAGATGATACCGTTTTGTCCTCGATGAACAGGCGCTCGAGGGTTGTGGATTATCTTCATGCCGTGGACCTGGCCGTCAAGCGCATGGGGAGTCTGACGGTGACATGTGATATCATTGTCGGTTTCCCGACAGAAAGCGATGCGTGCTTCTGCAATACGCTGATTTTTTTGCGCCGTGTCCGGCCATTGAAAGTGCACATTTTTCCATTTAGCCCGCGTAAAGGAACGGCGGCCGCAGCGTCGTATCAGCCCCTCGCCCATGAAACGGTCCAAGAGCGGGTAAGGGTCCTTAAGCAGACCGCTGATGGGCTTTCGCAAGAGGTGCGCCGAGAGCGTACGGGTTCGGTTGTTGATGTCTTGTTTGAGCAAAAAGAAGCCGGGGAGTGGGTAGGGCATAGCAGGGAATACCTGCAGGTTTTTGTCCAAGAGCCGGCTATGTTGTGCAAGCTGCGTAATGAGGTCCGGCGGGTCCGTATTCTCGGGCTTAAAAGAGACGGTGTTTACGGTGATATTTTAGCTGAGGTAGGGTGCGAGTGAAACGGATCCAAAAAGCCGCTAACTCTTTCTTGACAAAAATCGTGATTAAGGTAATATATCTAAATAGTTTTAAAAAGATTTAAGTTACTTTGCCCATGAAACGGTGTATGCGTCAAATATCCAGGTTTATTCTTGCCGCCGCGTTTTGTTGTTGCGTCATTTCTCTGGTTCCGGCTACGGCCCAGGCGCTTTTTGATTTGTCCGTAACCCAGATCGAAGGTGGTTTTGATCTAAGGTTCGGCACTCTGCAGCCGACGGATTTCAAGCTCGCCAGGCAGATGACGGTGCGCGTCAACTCCGATATCGGCAAGCCCTACCGTGTTTTTCAGCAAATGACCCAGCCGCTGGCAACACCTCAGGGCCAGCCTTTGGATCCGTCGCAATTCCAGATGTATGCCTTGCAGGGGTCCAATACGCGAGGGACGCTCATTTATCGCCAGGAAGAGCCGGTGGATGCATCCCAGGACCTCGTGTATACGTCGAATACGACAGGCGAAAGCGATTCTTTCCAGCTTGTTTACACCATAGCGCCCAAGAATGGACAGATCCCGGGTTCTTATTATGGGCGGATGAGCATGATCCTGGTCCCTGTTGACGCTGTATTGTCGCAGGTCGTCGTCAATGTGCAGGTCTATGTGGAGCTGACGGCAGGAGGATCGGCAACCGTCGAAATCGAAACCAATAGCGGCTCTGACCGTATCGCGATCGACACGAACGACCTGCGCGTGACCAAAGAAGGCCTGGAAGGCACCTGGCCGCAGGTTCACATCAAGGTTTACGGCCCGCTGGGCAGTTCTTATCGTATTTATCAGGCGCTGGAACAGGGAGATATTACTTCGGCTGATGGATACAATCTTGATCTGGAGAAAGTTGCCGTGCTGTTTGATGGAGGCCGCGAGGGAACGATCAGCGCGCCCGCGACATTAAAAGAGGCGCGTCAAAGGCAGCTGGTTTACACGTCGGATCCCAGGGGGGCGTCGGATGAGATCACCATTACGTATAAACCGGACCGCGATTTTCGCCTGGAGAGGTCCGGCCTCTACCGGGGGCGATTGATCCTTTTTGTCGAATCAGACCAGGCCAGCGCGTCGCCCGAACTCGCCAAAAAGGCGCTTGATGTCGAGTTCAACATCGCGCCGGTCTTTGATATTCGCGTTTATTCCCAGGATACCGAAGGGGTCGCGCTGCGTTTCGGCAATGTCAGCTTCAAGAGCGGGCCAGCGACTTCCGAGAACGAGATCTTCGTCGAGACCAACATGGGCAAGCCTTATACGATCGTCCAGAGGGTTGCGTCGCCGATGGTCAGCGCGCAGGGCGACAAGATACCCGCTGAAGATTTCGTCATGAAGGTGAAGGACGTGGAGTCCGGCGAAGTCCCCAAATCCTACATCCAGGAATTTGTTCCTGTCAAGGAAGGCGAGAATACCATTTTTTCTTCCGGGCCCCTGGGGGCAAGCGCCCATATGAAGGTCGAATACCGTCTGACCATGAAACCGGAATCCAAGGCAGGGAATTACAACTCACAGATTGGATATTCCGTTGTTTTAGATTGATCGAGCCGCAGAATGCGGCAGGTTCATTTAAAAATAAAACGAGAGGGGAGGTGAAGAATATGAAGAAAAGTTCGATTATGTGGATGGTTGTGTGTGCGTTCTGGGCGTTGAATGTTGCGCCTTTGGCGACGGCACAGACAACGGCTGTTGGACCGAGCGGTACAGCATCGGTGACAGTGGATTCCACTTTGGAATTCAGCTTGGCTCAGGTTGTCCAGATGAGCGTGGCGAACGGTGATTCGGATCCTTTTACTGAGGGGACGATCCAGACGACCCCGTCATTCGATTTTGGAAAGCTGACCGCACTGAATGATTCCGAGGGGAATTTTCTGTATATGCACGGCGAGTACTTTTATTATGTGCTCATGATCGCGGCGAGTTCGGGCCGCAGGTACAAGATCACGGAGACAGGCTCGCAGTTGACGGGTCCGGGTGGAGCGACCATTCCCCGGGAATCGGTGCTTTTGATCCCGGATTACCAGTGGGCAGATAAGCTGGGTGGCGTGGCGCAGGGCGCTCCGCCGGGAACGGCGCAGGTAGGTCCGGCGACCTCGGCTTGCAATACGGATACGCTTGTTTACCAGAGCGATTCGAGCGGCGGCTCAAGGCTTGTCCGGGCGATCATCGCTATTTCCGGTCCGCCTGCCGGATCGAATTACCCGTTCAATTATAGCAGCGGCTATAACGGGTCTGCTGGCCAGGGTACCAAGCAGGAATATACGTCTTGGAAGGCCATAGGAGCGGATCAGACAGCAGGGAGCTATACGGGAACGATCACGTTCACGCTGGTCCTGAATTAAGTTAGAACACATGCGGCGAAGATTCCTTCAGGGCAGCACCCCGAAAAAGGGTGCGCCCCTGAAGGAATCCGGGCCGTATCCCGAAAAGACAGGATTTTGTTTTCATGAATTTTATCAGGTCGATCGTCATAACTTGTATCATTTTATTTTTCGGCGCCGTTTCCTTGGCCGTTGCAGGTATCCGTATTGACAGCCCCAAGGTCAGGGTTTCCGCACAGCCAGGGAGTTATGCCTCCGGCGAGATCAAGGTAGACAATACGGGAAAGCAGGAGATCCCCATCAAGGTTTATCTTGAGGACTGGGTCTATGCCCAGGCGGACGGCAGTAAGGATTTTATGCCCAAAGGCACGACACCTTTGTCGTGTTCGAACTGGATCACGTTTTACCCGGCTGATTTCAAGCTGGCCGCTGGCAAATCGCAGACCATTCACTATACGGTCAATATCCCTGCGGACGCCAGGGGCGGACACGTCTCCGTCATGTTTTTTGAGACTGAAGGCGGAGAGATGGAACAGAAGCAGCAAGACGGTTCTACGGCCTTCGTGAAGGTCCTCAACCGTATCGGCGCATTATTTTATGCGGAGGCAGAAGGGACTGTTGACAAGAAAGCTGAGATCCGTTCGCTGAACATCCGCCAGCGGCTCAACGATTTTATCGTGTCCGCCGACTTCGTGAATACAGGAAACACGGACATCACGGCCTCCGGCACATTCGATGTCCTGGACAATAGCGGTTTCGTCTATGTCCGTGGGTCTTTCGGCGACACATTTACCCTTCCCGGCGATAAAGCTGAATTGAGCTCAACCTCTTCTTCTGCGAGCCTGAAGCCGGGCTCTTATGACATCCTCATCACCCTGGATTTCCAGAACGGCGGTTCTCTGGTCCAGGAAGCCTCCTTCACCATCGATGCCCAGGGAAATGCCTCCGACGTTAGCATGAAGTCTTAGTATGCCCGCATGAAAAAAATTTTCCTTACTTTTTTAATCGTTTTAATAAGCATAGCGCAGAGCGTTTTTGTCTTTGATGCGCGCGCCGCTGTTTCTCCGCAGATCGGCGATATCTTCTGTCAGCAGGGGGTGGCTTATTTCGACAGGGACCAGTTTCCAGAAGCGCTCGTAGAATTTAAGAAAGCTTTATTGGCCAATCCCGAATCGCAGGTCGCCAGGGAATATATTGAGATGACTGAAAGAGAGCTTTCGCTTCGTCAGGGGCTGTTGGCCTGCACGCAGGTGAGCAAAAAGAACCTTGTTGATCTTTATCTGAGCGGTATGGAACAAAAAATGACCGCTCCGCCGCAGGAAAGTGCCAGTCCTGCAACTCCTGTTTGTGATATTTCCGATGCCGGCGCGACAACGCGCTTATCTTCAGCCGCGGCGGCGTTGGCATCGTCAGGGGGCGCGGATGTTTCCACCGTTCCGATGACGAAAACTGCAGGGCCGTCCGCAACGGCTCAGACCCCTGCAGCCAAGGCCGACGCCTCCGGTCCTGTGGTCATAGATATGGCTGCCTACGAAAGCCCCGATATCACCCTTTATGTCGACGAGCCCGTCCTTTTGAAGGGCATCGCCATCAGTAGGTTCCTTGTGACGCATCCGGCAATCCTTCAGGCGAGCCAGCCTGCGAAGGATGAAGTCCTGCTGCAGCCCCGCGAGATCGGTAACTGTTATTTGCATCTATGGGGAGACAATAACGAACGCAAGAGCTATAAAGTGACGATCGGTCCCAGGCGTTTTGAAGAAATTCTGGCGCAGGCCGCCCGGGCGAAGAAGTATGAAGAGAGCCTGCCTGAGTCTTTTAAATTCACATATTCGATATCCGGTGATTCATATCTGACCGGCCGGGGGGTTGGGGACCTCCACAGGACCTCTCATACGATGGCTTATACGTCTTCGGTGATCGGTGAGACGCCCTATGGCATGTTCGATACCTCTGTTCAGGGGAACCGTACCAACCTGGGTCAATACCGCGTCTCTAACGTCAGGATGGGCCTGACAGACGCCCATTTTGACGAGTTTAAAGATATTGATATCCGCATGTTCGATTACGGACCATCATTCTCGGCTTTTGGTTTTCCCGGCGGCGAGCTCAGGGGTGTTAAGGTTGACGCGCCCATGTTCCAGAAATCTCTCAACTATTCGGCATTCTGGGGTGCCGTTCCCAAAGGCGACTTCAGTTTTCTGGCGCCTGACGAGGGCCTTTCCAAGACAAAAAAGGCCTGGATCGAAGGGGTGGGCGTCAGCTACGATGTGTCGCGGTTTGCCAATTTTAAAACCTTCTACGCGCATTCCTACGGCCCGGAAAGGAATGAACCTGTCCTGACAAGCGATACGGCCGGCCTGCAGATGAATTACGATCTGGGCGTATGGGATTTCGGGACGGGCATGGTTTCGGATATGACGCATAACTCCTATACGGCCGAAACGTCTTTCACCATCCCTAAGCTCCGGGTCGGTTTGAACATGACGGATAATGCCAAGAATTTTGCTTCGCTTTTGGGCGGTGTACCGACGACAGGGTCGACCAATGGGACACTGTCGATCAATTACCGGCCGACGGATTCCGTGACCATCTATAATGCGTTTTCCGGGACCCACGACAAGGTCTTCAATAATCCCGACAATCCCGGCCGGCCGAATTACAACTCGACGACGCGCCTGAACTGGGTCTTAGATATGCACACGGAACTTGAAGCGGGTTATATCATGGATGACCAGATCGGTTCCAACACTCCTGCCGTGACGGAGACAAAAGAATTAATGCTCAGGAAAAAGTTCTTTTTGATCCGTCGCCTGAGCACGTATCTTTTGTATCAGAACAGGAAGTCGAAGAATTACACCTCGCCGGCGCAGAATTTCAACAATAACCGCCTGCTGGGAGGTATTAATTTCCGTGTTTTGGGCGATGTGTATTTTTATTATAACCAGGAGTTCAACTATTTACGAAACACCTTCACGAACGAAACGGCGTTCCCTGAGGCGCGGGAATTCGGCCTGAACTATAACCACCAGATCTATGATACGCCGTTCTATACGAACTTGAGGCTGTTTTACCGGGACGAGCAGAACACGGAGTCTGTCTTGAGTTTCTTGAGCGGGGAAGACAGGCTGGAGGGCGAGGTGGAGCTGAAGTTCAAGCCGTCTGCCGGCAACGAGGCCTTTGTGAAGTTGAGGATTGACAATGTCTGGGCGGAGCGCACAGGGGTTGATAAGCACTTTGACGTGGATTTGAGCTGGGGTGTCCGGTTATTATGGGACACAGGGCTGCGGTGGCAATCCGTCGGCGGTTTCTGCGGTTTTGTCTTTTATGACACCAACGGCGACGGCATTAAGCAGCCGCAGGAGGCGGGTGTCCCAGGCGCCAAGGTCGTCGTGAACGGCAAGCAGAGCGCCGTGACCGACCGTGACGGCTATTATCGTCTCAACGGTGTGTCAGGAAAGACCGCGATGTTGTCTCTTGATCTGGCCACCATCCCGCAGGGGTATAATCCGACCGTTTCCGCCGAGCGCAAGGTCGATATCGTGCATGCCACGAACAAACGCTATGACTTCGGCCTGGCCACCCGCATGGAGATATCCGGCCTTGTCTTTTACGATAAGAACAAGAACGGCACCTACGACGCCGGGGAAGAGACGTTAAAGGGCATCGTGCTTGTTCTCGATGGAACGACAAAAACGGCCACCAATCTGCAGGGCACGTATATGTTCCGCAAGTTCTCTCCCGGAGAGCACGCGATCACGATCGACCTGAAATCGGTGCCCGTTAAGTACATCCCCAAGGTTGCCATCCGTAAATCGGTCAATGTCCTCGAAGGCACGACCTTTGTTTTCAATGTCCCGCTGGAGCTGCAGGAAACCCCTGCCGTTCCTTCCGGCAATCCTTCCCAAAACCATGAAAAAGGCAACGTCACGGCCACATTCGTCCGCTGACACTTCGTATTTCATCTGAATTATTGATTTAGGGGCATGGCGATACTTGTCATACCCATAAAAAAAACCCCTCAAATAAATTTGAGGGGGAAACCCCTGGTTTTTGTAGGAGGGGTTTTGGTTGTATGCGTATTATCTGGCGCAAACCGTATAGATGGTGACGGTTTGCTCTTGTCCTTGGTCGTCTTGCCGTGTCATCCGAGATTCCTTAGTTACCATGTCTTCGGCTTTCATCGGCCGGGTCTGCGTAGAGACGTCGTAGCCGCCTCCGGTCCCGACGGCAGACGGCGGCTGCGTGATGGCAGTCCCAGAAGCCGGTTGTGCCGTCTGCAATTCCACATGCTCGGGCATGGTGCATCTCATGGTCCCGGAGATCGTTGTCTGGCCGGCCAGGCACGGTGTTGTGATCATCGTTACGATCAGGATGATCCCGATCTTTCTGGCGTCCATAGCGTCCCCCCATGGCACTTAAAGGGCAAGCCCGTTAGTGAGTCTGTCTTCTAACGGAGCCGGGACGCTTGAAGCCGCCGTTCCAGGCGGGCAACAAAAAAGCCCATTCAAAGAAAATGGGCTCCTTGAATTTGACGAGAATCAAGAGAGGATGCGTTGGATGGATCCTCGCTTGACTACGGCAGCCCGACTACCCCGGTTTAAGCGGGGTTCGCGGCTTTGCGTCCTGTCCTTTCGGACAGTTTGCCCTTTAAGTTTTTAAAGAACTTGTTAAATCTAGTGTAAATATACCATAAGTAGAGCGGTTTTTCAAGGGGGAGGCAAAACGATGGAAAAGGCATGATTTCACGCCCTGGTTTATCATTAAACTTATTGACTTATAATGGGATAGGTTGTATAATCAAACCCCGTTAGAAAGGGTAAACCCTCAAATACCGCAATGCGTTCGGATAAAGCATTCCCTGTGGAATATTGATGATGGAGTTGTGCTCTAAGGAGGCTGTTTTATGGTCAACAAAGATGCTGGAAAAGACAAAGATTTGAAGAAAAAAGAGGAATCCTCTAACCGCATGAAGGCCCTGGAGCTGGCATTGTGCCAGATCGAGAAGCAATTCGGGAAAGGGTCCATCATGAAGCTGGGAGAGGATGTGAAGGCGGACGTCGATGTCATCCCAACGGGTTCGATCTCGCTGGACCTGGCTTTAGGCGTAGGCGGGATCCCCAGGGGCCGCGTGATCGAGATCTTCGGGCCCGAGGCATCGGGAAAGACGACGCTCACCCTGAGCATCATCGCCCAGGTCCAGAAGCAGGGCGGGGTGGCCGCTTTTATCGATGCGGAACATGCCTTTGATTCTACGTATGCCAAGAAGATCGGCGTCAATCTCGACGACATGCTGATTTCCCAGCCGGATACAGGAGAGCAGGCCCTGGAGATCGCCGAGACCCTCGTGCGTTCCAATGCCGTGGATCTTATCGTCATTGATTCGGTCGCGGCGCTCACGCCGAAGGCCGAGATCGAAGGCGATATGGGTGACAGCCATATGGGATTGCAGGCGCGTTTGATGTCACAGGCGCTGCGCAAGCTGACAGGCACCATTTCCAAGTCCAAGACCTGTGTCATTTTCATCAATCAGATCCGTGAAAAGATCGGCGTCATGTTCGGCAATCCGGAAACGACGACCGGGGGCCGGGCCCTGAAATTCTACTCTTCTGTCCGGCTTGACCTGAGGCGTATCAGCTATATCAAATCCGGGGATGAAGTGACCGGCAGCCGCGTGCGCGTCAGGGTCGTGAAGAACAAAGTGGCGCCGCCGTTCAAAGAGACGGAGGTCGACTTTCTGCATTCTGAGGGCATTTCCAAGGAGTCTGACCTCATTGATACAGGCGTAAATCTCAATATCCTGCAGAAATCGGGCGCCTGGATCCTGATGGGCGAGGAGAAGCTCGGGCAGGGCAGGGATGCGGCCAGGATGTTCTTGAAGGCGAATGCCAAGGTGGCTGCCGACATCGACAAGCGGATCCGGCAGGAACATGCCAGAAAAGTCGCCGAGTCCCAGGCACAGGCCTCCGCACCGAAGAAGTAACGGCAAGGGATATCCCTTTATGCTTCCCGACAAGGACGAGAAAGAAAAGGCCAGGGCTTGCGCTTTCCGCCTTTTGAAATTCCGCCTCAGAAGCGAACAGGAGATCCGCGACAAACTGTCGCAGGAAGAATATGCCAAGGGTGTGATCGACGAGACCCTTGAGTCCCTAAAAGAATCGGGATTGGTGGATGACGAGACTTTCGCGCGTTTGTGGGTGGAGACCCGCATGAAGAGGCCCCTGGGACGCAACCGGCTGCGCAGGGAGCTCAAAAAAAAGGGCGTGGACGACAAATGGATCGAGGCGGCCCTGGAAAGGGCCTGCCAGGGTTATGACGAAAAAGAAGTCGTCCGGGACCTAGTGCGGCAGAAGATGAAACGGATGCACAGCCTGGAGACGGACAAGACCAAGGCCCGGCTTTTCGGTTATCTGGTCAGGCGGGGTTTTCCTCAAAACCTCGTCGTTGAAACGATCCTGGAAGAAATCAGATGAAACAACTCACAACACATCAGTTGCGGCAGGCATACCTCGATTTTTTTGTGTCAAAGGGGCACAAGCTCTTTAAGAGCGATTCCCTTGTTCCGGCTAACGATCCTTCGGTCCTTTTTACCTCGGCGGGCATGAACCAGTTTAAAGACCGTTTCCTGGGCAAGGTGCGTGACGTCAAGCGCGCCACGAGCTGCCAGAAGTGTTTTCGTACGGGAGATTTGGACGAGGTGGGCCAGACCCCGTTCCATCACACGTTTTTCGAGATGCTGGGCAATTTCTCTTTCGGCGATTATTTCAAGAGGGAGGCGATTCAGTGGGCCTGGGAATTCGTGACGGATGTGATGGCGATCGATCCTGCGCGCCTCTGGGTTTCTGTTTACGAGGACGATGACGAAGCCTTGGGTATCTGGCAGAAGACCGTCAAGGTGCCTGCGGACAAGGTCCGCAAGTTCGGTCCGAAAGACAATTTCTGGCCTTCCAAGGCGATCACAGATGGGCCGAACGGCCCGTGCGGCCCATGCTCGGAGATCTATTACGAGAAGGAAGGCGGCCGGTCGGTCGAGGTCTGGAACCTTGTCTTTACCCAGTTCAACCGCTGTGACGGCGGCGTTTTGGAGCCCTTGCCGAACAAGAACATCGATACCGGCATGGGGCTGGAGAGGATGAGTTCCGTCCTCCAGGGCGTAGATACGAATTTCAAGATCGATGTGTTCGTGCCGATCGTCGAGGCCGTGCGTCAAAGCGCGCAAGATCTCGAGGATCCCGCGGTTTATACGATCGCCGACCATGCCCGGGCCGTTGCCTTTTGCATCTGCGACGGCGTCCTGCCGTCAAACGACGGCCGCGGCTACGTCGTGCGCAAGCTGATCCGCCGGTGTCTTTATCTGGCGCAGGCGTCTCATTACGCCAAACCTTTTGTATATAAGTTGATCTCCGGTGTCGCCGCTTCCATGAAGGAGGCTTATCCGGAGATCCTGGAACGCAGGGACAATATCGCCCAGATCGTCTGCGCCGAGGAAGAGAAATATATCAAAAATATCCTGGAGGGCGGTTCGGAAAAACTCGCCGTGATCCTGGAATCCTTGAAGGCCGGCGGCCATAAAGAGCTTGCGGCGGAAACAGGCGTGGATTTGTATGTGACGTATGGCATTCAGCCTGATTTTACAAAGGATTATTTCGAGAAGGCCGGGATCGGCGTGGATATGGCGCGCATCGAGGCATTGATCCGGCAGGAGCAGGATAAATCCCGTATGACGAGCAAGATGGCGTGTTCGATCTTTTCCGCAGAGGGGGTCATCCTGAAACCTTCACGCTTTGTGGGCTATGAGACGGATACGTGCCAGGCCAGGATCGTGCAGATCATTAAAGATGTCCATGAGGTCTCTGAAGCCCGCAGCGGCGATAAGGTCGGCATCGTTCTCGATCAGACGCCGTTCTACGGTGAGGCGGGCGGCCAGGTCGGCGACATCGGCATCATCACGGCGGGCGGCCTGCAGCTTAAGGTGCGCGATACCAAGAGGCAGGACGGTTCGATCATTCATTTGACGCAAGTAGAAGGAGGGTCGGGAGTGATGCATACGGGAGATACCGTTGTTCCCTTGGTGGACGCAGGACATCGCGAAGCGGTGAAGCGCGCGCACACGGCGACACACATCCTTCAGGCCGTCTTGCGCCAGGTCTTGGGCGTTCATGTGCAGCAGGCCGGTTCTTTTGTCGAACCCGACAGGTTCCGTTTCGATTTCACGCATTTTAAGGACATTTCGGACGAAGAGATGGAGGATATCCAGGGATTGCTCAACGCCTATGTGATCCGTAACGATAAGATAGACGCCCGGACGATGTCGAAAAACGAAGCCCGGAAGACCGGCGCTATCGCCCTTTTCGGGGAGAAATACGAGGATACGGTCCGCGTCGTGAGCGTCGGAGAATACAGCAAGGAATTTTGCGGAGGGACGCATGCGGACGGGACAGGCCGCATCGGCCTTGTTCTTATTGCGGCGGAATCGTCTGTCGGCAGCGGTTTGAGGCGTATCGAAGCGTTGACCGGCAAACTCGCGTTCGACCATTTGATGGAAGCCAGGCGTATGCTGGAAGAGGCGTCGGAGAAACTTAAGACCAAGCCCGAACGGTTCCTGGCCAGCCTGGATGCGCAGATCCAGAAACTCAAGACCCTGGAAAAGGACCTGGTCCGGCTGCAAGACAAGACGCTGTCCCAGGACGTGGAAGGGATGGCTGCCGCTGCGCGGCGCATCAAGGATGTCGTGGTCGTCGAACACGCGTTCAAGAATGCCGATATTGCTTTTTTACGGCGCTGCGCGGACTTGCTCAAAGCAAAGGTCCCGCAGGCAGGCGTATTTTTCTTAAGCGGCCAGAAAGACGAGGATATCTATTTTGTCTGTGCTTTGACGCCGGCGTTGTCCCTTAAAGATATCGCTGCGGACGCGCTCCTGAAGAAGACCCTTTCGGCCTTCGGCGGCTCCGGCGGCGGGCGGCGTGACTTTGCCCAGGGCGGACTCAAGGATGCCTCGAAGGTCGAAGCCGTTTTTAAAGAATTTGAACGCGCGATCCTGGAGGTCCTGTGAGGATCATTAAACCGCAGAGCCGTGAATTCGAGAAGATTGTTGGCCGGGCGAGCTTCATGCAGAAACAGCGCATCAGGTCGTCTGTCGAGAAGATCATCCGCGACGTGCGCATCGGCGGAGACGAAGCAGTCCTGAAATACACGCATCGCTTTGACGGCGTCAAACTGTCGGCAAAGCAGATGCGCGTCAGCGAAGCCGAGAAGAGCGCGGCCTTCCAGGACATGAAACCTGAATTTATCGCGACGCTTAAAAAGATCATCGCCAACGTCAGCGCTTTCTACGCGACGCAGGGCAAGAAGTTCCGCAGGAAGCCCGGACGCGACGGCGTTTTTCTGGGAGAGAAGATCGATCCGCTGAACCGGGTTGGGGTTTACGTGCCTGCGGGCACGGCGCCTCTGGTTTCCTGCGTTTATATGAGCGTATTGCCGGCGCGCATTGCGGGCGTGCAGGACATCGTCCTTGTGACGCCGCCGGACGGCGCCGGCCACGTCAATCCCAACATCCTGGTCATCGCCGACCTCCTGAAGGTCAACGAGATCTACAAGATCGGCGGGGCGCAGGCCATCGCGGCGCTGGCCTTCGGCACAAAGACGATCAAGCGGGTAGACAAGATCGTCGGGCCGGGCAATTTTTACGTGACAGAGGCCAAGCGGCAGGTTTTCGGGTTCGTGGATATCGATATGCTGGCCGGTCCGACGGAACTTGTCGTGATCGCCAACAGGAATTGCAATGTGCAGTATGTCCTGGCGGACCTTGCGGCGCAGGCGGAACACGCCGGAGGGCTGGCGATTTTGGTCACGCCTTCAAAATCCCTGGCCAAACAGGTGCGTCATGCGCTGCCGGCCCGGGATGACGGTTACGTTGTCCTGGTGAAGAACATGGACGAAGCGGTGGAAGTGAGCAATATGATCGCGCCGGAACATTTGGAGATATTGACCAATAACCCGAGAAAATTCATCAAGAAGATCAGGAATACCGGGGCGGCATTCCTCGGGCCCTTTAGCCCTGTGGCCCTGGGTGATTATTACGCAGGCCCCAGCCATGTGCTGCCGACAGCAGGTTCCGCAAGATTCTTCTCCGGCCTTTGCACCAAGGATTTTCTGAGGTCGACACACATTATCTCTTATTCGAAGAAGGCCCTGGAAGAGTCCAAGCCCCACATTGAGAAGCTGTGCCAGATCGAGGGATTGAGCAAGCATTTTGAAAGCGTCAAAAAAAGGTTTGAGTGAGGACAGTCAACGGATGGCGGCGACCCGCAAAAGGATGTTCCATGAAAAAAAGAACGGCGACAGAATCCAGAAAATCAACGGAAACGAATATCACGGTCAAGTTAAATATTGATGGTGAAGGGAAGGCCAAAATCAATACCGGGATCGGCTTTCTGGATCATATGCTGGAATTGTTCGCTTTCTGGGGGTTGTTTGACCTGGAGATCGAAACTCTCGCGGCAGACCTGAAGGTGGATAGTCATCACACAAATGAAGACCTGGGCATCGTCCTGGGCAAGGTTTTTAAAAAAGCGTTGGGAGACAAGGCAGGCATTAACAGGATCGGCTTTGCCGCGGCACCCATGGAAAACGTCACGGCGAACGTCAACGTGGACCTGAGCGGGAGGGGCTCTCTGCAATGGGAGTTGCCTTCGGTTTGCGTTGTTCAAAAAGATTACAAGGCTCAATATGCAGAGCATTTTTTTGAAGCGTTCGCCAAACAGCTGGGTATGAACCTGAATATTAAGATAGAGAATCCAAGCAAAGATCTGCACGCCACTTTAGAGCCGGTTTTCAAGGCGCTGGGCATTGCTTTGGACAGGGCCACGCAGATCGACCCGCGCAGGAAAGGCGTCCCTTCGACGAAAGGCATCATTGATTAAGAAGACGGCCATCATCGATTACGGGATGGGGAACCTTTACAGTGTCCGCAACACCTTTGCGGCGCTGGGCATGGCGACCGATACGGTGGGCTGCGGCCGCGACCTCGGGCATTACGACAAGTTGATCCTTCCGGGCGTCGGGGCGTTCGGCGATGCGATGAAGGAGCTGAAGAAGAGGGGGTTTATCGCTCCGGTCAGGGATTTTGTCGCTTCGGGAAGGCCCTTGATCGGGATATGCCTGGGGATGCAGTTATTGCTGGATGAAAGCGAGGAATCTCCCGGCGTGCAGGGCTTGGGGATCATCCCGGGCCATGTCAGGAAATTTTCGGGAAAGCTCAAAGTCCCCCACATGGGATGGAATAAGATCAAGAAGGCCGTGCGCCGTTGCCGGATCTTCCGCGGCCTGCAAGGGGACATCTATGCTTATTTTTGCCACTCGTATTATGCCGCCCCGAAAGATAAGAAGGTTGTCATCGGCGAGACGGAATATGGCGTCAGGTTTGCCTCGATGATAGAGAAGGGCCGTGTTTACGGCATGCAGTTCCATCCGGAGAAGAGCCAGGACATCGGTTTAATGTTGCTGAGGAACTTCATCGAAATATGCTGATCATACCTGCCATTGACATCATGGCCGGCCGCGTCGTCCGGCTGGAACAAGGGGATTTTGATAAGCCGATCCATTACGAACGCACGCCCTTGTCGTTCGCGCAGTTGTGGAAGCTCCAGGGGGCGCAGTTCCTGCATCTGGTCGATCTCGACGGCGCCAGATGGGGAGAGCCGAGGAATTTTGACATTGCCCGCGATATCGCCAAGATCACGGGCGTCAAGGTCGAGGTGGGCGGCGGCATCAGGAGCGTCGAGACCATCAGGAAATACCTCGATGCCGGCATCGAGAGGGTCGTGTTGAGCACCAAGATCCTGGGCGATGCCACTTTTTTGCTGAGTAAAGATATCCAGAAATATCTGGACCGTGTCGCCGTCAGCATCGACATCAAGCATATGATGGATGATGCGTCGAGATTGGTGACGGCAACGACCGGAGGATGGCTCGAGAGCGGCGATATGACGATCGACCTGGCCGCGTTCGTGCAGACGATGGCGCATGTGGGTATCCGCTACCTCAATTTTTCCGATATCAGCAAAGACGGCATGCTGGCAGGTCTCGACGTGGACAAGATTTCGCGTTTTCTGGAGATGGTGCGACGCGCTGCCGGAGAGGCGCTGAATTTTACATACGCAGGGGGCATTTCTTCCCTTGAAGATATCCGCCAGCTCAAGGGTCTCGGGGTCCAGGGGGTGGACGCGGTGATCATCGGCCGCGCGTTGTACGAAAAAAAATTTGACGTCGCGCAGGCGATCGAAGCGGCCAGATAAGGTATTGTTAAACCATGTTGACCAAACGCATCATTCCATGTCTGGACGTCAAGGATGGCCGGGTCGTCAAGGGCGTAAGATTCGTTTCTTTGAGGGACGCGGGAGATCCGGTCGCAACCGCCAAGCAGTATGAAAAGCAAAAAGCCGACGAGCTGGTCTTTTTGGACATTACGGCAAGCCACGAAGGCCGCAGCACGATGGTCGACGTGGTGCGCCGCGTCGCTGGGAATATTTTTATGCCTTTTACCGTCGGCGGCGGCATCCGCGGCATCGGCGATATCCGCGACCTTTTGAATGCGGGCGCCGACAAGGTCTCTTTGAATACGGCGGCCGTCCAACGGCCGCAGCTTATCCGTGAAGCGGCGAGGCGTTTCGGCAGCCAGTGCATCGTTGTCGCCATCGACGCCAGAAGACGTGATCCGGTTAGCCGGTTAGCCGGTATGCCTGTTGGAAGAGGAACAAAGAACCGGCGAACCGGCAAACTGGCAGACCGGCAAACCAATAGCTGGGAAGTGGTGACGCACGGCGGACGGAAACCGACAGGGTTGGATGCGGTCGCCTGGGCGAGGTGCGCCGAGAAGCTGGGCGCCGGCGAGATCCTGTTGACGAGCATGGATTTTGACGGGACAAAGGACGGATTTGATATCGCCCTGACGCGGGCCGTTTCCGAGGCGGTCGCAATACCCGTCATCGCCTCCGGCGGCGCAGGGACCAAAGAACATTTTTTCGATGTTTTTCGCAGCGGCAGGGCGGATGCGGCGCTCGCAGCGTCGATCTTCCACTACGGCCAATTCACGGTAGGGGACGTCAAAACTTATCTTAAAAAAAGAGGCATCGCGGTGCGCATCTGACCGGAAGGGACGCATGAATAAAGACGAAAAGAGACTGATCAAGGGTCCGAAAGAATTGAAATTTGACGACAAGGGGTTGATCCCGGCGATCATCCAGGACGCAAAAACCGGCGAGGTCCTGATGCTCGCTTATATGAATGTCGTCTCGATCGGGAAGATGCTGAAGCTCAAAAAGACGTGCTTCTGGTCGCGGTCGCGCAACACCTATTGGGTGAAGGGGGAGACGTCGGGACATTATCAATTCGTTAAATCCATCGCATATGATTGCGACCGAGATACGCTCCTCGTCAAGGTCAGGCAGGTAGGGGCGGCGTGCCATACGGGCCAGAGGAGTTGTTTTTATCGAAAGTTGAAATTGAGGTAGGACGACACATTGAGAAGCGGTTATGATCTATCCTGATTTTCAAGAATTCAAGAAACTGGCCAAAAGAGGGAACGTGATCCCCGTTTACCGGGAGATCCTGGCGGACCTGGAGACACCGGTCTCGACTTTTCTCAAGATCGATGACGGCCCCTATGCGTTTTTGCTTGAATCCGTCGAATCCCAGGAGAATGTGGGGCGTTATTCATTCCTGGGCTCCGGACCTTCGCTGGTCTTCGAGGCAAAGAACGGGACGGTGACCTGCACACGTTTGACCGGAGGGCGTAAGTCGACGCGGTCCTATACGTGCTGCGGCAGCCCCCTGGATGAGCTTGGGCAGATGCTCGGCGCCTTTCGTTACGTCTCCGTGAAGGGCCTGCCGCGTTTCTGCGGCGGTTTCGTCGGATATATGGGATATGACATGGTCCGTTTTTTTGAGGACATTCCGGACAAAAATCCGGATGACCTGCGTGTCCCGGACTGCGTATTGATGCTGGCTGAGACCCTGATCGTTTTTGATCATGTCAATCGCAAAATCAAGATCGTCTCCAATTGCGTCCTGGATGCAAAGACACCGGCCGCCCTGGCGCGCGCTTACAAGACGGCCCTGCGCAGGATCGACGCGCTTGTCGTTAAATTGAAACGGCCGCTCCATGCGGACGCAGAGCCCCGCAAGGGCCTTCAGAAACCGGCTATCGTCTCTAACCTCAGTAAGGCCGAATTCCAGGAAGGCGTCCGGAAAGCCAAGGAGTATATCCGGTGCGGCGACATCATCCAGACCGTTTTGTCGCAGCGTTTTCATATGAAGCTGCATCAAAAGCCCTTTAATATCTATCGTTCCCTGAGAGGCGTCAATCCCTCCCCGTATATGTTCTATCTGAAGCTTGCGGATTTCGCGCTGGTGGGGTCATCGCCGGAGCTTCTGGTGCGCTGCGAGAACGGCATCGTCGAGACGAGGCCGATCGCCGGGACGAGGCCCAGGGGCTCCAACGAACAGGAAGATGCAAAACTGGCACAAGAGCTGTTGGGCGACGCCAAGGAGAAGGCGGAACACCTCATGCTTGTCGATCTGGGCCGTAACGACCTGGGCCGCGTCTGCGATTACGGCTCGGTCAAGGTCGATGAGTTCATGGCCGTCGAGAAATACTCCCACGTCATGCATATCGTCAGCAACGTCACGGGTAAGCTCAAGAAAGGCAAGAGCGCCCTGGACGCCCTGATCGCCTGTTTCCCGGCAGGGACGCTGTCAGGCGCCCCCAAGATCCGCGCGATGGAGATCATTGACGAGATCGAAACGACGCGCCGGGGACCATACGGCGGCGCCGTCTGTTATTTCAGCTTTTCAGGAAATCTCGACTCCTGTATAATAATCCGAACTATGCTGATCAAAAATAACGACTTGTATATCCAGGCGGGGGCGGGCATTGTCAGTGATTCCAACCCTGCGAAAGAATATCAGGAAACCGTCAACAAGGCCAAGGCGCTGGTGGAGGCTGCGGCCGACGTTTACCCCGTTAGAAAATGATATGGCGAACGGGCGGGAATATTTTATGTGAGGCAGCACGTTAGGTTTGTGGTGCGTAAGGACGCAGCATTATTTTCTAACGGGGTTTACTAAGAAAAAAAGAGAGAGGAGACAGGAAATATGTCAGTAAAGATCAGATTGCGAAGGATCTCGGATACGGCCAAAAAGCGTTTTAACTTCCGCGTTGTCGTCATGGATGAGCGTCAGCCGCGCGATGGGCGCGTGCTCGAAGAGATCGGTTATTACGATCCTTCCAAGACGCCCGCCAGCCTCAAGATCGATACCAAAAAGTTCGAGGCATGGCAGGCCAAGGGGGCGCAGCCGACACCAACACTCAAGAGTTTGATCAAAAAAATAAAATAACGATCGTTTCGTTTAGAGGGATTCGAAACGAGATCAACACATATCGTTAAGGAGGTCAAATAAAGCCGCAACTTATGGAACCGTCGTTTTTGCGGCAGGCGACATAAGTTGCATGGCCGAATTTGACCCAGCACTAATTTTACCAAAAAGCTCGGATTCTTGAGATAACGGTTTGAGTTTCAACATAAACCTCCGTACTTTTAGATAAGCGTATCAGTAAAATTTGTGCTGGGTTCAATTCACGCAGTGGCTTATGTTCACTGCGTTCCATAAGCCACGCGTTCATTGAAGGAGGTTCTATGAATACGGCACAGGCCGGCATGCTGGCCAATCTGTTTCCTCTGGCGCTGATTTTTCTTATTTTCTATTTCATTTTGATCCGTCCCCAGCAGAAACAACAAAAGGAATTCAAAAAGATGCTGGAGTCTTTGAAAAAGAACGACCAGGTCGTGACGGTCGGCGGCATCCACGGGACGATCATTAACGTCAAAGAAAAGACGCTGATCATCAGGATCGACGACAACACGCGCGTTGAGGTCGACAAGAGCGCCGTCGGACGCCTGGAGAAGCCGGGCGCGTAATTCTATTCGAAGGGGAGTTCTTATGCAGAAGAGTCTATTGTATCGTGGATTGTTGATTGCCGGGATCATTCTGGTGGCCGCGTTGCTGGCTTTCCCGTTGAATAAACGGATCAGTCTGGGGCTCGACCTTCAAGGAGGGATGTATCTGATCCTGCGGGTGGATACCAGCAAATTGAGCGATAAGGCCAAAGAGGACGCGGTGGAGCGCGCCCTGGAGATCATCCGTAACCGGATCGACGAATTCGGGGTCCGCGAGCCCATGATCCAGATCCAGGGAGAAGACCAGATTGTCGTGCAGCTCCCCGGGATGACGGACAGGAAGCGCGCGCTGGAATTGATCGGCCGTACGGCCCTGCTTGAATTCAAGCTCGTCAGCAACGATACAAAGGCTATCTCCGACGCCATGGCGGGCAACGTGCCGGAAGGTTTCGAACTCAAAGAACTTGAAGGCGAAAAGCTTCTGTTGAGCAAGACCCCGGATCTCACAGGGGAATATCTTGAGACGGCGGATGTCAAGTTCGACCAGAGCGCCTTCGGCCAGCCGATCGTAGGCATGAAATTGAAAGGGGAAGGCATCAAGAAGTTTGCCGACCTGACGAAGAATAACGTCGGCCGGCGCCTGGCGATCGTTTTGGACGGCAATATCTATTCTGCGCCGAGGATCGATGAGCCTATCCCGTCGGGAGAGGCCGTTATCTCGGGACGCTTTACGCCGGATGAAGCTAAGGACCTTGCCATCGTCTTGCGCTCGGGTTCCCTGCCGGCTCCCTTGATCATCGAGGAAGAGAGGACTGTCGGGCCATCCCTGGGCCAGGATTCGATCCGTAAGGGGTTGTTTGCGTGCCTGATCGGTGCGGCCTTGGTGTTTCTCTTCATGGTTTTCTATTACGGGGCCACCGGATTGATCGCAAACCTTGCTTTGTTACTGAACGTATTCATTATTCTTGGCGGGTTGGCCCTTTTCCATGCGACGCTGACCTTGCCGGGTATCGCCGGTATCATCCTGACCATCGGCATGGCCGTTGATGCCAATGTGCTGATCAACGAACGCATGCGCGATGAACTGGCCCTCGGAAGGCCTTTGCGCACGGCGGTCGCCAATGGTTACGACAAGGCATTTTCGGCGATTTTCGATTCCAATCTCACGACGCTGATCGCGGCCTTTTTCCTTTTTCAGTTCGGCACAGGTCCTATCCGCGGTTTTGCCGTGACCCTCACGATCGGTCTTGTGGCAAGCATGTTTACGGCGATCGTCGTCACCAGGCTCATCTTTGACTTGTTGCTTTACAAAAACGCCCTCAAGAGGCTGTCTTTCCGTTCCTTCATCAAGAAAGAGACACACATAGATTTTATCAAAAAGCGTTATTGGGCCTATGCGCTTTCCGGGATGATCTTTGTCGTTGGTATCCTTGCCTTTGTCAAGAAGGGGAATACAGCTTACGGCGTTGAATTTTCCGGAGGACAGCTCCAGGAATACAGGTTCCAGACGGTCGTGCCCATCGAACAGCTGCGCAGCGCGATGAAGGACATGGGGCTGCCCGATGCCAACATCCAGCAGGTGAAGGAAGATTCCCGCCAGGTGATCATCCGTTCCGGAGAGGATTCGGCGGATGCCGTGCAGGCGGAATTCAAGAAGACGTTCGGCAATAATCCTTTTGAGGTCATGAGGATCGAAAAGATAGGGCCAACGGTGGGACGCGAATTGAAGAAGAAAGCGACGCTTGCCATCGTGTATTCGCTGATCGGCATCCTTCTGTATGTGGCGATCCGTTTCAAGCACCTGGATTTTGCCGTGGGAGGTGTGTTTGCGCTTCTTCATGACGTAGTCCTGACGGCCGGTTTTATCGTGTTCATGAATCGCCAGATCGATCTCTTGATCGTGACGGCCTTGTTGACGATCGCCGGTTATTCGATCAACGACACGATCGTCATTTACGACAGGGTCCGCGAGCTCATGCGCACGAAGTTCAAGGTGGGGTTGCGGGACGTCATCAACCTGGCCCTGAACCAGACCCTGGCGAGGACGATCCTGACGTCGTTGGCGACGCTTCTGGTCGTCGTTTCCATGTATATCCTGGGCGGCGAGATCCTGAATTCTTTTGCGCTGGCCCTCTTGTTCGGTTTTCTCATCGGCTGCTATTCGACGATCTTCATCGCGAGCCCCATTGTCCTGGCTTGCCGGGGATTGATGAAGCCGGGGCGCTAACAGCCGGGGCGTGAAGGGATAACAGGGAATGTTCAGGTCTTTTAAGTTTTTTGAAGGACAGCAGTTATCCCCTGAGATCTTTATCCGCACGTTGGCGGAATTCGGCTATAAGCGGCTGGCCCAGGTGTCCGAGGAAGGGGAGTTCGCCCGACGCGGGGGCATCGTCGATGTTTTTCCGACGACTTTCGAATACCCGCTGCGTATCGAATGGGACGGCGATCTCATTCGTTCCATTGACAGCTATAGCCTGACCACGGGATCGCCTTTTTGGAAACACAAGATCGTTATCCTCCTGCCCAAGAAGGCGCAAAGCCGGCCTTTGAAGATCGCCGCTCTCTCTCAAGAAGCACCGCTCAATGCCTTTGTCGATATCAAGAAGGGCGATTATGTCGTTCATCCCGAGCATGGTATCGGCGTCTATCAAGGCATGGAGGATGTTCGGATGGCAGGGCAGGACCGTCCGCATATGGTGATCCGCTACTTGGGCGAAGACCGCCTGCTTGTGCCCGTGGAACAGATGCACGTAGTGCAGAAGTATGTGGGTTTCGGGAATCGCAGGCCCAAGATCTACCGCATGGGATCGGGTGAGTGGAAGCGGACGAAATTGCGCGCCCAGAAGGCCACGGTGAGAGTGGCGTGCGATCTCTTGAAGATCCAGGCCATGCGCAAGGCGCTTGGAGGCCATCCCTTCGGCAAAGACGTAGCGTGGCAGGCTGATTTTGAAAAGGCCTTCCCTTATACACAGACGCCGGACCAGGCCCAGGCCGTTGTGGACACCAAAGGGGATATGGAAGCGCCGTTTGCCATGGACAGGCTGTTATGTGGGGACGTCGGTTACGGCAAGACCGAAGTCGCCATGCGCGCAGCATTCAAATGCGTCATGGACAATAAGCAGGTGGCTTTTTTGGTCCCTACGACGATCCTGGCCGAGCAGCATTACCAGAATTTCAAGAAACGCCTCAAAGATTTTCCCGTCCGGGCCGAGATGCTCTCGCGTTTCAGGACAAAGGCGCAGCAGGCCGGGATCATCAAAGATACGGCCGAGGGGCGCATAGACATTTTGATCGGTACGCATCGCCTGATCTCTGCCGATATCCGTTTCCGGGAGTTGGGGCTTGTTATTATCGACGAAGAACAGCGTTTCGGCGTCAAGGACAAGGAAAAGCTCAAGGAGATGCGCTCTTTGGTGGATGTCTTGACGTTGACGGCGACGCCGATCCCCCGGACGCTTTATATGTCGCTCATGGGCGCAAGGGATATTTCGGTCATCAATACGCCGCCGGAGAACCGCATCGCGATCGAAACGCATGTGGTCGCCTATGACAAGGCCCTCTTGTCACAGGCGCTGGAGCGGGAATTGAAGCGGGGAGGCCAGGTCTATTTCGTCCATAACCGCGTCGAGGATATTGAAGAGGTCAGGGACGATGTGGTGTCCCTGGCGCCTTCCGGGGCGCGTGTGGCCTATGCCCATGGGCAAATGCCGTCGCATGTGCTAGAGAAGATCATGGTGGATTTCCTGAACAACCGGATCGATATCCTGGTATCCACCACGATCATTGAATCGGGCATCGACGTGCCGAACGCCAACACGATCATTGTCAATAATGCGGATAATTTCGGCTTGGCGGACCTGCATCAAATGAGGGGCCGCGTGGGGCGTTTTACGAAGAAAGCTTACGCCTATTTTGTGGTGCATCCCCGCAAGGCGCTGTCGACAGAGGCGCGCAAGCGGTTGGAGGCGATCCATGAATATGCCCATCTGGGCGCAGGTTTCAGGATCGCGATGGAGGACCTTGAGATCCGCGGGGCGGGAAATCTTCTGGGCGTTCAGCAGCACGGGCATATCACGGCGGTCGGGTTCGATCTTTACTGCCGTCTTTTGAGAGAATCTGTTTCGGCTTTACAGGAAACCTTGGCACATGAGTCAAATGAAGGCGTAACTTAGCGAGTAGCCAGCGAGCTAAGTTATTTGGCTGAATTTGACCCAGCACCAATTTTACTCCGACGCAGAAGAGCCGCCGGCTTCCGCCGGCGGAGCGTCACTTAAAGAGAAGCTGGAATTTAGAGATATGAGACGGTGTTTCGGCACAGTCCCTTTTTGGCAGAACTCTCGGTAAAATTTGTGCGGGGTTTAATTCGCAGACGTCCCGCAAAGCGGGACTACAATTTACGCGAACCAATGACAGGAATAAGCGTAAATTATCTGCTCATTCAAGGAGGCGTATGCGTATCAAGTGGATGGTTGTTTTGGCCGGATTTGTATGGATAGCCGTATGTGCGGCAACGCCTGTGCGCGCAGAAAAGATCGATCGTATCGTCGCCATTGTCAACGGCGACGTGATCACGCAGGATGAGCTGGATATGTTTGCCAGGATGTCTCTTCTGGACGGGGAAGCCGAACCGCCCATGAAAGGCGAAGAAGAGATGTCCAGGTATTTCCTGGATCGCCTGATCGAGGATCGCCTGATCCTCCAGGAGGCGAAAAATATGCAGCTCAAGGCCGACGAGAAGATCGTCGAGGACAGGATCAAGGATATTCGGTTCCGCGCCGGAAGCGAGATGGCTTTTCAGCAGGCGCTGGCCAGCCAGGGGATCTCTTTGACGGAGTTGAGAGAGAAGCTTAAGAACCAGCTTTTGATCTATCTGGTCGTCCAGAAAGAGGTTACGGCGAAGGCCAGGGTCTCCCCAAAGGAGGTCACCGAATATTATGAGCAGCACAAAGACCGCTTCATGGTCCCCGAGTCCGTCGCCGTGCAATCCATTTTCATCGAGGACAAGGAGATCCTTAAGGAAGTAGAGCAGAAGCTCGCGGCAGGGGGAGATTTTTCCACAGTGGCCAAAGCGTATTCCAAGCGAGGAGACCTGGGGACGGTATCGCGGGGACAGTTGAAGAAAGACCTCGAGAATTTTCTTTTTGCATGTGAGATCGGCAAGCCGTCAAAGCCGTTTGCCTTTGATAACGGATATTACATCTTTTTGGTGAAAGAAAAGATACCGGCAACAGAGAACAGCCTGGATGAGGTCAAGGATAAGGTTGAAGCTATGCTGACGTCCGAGAAATCTGAAAGGCTGTTGAAGAGCTGGATCGAGGACTTAAAAGACAGGGCCTATATTTCTATCAGACAATGAGAACGCGGATTGCTGTGACCATGGGGGACCCGGCGGGCATCGGCGCAGAGGTCCTTGTGAAGGCCCTGCGGCGTTTCAAGTGCCGCCCGGATACGGAGCTCCATGTGATCGGCGATGCCTGTATCCTGCGGCGCCATGGTTTTGATTCTGCATCCCGTATCTGTCTGCACGATATGGCGCATGCGGCCCTGAAGGGCCTGCACCCCGGGAAGCCTTCGCGTGCCGGCGCAAAGGCCGCATACCGGTATCTCCAGGAAGCTGTCCGCATGGTTCGCGAGGGGCAGATTGACGGCCTTGTGACGGCTCCGGTCTCCAAAGAAGTCTTGCGTCCCGTCGGATTCCGATGGGCCGGACACACGGAATTTCTGGCTTATGCCTTGGGCGCGCCCCAGGTAGAGATGGTTTTTGTTTCGCGTCGTTTGCGCGTCGTTCTGGTGACGCGGCACATGAGCTTGGCGCACGCGGTGCGAGGCGTAAAAAAAGACAGGATCGTAGCCTGCGGTCTCCTGATCTATGATTTTTTGCGACGGATGTGGGGGTTTGCATCGCCGCGCATCGCGGTCTGCGGACTGAATCCGCACGCCGGCGAGAATGGCCTGTTCGGGAAGGAAGAGATTACCCAGATCGTTCCGGCCGTCAAACAGCTTAACCGTATGTGCCGCGGTGCCTTCAGCGGGCCGTCGGCTGCGGACGCGTTGTTTCACCGGGCCTGGGACGGGGCCTGCGATATGGTCATGGCGATGTATCACGACCAGGGGCTGATCCCTTTTAAGATGACGGAATTCAGCCGCGGCGTCCATTTGACGGCCGGGCTGCCTGTCGTGCGGACGTCTCCTGTCCATGGCACGGCCTATGATATTGCCGGAAGGAACAGGGCCGATGAAGGCTCGATGCTTGCGGCACTGGAACTTGCTTGCGACCTCGCCGGCCCCCGACGCCGCGCCGATCGATGACACATTCTCCTCTCAAACCCCTGAAACGCTTCGGGCAGAATTTCCTGATCGACCCCAATATCAAAAGAAAGATCGTCGCCGCCGTGCATCCTGAAACGGGGGACCGTATCCTGGAGATCGGGCCGGGCGACGGGGCGTTGACGTTTGAGCTGGCCCGTGCCGCAGGACGGGTTTACGCCGTCGAGATCGACAAGAAACGATGCGCTTGTCTTTCTTCTCGGGCCGCAGACATTCCCCGCATAACGCTTGTCTGCGCTGATGTCCTTAAGTTCGACCTGGAAAAATTTTTGTTGCGGGAAGGCGTTGACCGCGTCAGGGTCGTATCGAACCTGCCGTATTATATCACCACCCCGGTCATCGCATATCTCTTTGAGAGGATCAATCTTATTGAGGACATCTTTCTGACGGTCCAGAAGGAAGTCGCGCAACGCTTGGTTGCGCGGCCCGGTGACCCGTCATACGGGTCTTTGTCATGTTTTGTCGATTATTACTGCGAGGCGGATGTTTTGTTTACCATTGCGCCTGCGTGTTTCAGGCCCAAACCGAAAGTGGACTCCGCTTTTGTCCGTTTCAGGCCGCGGCGAGACCGCCTGGAGCGCCTGCATCTGCGTTCAGAAGAGGGATTTTTCCGGGTCATCCGGACATCATTCGGCCAGAGACGCAAGACGCTCAGGGCGAGCCTGGCGCGCATGCTGGGCAGGGCATCCCTGGAACAACTTGGCGCCGATGAGCTTTTGGAGCGTAGGCCCCAAACAGTTTCGGTGCAGGAGTTTGCAGGCTTGAGCAACCGTATTTTTGAGTCTGCGCGGCCTTAGGGGTTTACTTTTTAAAGCGCCAATGATATTATGGATCATTCTATATCTGTTTGGATAAGGTTAAAACCAAGAGGGAGAAATGTCTATATCCCGCGATGATGTGACTTATATAGCCCATCTGGCAAGGTTGGGGTTGTCAGAGGAAGAGATATCTCATTTTCAGGGACAGCTGGAAAGCATTCTGGAATATGTGGATAAGCTCAAAACCCTGGATGTCAGCCGTGTCGAGCCGATGACACATGTCCTTGACCTTAAGAACGTCTACCGTAAAGACAGCGTGGTGCCGTCTCTTGATCCGCAGTCGGTCCTCAAGATCGCGCCGGCCGCGCAGGGACAATTTTACAAAGTACCCAAGGTGATCGAATGAACCTGCATACGCTTACGGCGTTGGAATTAAGGTCACGGCTGGACTGCGGTTCCGTCAAACCCCAGGATATCCTGACGGACCTGCGTAGCCGCTATGAGGCCGTCGAAAAAAAAGTCATGGCTTTTGCGCGTCCGCCTTCTTTTGAATACCGGGATACAGCCGTTGCCGGCGGCGCTTTAAAAGGGATCCCTGTTGTTATCAAGGACAACATCTGCAGTCAGGGGGATCGGACGGAGTGCTGTTCGAGGATCCTCGAAGGGTTTGTTGCTCCTTATGACGCGACGGTGGTAGATAAGCTCAAAAAGAGCGGAGCCTCGATTATGGGAAAAGCCAACATGGACGAGTTTGCTTTTGGCTCTTCCTGCGAGACTTCCTGTTTTCATCCGACGAAGAACCCCTGGGACCTGGATTGCGTACCCGGCGGTTCCAGCGGCGGGTCCTGCGCCTGCGTGGCGGCGGATGAAGCGATCGCGGCGCTTGGTTCGGATACGGGCGGTTCCATCCGTCAGCCGGCGTCATTGTGCGGCGTCGTAGGCATGAAGCCGACATACGGGCGCGTTTCGCGCTATGGCCTTGTCGCATTTGCGTCCAGCCTTGACCAGATCGGGCCAATTACCAAGGACGTGCGGGATAATGCCTTGGTCTTGGGTGTCATAGCCGGACACGATGATCACGACGCGACGTCAGTCGACACGAGCGTCCCGGATTATCTGTCGCAAATGCAAAAGGACATTCGCGGCATGCGCGTGGCCATCCCCAAAGAGTATTTTGTCGAAGGCATGGACCCCGAGGTCCGTCACGCGATGATGGAGGCAAAGGCGAAGCTGGAATCTCTGGGCGCGCGTTTCGGCGAGGTCAGCCTGCCCCACACCGGATACGCGGTAGCTGTTTATTACATCATTGCGACGGCCGAAGCGTCTTCGAATCTGGCGCGTTTTGACGGCGTCCAGTACGGCGCCAGACAGATGGCGGCCTCAAAAGATGAATCGGCCCTTATCGGAATGTATAAAGAGACGCGCGACAAGGGCTTCGGCGCAGAAGCCAAGCGCCGTCTCATCCTGGGGACCTACGTGTTGTCCAGCGGTTATTATGACGCTTATTATCTGCGCGCCTCCAGGGTCAGAAGGCTGATCAAGGAAGATTTCGACAAGGTCTTTAGGGAATACGACGTGGTGTTGACACCTACGTCTCCGACGCCGGCCTTCAAGATCGGCGAGAAGATGGATGATCCGTTGAGCATGTATCTGTCCGACATTTACACGATCTCTGTCAATCTGGCGGGCGTCCCCGCCATATCCGTTCCGTGCGGCTTGACAAGGTCCGGCCTGCCGATAGGCATGCAGGTGATCGGCCGGCCGTTCGGGGAGACAGACCTTTACCGCGTGGCGTTCCATTATGAGCAAAGCACCTCCTGGCATAAGCAGAAACCAAAATTATAAGAACAGAGTCAGAGAGTCAAAGCATCAGAGTGTCAAAGTATTTAAGGAAAAAGAGGGCGCTGGTTGCGTGTTTTGTTGCCATGGCCCTGTGACTCTTTGATGCCAAATACGCTGAATTATGAACTATGAACCTGTGATAGGCCTGGAAGTCCATGTGCAGCTGAAGACCGCGACAAAGGCTTTCTGTGGCTGCGCCAACGTCTTCGGGACGAGAGAAAATACGAACATCTGCCCCGTTTGCCTGGGTCTGCCGGGATCGCTGCCTGTCCTGAACGAAAAGGCCTTGAAAGCAGCCATGAAGGTCGCCCTCGCCCTGGGGTGTCAGGTCCGGTCGTTTACAAAATTCGACCGAAAGAATTATTATTATCCGGACCTGCCGAAGAATTTTCAGATCTCCCAGTATGATATGCCGTTTTCCGAACACGGGAGCCTTGACATTTGTCTAGAGGGCGGCATAAGACACATTAGGATCAAGCGCGTGCATCTGGAAGAAGATGCCGGTAAATTGATCCACCCCGAAGAGGGCGCAGAAAGCCTCGTGGATTATAACAGGGCCGGCACGCCGCTTTTGGAGATTGTCAGCGAACCCGACATGCATTCTCCCGATGAGGCTTATGCCTACCTGACGGATTTAAAACTCATCCTGCAATATCTGGATATCTCCGACTGCGATATGGAGAAGGGGAGTTTGCGTTGCGATGCGAATGTTTCTTTGCGGCCGGCCGGGACCA
This sequence comes from Candidatus Omnitrophica bacterium UBA6210, assembly GCA_002421805.1. Lineage (GTDB taxonomy): Bacteria > Omnitrophota > Gorgyraeia > Velamenicoccales > Velamenicoccaceae > Velamenicoccus. Next base: position 92,721 of record DISM01000005.1, read on the forward strand.
CTGGCCTTGGTGTCAAGTCAGAGCTCAAAAATATGAATTCCTTCCGCGCCGTGCGTCTCGCCCTGGAGTATGAGATCAAGCGCCAGGAGGCCGAGCTTAGCGACGGCAGGTCCGTTGTTCAGGAGACGCGCCTGTGGAATGAAAAGAAACAGATGACTCTGCCGATGAGGTCCAAGGAAGAAGCGCATGATTACCGGTATTTCCCGGAGCCTGACTTGCCGCCTTTCGTGATCTCGGCGTCCGAGATCGAAGAGGCGAAACAGGGCCTGCCGGAGTTGCCCAAAGAAAAACGCAGCCGCTTTATCGCGTCTTTCGGCTTTAGCGATAAGGATGCCGCGACGCTTTCAGCCACCAGGGCCCTTGCTGATTTCTTTGAGGCATGCCTGAAGCTTTATGATAAACCCAAAAAAATCGCCCATTGGTTGATCGGGCCTGTCTCGTTCCAGATGAATTCCCGCGGTCAGGATATCGGGGGGTTGCGCTTGACGCCGGCATCCCTCATAGAACTTATCGACCTGGTTGAGGCGGGCAAGATCAGCCAGCTTGCCGCTAAAGAAGTGTTGCAGGAGATGCTTGAGAGCGGCAAGCCCGCCGGCAAGATCGTGGAAGAAAAAAATCTCTCCCAGGTATCGGATGCGGGGAGCCTGTCGTCCGTGATCGAGGAGGTTATCGCCGCCAATAAGAAATCCGTCGATGACTTCAGGGCCGGCAAGGAGAACGCCGTGATGTTCTTGGTCGGCCAGGTGATGCGCCTTTCCAAAGGCAAGGCCAATCCGAAGACAGCCAGGGAGATGCTGATCGAAAGGTTGAAATCATGAAGAAGGTCCTGAGGATCTGCGTGTGGGGCGCGGCGGTATTCTTGGTGCTGGCGGTGGCGAATTTCGGTATGACGGCCATCAACCAGGCCAAGCGCAACGAGACCTACAAAGAGCTTGAGATCTTTGCGGATGCCCTTGCTTTTGTGCAGGCGCATTATGTGGATGAAGTGCCGCCCAAGGACCTGATCTATGGCGCGCTTGCGGGTATGTTGGGAAATCTCGATCCTCACAGCCAGTTTTTGACGCCTGAAGAATATGAAGACCTGATGGCGGACACGAGCGGGCATTTCGGGGGCATCGGCATAGAGATCACGCTCAAGGACCATCTGATCACCGTCATCACACCGATCGAAGGGACACCGGCGTGGGAGGCGGGTTTGCAGCCGAACGACCGGATCGTCAAGATCGATGATACGGTTTTGAGGGATTTTACGCTCAATCAGGCCGTTAAAATGCTCCGAGGCAAGCCGGGGACAGAGGTGACGCTGGCCGTCTGGCGCGAAAAAGAGACTAAGCTTTTAACGTTCAAGATCAAGAGGGCGATGATCGAGATCAGGGATATTAAGGAGGCGAGGATCCTTGAACAGGGGATCGCCTATATCAAGCTTGTCGAGTTCAGTGAAGAAACGCCCCGCCATTTCGACCGGGCCCTGGCTGACCTCAAGTCAAAAGGGATGACGGCGCTCATTTTTGACCTGCGCAATAATCCCGGCGGTCTTTTGGACCAGGCCGTGGAAGTGACAGAACGTTTTGTTCCTAAGGGCAAAGTGATCGTTTCCATCAAAGGCCGCGATCCTTCGCAGGACGAAGTCTTCACGTCCCGTACCGACTCGCCCTATAAAGATATGCCTATGGTGGTTTTGATCAACGAGGGGAGCGCCTCCGGCAGTGAGATCCTGGCCGGCTGTCTCAAGGACCAGAAGAGGGCCATTCTCGTCGGTTCCCAGACATTCGGCAAAGGGTCGGTCCAGACAGTCTTGCCTTTGCGGGATGGTTCTGCGCTGAAGTTGACGACAAGCCGCTATTACACGCCTTCGGGCGCATCGATCCATGAAAAAGGGATCGCTCCGGACGTGATCGTCCCCGAGGGACCGTCGAGCGCCTCGGCCGCAGGACCAGAGGAAGAAGCTTCGCTGGACGAGATCTTCGAAGGTGTCGAGAAAAAATCTGATTCTGGCGCGCTGGCCCAGCTTTACCAGCGCGACCATGTCTTGTCGCGCGCCGCCGATATCATCAAAGGGATCAAGGTGTATCAGCAAATGCTGCAGCCGACAGCATCTGCCGGGAGAGATGCTGCAGAAAAGAATACGCCTCATGAATAACTTTAAAAATTTTGTCATTCTGCTTCTTTCTGTCATCATCATTCTTCAATCGGCCATCCTTTTTTATCTTTTGCATCGGCAAGGCCCCGCTGTCAGGAAGCCCCCTGCGGTAGCGCGGCCGGGCGTGAGGCCTGCCGCCAAGCCCCCGATAGTTTTTCCAGGCGAGGAGAAAGCCGTTGTGCCTATTGTCGAGGAAAAGCCGTCTCCGGCTCCGGCCGCCGGCAAGATTGCCTTGATTATCGATGATTGGGGATACAGTCTGAAAAACAAGAGTATCATCACGGACAATAATTATCGCCTGACATTGGCTATTTTGCCTTTCCAGGAGTATTCCAAAGAGGTGGCCGAGCTCGCCCACCTTCACGGCAAAGAGGTGATCATTCATATGCCGATGGAGCCCCTCCATAAGGAACAGTTCGGATTGGAGGCGAATACGCTCCTGACGACCATGAGCGCCTCCAAGATCATCCATGTCCTCGATCAAGCTTTTTCAGAGATCCCTTACGCCCAGGGGATCAACAACCATATGGGTTCCAAAGCGACGGGAGATGCGCGCGTGATGCGTATCGTCCTCGGGTATCTAAAGGGTCATGGCCTGTTTTTCGTGGACAGTATGACGGCGCCGAAGAGCGCCGCGCATGCGGTCGCCAAATCCCTGCATGAGAAATTTGCCAGCCGCGATGTATTTCTCGACAATGACACCGATCCGGCGTTGATCCGGGAGCAGCTGCTGAAATTGGCGCATCTGGCCCGGCAGAACGGCGTGGCTGTCGGTATCGGGCATGATCGCCCCAACACCATCGCCGTCTTGAAGGAAATGATCCCTTTTCTGCAGGAGCAAGGGTATGACTTTGTCGAAGTATCGGATGCCGTTAGAGATCTTTGATGCGGGGCAGGGAGGGCCAAGGCGTTGCTGAAGGTTTTGGGTATCGAAACATCATGTGATGAGACAGGCGCTTCTGTGGTGCGAGGCGTAGATGATGTTCTTTCTAACGTCGTTGCTTCAAGCCTGGCGCAGCACGCGCCTTACGGCGGGATCATTCCCGAGATCGCTTCGCGCGCGCAGATGGAATCCATCTGCGAGGTTGTGCGTCAGGCGATGGAAGAGGCCCGCCTGCAGGCCGGTGATGTGGATGCCGTCGCCGTTACCCAGGGGCCGGGACTGATCGGTTCTTTGCTTGTGGGACTGTCTTTTGCGCGGGCGCTGGGTCTGGCATGGCGGGTTCCGCTCATAGGCGTCAATCATCTGCAGGCCCACCTCTACGCCGCTTTTATCGAGAGCGAGATTGTTTTTCCTTTTACGGGCCTTGTTGTTTCCGGCGGGCACACCAGTCTTTATGAGGTCACAGGCATCGGCCGCGAAAAACTGATAGGGTCGACCCGTGACGATGCCGCAGGAGAGGCTTTTGATAAAGTGGCCAAAATCCTCGGGCTGGGGTATCCCGGAGGCCCGGCCATTGAGGCGATCGCACGGAAAGGTTCCGGCGAGGCATTTCGGTTCCGTTGTGATTGCGGGTCCGGGTTTGATTTTAGTTTCAGCGGGATCAAGACAGCCGTGCTTTACAAGGCCAAGAATTTAAAAAAAATATACGGCGAGCTTTCGCAGGAAACGATCGCCGACCTGGCTGCATCATTTCAATCCGCGGTCGTCGAAGATTTGGTCGGCAAGGCCTGCCGCTTGGTGCAAAAAAGCAACAGCAGGCTTTTGGCTGTGGGCGGCGGGGTCGCGTTCAATACGGTGTTGCGTTCCCGGCTCCAGGAAGAGGCGCGTCAGAGAGGCATTGACCTGCGCCTGGCGCCGAAAGCCTATTGCTTGGACAATGCCGCCATGGTGGCGAGCCTGGCAGGACGTTTTCTCCAGGCCAAAAAATACATCAAGCGGGCGTGCCTGGATACGTTGATGGGGTAGAGATAAAGACATATGAGAATTAAGGAAATCTGACATTGCTCCTCGCGTAACCATCTTGTCAATATCTGTCTGCGACCAGTCCTCGTAGAACTCGGACGGGTTCCGCAGAAAGCGGAATACTGGCCTTTCCGATAAGGCCAGGTGCATCCAGATATTTCCAAGATACGCTCGGAGTTAATTCCGCCAGTGGCGGAATTAAGGAGGATGACATGATCACAGACAATGAAATGGTACTCAGGATTTTGATCGCCTTTGTGCTAAGCGGCCTGATCGGATTGGAGCGCCAGATCTGCCGACATCAGGCGGGGTTGCGCACGCATATCCTTGTTTGCGTCGGCTCGTGCCTCATTATGTTGACATCGCTGCATGTTTTTGATATATATAAGTCTGTGGCAAATATAGATCCCACGCGCATTGCCGCCGGCGTCATTACCGGCATCGGTTTTCTGGGCGCGGGCACGATCATGCGTTCTTCGGAGGGGGTCAGAGGGTTGACAACAGCCTCGAGCCTCTGGGTGGTTGCCGCGCTGGGGCTGAGTATCGGATGCGGGTTTTTCAAGGTTTCTGTGGTTGTGACCTTGCTTGTTCTTTTGGTTCTCTTGTTTTTAAGAGGATTCGAGAGGGTGATGCTAAATAAGGAGGTGCCGCATGGCCATGAGAGACAGGAAGAAGGAGACTGAGGATAGGGTGATCACTGTCGATTCAGCTATGCAGGGCAGCCTGTCTTTTAAAGAGCCTGTGCACCTGCGCATTAACGGGAAGTTCGAGGGGACCCTTGAGGTCAGGGGGGTCCTTGAGATCGGGGACGAAGCCGTGGTGGATGCTACTATATCCGGCGACGATATCGAGATCGCAGGGCGCGTCAAAGGCGAGGTGAGCGCGACCAAGAGGATCCACCTGAAAGAGCATGCTGTTATCGAGGGCAATATCAAGACGCCCATGTTGCATATCAGCGAGGGGGCGGTCTTCCAGGGGCGGTGTGCGATGCTGGGAGATATTTTTGACACGGAGACTTTGGCCCGTTATCTGGAGGTGGATCTGAGTACCATCCAGGAGTGGGCCAGCAGCGGCAAGATCCCTGCGTTCAAGGAATCGAACGATTGGAAGTTCGAACGCAAAAAGATCGACGAGTGGATATCCGCCGGAAAGATCGGTTAAGGCATTAGATCATGGCAGCCCAGAAACTGCTGACCATCCGCGAGGTGGCCAGCTATCTCAATATCACGGAAAAAGAAGTCGTCGAACTGGCCGAGAACGGTATGATCCCGGCCTATAAAGTCGGCGGCGTCTACCTGCGTTTCAAAAAAGAACAATTGGACCAGGTCCGGCCCGGGATCAAACCCAACCAGTCGCTCGTCACCATTGAAGGGACCTTGATCGAGAAGGTCAGAGATTTTATCTATCATAACGATTTTTATATCCTGTCCCTGATCGTCATCTTCTTCCTCCTTTACTTTATCGTCAAATTATGAAGAAACGGGCCTACGTGGACCTTGGTTTTGCCTGCGTGGATACGGGCAGGCAAACGAGACGGGGGTTCCCGGAGGTTGTCTTTTGTCAAAAGAAGACAAAAGAAGAGATCCTTAAGATCGCGCGCCAGCTTGATCGCGACCGCGATGCGCCGCTCTTGTTGACGCGTCTGGACGCCCGTGTTTACGCTTTTCTGAAATCGAAACTCAAAGGGCTTTCTTACGACACGAAGGCCAGGGCGGCCTTTCGCAAGGGGCGCCGGACGACGGCAGCTGCGAGGGGAGAGGTCCTTATCGTGACGGCGGGAACGAGCGATATCCCCGTCGCCGAAGAGGCGGCCTTGACCTTGGATCTCATGGGTGTTTCGGTCCGCAAGCTCTATGATGTGGGTGTCGCCGGCGTGCACCGCGTGATAGACAGGACGGATATCCTGCGCCGGGCCGCGGTGATCATTGTCGTTGCCGGCATGGAAGGGGCCTTGGCGAGCCTAGTGAGCGGCCTGGTCGGATGTCCTGTTGTCGCCGTCCCGACCAGTTGCGGTTATGGGTCAAGCTTCGAGGGTTTGTCGGCGCTTTTGACCATGCTCAACAGTTGCTCTCCGGGGATCGCGGTCATGAATATCGATAATGGTTTCGGCGCCGGATATTTTGCTGGATTGGTGGTTCGCAGATGAAGATGGTGTATTTCGATCTTCTGGGCGGTGTCAGCGGCGACATGACGGTCGCCGCTTTTATTGATATGGGCGTCAGCTTGTCCCGCGTGCGCCGGGAGCTGGGAAAACTTGCCGTGGGCGGCTATGGGGTGAAGACTTGTCGTGTCCAGAGGGGGCATGGGGACGCGGTGCGGTTCGATGTGAGCGTTCGGCGGGAGAAGAATCTTTCCTATCGGGAGATCATGCGCCTGATCAAGGCGAGCCGTTTGGGCCGCAACGTCCAGGAACGCATGGTCAAAGTTTATGAGACGCTCAAAGATGCCGAGGCGCGCATCCACGGGCACGCTCATCACGATGTGCGTTTCCATCAGCTCGGCGAGATCGATTCACTTGTGGACGTCGCGGCGGCGTGCATCTGCATGGAGGCATGCGGGGTCTCGGGTCTGCTGTATTCCGTCATTCCCCTGGGGTTGAAGGTCGCCCCTGCCGTTTCGGTCATGCTTGAGGGCCAGGAGGTGTGTTTTACTCCCTGGCCGCTTGAGAACGTGACTCCGACGGGCTTGGCGATCCTCAGGGCGCTGGGGACCCAGGTGCGCAGGGATGTGCAAGAACATTTTGTTTACGGCAGGTGCGGGTACGGTGCAGGCCGGGAAAATCCGCCGGGCATGACCAATGCCCTGCGCATTGCGGAGCTCAGCGCAAAGAACCGTCCTCCGGAGGGCGATACCGTCATGGTCCTCGAGGCGAATATCGACGATACTTCTCCTCAGGTCTATGCGTACGTGAGCGGGCGTCTTTTCGAGGCGGGTGCTCTTGATGTCTTTTTGCAGAACATCATGATGAAGAAGTCGCGCCCGGGAATTTTGCTGACAGTCTTGTCAGACGCGCGTAATTTCGATAAGATATCTGACATCGTCTTTCGCGAGACATCCACGATCGGCCTGCGGTATTATCCTGCCGGCCGCATCACATTGAGGCGTTCGTTCGCCAAAACACGGGTGGCCGGAGAATCCGTTAGGATAAAGACCGTTGTCTTGCCGGATGGCTCGCGCCGCAGCTCTCCGGAGTATGACGATTGTATCCGGGCGGCCGGAAAAACCGGGCGGCCCCTGCAGGAAATCTTGGAGCTTGCCAAGAGAGGGATATAGAGATGGCTTTGTCTGGTTTGGACATTTATAAGCTTTTGCCTAAGACCAACTGCAAGAAATGCGGGTTCCAGACTTGCCTGGCATTTGCGATGCAGCTGGCCAAGAAGGCCGTCAGCCTGGACAAGTGTCCGTCTGTCGGTGAGTCGGTGCGGCTCAAGCTCGAGGAAGCCTCCCTGCCGGCCATCCGCCTTGTCGAGATCGGTACAGGAGACAAGCGCGTTGCCATCGGTCAGGAGACCGTTCTTTTCCGGCATGAAGAAAAATTTTACCATCCTACGGCAGTCGGGTTGATGGTGGAAGATGACCTGGCTGCTGCGGAGTTTGGCCGGACGTTGGAGCAGGTCAAGGCTTTAACGTTTGAGCGCGTCGGACAACAGATCGGCGTCGATTTGGTCGCCTTGCATAACAAGAGCGGCAAGACGGAGCGTTTTGTCGAACAGCTCAAGTGTGTTCGCGCCGCCGTCTCTTTGCCTCTTGTCCTTATGGTTTCGAGTGCGGAGACGTTGAAGGCGGCCCTCGGCCTTTGCGCATCCGAACGGCCGCTGGCCTATTGTCCGAAGGCAGCGGATTTAGAAGCTTTTATTGCCGTCTGCAAGGAGTTTCGTGTTCCTCTGGCGTTCCGGGCATCCTGCCTTGAGGAATTTTCTGCCGCAACTCAAAAAGCGGCCCAGGCCGGTTTTATGGACCTCGTCCTGGATATCCCCGAGAATACGACGACAGAACGTCTGTGGCAGTTGACCCAGATCCGGCGCCTGAGCCTTAAAAAGGGGGAACGCAGCCTCGGTTTCCCGACCATGGTGGTCGTGAATACAGCGGTGGAGAGCGAGGCCGTTTGCCAGGCCGCCGCCTATATCGCCAAATACGCCAGCATTTTATTGTTGAGGACAACGAAGCCGGAACATGTCCTGCCTTTGTTGACCTTGAGACAGAATATTTTCACGGATCCGCAGAAACCCCTCCAGGTCGAGCCGAACGTGTACCCTGTCGGGGCTGTTTCCCAGGATTCGCCGTTGCTTGTCACGACAAATTTCTCGTTGACGTATTACACGGTTTTGGGCGAGATCGAATCCAGCCGACGGCCGTGCTATCTGTTGTGTATGGATACCGAGGGGATGTCTGTATTGACGGCCTGGGCCGCGGAGAAATTCGGAGCCGAACAGGTCGCCGATACGTTGACCAAATTCAAACTGGCGGATACGGTGCGGCACAAGAGCATCGTGATCCCGGGATACGTGGCCATGATGAGCGGTGACCTGGAAGACAAGTCGGGATGGCGCGTCCTTGTGGGGCCGCGCGAGGCTTCAGGGTTGCCTGCGTTTTTAAAGAACCTTCCGCAAGGGTAGGGGTTTGAAGATGGATAAGTGCATTGTTACTTTTTTACCGGACAACAAGAAGGTCGTTGTGGACCGGGGGACGAGCCTTTTGTCTGCGGCCCTTACCGCCCATATCCATTTGAATTCCAGCTGCGGCGGCGACGGCGTTTGCGGAAAGTGCCGCGTCCTGGTCAAGGCCGGAAAGGTCCATGCCGAGCCCTCGGGGCGCATCAGCCCGGAGGAGAGGAAGGCCGGTATCTCTCTGGCGTGCCAGACATTAGCGGAGTCCGACCTTACGGTCGAGATCCTTCCTGAGTCCCGGCTGGATTTGAGCGCTCTGAGCCGGGAAGAACTGGCCCTGCGTCTGCGGGGCATCTATGCGCCGGCGGAAGACGTCCAGGAAGCAAGGCCGGGGCTGGCGCAGGAGGTGTTTGCATTTCAACCGCTGGTAGAAAAATTCTATTTCCAATTACCCGCCCCGGATTTCAACGATAAGCTCAGCGATCTGGAGCGTGTCTGCCGGGCTGTCCAGGAAAAGATCGGCGAGGCGCCCCTGCATACGGGGCTGGCGAACTTAAGAAAGCTCGGGGAATTGTTACGCGCCAGCTCCTGGAATGTGACGGTGTCTGTGGCGGCCAAGGGGCCTGTCTATGAGATCCTTACGATCGAGCCCGGGGATGGCTCCCGGAAGAATTTCGGCCTGGTTTTTGATATCGGCACGACGACGATCACAGGGCAGCTTGTTGATCTGACGCAGAAGAAGGTCCTCGGGACAAAAGCGACCTATAACCGGCAGGCGACATTCGGCTCGGACATCATCACGCGGATCATCTATGCCCAGGCGGCCGACGGCTTAGAAAAACTTCATCACGCGGTTGTCGATGTCCTCAATGAGATGACGGAATCTTTTATCGATGAGCATAAGGTGGATCTGAACGATGTGACGTGCGTCTGCGTTTCCGGCAATACGACCATGATCCATCTGCTTTTACGCATCGACCCGTCGCATATCCGTCAGGCGCCTTATGTGCCTACGGCGAATTATATCCCTGTGGTCAAGGCGGCCGAGGCCGGCCTTAAGATCAATCCTCACGGCGCCCTCTATTGTTTGCCGGGGGTCTCCAGCTATGTGGGCGGCGACATCACCGCGGGAGTCCTGTCTTGCGAGATCTTCAAGTCCAAAGACCTGGAGCTGTTGATCGATATCGGGACGAACGGAGAGATCGTTTTGGGGAATAACGAGTGGCTTATCAGCTGCGCCGCCTCAGCCGGTCCGGCTTTTGAGGGCAGCGGCATGACTTGCGGCCTGCGGGCCGTGCGCGGCGCCATCCAGGCTGTTACGGTTGATCCAAAATCCCTGGATGTTAAGTACACGACGATCGGCGGCGACAAGCCGCGGGGGATCTGCGGTTCCGGGTATATCGATCTGGTGACACAGCTCTTGGCCGCCGGCGTGGTCGACAAGAACGGAAAATTGAACAGGCAGAAGACCCATCAGCGCCTGCGTCCGTCCGCCTCGGGTTATGAGTTCGTCGTGGTTTTTGGTCCTCAGGCGGGGATGGACAGCGATATCGTGCTGACAGACGCCGACCTGGATAATTTCAAGAGGGCAAAGGCGGCCATCTATTCGGCGGCAGCGCTTTTGGTCAGGCATATGGAATTGAACGTCGGCGATATCCGCAAGGTCTTCATCGCAGGCGGATTCGGCACGTCGCTGAACGTGGAGAGCGCCGTCTTTATCGGCCTGATCCCGGACCTGCCGCGCGAGAGGTATGCCTTTGTGGGGAACAGTTCCCTTGCGGGCGCCAGGGAGGTCCTTTTGTCCCGGGAAGCCGCGCAGGCGTGCGACCGGATCGCAGGCAATATCACTTATTTCGAGCTTTCGACGGACGCCGCGTATATGGACGAATATATGGCGGCCCTGTTTTTTCCGCATACCGACGCGAGCAGGTTTCCGAGCGTAAGGTATTAAAAAGAGAAAAAAATAACCAAATTCCAAGATACAATGACCAAACAATAATCAATCACCAAATTCGAATGACCAAACAAAAGGACAGATTTTTTATTTGATTATTGGATATCGGGATTTGTTTGTAATTTGTTTCTTGGTGCTTGGTTATTGATGTAAATTTGACATTCAAATAGTACAATTGATGATTGTTTCAAGATTTTGGATATGACGATGGGCGATGTGATCGTGATCGGCGGCAAAGGGGGGACAGGGAAGACGACGATTTCGGCCCTCCTGGTTTTGGGGCTGGCCAAGAAAGCGCAGGGCGCTGTCCTGGCTGTTGATGCCGACCCGAACAGCAATCTGTGCGATGCCCTGGGCTTGAAAGACGCCGGCACGATCGCGGACATCGTCGATGAGGTCGCCAGGAAGCCCGAGGTCGTTCCCCAGAACATGGGCAAGGACGCTTTTATCGAATACAAGATCCACAGCGATATCACCGAGAGCGAAGGGTTCGATCTTTTGGTGATGGGCCGTCCCGAAGGCCCGGGGTGTTATTGTTATATCAACAATGTCCTGCGCAGCTGCATGGCCAAGCTTATTGCCGATTATCGGTATATCATTATCGACAATGAAGCCGGCTTGGAGCATTTTTCCAGGAAGACGACGCGGGCATGTTCCGAGCTGATCGTCGTTTCCGATGCCACGCAGGTCGGGTTGCGTTCCGCCAGGCGGATCTTCGAGCTCGTGGATGAGTTGGGGATCTCTCCGAAGAGGCGTTTTCTCTTTGTGAATAAGGTCGAGAGGCAAAAAGACACAGGGGGCATGGAAAAGGATTGCAAGATCGATAAGGTTTTTTTTATTCCCTATGATCCTGTTGTTACGGAGCTTTCCGCCAAGGGTGTTTCTTTATCGTGTTTGCCTCAGGATTCTGCGATGAGACAGGCTGTTGTCAAAGCCGGAGAAGTCATATGGCCGAAGAATTAAAATTAGTCACGACATGGTCCCAGAGTGTCCACGAGATGCAGTTGGGCGCCACACGTCAGGAAGGCGGCAGCCGTAAGGCCGCGTTGACCGTAGGCGGCGAAGGGGCGCTGCCGTTTTTGTTCAAAGAGGGTGCTCTGCCGCATAAGCCGCTCATCGCCGCCGAGATATTTGACGTTCCGCAGGACGATGAACCCGAGGCCCTGCGCCGCGATCTCAAGGGGATCAGCGGGGATCCGGTGTCATGGGCCAAGGCCATGATCGCAGACGCGGGGGCGGACCTTGTTTCCCTCAAGCTCGCCGGCATCCATCCGGACGGGGCCAATACATCGGCCGGCCAGGCCGTGAGCCTGGTGAAAAAGATCCTTGCCGCCGTTGACAGGCCCCTGATCGTTTTGGGGTGTGGCGAGGCAGCCAGGGATAACGAGGTCCTGCCGCTGGTCTCGGAAGCGACAAAGGGCGAACGCCTTCTCTTCGGCGATGCCGTTCAGGAGAATTACAAGACATTGACGGCCGCCTGCATCGCCGACGGCCATAACATCATTGCCGAATCGCCGATCGACGTGAATATCGCCAAGCAGTTGAATATCCTGATCTCGGACCTGGGGATGCCTGCGAACCGCATCATCATCAATCCGACGATCGGCGCTTTGGGCTACGGCCTGGAATACGCCTATTCCATCATGGAGCGCGCCAGGAATGCGGCGCTCTCGGGCGATAAGATGCTGGCTATGCCTTTTATCTGTTTTGTCGGCCAGGAGAGCTGGCGCGCCAAGGAAGCCAGGGTTCCTGCAAGCGAATCCCCTGCGTGGGGCGATGCCGCCGAACGGGGCATCATGTGGGAGGTTGTCACAGCCATGTCTTGTTTGCAGGCAGGCGCGGATATCCTGACGATGAGGCATCCGAGGGCCATCAAGATCATCAAATCCGAGATCCAGGAACTGATGAAGAGACCATAGCTCAAAACTTATAGCTTACAACTTACAGCTTATTCTATGTATATCATCGGAGAATTGATCAACGGGATGTATCGTAACGTCAGGGAAGCCTTGGCTTGCCGGGACGCATCCGTCATCAAGGCGCTGGCCCGAAAACAGGTCGATGCAGGCGCAGATGCCCTGGACATCAACTGCGGCCCTTTATCGAAGGACCCGGCGCAGGATATGCGCTGGCTGGTGGAGGCGATCCAGTCCGAGGTTGCGGTGCCTCTATGCCTGGACAGCACAAAACAGACGGTGATCGTGGAAGGGTTGAAGGCATGCCGCGGCAAAGCGATCATTAATTCGACGACGGCAGACCCTGATAAACTTGATGCCTATCTGGCCCTGGCATTGCAGTATCATGCGTCCTTGATCGCCCTGACCGTTGACAAGAAGGGCGTGCCGCAGGACAAAGAGAGGCGTCTGGAGCTGGCGGCTTTCATCCTGGAGCGCGCGGCAGGCGCAGGCCTCCCCGCCGCCGAGATATATCTGGACCCGGTTTTGATGCCGATCAATGTCGCCCAGAACCAGCTTGAGGATATCCTGCGCGTCATCGGCGATTTCAAATTACTGACGACACCTCCGGCAAAGAGCGTCGTGGGGCTGAGCAATATCTCGCAGGGATCCAAGAACCGTTCGATCATTAACAGGACGTTTTTGGTCATGGCGCAGGCCCTGGGGTTGGAGGCTGCCATCCTTGATCCTCTGGACCAGGAATTGATGCGGTCTTTGATCACAGGCGCCCTGGTCTTGAACAAGACGATTTATTGCGATTCTTATATCGAGGCATACCTGAAGAGCAAGTCTTAGACGCCCGGTGATGAACGCCGGGGGCTGCAGAGCCGCGTTCCCAAGATCTTCCGCATCAACAATCAAAATGGCCGAGCCGGCAGTTGGACTTCGACAGATGCATCCCGTGCGGGGCAATGTTTTTTTGCTCTTGTCGCTGCTTGCTGTTCTTGTCATCATTTCCTTTTCCCCAATCCTCAAGAACGGATTTGTGAATTGGGACGATAACGTCTATGTCACGCAAAACCCGCGGGCAAAAAATTTTACCCCCGAGAAAATTCCCCAGATATTTACCTCGTTCGAAAGGGTCCAGTATAAACCCCTGTCATTCCTAGTTTTTTCCCTGGAGAACCGTTATTTTCGCCTGGATCCCAGGGGTTATCACAGCGTCAGCCTTTTGTTGCACCTCATCAACGCATTCCTTGTTTTCTGGCTCTTTTTTCTCCTGCGCCGGGATGCCTTTCTCGCTTGGTTCGTGGCTATTCTGTTTGCCATTCATCCCCTGCGGGTGGAATCCGTCGCTTGGGTGACGGAACAAAAAGACCTGCTCTACGGCTTTTTCTTCCTGGGCGCCGCCGTGGCGTATGTGCTTTATCGCCTGGGGCGTTCCCGGGGTCTCTATTACGCGTCCCTGGTTCTTTTTGCTTTTTCCTTGATGGCCAAGCCCATGATGATCGCGTTTCCGCTGCTCTTGTTCTTTTTCGACGCCGCGCTCGGCAAAAAACCTCTTGCCTCATGGGCAGACAAGGTCCCATTTTTTGTCATATCGTTTCTTATCATCTTTCTTAATTATCAGGCCTTGGTCTGGTTTCATGTTCAGGGCAGCATGTCATATTCTGCGCTGGGATGGCTCCAGCGCATCCTGATCTATATTTTTTTGATCATCTGGCCCGCGCGTTTGTCATGTTTTTATCCGTATGCGCAGGGTTTTCTTTTTACCGTCTGGCCGTGCCTGATATCGATGCTCTTTCTCGGTTTTTTCTTCGTGGTCCTGCGCCGCGGCAGAGGGCGCGGAATCATTGTCTTCTCGCTTGCCTTTTTTGTTTTAAGCCTGGCGCCCGTCCTTGCGGCGCGGGCTTCCTATGCCGTCAGCGACCGGTATGTGTATATCGCGGCCCTGGGGATATTCTATCTCGCGGCCGCATATGCCCGGATGCTGTGGTTGTCGAAGGCTGCCGCGCATCCGGCCCTCAAAGCTCTTTTTCTTGCGGCGGGAGTCGGTCTTGTCTGCCTGTTTTCTGTCCTTACGTTCCAGCGCGCGCGTGTTTGGCATGACAGCATTTCTCTTTGGAAAGACGCTCTGGAGAAATATCCTTACGTTTCTGTCGCCCATCTCAATATTGCCTATGCCTATGCCGAGAAGGGCGATGACGCTCTTGCCAGACAGCACGCATTAGAGGCCTTACGTCTGGAACCCGGCGCTTGGGATGCCCTTCTTTTGCTCGGGAACATTCATTATGAACGCCGTGAGATGGACAAGGCCGAAGAGTGTTATCGGCTGGTTCTGCGTATCAATCCCGGCGCTTTTCAGGCGTATAACAATTTTGGCTTGGTGCAGTTGTCGCGCGGACGGGGAAATTTTGCGGATGCGGTTGTTTTATTCCGCAAGGCGCTCCAGGTCAATCCTGATTCCGACGAAGCGTATTTCAATCTTGGGAAGGCCTATTTTGGGCTGGGGCGGACGGAAGACGCGATCCGTTGTTTCAAAAAAGCGACTGTTCTTAATCCCGATTCCGCGTTGGCGTTTTCCGCCCTGCTGGATATTTTTATCAGAGAGAGGCGCTTTCATGAGGCCTTGGGCGTTTTACAACCCCTGTTGACGCTTGAACCCGACGATCAAGACGCGCTCTTGAAAGGCGGCGTGGTTTTGGCCTCGTTGGACTATTTTGATGAGGCGCGCCTGTTATTTGAAAGGGCCCTCGCTTTGGACCCCGGTTCTGTTGATGCCTTGAAGAACCTGGGGGCCCTTTATGGGAATCACAGCGATCCTGCAAAGGCAGAAGCGTACTTTCAAAAGGCCCGGGACCTTGAGTCGCGGGGCGGTTTATAAGGGGTATCCCGCAGCGTTCTGCCGCTCAGGAGGCCGTCGTTGTTTGTCTTTTGATACGTTCGGCGGCGTCCCGAAAGGTCCGCCTCAGGATCAACCCTGAGCAGATCCCCGGCTATGTTTTTGGGCTTTGGGGGGACGAATGGGTTGAATTTTCTTGTCAAAACAAGGGTTTCAGTATAATATGGTCGGGTATTTAGACGTTTTTTTATTGATGATCAGCGCCCTTTGACGGGCTTTTATCATCTTGCTCAATTTTTGAAAACATATGGCGGAGTAGCTCAGCCTGATAGAGCACGCGGCTCATACCCGCTTGGTCGGTGGTTTAAATCCACTCTCCGCCACCAGATTTTGCTGTCCCGCGGAATTCGGTAAAATCTGTCCCGAGTTTCAGCGTGATTTTCTTCGGAAACGAGGGACAGGGTCATTGAGAGAGTGGTCAAAGGTTTTCCCTCGCGGCGAGAATCAGCGATGGCCGCTCGGGATCAATTCCGGCATGAAAGTTATGTTCGCTTCGCTCCATAACTTTCGCCGTCATTGTAAATCCACTCTCCGCCACCATTCTTTTATCCCGTCAGTGGCTATGGGCTCTGACGGGGTTTTGCTATAACCGGACATTCATTATTAAGGAGATGGGGGGCGATGATGAGAGCAAGATGCGGCAAGTTTTTTCTTTTGTTGTTTTTGTGTGCCGCATGCACGGCCTTTTCATCGGAATATAAAGGAGAAGAAATCACATATGCGATTTCTCCCATCGGCCGGGCAGAGTATCGTGACCTTGGGCTGGTCGATGTTGACGGCCGCAAGATCAGCCTGATCACCTTTAGAACGGTTGTTCCCGGTTTTAACGATCTGGAGAAGATATACGCGGATCCGCAGACGGGGTTACCTGTTAGGGTGGAACGGGACATCTCGTGGGCATTTTCAAAAGAGAACCTTACGGAAGAGTATTCGGCCGCGGATCATACGCTGGTCATTAAAAAGTTCATTGGCGGAAAGCAGGTCAAGGAATACAGGTTTAAGGCGGACGGGCCGATCCACAATGCGGTCCTTTTGCCTTTTTATCTGCGCCGCGTGGAGAATCTGGCAGTAGGGTGGAATTATGAGATTCGGCTTCCGGATGTGTTCAAGGTCTCCCTGGCGTCGGTGGATGAGATCGAGGTTTCAGGTAAAAAATACAAGGCCTACCACTTTGTCAGCGAACCTCGTAAGTTTGAGATATGGATCTCCAGCGATGCTGCCAGGGTCCCGTTGGTGATCAAAGGCATGGGGGGGCTGGGTTACACCTTGCGCATGAAGAGTCATGTTCTTGCCGGCGCGGACCAGGCCGGCGCAAAATGAGGGCATGCCTCCTGGACAGCACGTTCCCATCTTCGACATTGCTCTTTTTTTTGGAATGTGATAAGATTTTTTGTAATGAAGGAGAATAGCTGCAAGCCCTTAATCGTAAAGCGTGAAGGTTTCACGCTGGTCGAGTTCGTCGCGATCGTTATCATCATGGGTGTTTTGGCGAGCATCGCCTTGCCCTTGTTGATCAAAGGGACGGAGCGGGCGAGGGTGAACGAGGCCAAGACGGTCCTGGGCGCCTTGCGCCGGGCGCAATTGAGATATGCCGTCAGTTATGCCGTCTATACCAGCAACAGCGGTCTTTTGGACATCAATCTCCCGCCGGCAAAGTATTTCACCTATTCGGCCCTGGGAGGGACAGACCTTGACGGGGCCGGCTTTCCTGTGGCAACCGCAACCCGAACGACTTACGAGAGTTTTCAAGCCATCAGTTGCCGTTTCAATGTCACGGCCGGCGGCAATTTCACGGCAAACACGAGTCAATGCATGCAATTGATCTAATCCCTGTCGGTTTTATTTTTTAAGGCCGGCCCCCCAAAGAGGAGATTTTGTGGTTTATAAATTTATCACCCGTTCCAAAGGTGTGGTTGTTTTTGCGATTTCCCTGATCGCCTTCGGCGCTTTTAACGCCTTTCTTATGGTCCTTTCCATGGCCTTGATGAGCTTAAGGAATCTCCCGGACGTCGCAGCGGTCGTGCCGGCGGGGATGATCTCCCTGCCCGTCTTCTGGTTGTCGTCTATCATGAACCTTCTGATCTTCTTGTCATGGGTCGTCTGCGGCATCGGCGCCCTGCATTTAAAGGACTGGGCGCGCCAGACCCTGCGCGTCGTCATGTCCGTGTATCTTATCAATCTTTTGGTCAATATTTTTCTCAATGTTTTTCTGGCGCAGGAAGTCATGACAGCTGTCCCTGTCGCTTTTCTGATCGGGGGGATCGTCCTGTCTCTGTCCTATTACCTTGGTTTGATCTATTTTTTTTCCCATCCAAACGTTGTGCGCCAATTCAGATACGGTGTCCCTCCGGCTTGATCCCGCCTGAAACTCGATGGGTGTCCTTATGTATGCATGCGTCAAGAAGACCGTAGAGGCTTACCGGATGTTTTCGCCGCAAGACAAGGTGCTGGCGGCTGTTTCCGGCGGTCCGGATTCTGTCGCGCTTCTGAGTATTTTGAAGCGCTTCCAGGGCGCCTTCGGTCTGGAAATTTTCGTCGCTTCCTTCGATCACGGCATCCGCAAGGGCTCTAAACACGATGTGGCGTTCGTCAGACAGCTGGCAGACGCCATGGGGTATCCTTTTTTCACGCAACGGTTGAAACGCAAGGCGCGCCATGGTCGTCTTTCGGAAGACTCTTTGCGCCGGGCCCGCTATGATTTTCTGATGAGGGTCTGCGCCGGGACAGGGGCGAACGTTATGGCGTTGGGGCATACGCGCGACGACCAGGCGGAGACGGTCCTGATGCGCCTTTTGCGGGGCAGCGGATTATGGGGACTGACGGCCGTATTGCCGGTGAGGCGCCAGGGGGCGGTGAAGATCGTCCGTCCGTTGATCGGCGTCTGCAGGAAAGATATCCTTAAATATCTGCGTAAAGAACGGATGGATTACCGCACGGATGAAACGAACGCGCAAGAGGTCTACCTGCGCAACAAGATCCGTCTCACGCTTCTGCCTTTTCTCGAAAAAGAATTCAATGCCAATGTCAGAGAAGTGCTTGTGAACACGGCCTTGTCCGTGGGCGCAGATTATGATTATCTGGATCACCAAGCTTCTGATTTTCTCAGGCACCACAGCCGCACGAGCGCCGGCCGGTTGTTGATCGCAGAAGGACCGCTGAAGGCGCTGGATATTGCGTTGAGGCGCGTGGTCTGGAGGACGGCGATCTCGTCAGTGACGGGGATTTCCGGCCTTATCGGGTTCCGGCATACCACCGAACTGGAAGATCTCTTGTTCGGCCGCCCTGCCGGATCCGAGGTCCATCTGCCCGGGGGCGTGATCGGGTCCAAAGCCTCGCGCGCGCTTTCTTTTTTTTGCCGCACAACCCGGCCCCTTCCAAAAAAACAGGATGCGCATCGATGGTAGAAGAGAATGGGCGCCAAGGCCGCGTCATTTCCAAAAGAAGATTTGCTTTTAACAAGCATTGGGTTATAATAGGAAAACTATGAAAAATCCCAATTCCCGCAAAACGAAACAGTCTCCGATGCAAGGATTTAAAAAGAACAATCTTTCTGTCTTTGTGTGGGTCCTTTTTATTGTCGGTACCCTTTATCTGATGGGGCTGATGCAGAATAACGGGGCGGCCCGTAAAGAACTCTCATACACCGAGTTCTACCGCGTGTTGACAGAGGAACCGTCGCGGCTCAAGGTTGTTACGATGTCCGAGGATATTTTGCAGGGAGAGTTTGTCAGCGGCTCGCGCTTTTTCGTCAATATCCCCGCCGATGACAAAGACCTTTTGGCGTTGTTGCGCACCCATGCGCCCGATTTCCAGGTCAAGCCGGCCCGCACCATCTGGACGAATCTTTTGTTTTCCCTGGGTCCCGTCGTCCTGTTCATCGCCTTCCTGTGGTATTTCAGTTATCGCGGAGCGGAGGTAGGCAACAGGATCTGGTCCTTCGGCAAGGTGAAGGCGCGGCTGGGGACGGACTCCAAGGAAAAGGTGACGTTTGCCGATGTGGCGGGCGTCGATGAAGCCAAGGAAGAACTTCAGGAAGTCATTGAATTCCTGAAGGACCCCAAGAAGTTCCAGCGCCTGGGCGGCAAGATCCCCAAGGGCGTACTTCTTGTTGGCCCTCCGGGTTGCGGCAAGACGTTGATCGCCAAGGCTGTCGCCGGCGAAGCCAACGTCCCTTTCTTTAATATCAGCGGTTCCGATTTTGTCGAGATGTTCGTCGGCGTCGGCGCGTCGCGCGTCAGGGACCTTTTTGAACAGGCCCGAAAAGCCGCAAAGACCTTTGGGCGGGGCGCGATTATTTTCATCGACGAGATCGATGCCGTGGGCCGCCTGCGTTTTTCCGGGATCGGCGGCGGGCACGACGAGAGGGAGCAGACCTTGAACCAGCTTCTTGTGGAGATGGACGGGTTTGATCCGCAGGAAGGCATTATCCTTATTGCCGCGACCAACAGGCCGGATACTCTCGACCCCGCTTTATTGAGACCCGGCCGTTTCGACCGTCATGTGGTCATTGACAGGCCCGACATCAAGGGGCGCGAGGCGATCCTGAAGGTGCATTCTGCAAAAATCAAGCTGGCGGCTGACGTCAATCTCGAGGCGATCGCCAGGCAGACACCGGGTTTTTCCGGGGCGGACCTGGCCAACCTTTGCAATGAAGCCGCTTTGCTGGCGGCGCGTTATGACAAGGAGGCCGTAGGCAAAAAGGAGATGGAGGCGGCTATTGAACGCGTGGTCGCCGGTCCCGAGCGCAAGAGCCGCGTGATCAGCCCCAAGGAAAAAGAGATCGTGGCTTTCCATGAAGCCGGGCACACGCTTATTTCTCTTTTGACGCCGGAGGTTGACCCGTTGCACAAGGTTTCCATTATTCCCCGCGGCGTGGCCGCCCTGGGTTATACGTTACAAATGCCCTTGCAGGACCGCTATATCATGACGAAGAGCGAGCTGATCGGCCGCATCACGGTGCTTTTGGCCGGCCGTGCGTCCGAGAGCCTTTATCTTCAGGACATCACGACGGGTTCTGAGAACGATATCGAGGTCGCGACGCAGATGGCCCGGCGCATGGTGTGCGAATTCGGCATGTCTGAAAAGATCGGTTATCTGACCCTTGGCCATCGGCAGGGCCTTGTCTTTTTGGGAAAGAACCTTTCGGAAGAACGCAACTACAGCGATGAGACTGCCAAGCTTATCGACGATGAGATCAAGGTGATCATCGACTCGTGTTACAACCGGGCAAGGCTCCTTTTGGAGCAGAATAAAGACAAGCTGACGCTTTTGGCCAATACTTTGCGGGAACGCGAAGTCATGGATGCCGAAGAGGTCAAGAAGCTGCTGGGTTTCGCGTTATAAGCCGCCTATGGTGCCACGCGTTCTCGTCTTTAAAAATTCCGCCGATCTCTTAATGGAATTCAAGCGTATCGGCGTCGATGCGGGTGGCATGAAGATCATGCGCCCCAAGGCCTTCCTGCGCGTTGTCAAAATTTCGAACGTCCCCGGTTTCTGCGCCAATATCCTCAAACAGGAAATGCTTTCTTTCGGCGGGGATGTCGCCCTGAGCCGCGGCTCGATCACCGGCACCGACGCGCATACCGACTGTCTCCTTTTGGGGACTCTCGCCCAGTATGCGTCATTATCCTCCAAATTAAAAAAACAGCCGTTCGGCCTTTCCGAGCTCGGGGGCCGTATACAGACAAGCCTCCTCCATGCAGATGGAGAAGGGGTGTCGCTGAATCTGCCTCGCCGTCGCCTTCGCCTGGGGCACAGGACTCTCATCATGGGGATCCTTAATGCCACGACGGATTCATTCAGCGGGGACGGGATCCTGGGGATGGACCCATGGCGCGCCCTCGCCATGGCCCGCCGCATGGTGGATGACGGCGCGGATATCCTTGATATCGGGGGAGAGTCCAGCCGTCCTGGGTCGCGGCGGATTTCCGCAAAGGATGAATTGAAACGCGTCCTGCCATTTTTGAAATTATTTGCAAAATCCCTTCCGGCGGCGGTTCTCTCCATCGATACGACAAAAAGCGAGGTGGCCCACGCGGCCCTCGATTGTGGCGTTCATATTGTCAACGATATTTCGGCTCTCAGGAACGACAGAAAGATGGCCGGGCTCGTCGCGCGTTACGGGGCGGCTGTCGTCCTGATGCACATGAAGGGGGCGCCGCGCACGATGCAGAAGTCTCCTCGTTACGATGATTTGATGGAGGAGGTCGCGGGCTTCTTGGACGCATCAATAAAAAAAGCACTTGATAGTGGCATCCGGCAAGATAGAATAATAATCGACCCGGGCATCGGTTTCGGCAAGACCCTGGCCCATAACACAGAGATCATTGAGAAGCTGTCTGAATTAAAGGTGTTCGGCCGGCCGATCCTTGCGGGCGTGTCCCGCAAATGGTTTATCGGCAAGATCCTCGGTGCAGAGGTTTCCGAGAGGCTTTGGGGGACGGCCGCGGCGGTCTGCGCCGCCATCGCCGGCGGCGCGGATATCGTGCGGGTGCATGATGTCCGTCAGATCAAAGAGGTTGTCCGCGTCTGGGATGCGATCCATAAAAGGTGAACGCGATGTGGTATGCCATTGTCGAGTTTTTTAACGTGTATTGGTCGGTGTTAAAACCGGTCATCGAGATCACGATCCTGTGGTTTGTTTTTTTCAGGATCATGATCTTTTTCGAGGGGACGCGCGCCGGCCAGGTCTGGAAGGGCATTTTTATCCTTGTCGTCGCGTTCTTCCTGGCCCAAAAGCTGGGCTTGAATACCCTGGATTGGATCCTGACAAAGTTGTTTGCCATATCGGTCATCGCGATCATTGTCATTTTCCAGCCGGAGTTACGGTTCGGGCTGGCGCGTCTGGGGCAACCGCATCTTTTCGGGACGGGCTTGAAGGAAGAAGAAGTCGACGACATGATCCGTCAAATCGGCACGGCGTTATTTTATTTGTCCCAGAGACGGATCGGAGGGATCGTCGCGATAGAGCGCGAAGACCGTCTGAAGAGCTATATCAACAGCGGTATTCTTGTCCAGGCGCAGATCACGCCGGAATTGATCGAGACCATTTTTACGCCGCCATCGCCTTTACACGATGGTGGTGTCATCATCCAAGGCAACACCTTGGTCGCGGCAAGCTGTTTGTTCCCTTTGGCTCAGAATCCGTATCTTAGCCATGCCTTGGGAACCCGTCACCGGGCGGCCCTGGGTATCAGCGAGGAGACGGATGCCGTCGTCCTGGTTGTTTCAGAACAGACGGGGTTGGTTTCCCTGGCTGTCGGCGGACGGCTGACACAGGGGTTGACGCGCGAGGAATTCTCGCAGTCCCTGCGCGATCAACTCGTCCAGACAAAGAAACACGGCGTTTCCTGAGGGTTTGCAAGATTCACGGAGAACACGTATGGGCGCACCGAAGAAGATCCTGGAAGATTTTAAAAAGTGGTTCACGTATTACCCCTTATACAAGATCCTCGCGTTGATCCTTGCGGTCGTCGTTTACCTTTACGTTAACGGAGAATTTAAATAAGACACATCTTGGGAAGGCGTCAGCCGGGTCCGGCG
Source organism: Candidatus Omnitrophica bacterium UBA6210 (assembly GCA_002421805.1). Classification (GTDB taxonomy): domain Bacteria; phylum Omnitrophota; class Gorgyraeia; order Velamenicoccales; family Velamenicoccaceae; genus Velamenicoccus. The sequence goes on from DISM01000005.1 coordinate 115,667, forward strand.
GTTCCATGCCGGCCCGATCCCGGGGTGTAGAAAGAACGCGTCATGCCTCAATTGGGGGTGAATATAGACCATATCGCGACGCTTCGGCAGCAACGCCGTGCGCCTTACCCGGACCTTCTTTTTGCTGCCAGGATTTGCGAGAATGCCGGTGCCGATTCCATTGTGGCGCATTTGCGTGAAGACCGCAGGCATATCCAGGATGCCGACGTCTTTGCCTTGCGCAAAACAGTAACGAAAAAGTTCAATCTGGAAATGTCCATTGCGGATGAGATTGTCGGGATCGCCTGCCGTCTGAAGCCGCATCAGGCAACCCTTGTACCCGAGCGCCGTCAGGAATTAACGACGGAAGGGGGGCTGGATGTTATCCGTCACGGAACGCGGGTGGCCAGAGCGGTTGCGAGGCTTAAAGACAGGAATATTGATGTGAGTCTTTTTATCGAGCCGAGCCGCCGCCAGATCAAAATGGCTTGGGATGTCGGCGCAGGCATGATCGAACTGCATACGGGCCATTACGCCGATTGCCGGATCCCGAAGGACAGGAGGAAGATGCTTGCGGAACTTCGGGAAGCCGCGGCTTATGCCCGTGACCTGGGCCTGATTGTGAACGCCGGCCACGGCCTGGATTATGAAAACGTCTGCCCTGTGGCATCGATGAGGGGTATGCACGAACTGAACATCGGTTATGCGATCGTTTGTTACTCTATTTTTTTGGGCCTGGAGCGCGCGGTCCGCCAGATGAAGGCCCTGGTGACAAACACCGGGAAGTCTTGAGAGGGTGTATGGTCAGAGGCAGCGGGATCGATATCGTCGAGATCAAAAAGCTTGATCGCGCCGTGAAGCGTTGGGGGGATGTATTCCTGAAACGGGTTTACACCTCAAAAGAACTGGCTTATTCCAGGAGCAAGCGTCATCCGTTGCAGCATCTGGCGGCAAGGTTTGCGGCCAAGGAAGCGATCTTCAAGGCGCTGGGGAATAGCCCTAAGCTGAACTTCCGGGATATCGAGATCATCAATGACGCCAACGGACGGCCCTTTTGCCGCATCAAGAACAAAAAAACTTCCATTGCACTGTCGTTATCCCATACGGACCATTATGCTGTGGCCAGCGCCATTCTTTGACCGGAAGAAGCAGACCCATAAAGGGGATTACGGCCATGTCCTGATCGTGGCCGGTTCCCGGCGCTACACGGGCGCCGCTCTTTTGTGTTCCGGGGCCGCCATGAGAGCCGGCGCCGGCTACGTGACCCTCGCCTTTCCTGAGATACTCCAGGGTGTCATTGCTTGCGGCGTCAGGGAGGTCGTGACGCTTCCGTTGCGTTCAACGGCACAGCAGAGCATCTCTGAAAGAGCGTTGCCGCAGATCGTTCCTCTTTTGAGGAAAACAGATTGTCTTTTGGTGGGTTGCGGGATGTCGCATCATCCCTCCACGCAGGCATTCATACGTTCTTTATTCCGTCGTGCCTGTAGCCCTATGGTTGTGGATGCCGATGGCCTTAATGCCCTTGCGGGGCATCTGGATATCCTTAAGGGCTTGAGGTGTCCCGTGATCCTGACGCCGCACCCAGGAGAGATGGAACGCCTCTGTGGTCGCCGGATCGACGACACCGCAGTATCCAGAAAAAAAGTTGCAAAAGATTTTGCTCTTCGTTACAATGTAACCCTGATTTTAAAGGGACACAGGACTCTTGTGTGTTCGTCCCGCGGCCGGCTCTATGAAAATACGACGGGCAACCCGGGTTTGGCGACGGCCGGTAGCGGCGATGTCCTTTCAGGGATTGTCGTGGCTTTCCTGGGACAGGGGATGGAGCCTTTTGAGGCGGCTTGCCGCGCGGTTTATGTTCACGGCCTGGCCGCTGACCTGGCTGTTAAAGACAAGACACAGCCGGGAATGATCGCCTCTGATGTGATCGATTATTTGCCGAAGGCGTTTAGAAAGATTGTCGGCGCAAGATGAACGGTTGATCATACGCCGAAGTAGCTCAGTCGGTAGAGCAGCTGTTTTGTAAACAGCGGGTCGGGGGTTCGATTCCCTTCTTCGGCTTGAAATTGTTGTTGCCCCTTGTCTAAGGCAACTCAAAAATTATCCCAGCATGTTTGGGGATAATTTTTGAGTTAGACTGCGGGGCAAATTTTGAAAGGTAGAAATACCTTATCAGTCAAAATTTGGACGGGTACCCAAGTGGCTAAAGGGGGCAGACTGTAAATCTGCTGCACACATGCTTCAGAGGTTCAAATCCTCTCCCGTCCACAATTTTTTCCCGACAGAGGGAAAAAATTGTGGATGCCGCAGCGAGCGTAACGACCCGATAAGGGGCGTAGCGAGAAGCGGCGCCAAAACCTTAGTGTTTTTCCCGACAGAGGGAAAAAATTGTGGATGCCGGAACAATCGTCGTGGAGCGACAAGCGAAACAGATTGTTCCGACGCCACCACCTCAGTGTGATCCGACAAAGGGAAAAAATCGTCTGCAGCCGTAGAGGCGATCAGGGCCAAGCTGGTGCCAATTTCGCGGGAGTAGTGGTTCGACGCGGCCTGTGGCCTTGCTCACCACAAGTCGAACTCATTCGACTTTGCTCATGACTCCTTCGACGAATGATCCTGAGCTTGTCGAAGGGCATCCTGAGCAAGTGAGCGAAGCGAACGCGTCGAAGGATTCAGTATGTAGATTCGCGGGAGTAGTTTCCGCCGAAGGCGGACCCGTCTACGGCGGGCAGTGATACATTAATGTGACTCCCGCAATACGTTTCTTGATTTTGAGTTTCTTGATTGATTGCGGGAGTAGTTCAGTGGTAGAACACTAGCCTTCCAAGCTGGTTATGTGGGTTCGATTCCCATCTCCCGCTCTTTACTTCCCGGTGGGAATCGAAGCCGACCCGTTGCCTACCGAAAGGTAGACAAGCCACTGGTTCAAGCGAGGGCG
>DISM01000005.1:118630-247940 GCA_002421805.1 Candidatus Omnitrophica bacterium UBA6210
GAAGGAGCCGAGCGAATGCGAGGCGAGTGAGAAAGATTCCTATCACGTAAAATGCCTTCGACATGCCGTGATTGGTCCGTGGTGAACAAAGCGAGTTTTACGGACCACCTTGCGCTCCAAATCTTCCCTGCGTTTTTTCCGCCATCCTGCGTGTGAATCAGCCCCATTGACTCACTTAAGTGTTTGTGTTAACATAGGGTTACGTATCCTGATGAACCTAAAAGTCACAAAGGTCATGGCGGCCAGATATGTCTAGAGCATAAAAATATTATTTAACTGCGGAGGGGTTCCGCAGTTTTTTTGTTTCGGCTTGGCCGGGTCGAAATATACCGCTCATATCTTCTATTGAACGCGGATCAGATCGCTATGCAGATCTTTTTTTCGCAAAACCTGGACTACCTGAGTTTTTTTTATGGCGCAGCGTTTTTTCTCCTGGCGGCCGCAGGTTTTATCTTTTACGTCCGCGAGAGGTCGCGCCGCGCCCTGACACTGAACTGGATGTTCTTTGTTCTTTTTGCCGTTGCGAGCGCCCTCAGTAAATGGATTGACCTGCCGGCCATGTCCTACTACGAGGGCCTATCATTATTCGGCGCCTTGCGCCTTATCCTGGTTGTTGTCTCTTTCGTATTCCTTCTGGAATTTTCCAGAAGCTCTTACGTTTTTTTGACCAGACGACGGTTCCCTCTTTGGTTGTATGTCCTGCCTTATGCCGCTTTTACGGTCGGATTGTTTCTGATCCATGACAGCGGGCTCCTGAACCGGTTTGTCGCGCTGACATTGAGGTTGCCGGCGACGTGCGCCGCAGGGGCTATATTCCTGCTATATGCTTCGAGACAGGAGAGGGCCAGTTCCCGCTGGATATACCGCTTCATCGGCATCGCGTTTTTCCTGTACTCTTGGCCGTTGAGGACAGTTGATATCGATGCTGTTTCCGTCTTCTCGACGGCCCGTCCGTCACAGCTGGTCTTCAGCTATTTTTTCTGGGTGCCGACGGCTTTCCATCGCGCGCTGGGAGCGATGCTCGTCGCTTTCCTTTTGATCCATCAGGCTACCCGCTACGTCCTTGATGTACCTATCAGGGATGTCAGGGGGAGGCGTCGTCAGGTCCTGATGTATACCTTCCTCTTTTTTTATGTTTTGTTCTTCATGGGCGGATACATTTTGATGGGATCTGTTGACACATTTGAGAAGAAGCATTTAAAACAGCTCGTTCTGACCGACGCAAGGAATCTGGCTGATATTATCGGAATGTCGGATATCCGCCAGTTTATTTCGGAAGAAGACGTATCTGTCTACAAGAAGTACCTCAAGATGCACAACCGGATGTCGGACCTCCCTGAGATGTCGTTCTACACAAGAGCGCTCTATTTGGTCCTTCCGGGCAAAGACCGTTTTACCTTTGCTGTTGGCAGTTCGCCCCAGGTTTTTCCTCATGAGATCGTTCCGGCTTTCGGCGCTCAGGTCCCCCACAAAGCGATTGCAGACGCTTTTTATTCGAAGAAGCCGACGCTCGTAGGCCCTTACATGGGGAACGACGGTCGTGCCGCCTATACGGTTTTCTTTCCAGTTCTCGACAGGGACGATCAGGCTTTGACGGTTTTGGGTATCGATATCGACGCCGACAGGGTTCAGTGGGAGGTGTATCGCGTCAGGCTTTTTGTCATAGGCATCTGCTTTACCTTTCTCGTTCTCCTGGTTGTTGGTTATGCGTTCTTGATCATCTTTGCGCTCAAGGGGCTTGAGTTGCAGATCCAGAAAAACAACCTGGATAAGGCCCTGGTAAATCTGCGCGAGACACAGCGGGAGCTGGCCAGATCAGAAGAGACGTTCCGGGGGATCCTTAATAATTCACCCAACGCCATCTTTGGATTTGACAGGGACCTGCGCTTGATCTTCTGGAACCAGGGCGCCGAAAAATTCTACGGCTACCGCAAAACCGATGTTATCGACGAAAAGAACCCGCTCTTGAGCAAAAAGGTGACGGATGTCCTGGGTATCGTTCCTATGGAAAACGAGATCGCCGGGGTGTTTGAGGGGCGCACATTGATCCGTGAACTGGCCCAGAAGAACATGAACGGCGAAAACCTCGATGTTTCTCTGACGATATTCCCCGTGAAAGATCCGCAGGGACACATTCTTTTTGTTTTGGGTTTGGCTCAGGATATCACGACACACAAGCGCTATGAGGAGAGGCTGGCGGATGCCCATGCAAAGTTGAAGTCTTTTTTGGATGGCGCCAGCCATGTCTCGATGAGCGCTACGACCCTCTCAGGGGCTTTTCAGATGTGGAACGACGGTTCTGAAGAGCTCTTTGGATATAAAAACTCCGAGATACTAGGAAAAACGCCGCTCATTCTTCATGACCCTGAAGATTTAAAGGCCATGGAAGAAGAATTCTTCAAGAAGACGGGGAAATCGTTGCATGGCTTTGAGGCGATCACGGAGATGGTGAGACAGGGCGGGGTTTTTCAGCGCGAGTGCGTCATGGTCAAGAAAGACGGGAGGCGTTTTCCGGTTGATTTGACCATAGCGGCTATACGCAACGACAAGGGTGAAATCGTAGGTTTTCTGGGGATAGGTATCGACAGGAGCAGGACCCGGAGAGTTGAAAAAGAACTTCTTGAAACGCAGGAGAAATACAGGGATCTGGTGGAGAACCTTAATGTCGGTGTCTATATCAATACCCCGGGTCCCGAAGGCAGGTTCTTTGAAGCGAATCCGGCCCTTCTCAAGATCTTCGAGACGGATTCCGTGGAAAATGTTTCAGTGAAGAGTTTGTATGACGATCCTGAAGAAAGGAAGCGGTTTAGCGATAAGCTGCTGAAGGACGGCTTTGTAAAGAACTATGAATTTCGGGGCAAGACCCTTAAAGGGCGCCTTTTCTGGGCTTCGGTCACGGCAGTCGTCAAGCACGACGACAAGTATGGAGAGGTTTTCTACGGCATCATTCAGGATGTTACGGAACAAAAGCACCTGGAAGTGTCTTTGTCTGAAGAGCGCGGCCGCCTTAAGACGATCGCTGATTCCATCGGAGCAGGATTGTCGCTTATCAATAAGGATTATGATATCGTCTGGGTCAACCAGGTCCTGGAAAAATGGTTCGGCAAACTGGATACGATCCGCGGCCGCAAATGTTATGAGGCATATAAATTCCATAATATGATATGCGAAAAATGCCCATCTCGCCGGGCCATGATGACAGGGCAGGTCCAGACCGGAGAGACGAGGTCGGTTTTCCCCGACGGCCGTGTCATGGATTTTCTTTTGATCTGTACGCCCGTCAAGAACGAACACGGCGAGGTGGAACAGGTCTTGGAGTTGACGCTGGATATGACGGAGCGCAAGAGTATGATAGAGATGCTGGAGTTCGAGCGCGCCCTGTCGCGCAATGTCATCGATTCCATCAGCGATTCGCTCATCGTGCTTGATTGCAACTCAAGGATCGTCCTGGACGTCAACCGTTATTTTATGGAACAGACGGGTTTGCGCAAAGAGGACGTTGTTGGCAAGCGCTGCTCGGATGTTTATCAGCACGGCTGTTCCGCCTGTGAGTCTTGTGCGCTTGAAGAGGTCACGAAACACGGACGGACAATTGAGTCTACGCATATCCATAAGCTCCGCGATGGACGCGAGGCCTTTGTGGATGTGACTCTTTCGCCGCTGAAGGACGAAAAAGGGCGCATCATCGGCGTCATCCATATTGCGCACGATGTGACCGACCGCAAACGCCTGGAAGATGAACTGAAGCGTTATTCGCACGACCTGGAGAACCTGATCGAGGAGAGGACGAGGGCCCTGCAGGTTTCCGAGCTCATGTTCAGGAATCTTTTTGAATCGGCGCAGGACGCCATATTGATCATCGACGCCGTGAGCGGCAATATCATCAGCGCCAATCCGTATCTTCTGCATATCCTGGAATGCTCCATGGACCAGCTGGTGGGCCTGCATTACAATGCTGTTCCCTTTTTCCGCGAATCTCTGGTTTATGACAAGGCCTTCTTGGCCTTGAAGGAGCAGATGTCTGTTCTCTATGATGATGTGAGGTTAAAGACATGTGCGGGCAAGGAGATCGAAGTTGAATTCAGGGCATCCACCTATTTCGTCGAGAAGCGCAAGATCATCCAATGCAATATTCGCGATATCACGGAACGCAAAAAGATCGAGAAGATCAAGACCGAGTTCGTTTCGATGGTCTCCCATGAGCTCAGGACGCCTTTGTCGGCTATCAAGGAGGGTGTTGAGATCGTCGCGGACGGTACGCAGGGAAAGATCAACAAGAGCCAGAAGGAGTGTTTGTTGATCGCTTTGTCCAACATCAAGCGCCTGAACCGCCTGATCGGCGATATTCTTGATATTTCCAAGATCCAGTCCAATCTCCTTAAGGTTCATATGAGTCCGTGCAATATCTGCGAGGTCATCGATCAGGTTTACAGCCTTGTCAGGATCGAGATCGAAAAACATGGGCTCGTTTTCGTCACCGATTGTCCGAAAGACCTGCCGTTTGCCATGGCCGACAAGGACAGGCTTATCCAGGTCCTGATGAACCTGCTGAATAATGCCATTAAATTTACGCGGGAGCGTAGCAGGATTGTTTTGACGGTACGCCAGGTCCATGAAGCCGTGGAATTCAGCATCAGGGATGAAGGCATGGGGATCCCTCAGGAGGAGGTGGCGCGCCTGTTTGGAAAGTTCGTCCAGCTCGACAGCACGCTGGTGCGCCGGGTCGGAGGCACGGGCCTGGGGCTTTATATTTCCCGCAACCTCGTTGAGGCCATGGGGGGTCACATTTGGGTTGAATCCACTTTGGGAGAAGGATCGATCTTTAAGTTCACTCTCCCGATAACGCGCGGGTAAATCATGGCAGAAGATAAAAAGACGATTTTGATCATTGACGATGAAGTAGGGTTGAGGAATTTGTTGAAATTCAGGCTCGTTTCTTTCGGATTCGATGTTATCGTCGCTGAGGACGGTTATACGGGTATCGAGATGGCAAAATCGATGAAGCCGGACCTGATCATCCTTGACATCATGATGCCGTATTTCAACGGGATCGAGGTCTGCAAAAAGCTTAAGTCGGATTATGCGACAAAGGGGATCCCCGTTGTTTTTCTGAGCGTTCTGGCCCAGAAAGAAGATATCGAGATGGGCAAGCAGGCGGGCGGAGAATTTTTCCTGACAAAGCCTTATGATCCGGAGAAGCTGAACTTTGTGCTGCGCATGGCGTTGAATAAGAAAAATGAAGAATGAGTTTCACCCCTCGCTTAAACGCTTGTAGATTTTTGCCATGACTCGACCGGGCGAAGCCCGGCCGGTCGGCAAAGATTTCCTGCGCAGACTGCCGTAAAAAGCGGCACACTGGCCTATCCGATGGGGCCAGTGACAGGGTTAGTTTTACAGGGCAAGGGCCCTTGATAGTCAAAACCAGGGAGGCTCATATGGACAGACAAAAATTGCTGATCGTTGACGATGAGCCGGACGTGTTGAAGTTGTTGGGTGAACGCCTCACTAAGGCGGGCTATGACGTCATTAAAGCGTCTTCTGGGAAAGAGGCGATCGCTATGGCTCAGAATAAAATGCCTGATCTTATTATTCTGGATATCGCCATGCCGGGAATGGACGGCTCGGAGGTCGCCAGCATCCTGAGGACCGACGCCAAGACCAAGGACATCCCGATCCTGTTTCTGACGTGCCTTTTTACAAAACAGGAGGAGAAGGCCTGCGGTCATCTGTTGGGGCAGAATTTCTTTATCGCCAAACCATATGATGTCAATGAACTGCTGGATGAGATCGGCAAACGTGTTATCAGACCGGAGAATCACTCTTAAGAGGAGCGGTTATGACAAACTACAAGATCCTGGCAGTAGACGATGAGCCTTCGACCCTGACATTGCTGGAAAAGCGTCTGCAGGCGGCCGGTTACGAGGTGCTTACGGCGACAAACGGCAAAGACGCGATCGACATCGCCAGGCGCGAGAAACCCGCGCTCATCGTTCTTGATATTCTCATGCCCGGGATGGATGGTTCGGAAACGGCGTCCATCCTTCACGAAGACGCCAAGACCAAGGACATTCCCATCCTGTTTTTGACATGCCTTTATACGAAGAGAGAAGAGCAGGTAGAAGGCCATGAGATAGGCCATAATTTTTTCCTGGCAAAACCCTATGATCCGAAGGAACTTTTGGATGAGATCCACCGGCTGATCGGGCCGCGATAGGCAGATGACGATGCCCGCCGAAAATTTCCTGTCCCCGGTATTTGTAGATGCTTTTGATCTGGATGATGCCTGGTTCCAGACGCTGTCGGCGATCCTTGATAAGGGCCGAGTGTATACCATCACCCGCGGCAGTTACAAAGGCGCCAAACGCCTCGAGTTTGATTATGCGGTCGTGCGGGTGCGCAAGCCGTCGCATCAGATCATCCCTATCATCCCCGAAGGCTTGAATATTCCGCCCCCGACAGATATGGATTATATCCAGGGGTATCTTTCGTATCTGTTGACCGGTGCGAAAACGGAGACGGAAGATTATACCTACGGCGAGAGGCTGGTGGATCCCAAGGTCCGCATCCCGGAGTGCAAGGATGGACGGCAGATGCTCCGGGAACTGCCCCTGGGCGTCAACCAGATCGACGAAGTCATCAGGATGTATAAAGAAGAAGGCTTTGGGACAAATCAGGCTGTCATGGAGATAGGCATGCCGTCGGACATCAAACTTCAGGATCCGCCTTGCCTGAGATTGATCGATACGAAGGTGAGGGACCACAAGCTTCATTTCTTTCTCTATTTTCGCTCCTGGGACCTGTGGGGCGGTTTTCCTTCGAACCTCGGCGGACTGCAGCTTGTTAAACAGTATATGGCCGAGATGATCGGTGTCGACGACGGGGAGATCGTTGCCGCTTCCAAGGGGCTGCACCTCTATGATTATTCATGGGAGGTGGCGAAGATCCGCACGAAAAAAACCGACAAGGTTATCGCGTAGCCCTCTGTCAATCGCGCAACCGGTATTCATGACGGTCTGCGCAAGATCCGGGCTCTTTTGACAGCCCATGTGAAACGGACCGCTGGCATTCTGGGGAACCTCCATGGAACAACCGACGCTTCTTTTCGATAAGGCCCTGATTTTCAGGCATATCCCGCTTTTTGCCGGACTGAACCCTTTTGAACGGCGCATGGTGTTTGACGCCCTGGAGATCGTCGACTACAAATCAGGTGAGACCATTTACCGTCAAGGGGACCCTCCGGATGCCTTTTACTGCATTATCTCCGGAAGGGTGGAGGTGTTTGTCGAAAAAGGAGGCTCTCCTGATACGCTTGAGCACATCCACAGGGGCAAGTATTTCGGTTTTATTTCGCTGTTGACGGGTGAGCCGCATTCCGTCAGCGCCCGTGCCGTCAACGACACGGTGATGGCCCGCATCCCCGCTGATAAATTCAAATCGATTCTGCACAGGATCCCGAGGCTGGCGATCGATTTAAGCCAGATGTTGTCGCGGAGGCTCAAACGCCGGGACATGCACCCTAAGGCCATTTTTGAAAGCACGATCGTTTCTTTTTTCGGCGACGCCCTGACAAAGGACGATACGGCCCTTTATGCTCTGAACTTGGCGATAGGCCTCAAGGAACAGACCGCCAAAAAGGTCGTGCTCGTTGATTTTTCAGGCGGAAATTCCCTGATCGCCAAGGTCCTGGGTTTGGGCGCGCACGGAGCCGTCTTGCCAAAGGACCTCGCGTACCATCCCACAAAAGCCTTTGATTTTATTCTCCACACACAGATGGGTATCGATGTTCTGTTCACCGAAGTGAAGGCCCCAGTCACGACGGACGCCACCGCTTTTATTTCGCTGGTGACCATGCTCGTGAATGATTATCACTTTTGCCTCGTCCATCTGCCTCATGATTTCGGTCCCCAGGTATTTAAGATCCTGTCGCAGTCCGATGTCGTTCATCTGGTGATGGCCCCGGAGGCAGATACACTCAAGAAGATGTCGCGGCTTCTGGATATGACGGGGTTGTTGCGTGAAAATTCTTTTAAAAAGAAAATGCGTCTGGTGGTTGTCGAGGAGAAAGAGACTCACGGCAAAGGCAAGAAGCTTTTCTTGAGCCTGGAGGAGTCGGTTTTTCACCTTCCTATTTACGCCACGCTTCCCCCTCAGGATATCGACAGGCCTATCCTTATTCCGGATGATCCCTTGGCCCCCTATAGCCGCGTCATCCGCAGGGTCGCCAGGCAGATGGGCGAGGTTCTCGTGGGGCTGGCGCTTGGCAGCGGTTCGGCGATGGGCCTGGCGCATATCGGTGTCCTGCAGGTGATCGAAGAGGAAGGGGTCCCCATCGACATGATCTCAGGCTCGAGCATCGGCGCCATGTTCGGCGCCTTCTGGGCAGCCGGTTATTCTGCCGGCGAGATCCAGACGATCGTCCTGAAGAACAACAAGAAATCCTATCTTTTCGGCTTCGACGACCTGATGATGCCTCTGCGGGGGCTCATCCGAGGCAGACACATTACTTCTTTTTTGAAGAAATATCTCGGCAACAGGACATTCTATGATCTAAAGATGCCGTTCCGGATCGTGGCCTGTGATTGCCGCTCGATGAAACAGACGGTCTTTGATTCCGGCAGGGTTATCGATGCGATTGTGGCCAGCATTTCTATCCCCGGCGTTTTTGCGCCTCACGCGGTAGGCGGGAGGTTTTACATTGACGGTGGCGTCGTCGATCCCTTGCCTACGGATGTCTTGGTCGAGGCGGGTGCAAAAAAGATCATTGCCGTCAACGTGCTGCCAAGCCCCGAAGAGATCGAAAGGACTTATGACCTGTTGCAGAAGAAGCGGGTCAAACCTGATTTTCAAAAGCAGGGGGTTTGGCGTTATCCGTGGTTCTTTTTCAGGCACCGTTTTCATGAATGGCTGGACCCAAATATTTTCGGTATTATCGTTTCGACCGTGCAATCCATGGAATATCTTTTGGCCCAGGTCAGTTCCTTGAGCCAGTCTGACGTGGTCCTTCATCCGGATATGACCGGTATCTCTTGGTCCTGTTTTGAACACGCCGAAGAGCTGATCTGCCGGGGCAGGCAGGAGGCGCGCCGTTGTCTCTCCCAGATCCAATCTCTGACCAAGCTAGCTGAATAGCGCTGAATGAATATATTGACATCACAAGGCGCTTTAGGTAAAATATTGACTTCAAATATGCCCTTAGTGCTTGACGTAACTGTTTTAATATGAACGGGTAAAGTTCTTGCTGAGAATATGAAGAAAAACGAAAAGATCGTTGTTCTTGGGGACGGTGGGTGGGGCACGACTCTTGCTATTCTGCTCTGCCGTAAAGGGTTCTGCGTAACCTTGTGGAGCCCTTTCAAGGAATATGCTTTTTATCTGGCCAGGCACAGGACAAATCCGCGCTATCTCAAGGGGATCCCGATCCCCCGGAGCCTGGATATCAGTTCGGATATTTCGTGCCTTAAAGGCGCTGGGTTGGTCGTAGCTGCAGTCCCGTCAAAATATTTCAGGCACGTGTTGTCGCGCGGCCGGGGTTTTGTCACGCCCAAGACACCTGTCGTGAGCGTCATCAAGGGTATTGAAGATCATACGCTCATGCGCATGACGGAAGTGATCCGTCAGGTATGGGCAAGTCAGAACATTGTTGTTCTTTCCGGACCTACGATCGCCCAGGAGGTTGCCCGGGGCATCCCATCGACGGCTGTCGTATCGTCTTCGGATGCGGGCCTGATGCAGAAAGCGCAGGATTTGTTTATGTCGAGAGCCTTCAGGATATATACGAATGCGGACACGGTGGGCGTGGAATTAGGCGGAAGCCTGAAAAACGTGATCGCCATCGCCTGCGGGATCTCCGACGGCCTTGGTTTTGGGACGAATGCGAAGGCGGCGATCGTCGCGCGCGGTCTGGCCGAGATCTCGCGGCTGGGTGCGGCCATGGGCGCCAAGAGAGATACTTTTGCCGGTATCGCGGGTCTCGGAGACCTGGTGACAACATGTTTTAATCCGTTGAGCCGCAATCACAGCGTCGGCGAGCGCATCGGCAAAGGGGAATCCGTCAAGCATATCCTATCTTCCATGAAGATGGTGGCTGAGGGGGTCCTGACGGCGCGCTCTGCATGCGCTTTGGCCAGGAAGTTCCGCGTGTCCATGCCGATCTCGACAGAGATATACAATGTTCTTTTTAAACATACGCATCCCAAGTTGGCTGTCAGGAATTTGATGGAGAGAAGGAAGAAGTCCGAAGAGATATAGAGATGTTTAAGAGAGTGTTTTGCGTATAGCTTGCTGTAGAAAGGTATTTTGTCCGTTAACCCCAGAAAATCGCGGGCTCAATGCCGATATACAGAGAATAAGGCTATAGAAAATCGGGGAGTAGCGCAGTTTGGTAGCGCACTTGCGACCTTCTTCGATTTAAGATATGGGAAGTCCCGCACCTCGTGAAGAGGTGCGGGGAATGGGGTTCCCCGTGCGCAAAAATGTCCGGGGAGTAGCGCAGTTTGGTAGCGCACTTGAATGGGGTTCAAGGGGCCAGCGGTTCGAATCCGCTCTCCCCGACCATTTTTTGCGCACGGGATTATTCCGGCAGGAGCCCTGTTTCATTCAGGTCTCGGCAGTTCTATGGTAGAAGGTAGGTTTGGCGGGGTGTGCCGTCATGAACAAGGGGCCAGCGGTTCGAATCCGCTCTCCCCGACCATTTTTTCCGATAAGGAAAAAATGGTCGAGTGCTTGTGAGGCCGCGGCGAGCCGATAAGGCGAGCAGGCCGAACAAGTGCCGACCACCACAGCGTTTTCCGATAAGGAAAAAATGGTCGAGTGCTTGTGAGGCCGCGGCGAGCCGAGAGCGTAGCGAAGCGGAGCCTCCTCGAAGAGGATAGGCGAGCAGGCCGAACAAGTGCCGACCACCACAGCGTTTTCCGATAAGGAAAAAATAGTCGAGTACTTGAACGAGCGTGAAACGACCCGATAAGGGTCGTAGCGAGTGAAAGTGCGGACATGGCAGCGTATGTTTGGCGTGTCTTTGTCATCTTCAGCATCTGAACAAACCGGAGGGGGCATGATCTGGAGTGGATTGTCAAGTTTTGCTGATACTGGCTTGTTGGCGATACGTCTTGTGTTCGGGTGCATGTTTGTGTATTACGGCTGGCCGAAGCTTTTCGGGGGTCCTGTGTCTTGGGAAGGCGTGGGACAGGCGATAGGCGCTGTGGGGATCCGTTTCGGTTTTGTCTTTTGGGGTTTTGCAGCCGCGGCAACAATGGTTCTCGGCGGTATCTGTGTTTTGACCGGGTTTGTGTTTCGGCCGGCCTGTCTTTTTCTTTTTTTCGTGATGGTTGTGGCTACAGCCATGCATTTTCGTCAAGGAGACGGGTTAAAGATCGCGTCCCATGCGATTGAAGATGGGATCGTTTTTCTGGGGTTGATGTTCATAGGGCCGGGTCGGTATGCGCTTGGCCATTTTTAAGAATGCTTGTTAAACAACGGGTGACATGTGAAAAGAATCAGCGTCGGAGTGATCGGGTTAGGGACCATTGGGTCCGGGGTCGTTAAGGCCTTAAGGGACAAGAGAGGGCTTATTGCGGAGCGCAGCGGCGTGGACGCGCATCTGGCCATGGCCTGCGATGTGCGGCGTTCAAGGGGCGCCCAGCTGGGTTTACCTCCGTCTCTGTTCACGACGAATCCCCAGGATATCATTAAGAACGAGAAGATCGATTGCGTGGTTGAGTTGATCGGCGGCCACCACCCGGCCAAGGAGTTGATCCTTCAGTCCCTGAAGCACGGAAAGCACGTGGTGACGGCCAATAAGGCATTATTGGCCAGCGATATCGCAGGAATCCTTTCCGCTGCGGCAAGGGCCGGCCGGCAGCTCAAGTTCGAGGCATCCGTATGCGGGGGTATCCCCATCATCAAGGCGCTCAAAGAGGGGCTGGTTGCCAATCGCATCGATTCGCTCTATGGCATTATCAACGGGACGTCCAATTATCTTCTTTCCAAGATGTCGCAAGAATGCCTGAGCTTTGCGGAGGCGTTGAGCCTGGCCAAGAAAAAAGGTTATGCGGAGCGCCAATCGCGCCTGGACATTGAAGGGATAGATGCCGCGCACAAGCTGGTTATTCTGTGTTATCTTTTGTTCTCCAAGCTGGTTCCTTTGGATGTCGTCATCCGGGAGGGCATCTCTGATATCTCGGAGATGGATGTGCGCTATGCAGGTGAAATGGGGCTGGTCATTAAGCCTATGGCTATCGCCAAGAAAGACCGCGAAAACCTTGAGGCGAGGGTTCATCCGACCCTTTTGCCGAAGGCACATCCCCTGGCAGTTGTTAATGGCGTCTTTAACGCCATCCTTCTGAAGGGCGATATGGTCGGAGACATGCTGTTTTACGGAAGAGGCGCCGGACAGTCTCCGACGGCCTCAGCCGTCATCAGTGATATCGTCGACCTTGGCCGCGATGCGCACGACGAGGGTAAGCGCAAACTGAAGGCGGAAGCCCGCGTGAGGCGTATCCGGCGCGTCGACGAGATCCAGAGCCGTTATTACCTGCGTTTCATGGCGATCGATAAGCCCGGCATCCTTGCCAGAATTTCCGGTATCCTGGGCAGGAACCATATCGGTATCGCGCAGGTCAGCCAGAAAGAACGCAAGCGGGCCAAGTTCGTCCCGGTGGTCATGATCACGCACCATGTCCTTGAGAAGAACCTGCGCAAGGCCCTGGAGAACATCGACCGCTTGGCGATCGTCAAAGGCAAGACGGTCAAGATCCACATGGAAGGTTTCTAAGGCGGAGATATGGCATATCGAGGCTTGATCGAAAAATACAGGGAATTCCTGCCCGTGACGGTCAGGACGCCCGTCGTTTCGCTGCTCGAAGGAGATACGCCGCTCATCTATTCTCCGGTGCTGAGCCAGGCGGCGGGATGCCGTGTTTTTCTCAAATATGAAGGCCTGAATCCCACGGGTTCTTTTAAGGACCGCGGGATGACCATGGCT
This sequence comes from Candidatus Omnitrophica bacterium UBA6210, assembly GCA_002421805.1. Classification (GTDB taxonomy): domain Bacteria; phylum Omnitrophota; class Gorgyraeia; order Velamenicoccales; family Velamenicoccaceae; genus Velamenicoccus. The sequence continues at coordinate 131,610 of DISM01000005.1, forward strand.
ATCTCCAAGGCGAAAGAAGAGGGGTCAGAGGTCGTCATTTGCGCGTCGACTGGCAACACGTCCGCCTCTGCTGCGGCCTATGCCGCCCGCGCCGGAATGAAATGCGTTGTGCTTATTCCTGAAGGTGCCATCGCGATGGGGAAATTGGCGCAGGCCCTCATTCATGGCGCAAAGGTCCTGGCGATCAAGGGAAATTTTGACGATGCCCTGCGGCTGGTGCGCGAGATCGCATCTAAGTATCCCATAACGCTCGTGAATTCCGTCAACCCTTACCGCATTGAAGGTCAGAAGACAGGATCTTTCGAGATCTGCGACGATCTGGGGCATGCGCCTGCGTATCATGCCATCCCCGTCGGGAATGCCGGGAATATCACGGCCTATTGGAAGGGCTATAAAGAATATCGCGCCAAAGGCAGGATATCAAGCCTGCCGAAGATGCTTGGTTTTCAGGCTTCGGGCGCGGCGCCTATCGTTAAAGGCAAGCCTATCAAGCATCCTAAGACGATCGCAACGGCCATTAAGATCGGCGATCCCGCCAGCTGGACGCAGGCGGTCGCGGCCAGGGATGAATCGGGCGGGCTGATCGACACCGTGACAGACCGCGAGATCCTCTCGGCCTACAAGCTCCTGGCGGGCAAGGAAGGTGTTTTTGTGGAGCCGGCATCCGCAGCGTCTGTCGCCGGGGTCTTGAAGCTGGCCCGGGCGGGTTATTTTAAAAACGCGGGCAGCGCAGATCCGCAGGCGACTGTTGTGTGCATTTTGACGGGCCATGGCCTCAAGGACCCTGACCGCGCCATTGTTTCTATCAGGAAACCAAAGGTGCTGAAGGCGGATCTTAGGGCGATCCTGAAAGAAATGGGGTTCTCGCGATGAAGCGGCATCCTTTAGCCGGAAAAAAGATCCTGATCACGGCTGGGCCGACGTGGGTACCCATTGATGACGTGCGTGTGATCAGCAACACGTCTTCCGGGGAGATGGGAACACTTTTGGCCAAAGAGGCGCGCGCCTGCGGTATGGACGTTGACGTGATCCTGGGACCTGTCACGTACCGCGAACCCCTTAAGGCGATGCGTGTGGAACGATTCAAATATTTTGACGAATTACTGAGATTGATTTCTTCTATGCTCGCGCGCAAATCATACGATGTCATCCTGCATGCCGCGGCTGTGAGCGATTATCTCCTGAAACCCGTGGCTGGAAAGATATCGTCGGCGAGCCCGCAATTGATCTTGCGCCTGACTCCCGCGCCAAAACTGATCGACCTGATGAGGCGCCTGAACCCAAAGGCATTCCTTGTCATGTTCAAGCTGGAAGGGGAGGTGACGGACGCTGTGCTGCTTAAAAGGGCCCTGGAGGCAATGAAGAAGGCATCGGCCGACCTTGTCATCGCCAACAGGTTCGAGGACGGCCATTACAGGGGTTTTGTCCTTGGCTCAAGGAATATCCTGGCCAGGTCTGCTTCCAAGCGGGCGTTGGCTGCGTCGTTATTCAAAATCTTAAAAGAAAAGATGGCATAACTTCGCCGGAATCGGTTTGCCTGGCGCAAGATTCGCCTCTGGCAGGATCAATGATGAAATATATCGTGCTTGTTCCGGACGGGATGGCAGATTATCCCGTCGAAAAGTTAGGCGGCAAGACGCCTTTGGATGTTGCGGATACGCCGCATATGGATTATGTCGTCAAAAACGGCCTCCTGGCCCAGGTCACGACCATTCCTGAGCGGCTGGCTCCCGCCTCAGACGTCGCCAATCTTTCCATCATGGGGTATGACCCCAGAGAGTTTTATTCCGGCCGCGCTCCTCTGGAGGCGGCCCATCTCGGTGTTGAACTGACGGCGCAGGATGTCGCTTTCCGCTGCAATCTCGTGACGATTTCCGACGAGAAGATGGCCGACTACAGCGCGGGGCATATTTCTTCGCACGAGGCCGCCGTCCTTATCCAGGAATTGAATAAGGGGCTGGGGTCTGATGCGGTCAAGTTCTATCCGGGCGTCAGCTACAGGCATCTCACAGTGCTGCGTGGATACCCCGTCGAGGAGTTAAGCCGTTGCTTATGTTCTCCTCCGCATGATATCTTGGGCGAACCTATCCGCAGGCATCTGCCAAAAGGCAAGGGGGCGCAGGTCCTTCTCGACCTGATGGAGAAATCCAAAGATATCCTTTCGCGCCAGGAGATCAACCGCGTGAGGCTCGACCTGCGCGAAAACCCGGCCAACATGATCTGGCTTTGGGGGCAGGGACAAAAAAGCCATATGCCTCTTTTTCGCGAGAAATACGGTTTGACGGGCGCCGTGATCTCTGCCGTCGATCTCATCAAGGGGATCGGCAAGCTGATCGGCCTTGAGGTCATCAATGTCGAAGGGGCCACTGGTTATTATGACACGAATTATGAGGGAAAGGCCGAAGCTGGCCTGAAGGCCCTGGAGCACCTGGATTTTGTTTTTATCCACGTTGAGGCCACCGATGAGGCGGGCCATAACGGCGATCTGCGCAACAAGATCGCCTGCATTGAACGGTTTGATAAATTGATCGTCGGGGCTATTTTGGATCATTTCAAATCCGCAAAGACCGATTGGCGTCTGATGGTCCTGCCGGATCACGCGACACCCGTCGATCTGCGCAAGCATGTCGCAGACAAAGTGTGCATGGCAATGATGGGCAAGGGGATCGCCAGAAACGGTTTTGACAGGTTCACAGAGGAAGAAGCCAGAAAGAGCGAGGTTCATTTCGAGGGCCATCAGCTGATGGATGTGTTCTTAAGATGAGTTCTTTAATCGTTTTGTTCGGTGGTTTGGCGGTTTTTGCGCTGGGATATTTTTTCTACGGCGGCCGTATCGCAGCGCTTTTTCCTATAGATCCCGGGAGAGAGACGCCTGCCGTCAAAAAGTTCGACGGCGTGGATTATGTTCCTGCCAAGAACTGGCTTGTCTTGTTCGGACACCATTTTTCTTCTATCGCGGGCGCCGGGCCGATCATCGGGCCGGTCATCGGATGCATCTGGTGGGGGTGGTTTCCGTCGCTCGTCTGGATCGTGCTGGGAACGGTCCTTCTGGGCGGGGTGCATGATTTTACGGCGCTCTTGATCTCTGTGCGCGAAGAGGGGGCTTCAATTGCCGAAGTATCGGCTGCGGTCGTCTCGCGAAAAGCGCGTTTGATTTTTTCTGTTTTTGTGTGGCTGGCCCTGATCCTCGTGATAGCGGTGTTTGCGGATTTATGCGCCAAGACATTCATCACGCAGAAAAAGATCGTCCTGCCGTCCCTGGGCCTTATTCCTGTCGCGGTTTTGACAGGCTATCTCATCTATGTCCGGAAGGCAAATCTGACTTTTTCAACGGTGCTGGGCCTGTTGCTTTTGGCCGGACTCTTGTTTTTCGGGAATTATATCCCTGTTGATATCGGAGGCCATGCCTATGTCGTTTGGCTGACAGTCTTATTGGTCTATTGTTTTGTGGCGTCCATCACCCCGGTCAATATTCTTCTGCAGCCCCGCGATTATCTATGCAGTTTTCTTTTGGTCTTTGGTGCGGGAATGGGGCTTTTGGGGTTACTGGTCTCGCGCCCGGTCATTACCCAACCGGCTTTTATTTCCTGGCAGACGTCCCAGGGTGCGTTATGGCCGATGATGTGTGTGACGATCGCCTGCGGCGCGATCTCGGGGTTCCATGCGATCATTGCCAGCGGGACGACATCGAAACAACTGGCCAATGAACGCCATGGCAGGAAGATCGGCTATGGCGCTATGGTGGCCGAAGGACTAGTGGCTTTGATCGCGGTTTTGGCTGTTGTGAGCGGCATCCCCGATAAGTCCCAGCAGGATCTGTGTCTGCTATTCAAGGACGAGGGGCCCATCTGTTTGTTTGGGACCGGATATACGGGTTTGACGCGCGTCTTTTTCGGCGAGTACGGGCTTTACATCGCCATTATGATCCTTAATGCTTTTATCCTGACAACACTTGATACGGCGACCCGTGTCTGCAGGTATATCACCGAAGAGCTGACGGGCGCATCCAATAGGTTGGTTTCAACCTTGATCGTTGTCGCTGTCGCGGGTGTCTTGGCGTTTTCCGGTGCCTGGAGCCGGATATGGCCCATTTTCGGCGCGTCCAACCAGCTTGTTGCGGCGCTGGCGTTATTTGTCGCAAGCCTGTGGTTGTTGATGAAGAAGAGACCGACGGCATACACGTTTGTGCCGGCCATTTTTATGTTTTTGACGACAGTGGCGGCGCTCGGCATCCAGGGTTTGTCTTATGTCAGGAGCGGACAGTATCTTCTGGCCGGATTGAGTGCGGTTCTTCTGGTTTTAGCGTTGGTGATGGTTGGAGAAGTCTATCAGGCATTCAGGAAAAGGACAAAGGGGTAAGAAGCGATGAAAGTTCTTGTTCAAAAATTCGGAGGAAGTTCTGTTGCCAATGTCGACCGCATCAAAAATGTCGCCCGACGCGTCGTCTCCTACAGGAAAAGAGGCTGGAAGCTGGTTGTGGTCGTTTCCGCCCTCGGCGATACGACGGACGAATTGATCGAACTGGCCGGCCAGATCACGAGCGAGCCGCCGGCCAGGGAGATGGACATGCTGTTATCGACAGGGGAACAGATCAGCTGCTCGCTCTTGGCCATGGCGATCGAAGAGCTTGGGTATGATGCTATTTCGTTTACGGGCGGGCAGGTCGGCATCATGACGGACCAGACACATACCAAGGCCAAGATCGTCGATATCAGCGGCGGCCGTATCCGTAAGGCGCTTCAGGAAGGCAGGATCGTCATTGTAGCCGGTTTCCAGGGGGTGACCCAGGACCAGGACATCACGACCCTGGGCCGGGGAGGTTCTGACCTGACGGCCGTGGCCCTGGCCAAGGCGATAGGCGCCAGGACGTGTGAGATCTATACAGACGTGGAAGGCGTTTATACGACGGACCCCAGGATCGTGCCTGAGGCGCGCAAGCTCAATCAGATCACCTATGACGAGATGCTGGAAATGGCATCGCTGGGTGCGCAGGTCATGCAGGCGCGTTCCATTGAGGTGGCCAAAAAATTCGATATCCCCATTCATGTCAGGTCCAGTTTCAGTGCGGCGGAGGGGACGCTTATTTTAAAGGAGGCGGATAAAATGGAAGATTTTGTTATCAGCGGAGTCACGTTGAATAAAAATGAGGCCAAGGTGACCGTGTGCGATGTCCCGGACAAGCCGGGGATCGCGGCCAAGCTTTTCCGCGAATTGTCCCGCGAGGGGATCAACGTCGACACGATCGTCCAGAACGTCTCCCGCACGGGATTTACAGACGTGTCTTTTACCGTTTCGCTTGCCGATCTGTCGAAGACCAAGAAGGTGATGGAGAAGTTCTCTTCGAAGATCCGCGCCGGCAAGGTCCTTGAAGATAAGGACATCGCCAGGGTCTCGATCGTCGGCGTCGGGATGAAGACGCATCCGGGGGTCGCCGCCGGCATGTTCGAAGCGCTGGCGCAGAAGAAGATCAATATCGGCATGATCACGACCTCGGAGATCAGTATTTCCTGCATCATCAGGAAGAAAGACGCGGAAAAAGCCGTGAAGTCCATCCATGCAAAATTCGGTCTAGGCAGACAGGCGTGACCAAGAGAGGCCGTTATGAATAAGATAGAACTTTACGATACGACATTGCGCGACGGTTCGCAGACGGAAGGAATCTCTTATTCCGTTGTGGACAAGATCAAGATCGCGCGGAAGCTCGACGAGCTCGGGGTCGCCTACATCGAGGGCGGATTCCCCGGCTCCAATCCTAAGGACAGGATGTTTTTTGAAGAGTTCAAAAAACATCCTCTTAAGAATGCGGCCTTGACCGCCTTCGGCGCCACGCGCAAGGCGGGCGTGACGGCCAAAGACGACCCTGTTTTTGCGGCGATCCTGCATTCGGGAGTGCGCGTCGCGACCATCTTCGGGAAATCCTGGGACCTCCACGTGCGCGACGTCCTGCGCGTGAGCCTGGAGGAGAACCTCGATATTATCAGGGACTCTGTCAAATACCTTGTTGGAGAAGGGCTTGAGCTTATTTATGACGCCGAGCATTTTTTTGACGCATACAAACATAATCGCGAGTATGCGATGGCGACCCTCCTGGCGGCCCAGGAGAGCGGCGCGCGGCTCTTGTGCTTGTGCGATACGAACGGCGGCACCCTGACGTCGCAACTCGTTGCCATCATCGCCGATGTCCGAAAGAACGTGAGTCTGCCTTTGGGGATCCACGTCCATAACGACCTGGGGCTTGCGGTTGCCAATTCCATCGCGGCGGTCGAGGCCGGCTGTGTCCATGTCCAGGGGACGATCAACGGCTATGGCGAGCGGTGCGGGAATGCGGACCTTATCCCTATCGTCGGTATCCTGAAATTGAAAATGGGTTTCGATTGCCTCACGGATGAGCAACTCAAGGAGTTGACAGAAGTATCGCATTATGTCAGTGAGATCAGCAATATGAAGCAGGCTGATAACCAGCCTTTTGTGGGCAAGTCCGCGTTCGCCCATAAGGCCGGCGTCCATATCAATGCGGTCTACAAGAACCCGAAGAGCTATGAGCATGTCGAGCCTGAGAGCGTCGGCAATGTCCGTCGGATCCTGGTTTCGGAGCTGGCCGGAAAGACACCCATCCTTACCAAGGCCGAAGAGCTTAAGTTGCAGCTCAAAAAGGACTCGCCCGATACCAAAAGGGTCGTCAAGCTGCTGCAAGACCTTGAACATGAAGGGTATCAGTTCGAGGCGGCAGATGCAAGTTTTGAGATTTTGGTCAAACGGGCCCTGAAGCAATACAAGAAGTTCTTTGAGCTCGAAGGGTTTCGTGTCATTGTCGAGAAACGCCAAAAGGGGACGCTGACGTCGGAAGCCACCATCAAATTGAAGGTGGGGGGCGTCCAGGAACACACGTCATCCGACGGCGACGGCCCTGTGAATGCCCTGGATAATGCCTTGCGCAAGGCCCTGAAAAGTTTTTATCCGGCTGTCTCCAAGATGCATTTGTCCGATTTCAAGGTCAGGGTCCTGGACGCCAAGGAGGGGACCGCCGCGAAGGTGCGCGTCCTGATCCAGTCGCAGGATGAACGCGATTCCTGGACGACGGTCGGGGTTTCGGAAAACATCATCGAAGCCAGCTGGTTGGCGTTGGTCGACAGCATCGAGTATAAACTGTTGAAGGACGGAGCCGTATCGTCTCATGAATGACTCGTCTCGCGAACTGAACGCGCAATATAATCCCAAGGAGGTGGAAGAGAAGTGGGCAGGTCTCTGGGCCAAGACCCCGCTCTTCCATGCCTCCGTCAATCCCGACAAAAAACCGTTTACGATCGTGATCCCGCCGCCGAATGTGACGGGCATCCTGCATATGGGCCACGCCCTGAACGATACCCTGCAGGATATCCTCGTTCGCATGCAGCGGATGCGGGGGTATGAGACGCTTTGGATGCCGGGCACCGACCATGCGGGTATAGCGACGCAGAACGTCGTGGAGCGGCAGATCGCCAAAGAGGGTCTGACCCGCGACCAGCTGGGGCGCGAGAAATTCCTGGAGAAGGTGTGGCGGTGGAAAGAAGATTACGGCTCGACGATCATCAATCAGCTCAAGAGGCTGGGGGCCACCTGCGACTGGCAGCGGGAACGCTTTACGATGGACGAGGGGTATTCGCGCGCCATCACGGAGGTTTTTGTTTCTCTTTACGAAAAGGACCTGATCTATCAGGGCGATTATATCATCAACTGGTGCCCGCGTTGCCAGACAGCCTTGTCCGACGAGGAAGCGCCGCACCACGATCTCGACGGGGCCTTGTATTATATCAAGTATCCCCTGAAAGAGCCGCAGGCCGCCAGCCGCAAGTCAAAAGGGAAAAATAAAAAAACAGCGGCCCAAGAGGACGGTGTTGTCGTCGCGACGACAAGGCCGGAGACCATGCTGGGGGATACGGCGGTCGCGGTCAACCCCAAAGACAAAAGATATAAGCACCTGCTCGGCGCCACGCTGGTTTTGCCATTGATCGGCAGAGAGATCAGGATCATTGCCGACGACCTGGTGGACAGGTCTTTCGGTACCGGGGCGGTCAAGGTGACGCCGGCCCACGACCCCAACGATTACCAGATGGGCAAGACGCATGGGTTGGAATTCATCAACATCATGCATCCCAATGCGGTCCTGAATGCCAACGCCGGAGAGTATGCAGGCATGGACCGGTTTGAGGCCAGAGAGGCCATTATCGAGGATTTGAAAGAGCGCAAGCTCCTCGTCAAGATCGAGCCTCACCGTCACGCCGTCGGCCATTGTTACCGGTGTCATACGATCGTAGAGCCGTATCTTTCCAAGCAGTGGTTTGTGCGCACCAAGCCGTTAGCCAGGCCGGCGATCAGCGCCGTCAAAACCGGCAAGATCACATTTACGCCCAAGCGATGGACAAAGGTGTATCTCAATTGGATGGAAAATATCAAGGATTGGTGTATCTCGCGCCAGATCTGGTGGGGACACCGCCTGCCCGTCTATTACTGTCCAGATTGCCTGCAACAGGCTGTCGAGCCGCGGGTCAAAGAAAAGACAAACCGCAGAAAGGGCGTTATTGTTTCAAGGGAAAGGCCTGGGGTATGTCCTGATTGCGGACGTACGGATCTGAAACAGGATCCGGACGTCTTGGATACATGGTTTTCATCATGGCTGTGGCCGTTTGCGACCTTCGGGTGGCCTTTTTTAGGCCAGAACGCGCAGGAGGCAGGACAAAAGAGCGAAGAGCAAAAGAAAGAACTGGGGTATTTCTATCCGACATCGGTCCTTGTGACGGCCCCGGAGATCATCTTTTTTTGGGTGGCCCGCATGATCATGGCAGGTTTTGCCTTCATGGGCTCGGTTCCTTTTAAGGATGTTTTTATCCACGGGACTGTCCGCGATGCGCAGGGTCGCAAGATGTCCAAATCCCTGGGCAACAGCATCGATCCATTGGAAGTGATCGAGGCGTATGGAGCGGACGCCCTGCGTTTCAGCCTCATCTCTGCGTGCGCCTCGGATATTTTCCTGTCCAAGGAAAAATTCGAGCAGGGCCGCAATTTTGCCAACAAGATCTGGAACGCTTCCCGTTTCATCCGTATGAATGTCGCGCCCGCCGTCGACGGCAGCCAGATAGACGCGGCCGCCTGCCGTATCCAGGACCTCTGGATCCTCGCAGAACTCAACGATACTGTCCGGCGCGTGACAAAGGCGGTTGATGCCTTTCGTTTCCATGAGGCCGTTAATCTGCTCTATACGTTCTTCTGGCATTCGTTCTGCGATTGGTATCTTGAGATGGCCAAGCAGGCGATCGCGGAAAAAAATACCCAGGAGATCCTGGTACACGTCCTGAAAACGTCGCTCTTGTTGCTGCACCCCTTTATGCCGTTTATTACCGACGAGATTTCGTCGGTGCTTGCCGGTTTTTCATTTGAAACGATTGCGGTTGCGCCGTGGCCGAAACCCGAAAAAAAATTTGAGAATAAAGGGGCGCGGGAACTTATGAGCGTTATTTTTAATGCGGTGCTTCTTCTGCGCGAACGGCGCCATGAGTTGAAGCTGAACCCCGCGGCGAGGGTCCGTGTCCGCATGTGGGCGGCCCCGAAAAAAAGAGCTGCGCTCCTGGCGGCCGCGCCTGTTATTTGTCAACTGGCGCAGGCGAGCGAGTTGGGAGGGCTGGATGAAGATGCGGCGCCGAAGAATTCTTTGAGTTTGCTTGTGGCGAGAGATGTCCATCTGTACCTTTTGCTCGAAGGCCTGGTCGATATCGCGCAGGAGAAACAACGCCTCGCCGGAGAGATCGCGCAGGGACGAAAACAGGTCCAGGCCAAGGAAGCGCTTTTAGGCAATAAGGGGTTTGTCAAGAAGGCGCCCGAACATGTTGTTGCCGGCGAGCGCAAAAGGCTTGAAGAATTAAAGGCGAGGATTGCCGATCTGGAGGAGATCCGCCGTGCGCTTCAATGACCCCTCTGTCACGCTGATGATCAAGGCCGCTCTTCTGGAAGATGCGGCGCATCAGGATATCACGACGCTGGATTTTATCCCGTTTACAGTCAGGGTTGAGGCCAGGATCGTTGCCAGGGAGAGAGGGGTGGTCTGCGGTCTAGGGCTTGCGGCAGAGGTCTTCAGGGTTTTTGACGGGTCGTTGTCCGTGCGCTGTCTGAAGAAAGACGGACACATGGCCAAACCGGGAGAGACGCTGTTGACGGTCGTCGGCAAGGCGCGTTCGGTGTTGTCCTGTGAACGGCTGGCTCTGAATTTTCTCGGTTATCTTTCCGGGATCGCCACGCAGACACATCGGGCCTGTGATGCCGTCAGGCGCCAGGACATTCGCATCTTGGATACGCGCAAGACCACGCCGCTCATGCGTTCTCTTGAAAAATATGCCGTCTGCGCCGGCGGCGGCATGAACCACCGCCTGAATCTGGCCGACCAGTATCTCGTCAAGGACAATCATGCCTTTATTCTGGAAAAGACAGGCAGATTCGATGTCCTGGCGATGCGCAGGAAGAAGGTCCCCTTTGAGATCGAAGTGGAGAGCTTGTCTGCCCTGAAAAAATCCCTGGTGTATTGTCCGGACATCATCATGCTGGACAATTTCTCTCCGTCGCAGGTGCGCAGGGCTGTCGCGTTGCTTAAAAAGATATTTCCCAAGAAGGAGCACAGGCCTCTGGTGGAACTTTCAGGGGGCATCGGACCGCAGAACATCCGAACATACGCGATCAAAGGCGTTGATTTTATCTCGCTTGGCGCGCTGACGCATTCGGCGCGCGCGCTGGACGTGTCGCTGGAGATCGTGAAGGTTGATTTTAAACAGCGTCTTCTACCGCAGGAGGGTTAGCCATGGGGCATTCTTGTCCGGATCAGGAAAGAAGAAAATACAAAAGAGTGAAGCAGGGGTATGTCCTGATGTATAAGATGGCCTCCGGTGTCAAGACGCGGGCCTTGCCGGCAGAGGCGGCCTACAACGGGATGATGCTGGATCTATCCGAAGACGGCATGGCTTTTCTGACCCATCAGAAGATCCCTCTCTCCGTCTCTATCACGAACAAATTCATCCTGGTCAACGAGGTGATGACGCAGCAAGACAACCGTTTCAGGCCCGTAGAGGCTGAAGGGAAGGTATGTTATCATCTCTCCGGACAGAGGGGTATGTACAGGGTGGGTTTGCAGTTTACGCGCTTGTCCGACGATGACCGTGGGTTCATCAAGAATATGCGGAGTTGCAGGGAGAAAAAGTCAGAGGCGTGAGTGCCGTCGGGATGGACGGCAGGATAACGGGCGTGCCACGGCAGGGAGGACAGAGGATTTAACGGGAACAGCATGCGGTTATGACACCTGGGAGGGTCAAAGGACTTGGATAAAAAAAAGATCTTGCTTGTTGACGACGACGAGGATATTGTCCAGTTCTTAAAGAGGTTATTGGAACGAAGCGGGTCTTACGATGTATTGGGGGTTACTGATTCAAGGGATGTGATGACCCATCTGCATGCGTTCCAGCCGGATGTCATTATCCTGGATCTGTTGATGCCCCATATGGGCGGGTTGGAGGTCTGCGAGGAATTGAATGATGACCCGATCGGGCAGGGCACGCCGGTTATCATCACGTCGGCTCTATGGAAGGACACGGACAAATTCAAGGCTTTCAAGCTGGGGATCACCTGCTATCTGGTGAAGCCGATAGATAAAGACATGCTGATGGCCGCTATCGAGAATGCCTTGCGGCTGAAAGAGCAGACGGGCCATGACTCCGCTTAAGGCCAAGTCTCGGTTTCGTCAGGGATTCTCCTGCGTCGCGCGTCCTGCCTGAGTTTTTCATCACGTCTTGAATTTATGCCTGATTTCAAACTCAAAAGCCATTTTCGTCCTTCAGGTGATCAGGCGCAGGCCATCGATAAGCTCGTTGTCGGCCTGCGGGATCCAGGGAGGAAATTCCTGACCCTGTTGGGTGTGACGGGGTCAGGCAAGACGTTCACGATGGCCAATTGCATCGAGCGGCTCAACAGGCCGACGCTCGTCATCTCGCACAACAAGACACTGGCTGCCCAGCTTTATTTTGAGTTCAAAGAGTTCTTTCCCGAGAATGCCGTAGAGTACTTTGTCAGCTACTACGATTATTACCAGCCGGAGGCCTATATCCCGGCCACAGATACCTATATTGAGAAGGATTCGTCCATCAACGACCGCCTGGACCGCCTGCGGTTGTCTTCGACGACGTCGTTGTTTTCCCGTCGGGACGTCCTGGTCGTTGCTTCTGTTTCCTGTATTTATAATCTGGGAAGCCCCAGGGAGTACGGGGATTATATGCTTTTTCTTGAGGTCGGCCAGGCCGCGAGCCGTCAGGATATCCTCAAACGCCTGGTGGCCATCCAGTATGAGCGTAACGACTATGAATTTTCCAGGGGCAAAGTCAGGGTGAAGGGCGATGTTGTGGATGTCTATCCTGCCTATGCCGAGAAGGCCGTCCGCATGGAGATCGCCGATGAGGCGATCTCCGGGATCTATGAGTTCGATCCTGTTTCCGGAAAGAAAATCACAGATTTAAAGAAGATCGGTATCTATCCGGCCAAGCACTATATTGTGGCCGAAGACGCCATCGAAAAGGCCTCGGTATCCATCACCAAAGAACTGGAAGACAGGCTCAGGGAATTGAGGGGGCAGAATAAGTTACTGGAGGCGCAGCGCCTGGAACAGCGGACGAAGTACGATCTGGAAATGCTCAAGGTCGTCGGCTATTGCCATGGCATCGAGAATTATTCGCGGCACTTGTCATTCCGGGAGCCGGGTTCGCGTCCCTTTTGCCTTTTGGATTATTTTTCGAAAGATTTCTTGGTCTGCATCGATGAGAGCCACGTGACGATCCCGCAGATCCGCGGCATGTATGAGGGCGATCGCGCCCGCAAAGAAGTCCTGGTCGATTTCGGTTTTCGGCTGCCATCGTGTCTGGACAACCGCCCTCTCAAGTTCGGTGAATTTGAATCGCTTGTCCCGCAGGCCGTTTTTGTTTCAGCGACACCCGGGCCGTATGAGCTGGGGAAGTCCGGCGGTATTTCCGCAGAACAGGTCATCCGTCCGACGGGTATCCCGGATCCGGAGATTGTCATCAAGCCGACACAAGGGCAGGTGCAGGACCTGGAGGCCCTTGTGAGGGAGCGCGCCGGGAAAGACGAACGCGTGCTTGTGACGACGCTGACCAAGCGCATGGCTGAGGATTTAAGCCAGTATCTGGAAGAAAAAGGCCTGAAGGTCGCCTATCTCCATTCCGAGATCGATACGATCGAGCGTGCTGAGATCCTGCGCCGACTCCGAAAAAAGGATTACGATTGCCTTGTCGGGGTGAACCTTTTAAGAGAAGGCCTGGATTTGCCTGAGGTGTCCCTGGTGGCCATCCTGGACGCCGATAAGGAGGGTTTTCTGCGTTCGGATGTTTCGCTGATCCAGCTCGCTGGCAGGGCTGCGCGCCATGTCCACGGCGAAGTCGTCATGTATGCCGATACGGTCTCTCCCGCAATGGCGCATGCGATGCAAGAGGGCCGAAGGCGGCGCGGCATCCAGTTGGCATTTAACGCGCGCCACGGCATCACCATCGCTTCGATCAAAAAAGAGATCCGGGAAACCTTAAAGGAAGAAGAGGGGGCCAGGACGTATCTGGCTAAGCTGTCAGGCCAGAAAAAGGAAGAATTCGAATTCGATTCCCTGCTGGCATTGTTGCAACGCGATATGGAGTCGGCGGCCCGCAACCTCAAATTTGAAGAAGCCGCGGCCCTGCGCGATGAGATCAAGCGCCTCAAAGAGGGCAAGACATGGATGCCGTTCGACGATGGCGCCCCGGAAAAGCACAGGGAACGCAAAGGTTCCACGACGAAAAAGATCCCGCAGGGGAGTAAACGAGTGAACGGATTAACGGGTAAACGAGTCAAGAGATCCCTGACAACTCGTTAATTCGTCAATCCGTTAATACGTCAACTGATTTTAAAAATGGATTCCGGTTTATCCAGATTGTTTCATCATCGTTCCGACAAGCGTTCCCTTGGGACGCGTATGATCGGCACCAAGGTGCTTGTGTATGATGTCGTGACGTCGACCAATGACCTGGCCCATTTTCTTGCTAAAGACGGAGAGCCTCAGGGCACCGTCCTTTTTGCCAACGGCCAGACGTTTGGCCGCGGCCGCCTGGGAAATTCCTGGGTCTCGCCTCCCGGCAAAGGGATTTATTGTTCTTTCATCCTGCGGCCCGAGTTGGATGTCGCCCGCATGCCCCTGGTCACCCTGACAGTCGCCTTGGCTATCGTCAAGGCCCTCAGGGATGTTCACGTCGAAAAGGTGTCCATCAAATGGCCCAATGACGTCTATGTGGGCCAGGGGAAGGTCGCCGGCATCCTGACAGAGATGCACCTGGAAGGCGATAAGGTCGGATATGCGGTCGTGGGCCTCGGTGTGAATGTGAACATGTCGCGCGACGAACTTCCGCCGGGAGCGGCATCGGTGGCCATCGCATTGAAAAGGGAGATTGACTTAGTCGATCTCTCCCATATAATTATAAAGAACCTTGATCGTCTTTATGCAGACCTTTTGGAGGGCCGCAGCAAGGAATTGTTGGAGATGATCAAGGAATCTTCCGGCCTGATTTTGGGCGAGAGGGTCCGTGTCGTCAGCGCCAGTCACGTCGTGGAAGGGTATGCGTCTGGATTTGATGAGAACGGCAGTCTTGTGATACGCCTGGATAACGGTTGTTGCCAGGTCATCCATACGGGCCACCTGGAAAAGCTGGGGTCTTCATGATCGGCACGATTGATATCGGCAATACCAATATGACGGCGGGGTTCTTCAAGGAATCGCGGCTGTTAGGCGTTTTCAAGGTCCCGACGGCCGGCTGGGAAGACCCGGGTAAGGTCGCCCTGCTCATCAAGGACAAGGCGCGTCCGTTCTTGAAAAAAGAAGCATGCGAGGAAGTTTATGCCTGCAGCGTCGTTCCCCGGGCCAACCTGCACCTGCGATCCATCTGTCGGGATGTCTTTAAGTCACACTGCAGGATTGCCGGAGAAGATTTCTGTGTGCCTTTAATGAATAAGTACAGGATCCCCTCTCAGGTCGGCCAGGACAGACTGGTGAATGCTTACGGCGCGCTAAAATTGTACGGAAAAGGTCTGATCGTCGTTGATTTCGGGACGGCCATCACATTCGATATCGTATCTCGCAACGCCGAATATCTGGGCGGGCTTATTGCTCCGGGATTGAGATTGATGCAGGAGTCATTGAACAATAAGACAGCATTGCTGCCTTTTGTTGAACTGGCGCGGCCGATTGAACTCATCGGTCGCGACACGGCGTCCAGTATCCGGGCCGGGATCGTCTTCGGCGCCGCCTCCTTATGCGACGGGATCATCGAGCGCCTCGTGAAAAAAGAGTGCCGGGGATACAAGATCATCGTTACCGGCGGGGATGCGTCCCTGGTGAAACCGCACAGCCGTTATCTGAAAATTATCGAAGAGGATCTGATCCTGAAGGGCCTGAGGATGATCGCCGCCAGCCAGAAGATCGGCAAAAAGCTTTAAAAAAAACTTGACAAGCAGAGCAAATTTTATTAAAATTCACAATCGCAAATCATAAAAGGCAGGCACGCAATATCGTATGGGCTTTTGGTTTGCGTTTTTTTGAAGTCTGTTGTTAGCACTCGTCATTGCAGAGTGCTAAAAATTCTAACCAACAAAATAAGGAGGGAGGCATGAACTTCCAACCATTGGGTGACAGGATCATTATCAAACCATTGGAAGCCGAGTCCAAATCCAAAGGCGGCATCGTTCTTCCGGATACCGTCAAAGAGAAACCCCAGGAAGGCAAGGTTGTTGCTGTAGGCAAAGGAAAAGCCCTTGATAACGGCACAGTCCAGAAGCCGGAAGTCAAAGAGGGTGATGTCGTTCTTTATGCCAAGTATTCCGGGACAGAGGTAACGACGAAGGACGGCGAAGAGTATTTGATCGTTCGCGAAGAGGATATTCTGGCGATCGTGAAAAAGTGATGTAATAATTGCAATTGTTGTCTAGTGCAAAACAAGCATAAAAGGTTAACTTTACTCCGATACGCGAGGAGTTAACCCCACAAGAGGGGAGACCTTCGCATGCCGCAGGAAGCGGCATACTGGCTCATCCGATGGAGCCAGGTAATACCAAATAAGCGAAGGGTCTAATCCCGCCGGAGGCGGGATCAAGGAGGAATCATATGGCAAAGCAGTTATTGTTTAGCGATGAAGCCAGGCGTGCCGTCCTGCGGGGCGTCGAGCAGCTGGCAAAGGCCGTGAAAGTGACCTTGGGCCCCAAGGGGCGCAATGTCGTCCTGGACAAGAAATTCGGGTCGCCGACCATCACCAAGGATGGCGTGACGGTCGCAAAAGAGGTCGATCTGGAAGACCCGTTTGAGAATATGGGCGCCCAGATGGTCAAGGAGGTTGCGGAGAAGACATCTGACGTGGCGGGGGACGGCACGACAACAGCGACGGTCCTGGCTGAGGCGATCTATCGCGAAGGCTTGAAGAACGTGACAGCAGGCGTCAACCCGATGGCGTTGAAACGCGGCATCGAAAAGGCCGTGGATGTCATCGTTGAGGAGCTCAAAGAACTGTCTACGAGCATTAAGGATAAGAAAGAAGTCGCCCAGGTGGCGACGATCGCCGCCAACGGCGACAACAAGATCGGTTCTGACATCGCCGAGGCCATGGAGAAAGTCGGCAAAGACGGTGTTATCACGGTGGAAGAGGCCAAGTCGACCGCGACGACCCTGGATGTCGTTGAAGGGATGCAGTTTGATCAGGGATACCTTTCTCCGTATTTCGTGACGGATGCCGAAAGGATGGAGGCCGTTATTGAAGAGCCTTATATCCTGATCTATGAAAAGAAAATCTCGTCGATCAAAGATGTCCTGCCGCTTTTAGAGAAGATCGCCCGTGCCGGCAGGTCTCTTTTGATCATTGCCGAAGACGTTGAAGGTGAGGCCTTGACCACTCTCGTCGTCAACAGGTTGAAAGGCGTTCTTTCCTGTTGCGCCGTGAAGGCCCCCGGATACGGCGACAGGCGTCGGGCCATGATCGAGGACATCGCGGTCCTGACCGGCGGAGAAGCTATTACGGAAGATCGCGGCATCAAGCTTGAAAGCGTGGATTTGGACATGCTTGGCCGCGCCAAGAGGGTGAAAGTCGATAAGGACGATACGACGATCATCGAGGGCGCAGGAAAGACGCAGGCCATCAACGGCCGCATCGCCCAGATCAAAAAACAGATCGAGCAGAGCGATTCGGATTATGATAAAGAGAAACTCCAGGAACGGCTGGCCAAACTGGCTGGGGGCGTCGCTGTCATTAACGTTGGCGCCGCGACGGAGACGGAGATGAAAGAGAAGAAGGCCAGGGTCGAAGACGCTCTGCATGCGACCCGCGCAGCTGTCCAGGAAGGTATTGTTCCCGGCGGCGGTGTGGCTTTGATCCGCTGCATCTCTGCTTTGGATAAAGTGAAAGTCGGCGAGGAAGACGAGAAGGTCGGCGTCAACATCATCCGCCGCGTCCTCGAAGAGCCTTTGAGGCAGCTGGCCGCAAACGCCGCTGTCGACGGCTCTGTGATCGTCCAGCGCGTAAAAGCAGAGAAGAAGAATGTGGGATACGATGTGTCCCAGGACAAGTTTGTCGATATGTTGGATGCGGGCATTATTGATCCGACAAAAGTGACGCGTTCGGCGCTTCAGAACGCCTCCAGCATCGCGTCGCTGCTCTTGACGACGGAAACGCTGGTGACGGATATTCCGGAAAAAGAGAAGCCGGGCATGCCTGCCATGCCTCCGGGAGGCGGGATGGGTGGGATGTATTAATTCCCTGTGTCCAAAGGCGGTTGTATAGCGTAGCGGGCCCGCGCAAAGATATGCGCGGGCCCGTTCCTTTATGGCGTTGTCAGTCTTTTCACGGATGGATTTAGGTTGATTTACCCGGGGAATTGTGATAGGTTATTCATCAACCTATGCTCGAAAAAGTCTTTATTGTCGATGAAGATGTCAAGTCGCGAGATGCGCTCTACGAGCTCGTCTCGCGCATCGGTTGCGGCGTCCTCACCGTCCCTTCGGGTTCTGCCGTCCTGGAACTCCTCAAAAATGAACGCCCTACCCTGATCATGATCTCTGACCAAAAAGGCGAATACAGCGGTTTTTCGCTTGTCAAGAAGATCAGGGAGTTCGATAAAGACGTCAAGATCATCATGTTCGGCAACCTGCCCTCGGGTTCTTTTTTTGACAGTTTCGTCCGTGGCGCAGGCGTCAGCGCCTATCTGCCTCACAATCTGGAAGGTCCGGAGGCCGTTAAAACCATCATGTCGGTGTTGCGGCAGGAGAGGGTTTCGACATCCCGGGAGACAAGCAAGGGCGGGCGCATCCTCGTTGTCGATGATGAACTGGAAGGCCGGGAGACCCTGGCTCATTTTTTGCGCAGGAGAGGTTTCGATACGGAGACGGCCGCCAGCGGGGAAGAGTGCCTGGAGAAATTCAGGATCCGTCCCTTTGACCTCGTGCTGCTTGATGTGACCATGTCGGGCATGGACGGGCTTTTGACGCTGAAGCGTGTCCGGGACCTCAGCCCGGCGGCAAAGGTCGTCATGATCACCGCCCTGCAGGCGCAGGACATCGTTGATCAGGCTGCGGCCATGGGCGCCTGCGATTACCTTGTCAAACCGTTCGATTTCAGCGTGCTGGAAGCGACGTTGTCTGCTATTTTGTTTTCGTGCCAGAAGGGGAAGGATTGAAAAGGTTCGGCTTGACAAAGCCCCGGTTCTTGTGTAAACTATCCCATATTTTTTAACGACCTCGCCAATGTCACGGTGATTGACCCTACCCTTGGCGGGATTTACCATCATGTAATGGAGGAGTTATGGGGGAGTGGATTGGAATAAACCGAAGAGCCAGAAAGTGTTACGGATTTGATGAGGTTGCGCTTGTGCCCGGCATGACGACCATCAACCCTGCAGAAGTGGACCCATCATGGGAGTTGGCGGGCAAGCGATATAAATGTCCCATACTGGCTGCGGCCATGGATGGGGTTGTTGATGTGACGTTCGCGGCCGAGATGGGCCGTTTGGGCGGCATCGCTGTTCTCAATCTGGATGGTATTCAGACCCGTTATGAGAATCCGTCTGAAGTCCTTGAAGCGATCGCCAAGGCGTCGCCCCAGGAAGCCACGCGGCTTGTCCAGGAAGTCTATGTCAAGCCGATCAAAGAAAAATTGATCGCCGCGCGCGTCGAAGAGATCAAGAAGAAGAAGGCGCCGGCTGTGGTCAGTTGTATCCCTCAGAACGCCGAAAAATTCGCGGCCATCGCTGAAGACGCGGGCGCGGATATCTTTGTCGTGCAATCGACGGTTACAACGACGCGCCATATCGCCAAAGAATATAAAGCGCTGGATCTGAAAAAATTCTGCACGAAGCGCAATATCCCCGTCATTCTCGGCAACTCCGTCACCTATGAGGTGACGCTGGAGCTTATGGACACGGGCGCGGCGGCCTTGTTGATCGGCGTCGGGCCGGGGGCCGCGTGCACGACTCGGGGTGTTCTCGGTATCGGCGTACCCCAGGTAACGGCTACGATCGATGCGGCAGGGGCCAGGGATTACTATTTCAAGAGGACGGGCAAGTATGTCCCGATCATTACGGACGGCGGGATGCGTATCGGTGGAGAGATTTGCAAGGCATTTGCAGCCGGCGCAGATGCGGTCATGGTGGGATCGGCTTTTGCCAGGGCGGTGGAAGCGCCCGGCCGGGGCTATCACTGGGGCATGGCGACTTCGCATGCCAACCTGCCTCGCGGGACCCGCGTTTACGTAGGGACAACGGGGTCGTTAGAGGAAATCCTTTTCGGGCCTGCCAAGGTCGACGACGGCTCGCAGAACCTGATGGGGGCGCTGACCACATCCATGGGATGCCTGGGCGCGGCCACGATCAAGGACATGCAGTTCACGGAGATCATCATCGCGCCTTCGATCCAGACAGAGGGTAAAATCTTCCAGGTAGTGCAACGAGTGGGGATGGGCAAGTGAAACATAAAAAGACGCTGAAGAGAAAGAAGGCGAAGGTCGCCAGGAAGCATCCGAAATCCGCCAAAAGACCCTCTCGGAAGGGCGCAAAGAAACCGGAAGTCAAGACGGGTCCGCTTTTGGCATCCGGGCTTCAACAGAAGAATTCTATCCTGATCCTTGATTTCGGCTCCCAGTACACGCAGTTGATCGCCCGCAGGGTCCGCGAGAACAAGGTCTACAGCATGATCGTTTCCCATAAGATCACGGCCGATGAGATCAAAAAACAGGCTCCAAAAGGATTGATCCTTTCCGGAGGGCCTGCCAGTGTCTATGACGAAAAGAGCCCGAAGTGTGATAAGGGCATCTTTAAACTGGGTATCCCCATCCTGGGGATCTGCTATGGACAGCAGCTGATCGCACAGCACTTTGGCGGCAAGGTGAGACGGACAAAGGAGCGCGAGTTTGGCCGCCAGGAACTTTTTATTGACGACCATTCGGATTTTTTCAGCGGCCTGCCCGGGAATATCACCTGTTGGATGAGCCATGGGGATTATGTTTCGTCTTTGCCCAAGGGTTTTGTGTCTCTTGCGCATACCCTGAGCACTCAGAATGCGGCTTTTGCCAGCCGTGACCGCAAGATTTTCGGCGTCCAGTTCCATCCGGAGGTCGTTCATACGGCCCGCGGTTCCGAGATCGTTTCCAATTTTCTTTACAGGATATGCCGTTGCCGGCCTAGCTGGGAGATGGGTGCTTTCATCAAGGATACGGTGAGCCATATCCGCCAGATGGTCGGCAAAGACAGCGTGGTCTGCGGTTTGAGCGGCGGCGTGGATTCTTCGGTCGCCGCCGTCCTCATCCACAGGGCGATCGGCAGGCAGTTGCGTTGTATTTTCGTCGATAACGGGCTGGTGCGTAACCGCGAGCCGGAAGAGATCAAGACGATCTTCCGCGGCAATTTCCACATGAACCTGGATTTTGTCAATGCCCAGAGCCGTTTCTTGAAACGGCTCAAGGGCGTGACTGACCCGGAGGTCAAGCGCAAGAGCATCGGCGACGAATTTATCAAGGTGTTTGAAGAAGAGGCCAAGAAAATCAGGCGGGTCAAATACCTGGCGCAGGGGACGCTCTATCCGGATGTGATCGAGTCCGTTTCTGCGACGGGATCGCCCTCGGCCAAGATCAAGACGCACCATAATGTCGGTGGGCTTCCGGAAAAGATGAATCTCAAGCTGATCGAGCCTTTGAGAGAGCTTTTCAAGGATGAGGTCCGGGAACTGGCCAAGCAGCTGGGCCTGCCGCAGGAGATCATCCACAGGCAGCCTTTTCCGGGGCCGGGTCTGGCCATCCGCATCGTCGGAGAGGTGACCCCGGAACGCCTGCAGGTGTTGCGTGATGCCGACGATATCTTTGTCAGCGAGATCCGCAAGGCAGGCCTGTATAATGATGTCTGGCAGTCTTTCTGCGTTTTATTGTGCATCAAGTCCGTCGGCGTCATGGGCGACGAAAGGACCTATGAGAACGTGATCGCCCTGCGTTGTGTCTCTTCCAGCGACGGCATGACTGCGGATTGGGTGAGACTTGATCCGGCGCTCCTGGGCAAGGTTTCCAGCAGGATCATTAATGAGGTCAAGGGGATCAACAGGGTCGTCTATGACATCAGCTCCAAGCCTCCCTCGACCATTGAGTGGGAATAACGAGTTGTTGAGCCTATTGAGTTTGTAGAGTTCATTGAGTTTTGACTCAGCAAACTCTAAAGACTCAAAAAACTCTATGAGCTAAGTTGACGTTTTTTGCGGAGGGGCGCTGTGCGAGAACAGACGTCCCTGATCAAGGCCATGACCCATTCCGATTTTGTCCATCTGCACCTCCACACCCAGTTCAGCCTTCTTGATGGCGCCTGCCGTATCAAAGAGTTAATCGCCAAAGCCATTGAGTTCAAAATGCCGGCCATCGCCGTGACGGACCACGGCAATATGTTCGGTGCCATCGATTTTTATTCCGAGGCCATAAAGCAGGGTATCAAGCCTATCATCGGTTGCGAGGTCTATGTTGCGCAAAAGGGCCGCTTTGATAAATCCGAGTCCTTGAGCGAGGGGTCGAACCATTTCATCCTTTTGGCCAAGGACGAGGAGGGCTACAGAAATCTTTCCAAACTGGTTTCTTTAGGGTATATCGAAGGATATTATTATCGCCCGCGCATCGACAAAGAGATCCTGGCGAAGTACTGTCGCGGCCTGATCGGTTCCAGCGCCTGCCTTAAGGGCGAGTTGGCCTGCCTGATCACCGCCGACCGCCTGAATGACGCGATCAAGGCCGCTGACGAATTCTCATGCATCTTCGGCAAGGACAATTTCTACCTGGAGCTTCAGGAGAACTTTATCCCTGAGCAGACCGTCGTCAACGAGGGCCTGCTCAAGATCGCCCGCGAATTAAACCTGCCCGTCATAGCCACCAACGACGTTCATTATCTGAACAAGAAGAGTGCGGCATCCCATGAGGCGTTGTTATGTATTCAGACCCAGACGACGCTGGATGATCCCAACCGCATGCGGTTCCAGACCCAGGAATTTTATTTCAAGAGCCCTCAGGAGATGAAGGATCTGTTCGCCTACTGCCCCGAAGCCATCCGCAATACGATCGAGGTCGCCAACCGCTGTAATCTGGTTTTGGAATTCGGGAAACATCATCTGCCGCAGTATGCGCCCCCGGCCGGAAAGACCGGGGAAGCGTATTTGAGGGAGCTGTGCGATGCGGGACTCAAGAGGCGTTATGGCAGCCAGATCACGCCCGCAATCCGTCAAAGGCTGGAGCATGAGCTGGTCACGATCAAGCAAATGGGGTTCATCAGCTATTTTCTCATCGTGTGGGATTTCATTCATTATGCGAAAGACAAAGGGATTCCCGTCGGCCCGGGCCGCGGGTCGGCCGCCGGAAGCCTGGTCAGTTACCTTTTGGGGATCACGGAGCTCGATCCGTTGAGGTATAAGCTGCTCTTTGAGAGGTTCTTGAATCCCGAGCGCGTGGGGTTGCCGGATATCGATATCGATTTTTGTTTCGAACGCCGCCAGGAGGTCATCGATTACGTCAATCAGAAGTACGGCAAAGAAAATGTCGCCCAGATCATTACCTTCGGGACGATGCTGGCACGCGCCGTTATCCGGGACGTCGGACGCGTGATGGCTGTTCCCTACGCAGATGTCGACCGGATCGCCAAGCTCGTGCCCCCCGAATTGGGCATCACCCTGGAAGATGCTTTGAAGACCGACGAGCTCAAGAACCTCTACGAGAACGATGCGCAGGTGCGTAAGCTGTTAGACACAGCCAAAGACCTTGAAGGGCTCTCCCGGCACGCCTCGGTGCATGCAGCCGGCGTCGTCATCGGCGACAAGCCTTTAGACACGTATATGCCGTTGTGCAAGATCGATGACGACCAGGTGACGTCAGGTTTTTCCATGAAGGCGCTGGAGAAGATCGGCCTGCTCAAGATGGACTTCCTGGGGTTAAGGACGCTGACGGTCATTGCCGAGGCCCTCAAGATCATCAAGAGGACCAAGAATGTCGACATCGATATTGATGCCATCTCCCTGGAGGACAAAAAGACTTTTGAGCTTTTAGCCTCGGCCCAGACGATCGGCGTCTTCCAGCTGGAAAGCGCAGGGATGCGTGATCTTCTGCGCAAGCTCAATCCAACCCTTTTCGAGGACTTGATCGCCCTTTTGGCGCTTTATCGGCCGGGTCCTATAGGTTCGGGTATGCTCGATGATTTCATCCAGCGCAAGCATGGCCTTAAGCCCATCGTCTACGACCATCCGAAGATGGAAAGCATCCTGAAGGACACCTACGGGATCATGGTGTACCAGGAACAGGTCATGCAGATCGCATCGGTCCTCGCCGGTTTCAGCATGGCTCAAGCGGATTTGCTGCGCCGCGCCATGGCTAAAAAGATCCCCGAGGAGATGGATAAGCAACGCCACTTGTTCGTCGACGGATGCATCAAGAGCAAGATCGACAAGCGCATTGCGACCAAGGTGTTCGACCTGATCGATTATTTTTCCGGCTACGGCTTTAACAGGAGCCATTCGGCCGCCTATGCGGTGATCTCTTATCGTACGGCTTACCTGAAGGCGAATTATCCCGTTGAGTTCATGACGGCGCTTCTGACAAGCGAAAAAGAAAATACGGACAAGGTCGTCGAATATGTCAAAGAGGCCAACCGCATGGGCATCACTGTCTTGAATCCGACGGTCAACGAGAGTTATTCCAAATTCACGGTCGAGAATGAGACGAATATCCGGTTTGGGCTCCTGGCTGTCAAGAATGTAGGTAAGGGGGCGATTGACTCTATTGTTGAAGCCCGGCAGAAGGAGGGGCCGTTTGAGAATCTGGAGGATTTCTGCCAGCGCGTGGACTTGAGGCTCGTGAACCGAAAAGTGGCGGAGAGCCTTATCAAATGCGGCGCCATGGATACTTTTAAGTTCCGCCGCAGCCAATTGATGAGCGTTTTGCAGGAGTGCCTGGATTATTCGGCCAAGGCCAATAAAGACCGCAGTTCGGGCCAGATGTCTTTTTTCGACACTGATTTTTCCGCCGAGGCGGGCTTTAAGAGGTTCCAGGTCAGGATCCCGGATATCAAGGAATGGCCTGAGCTCCAGCTATTGTCGTTTGAAAAAGAGATCCTCGGATTCTATGTTAGCGGACACCCTCTCGTTCGGTATGAGCATCTTTTGGAGCGGTTTTCTTCCTGTTCGATCTCGAAGTTATCAGAACTTAAGGACGGCCAGGATGTTACTATTGTTGGTCTGATCAATAAGATCAAGATCACGACGACCCGCCAGAAAGCGGAGAAAATGGCCATTCTGAGGGTTGAAGACCTGACGGGACTTCTCGAAATCCTTGTCTTCCCAAATACTTATAAACAGGTGTCGCGTTACCTTATTGCCAACAATGTGGTGATGCTCAAGGGGAGGCTGTCTCTTCGGGAGGAGATGCCTAAGATCTTGGCCAGTGACGTGACTCCCGTAGATGAGGCCTATCGAACCATCTCTTCGATATCCATTGACCTGTCTGGCCTTAAGGAAAATATCCTGCAGACATTAAAGGAAAAACTCTCCCTCTCGCCGGGAAGCGTGCCTGTTTACCTCCATATGGATTCCGAGAACGATCGGAAGCTTCGTATCCTGGTTGCCAGAGACCTCTTTGTCCAACCGAGACAAGAACTCTTCAATGATATCGAGGAACTCATTGGCACACAAAGATTTCAGTTGACGATGTAACTCTTTCATGGTACGCTACTTATAAAAATAGAGCTTCCTCACCTTTAGAAAGGAGGGTGATGACCATGACGAAGAAGGACATCGTTCTAAAAATTGCTGACGAGACGGGGATCAAACAGATTGACGTTAAAAAGGTTGTGCAAAAAACCTTTGACCATATTATCGCCAGTCTTGTTCGGGGGGAGAAGGTCGAGTTGCGTAACTTCGGTGTTTTCAAGCTGAAAGAAAGACGCAGCCGCACAGGAAGGAACCCCAGGACAGGCCAGGTGGTCCCGGTCCCGGCAAGAAAGGTCGTTGTTTTTAAATCCGGCCTTGAGATGAAGAAACTGATTAAATAGCCTGTAAGACATCACGTTGTTGCTTGTTAAACGTCCGCCACTAGTTCTTCGGCGGACGCCCGCCGACGCAGTGGTGGCGGGCGCTTGTTCATTTTACTCATGAACGTCCGAGACGTTCGCAAATAAACTGACGCAGATTGCCGCAGAGAGCGGCACCCCGCTTTGACAGGATAAGCAGGTGCGTTCCGCTGGCGATGGACGGCAAACCGCCGCAGGAGGTGGCACATTTGCCGGTCCGATGAGGCAAAGTGCGACCTATCTCATCAGGTCCGGCAACCTCATGGCGGAGGGCGAAACTTTGTAAAGGATAACACCCATCATTGGCAAAGTTAAGGAGCATGTTATGCCGCAGGTAGGAAAGGTGAAGTGGTTTTCTGCCCCAAAAGGGTATGGTTTTATCGAATGTGAAGACGGGCAGGATGTGTTCGTACATTTTTCAGCCATCAAAAGCGAAGGGTACAAGACGCTTGAGGAAGGTCAGAAAGTCCAGTTTGATATCGTTCAGGGAGAAAAGGGCCCTCAGGCCACAGATGTCGTGAAGATCTGATCAAAAACCAAGTTTTCAATTTAAAGGCGGGCCGTTGTTTGTCCGCCTTTTCAAGCCTTACAAGGCGTTAATCTATCCCATGCTTTTCAAATCTCCGCGCGGTACAAAAGATATCCTGCCGCCTGAAACGAACCTTTGGCAGACCATCGAAGGCCAGGCGAGGCGCATTTTTTCGCTTTATGCCTTCCAGGAGATACGGACCCCTGTGATCGAAGAGACAGGGCTTTTTTTGCGTTCTCTGGGAGACCTCTCCGATATCGTCCAGAAGCAGATGTTCCTCATTAAGAAGGAGAGCGATACATTTGTGTTGAGGCCGGAGGCCACGGCTTCGGTCATCCGCGCCTATATCGAGAACGGTATTTACCACACGTCGCAGCTCGTCAAATGGTTTTACATCGGTCCGATGTTCCGTGCCGAGAGGCCCCAGAAGGGCCGCTTACGCCAGTTTCATCACATAGGGTGCGAAGCCATCGGTTCCTACAGTCCCGGCCTGGATGCCGAGCTGATACGGCTGGCTGTTCATATCCTGCGCGACGCCGGCATCAGCGGCTTCGAAGTTACCGTTAATACCCTGGGTTGCGTGAACGATAAAAAAAAGCTGGCGATGCATCTCAAGGAAGCGCTTTTGCCCAAGAAACAGATGTTTTGCGAAGATTGCCAGGGCCGCATGGAACGCAACATCTTCCGTGTCCTCGATTGCAAAAATACGCAGTGCCGGGAGAATGTCGCCGCCTTGTCTCTCGAGACGGGCCGCGTCTGTCAGGATTGCCAGCGTCATTTTGAGTCGGTCAAGAAGGCCCTGCAGGCCTTTGGCGTTCCTTTCAGGATCGACCCGCTTTTGGTTCGCGGCCTGGATTATTACACAAAGACCGTCTTTGAGATCAAACATCCCGGCCTCGGGGCGCAGGATGCCATCGGCGCAGGCGGACGGTATGACAATCTGGTCGCCGAGCTGGGCGGACCCGAAAAGGGGGCTGTCGGGTTTGCATTGGGTGTCGAGCGGATGCTTTTGGCCAGGGGAGATAAAGACCAAGCTGCGACGGCGGCGCTGGGTTGCTATCTCATCGGCCTGGGGGAAGCGGCTGCGGTCAAATGCCAGGAGCTCATGAATCCTTTGCGCGAGGCAGGGATTTCGACCGATACGGATTACGCGGACGGGTCCCTGAAATCGGCGCTCAGAAAAGCGGATGCGTTAAAAGCCAGGGTCTGCGTCATCGTGGGGGACAATGAGCTGGCTAAGGGCGTGGGCCTTTTGAAGAATATGATGAAAAGGACGCAGGATGAAGTGCCCCTGGACCGGATCGTTCAACAGGTAAAGGAAGCTTTATGTTAAGGACACATACGTGCGGAGAGCTAAAAAAAGAACACGCCGGCCAAAGCGTCGTGCTTTGCGGCTGGGTGCACAGGCGCCGCGACCATGGAAAGCTTATTTTTATTGATCTCAGGGACAGGTACGGTTATACGCAGGTGATGTTCAGCCCCAAGGATTCGCCGCAGGCGCACCGGGTGGCGACGGATCTGCGCGCCGAGTTCGCCGTGCGGCTCAAAGGCCTGGTGAATCTACGTCCGAAGAACAATATCAACCCTGATATTCCGACGGGAGAAATTGAGTTGATCGCCCAGGAGCTGGAGATCCTTAATCCGTCTTTGACGCCGCCGTTTGAGATTGCAGACGACCTTGTGTTGTCCGAAGATGTGCGCCTGCCCTACCGTTATCTGGACCTGCGTCGGCCCGGCATGTTTAAGCTTTTGTCCGCCCGCCATCAGATGAATCGCCTGATGCGCGAATTCCTTAGCAATGAGGGTTTCATCGAGGTGGAGACGCCTATCTTGACCAAGTCTACTCCCGAAGGCGCGCGCGATTATCTTGTGCCGTCCCGCGTCAACCCGGGAAAGTTCTTTGCTTTGCCTCAGTCGCCGCAGCTCTTTAAACAACTGCTGATGGTGTCCGGTTTTGACCGTTATTTTCAGATCGCCAAGTGCTTCCGGGATGAAGACCTGCGGGCGGACCGCCAGCCGGAGTTTACCCAGATGGACATGGAGATGTCGTTTGTGGAAGAAGAGGATATCTTTTCCATCTCCGAGAAGATGTTCGTCCTTGTTTTAAAGGAGCTTAAAGGCGTGACGTTGGCAACACCCTTCCCGCGCATCAGCTATAAGGAGGCGATGGAGAAATACGGCTGCGATAAGCCGGACCTGCGCCGCAACAAAGAAGACGCCCATGAATTCTCTTTTGTGTGGGTGGTTGATTTTCCTCTTTTCAAATATGACGATGAAGAGAAGAGGTGGGACAGCGAGCATCATCCTTTTACGGCGCCCCACGCCGAGGATATCGGCTTGCTTGAATCGGGCGATCTGGGTCGTATCCGCTCGCGGTCGTATGACCTCGTGTTGAACGGCAACGAAATTTCCAGCGGCTCCATCAGGATCCACGATCAGGCGCTGCAGCATAAGATTTTTGAGATCCTGCGCATCCCGCAGGATGAGATCATCGCCCGTTTCGGTTTTCTGCTTGAGGCCTTCAAATACGGGGCTCCGCCTCACGGCGGCATCGCGTTCGGCCTGGACAGGATCCTGGCGATCCTTTTCGGTACGGAGAGCATCAGGGATATCATCGCGTTCCCCAAGACGCAAAAGGCTGTCTGCCCCCTGACGCAGGCGCCGTCGGATGTTACCGACAAACAATTGAAAGAATTGCACATCAGAAGCATTGCGCCGTAGAACAAGCAGAAATATCCATCATAATAAGAAACACCAAGGAGGATGATATGAAAAGATTTGTTGTGGCGGGTTGGGTTGCGGTTTTCGCGCTGGTGTGTTTGACGGGCTGTGCCAGGGTGCGTACCTATACGGTTGAGCAGGAACGTGTCGACCAGGACTTGTCTTCGGGTAACGCAGGCTATTTGGCAGGCGCACCTCAGCAGGACCTTCAGGCGGCCAGGAAATTGACCCGCACAACATATGTTGCCGAGGTGGAGCTGGGAAAACAGGCAGGCCAGAAACCTAAGGGCAAGAAGCCGAAATATGAAAAATGCCCTATGACCATGGAGAATGAAGAGGGCGCCACCGAAGAGATGACAACGGAACCGCCGGCCGCAGCGGGTTCCGCAACGGCCGCAGCACCCAAGGAACCCGTGATGTATACCGTTACGGCGAACGATACGCTGCAAAAGATATCGCTGAAATTTTACGGGACGACCAAGAAGTGGAAGACGATCTTCGAGGCAAACAAGGATGTCTTGAAGAGTCCGGACAAGATTTACGGCGGCCAGGTCCTCAAAATTCCACAGGAGTAATATGTTCAGGATTGTCAGGCTTGAGAATCAGAAAGAGGCGCAGGATTTTTTTGGTCTGCACGATGAGAACGCGCGTCTTCTCGAGCAGGAATACCACGTTAAGATTTCTTCGCGGCCCGACGGGTTGCGCGTCAGCGGTTCCAATAAAGGCAGGTTGGAGAAGGCGATCCGGGTCATTGAGAATTTTCTCCAACTCGTCCGGACGAACAAGGGGGCCGATAAGCGCGAGCTCGAATTGATCATGAGGTCCTTGAGCGGGACGAAGAAGGAATGGAAGACCTCGGATTTCCGTTTTTCCATGAATCCCTGCGACATGGCCAAAAAAGAAAAAGTCGCCACGCCCAAGACAAAGGGGCAGCAGGAATACGCAGACGCCATCCGCCAGAACGACATCGTCTTCGGTATCGGTCCTGCCGGAACAGGAAAGACCTACCTGGCCATGGCCATGGCGGTATCGGAACTTAATTCCGGAAGGGTCCGCAGGATCATTCTGACGCGGCCGGCCCTGGAGGCAGGGGAGAGCCTCGGATTTTTGCCCGGTGACATGCACCAGAAGCTCTCGCCTTACCTGAGGCCTCTTTATGACGCTCTCTATGACATGATGGAGGCGGAGAGGATCGAGAAGTTCCTGGAGACGGGGATCATCGAGGTTGCGCCCCTGGCTTATATGCGCGGCCGCACCCTTAACGACGCCTTCATTATTCTTGATGAAGCGCAGAATTGTACGCCGGAGCAGATGAAGATGTTTCTGACGCGGCTGGGATTCGATTCCAAGGCGGTGATCACCGGCGACATCACGCAGAGCGATCTTCCCGGAGGAAAACCGATCGGCCTGGTCCAGGCCCTGGAACTTTTGAAGGACATCCAGGGGATCAAGATCAGCTATTTGACGGGCGCAGACGTCGTGCGTCACGAGCTGGTCCAGCGAGTCATTGAAGCCTATGATAAAGCACAACGAAATAACGATTAAAGAAACGCTCCTCTTTGTGGGCGGGATCGTTTTTTTGGCCCTTTACGGGATCCAGACAGGTATCCCTTTGATCACGGTCCTTATGTTCATGGTCCTGGTTATCTATCTTTTGGTCTTGGGCCGTAAGTTCGACGACAAGCGGTATAATTTTCTTTCTCTCGGTTTTCTTTTTCTCCTTGGCGCCGCTATGGCTGTTTTCTTCAAGGAATATACGGTATTGTCGCCCTACTATATTCCTATCGCAGCGGTCGTCATGCTGGTCGCCCTTCTTTATCATGATCTGGAGCTGTCGCTGATCTTCGCGATCCTCTTGAGTTTTTTCGTCGGCACGATCTTCGGAGGGGACATTTACCTGGCAGGCGTCCTGTTCCTTGGAAGCCTTTTAGGTTCTCTGTATGTGTGGCAGGCCCGCCGGCGTTCCCGTATCATCACCGCCGGTTTTTTTGTCGGAGTGATCCAGAGCGTGGCCGTGTTGACGTTCTTCCAGCATACGTCTCTAAAGGATGTGCCGGTCATCCGTTTTTGCACGGCGCCTTTTATGAACGGTTTCATTTCATCTTTTCTGGTCGCCGGCCTTCTGCCTGTTTTCGAATATCTTTTCAGGGTTGTGACAAACATCAGTCTTCTGGAACTGGCCGATTTCAATCATCCCTTGCTGAAGCGTCTTGTGTTTGAGGCGCCGGGGACGTATCACCACAGCCTGATGGTCGGCAATCTCGCCGAGATGGCATCCGAGGCGGTGGGGGCCAACGCCCTGTTGGCCAGGGTCGGCGCTTATTATCACGATATCGGCAAGCTGGAAAAGCCGGAATATTTCAGCGAGAATCAGGATAAGAGTATCAGCAAGCACGATACCTTGAGCGCTTCCATGAGCAAGCTGGTCATTATGGAGCACGTCAAGGCCGGCGTGGAACTTGCCAGGAAGAACCATTTGAATAATACCATTATGGCATTTATCCGCCAGCATCATGGGACGAGCCTTGTCTATTATTTCTACCGCAGGGCCCTGGAATCCGGAGGGGACGAGAAGGAGCTGAGCGAAGAGGTTTTCCGCTATCCCGGCCCCAAGCCCGAAACGAAAGAGACGGCGATCGTGCTTTTGGCGGATTCTGTGGAAGCCGCCTGCAGGACTTTGGAAGAGCCGACGGCCGAGCGGATCGCTGATATGGTGCACCGCGTTATCAATAACAAATTCATCGACGGACAGCTCGACGCCTGCGATCTGACCCTGAGGGACCTGGAGAAGATCGCGACAATTTTCATTCACATCCTGGGCGCCTTTTACCATTCCCGTATCGATTACCCCGATCAAGGTGAAACGACGAAGAAATCATAAGTGCCCGGTTTCTGCAGCGACGCGGGCCTGCCTGATGGCCTTGCGCCGCGGCATCTGCATCGATATCCGCAGGCGTTCCCGTAGGGCTATGCCATCCGATGAGACGATCAGGCGTGTGGTGGGCCGCGTGCTTTCCGCCGAAGGGGTGGCCAACGCCCATCTCTCCATCCAGTTTGTCGACGATGATTTTATCAAAAAGTTGAACCGGCTGTTCAAAGGCGCGGCGCGGCCGACGGATGTCCTCAGTTTCGATCTATCAGGGCAAGGGCCGGGTGATTTTGTTTTTGCCGATGTCGTCGTTTCCGTCCAGACGGCCCACCGGACAGCGAGATGCCTGGGCATCAGTCCTTCGCAGGAGATCTTGCGCTACGTCATCCACGGCCTCCTGCATCTTTTGGGCTATGATGACCTGTTGCCGCGCGCGCGCCAAAAGATGTGGCGCCGGCAGGAAGACCTCGTGCGGGACCTCCTGCCTTAACGATGGACCCGGATCATGATCTGTGCAACGCCCGCAGTTGTCTTAAGGACTTTTGATTTCCGCGAAACCAGCAAGATCGCGGTTTTTTTTACGCGTGATTACGGCAAGGTCAAAGGGGTCCTCAAGGGGATCCGCCGCGACCCGCGCAAGTTCGGTTCCAGCCTGCCGCTGTTATCGCTCAATCACATCGTTTTTTATATGAAACGCCATTCCGAGATCCACCTGGTGGGTCAATGCGACCTCCTGGACGATTTTGAGATCAGGGGGGATGATCTCAAGAGCTTTGGCTATGCCCATTTTTGCTCCGAGCTTACGGACCTCTTGATGCCTTTGGAAGACGCCAACCCCAAAGTTTTTGCATTGGTCCTAGAATTCCTGCGGGCCCTCAAAAAGCCGCCCCATGACATGCGCAATGTTTTTATGATCAAAATGCTGGCGCTTTCGGGTTTCAGGCCGCATTTTGATTCCTGCCTGGCCTGCGAAACCCCGTTGACCTCAGAGGCTTTTTTCAGCCTTAAAAGAGGGGGCCTGTTGTGCCGGAAGTGTCTTGCGGCCGATTTTTCCGCCGCCGCCGTCCTTCCCGGGGCGATCGCCTCTATCCTGTATATCGAGCGGTCCTCATGGGTCGACTGTCTCCGGTTGAAACTGATGCCGGGCGTGCACAGACAGCTGGAAGAGATCCTGCACTGTTTTGTGCGTTTTCACGTCGGAAGGGCTCTGAAAACACGGGCCAAGATCCATGAAATTCTTGACCTTTAGTTTTAACTATGTTATGGTAAACGGAAAGCAGACGAGGAGCGCATGAAAATCGTTGTCGTCGGACCAGGGGCCATGGGGTTATTGCTCTACGGTTTGTTGTCCAAGACCAGGCATGACGTTCTTGTTCTGGACAAGGATCCGGCGAGGGCCGCTTCTCTTGCCAAGAACGGCGTCAGGATCGAAGGCCTCTGGAACGCCAAATTTGCGGACGTGCAGATCACAACGGATCCGGCCACAGGCAAGGATGCCGATTTTTGGTTCGTCTGCGTCAAGTCTTACGATACGAAATCCGTCATCCGTCATATTTCCCCTCATGTGTCCCCGCAGAGTTGTATCGTATCTTTTCAGAACGGGGCAGGTAATATCGAGCTTTTGTCGGATGCCTTCGGGGAGTCCAGGGTGATTTTGGCCGTCACCAATCTCGGCGCGACGCTCGCAGAGGAAGGCGTCAGCCGCTATACGGGCGAAGGTGACGTGATCCTCGGACGCGTCGACGGGTCCCTGGGTGTCGAGCTCAAGACGTTGAGGGAGCTTTTTCAGAAGGCAAAGCTTGCGGTGAAGCTGTCGCGAGACATCCATGCCGTCCTTTGGTCGAAGCTGATCATCAATGCCGGCATCAATGCGGTTGCGGCCGTGACACGCCTGAAGAACGGCAAGATCATGGCATGCGAGGGGTCGCGCCGCATCGCTGAGGGCGCTATCACCGAAGCGCATAAAGTCGCAAAACGCAAACGCATCAAGCTTCTTTACGACGACGTGCTGGCCAAGGCCGAGTCCGTTTGTGAGGCGACGGCGGAGAATGTCTCCAGTATGCTCGCCGATGTCCTTCGGAAGAAACCGACGGAAATAGACGCTATCAACGGCGCCATCGTGCGCCAGGCCCAGAGCCTGGGTATCAAGACGCCTGTGAACGCGTTTCTGGTCGACCTGGTCAAGACGATAGAATCCAATTACGCCCAAGAGGTTGCAACATAAGGCCAATCACGGGGGATAGGGATGGAGATCATCATTGTTGTTCTGCTTGTCGGGTTTCTCGGCCTGGTGGGCCTGATCCTAAAGACTTCGACTGAAGACGCCAAAAAGACAAAAGTAGCCGAAGACGGCAAGGCGCGCCGGATCTCGGATCTCGAGTCTCAGTTGTTGCAGAAAGACGGCGAATTGAAGAAACTCATGGAGGACCGGCAGAAGCTCGAAGAGGAGTTTTTTAAGGCCAAGGACGATGCGGAGATCTTCAAGCGCGAGAATGCCGATCTTCAGCAGAAGGTCAAACAATCGGATAAATTCAGGGAAGAGGTCGCGGTTTTTAAGGATGAGATCAAGCAGAAGGATATGATCGCCCAGCAGGAAACGATCGCCAGACAGAAGATGGAGGGTGAGCTTTCCTTGCAGGAGGCAGAGTTTGAAAAGCTTCAAAAGGAACTGGATGGTCTTAAGGGACAGTTGAAAACGAAAAATGAGATGTTCGAAGGTCTCAAAGGGCAATACAATGAATTAGAGGCCGAGATCCAGAAATTAAGGCTGGGCAGCCCGGAAAAACCCAAGGGGCCGTCTGCACCCAAGGACGAACCGACCAAGGTGGAGACGCCTAAGGCCGAACTCTCAAAGACTGAACCTCCCAAGCCAGAACCGCCCAAGATCGAGCCGCCAAAGCCTGAACCATCCAAAGTTGAACCTCCAAAATCAGAAACATTCTTTAAGCTCGAACTGCCGAAGCCAGAGCCTCCCAAGAAGGTCGAGCCTGTTAAATCCGAACCGCCAAAAATCGAACCTCCGAAATCGGAACCGCCCAAGGTTGAGCCGCCGAAGGCCGAATCGGCTCTTCCTAAGCCTGCCGAGCAGGTCTTGCCTAAAGCCAAGGACGAGACCGTTGAAAAAAAATTTGGGATCGACACAACAGCTGAAAAGAAAGATGCCGGTTTGGCGGTACCCAAGACGGATGAGATCCCCGGTTTTCCTAAAAGTCAACAGGTCAAACTGGATATCAAAAAAGGCGTTCCCGGCGACGTAGAATTTTTTAAAGCCGAAACCCCCAAGGCAGAGGAGGAAAAGTCAAAGACTCCCCCTCCTGCGGAGCCCTTTAAATTTACCAACGCCAATAAACCGGGCGTGCCTCCTGCGTCTCCTTCGGAGAAACAAGAGGCTGGTGCCGCGCCATCCAGCGAGAAGCCCCAGGAAAAAAACCCTGACGGGGCGCGGGACAAGCCCGTCGATCCCTCCCGAGATAAACAGAAATCGAAGAGAGAGACGCTTATTCCCGGTTTTCAGCCTAAAGCCAAGGAAGAGAAGTCCGAGTAGACCCGCTCTTGTCCCGACTCCCGATTTTTCCGGGGAATGGTCCCGCGCAAGGAACCGTGGAGCCCTGTGCCTGGGTGCGCATCACTGAAGGTCCTTTGATGAAAACTCACAAGATCCAGGATTTTAAATCCGTGCTGAATCCCTCCCAATGGGACGCCGTCACCTCGACGGACGGGCCGTTGCTTGTTGTCGCAGGGGCAGGAACGGGGAAGACCAGGGTCATCGAATACCGCTGTCTCTATATGATAGAGAACGGCGTTCCCCCGGAGCAGATCTTGCTCTTGACCTTTACGCGCAAAGCGGCCCGCGAGATGCTCAGCCGTGCCTCCTTGCATGACCCCAGGTGCCGCAAGATCGAAGGGGGAACGTTCCATTCGTTCGCCTACCGCTTGATCCGTCAGTACAAAAGTGTCTTGGGTTTGGGTGAGATCATTTCGTTTCTGGATGAGGCTGACAGCGCCGACCTCCTGCATCTTCTGGCCGGTAAGGCGGGGTTCCTTGAGGACAAGTCCCGTTTCCCGAAAAAAGACACGTTGCGCGCGGTCTTGAGCATGAGCACGAACCGCAACCAGACGATTCGGGACGTCCTGGCCAAGGATTATCCGCATTTTGTGCCCTTGTCGGCGTCTCTCGAAGAACTGCGCAAGATGTATACGCAGTTCAAGCTGGAGCGCAATCTCATCGATTACGACGATATGCTGATCTATCTCAAATTTTTGCTTGAGAACAGCGCCATCAACGAGAAGGTCGCGGCACATTTCCGGTATGTCATGGTCGACGAGTTCCAGGACACCAACAAGATCCAGGCGGATATCGTTTATTCCCTCGGCGCCAGGCACAATAATTGCATGGCTGTGGGTGACGATACGCAGAGCATCTACAGCTTCCGGGGTGCCTATTATAAGAATATGTTCGATTTTCCCAAGCGTTTTCCGGACACCAAGATCATCAAACTGGAATACAACTACCGTTCCACGCAGCCGATCCTGGACGTGGCCAATGCCGTCATTGAGGGAGAAAAACAGAAGTATTCGAAGGTGCTTTTTACGACCCAGCCGGGAGACGAAAAACCCACCCTGTCTTATTTTAAGGACGCGTTCAGCGAGGCCGAATGGGTGGCCCACAAGATCAAGGAATACCGTGACGAGGGGGTGTCGCTGGGTTCTCTGGGGGTGCTTTACAGGTCGAATTACCTGTCGCTGCCGGTCCAGTTGGCGCTCTCCAAGCTCAATATCCCGTTCGCTGTTTTCGGCGGGATGAGGTTTATCGAAACGGCCCATGTCAAGGACGTGATGGCGTTCTTGAAGGCGCACCATAATCCCAAGGACGAGATATCGATCGCCAGGATCCTGATGCTCCTGGAGGGGATCGGCCCGCGCACGGCCGAGCGCGTCAAAGAGATCATCCTCGGCGCCGACACCAGGCGGCTGGAGGCCGACCTTGCGCTTGTGGTCAAGAGCGCGGATGCCCGCAAAGAGCTTTTGAAACTGGCAGAGCTCTTTCGTCTCCTGCCCGGCATCGAGACGATCGAAAAGAAGATCAAGAAAGTCATCCAGTTCTACACGCCGATCCTGAAGAAAAAGTTCGACGATTACCCGGCGCGCCAGGAGGACCTCGAGGCGTTTGTTGAGATCTCCAGCGGCTATACATCGCTCGAACAATTCCTTGTCGATTTTGTCACGATCGAACCGCCGGAACATAGCGTCCTGGAGGTGGAAGGCAAGAAAGAGGATGAACGGCCCGTGACTTTGTCGACGGTGCATTCCGCCAAGGGACTGGAATGGGATGTCGTCTTCGTGATCGCCTTGGTCGACGGCAGCATTCCTGTGTCCTATGCGTTGGACGACGAGGACTCGATCGAGGAAGAACGGCGGCTCCTCTATGTGGCGGTCACGCGCGCCAAGAAGTACCTGCATTTTTCTCTCCACAACGAAGGCCGCAACGGCGGGATGAACAGCTTTAACCGGCTGTCGCGTTTTATCTCGGAACCGAGGGTCATGGAAAAAATCCGTACCGATTACGCCTGGTATGAAGACCAGGGGTTCGCGCTGGACCAGACAGGAACGCGCAAGATGGGAAAAGATGAACTTTATCGTAAACTGACAGACTACTTCGAGATGGACAATGGCAAAGATTATTTTTGATATCGAGACTGTGGGAGCGGAATTAGACACGTTCGACAAAGGCACACAGGAGTATCTTCTGAAATTCGCCAAGACGGACGAGGAGGCGCAGGAGGTCCGCGATTCCATGAGCTTTTATCCCGTGACGGCGCAGATCGTCACGATCGCGATGCTGGAGCTTGAGACGGACAAGGCCTTTGTGTATTACCAGGTCCCGGGTAAGCAGCCCGAGCGGGTCATGGAAGGGGAGGCGGAATATTTCTCCGTCCCCAATGAAAAACAGCTGTTGGAGCTTTTTTGGTCCAGGCTCTCGAAATATGACTCCTTCATCACATTCAATGGCCGCGGTTTTGATTGTCCTTTTATTCTCGTGCGGTCCGCCATCAACCAGTTGAAGGCGACGAAGAACTTGATGCCCGACCGTTATCGCTCCAACATGCACATCGATCTGATGGAGAAGCTGACGTTTTTAGGCGCCGTCCGCAGGCGCTTCAGTCTCCATGTCTGGTGCCATGCTTTCGGTATCAAGAGCCCCAAAGAAGACGGCGTCACCGGCCTTGATGTTAAAACCCTGTTTCATGAGGACCGGCATGGCGATATCGCCCGTTATTGTCTCAGAGACGTCTTTGCGACACGGGAATTGTATCGCTTCTGGGACAAATATATGAATTTCCCTGCATAAAACACCGCCCCGCCCGGAAAATCTCGTCTTGTAAAACCCGGATGTTTTCGGTAAGATAAAGAGACATGGCATCCCAAAAACAGCGTATTTTTTCCATTAAACCATCTTCTTTTAAGCCTTACGGCCGAATCATCGATTATCCGCGCAAAGCGGCCCCGGGACGCCGCAATCTATTCAGGATCATCGTGCGACAGCGTCATACGGGCTGGAGGATCGCCTATCTGGTTGTGCGCGATAAAGTTATAGACAGACTTGAACAGCATCCGGGTTCCCTGGAGAGTTTTGAACCGGTGAAGGGGCGCGCGCTTCTTTTTGTGGCCCGCAGGCGCCGGGCCTCAGATATCAGGTGTTTTCTTCTGGATAAGCCCGTTATCCTGAATAAGGGTCTCTGGCATGGCGTCGTGGCCTTGGGGGATGAAGCGGACATCAAGATCACAGAGAACGCTTCTGTCAGATGCGTGTATTGGAAACCTGGTATCAAAATGGGTTGCATATGAATGAGGAAGTTTCCTACGAATTATATTTAAAAGAGGCGGCCGAGCATTATGAAGGTCTATGCAAGCGGTGCGGCGCCTGTTGCGGGCTTTTTGAAAAAGACCCGTGCACAGAGCTTATGCATGGAGAAGACGGGCGTTATTATTGCCGTATTTATGAGGACCGTTTCGGGTTGCGCAGGACCGTCCATGGAAATGAGTTTTTTTGCGTGCCGGTCCGCAAAGTCATTTCCGGTTCATGGGCGGGTTCCTATCAATGCGCGTATAAAAAACAGTTAACGGGTTTGCGGGCAAACGAGTCAGCGAGTTAGAGACAATGAAATCCTGTACAGAATATCTCTGGTTTCAGACAAAAAATAAGCATGAGTTTGTCAATATCACGCATGACGTCGAGGAGATCGTTGCCAAGAGCGGCGTCAAAGAAGGATTGTGCCTGGTGAATGCGATGCATATCACGGCATCTGTTTTTATCAATGACAATGAGTCCGGCCTGCATCAGGATTTTGGCCTCTGGCTGGAGAAGCTCGCTCCGTATGGCAAGGATAAATATCAGCACAACCTGACGGGGGAAGATAACGCGGATGCGCATCTGAAGCGGACGGTCATGGGTCGCGAGGTCATTGTGGCCGTCACCAAGGGCAAGCTCGACTTCGGCCCCTGGGAGCAGATATTTTACGGAGAATTCGACGGCCAGAGAAAAAAGAGAGTTCTTGTGAAAGTCCTGGGGGAGTGAGGGGTGTTGAGGATGACGATGACGGCAGGAAGGGTCGGGCGGAGGGCGGAAAGCCGCTCGAAGAAGATCGACCCGTACCGCGATGTAGCGCATGCCATCAGGGAGGCCAAAAGAATCGCGTTGTGCGTGCATATGTTTCCTGATGGCGACGCCCTGGGATCAATGGCAGGGCTTGCATTAGCGCTTAAACGCCTCAAGAAAGACGTGACATTGTTCTCTCCGAGCGCCTTGCCGGCGCGTTACCGTTTCCTGCCTCATTACAGTTCTGTCCGGCTGAAACCAGTGGACAGTGCGCCTTTTGATCTGGCCATTGCCCTTGATTGCGCTTCGTGGGTTCAGCTGGGGGCGTTCCATGAAGACGTTTTCCGGAAGGCAGGGCAGGCGGTTGAGATCGACCACCACACCTTCCGCAAACCTTTTGCCGATCTGAAGATCATCGACAGAAAGGCGGCGGCTGTCGGCGAGATCGTTTACCGCCTGGTCCGCATGCTGGGTCTTGCACCCGACAGGCAGATGGCGGTCTGTCTCTTGGTGTCCATTATTGTGGAAACGGGTTCTTTCAGGCTTCCGACCATTACGGCGCAGACGTTCAGGATCTGTGCCGAGTTGATCTCGCAGGGCGTTAATTATTACGAACTCGTGGAAAAGAGTTACTGGAGCCGCACGCGCCAGGAGGCGATGCTTTTGGGCATCTGTTTCTCGCGTGTCCGTTTCTACAATCGCGGCCGCCTGGCCGTGACGTATGTCAGGGCTTCGGACCTTAAGCGGTTGAAGGCGAGCGAAGAGGATGTCGATCCTATTGCCGACCAGATACGGACCCTCAAGGATATCAAGGCGATCCTTTTGTTTCGGCAGATGGCGGATGGCAGGTGGCGTGTCAGCCTCAGGTCTAAGGGATTCGTCAATGTCGGCCAGATTGCCGAGGAATTCGGCGGAGGCGGCCATCCGGATGTGGCAGGGTGTTTTATCGGCAGACACGACATGCGGCGTTTGATCCGCCGGGCACAAAAGGAACTTTAAGAGGTGATCCATGGATAACCGGTCATTGGAACTTACCGAAATAGTAACCCAATGCTGTGACGTCAAGACGTTCCGTTTTGCTCTGAAAGAAGACGTTCCTTATATACCCGGACAGTATCTGGTGTTGACGCTGCCCATCGGCGGCCGGCAGGTCTCAAAGGCCTTTTCTATTTCCAGCTCTCCGACTGAAAAAGGGTTCATTCAGTTCACGAAGAAACTCAGCAACAGCTCTTTTTCCAGGGCCCTGGAGGCCCTGCAGGTGGGCCAGGTGTGCGCGGTGCGATTTCCCATGGGGAACTTTACGTTCACAGGCCAGTATCCCAAGGCCGCATTTTTGATCGGCGGCATCGGCATTACACCGGTGCGCAGTATTTTTAAATATGCGACGGACATGAAACTGACGTCAAGTCTGGTCCTTTTGTATTCGAGCCGCACGCCGGAGTATCTGATCTTCCGCAACGAGCTGTCGGCGATGCAAAAGGAGAATAACCGCCTCAGGATCGTCTATACCCTGACGGAGTGTGCCGAGAGCATCGAAGGGTGTCTCCAGGGATACATCGATGCTGACCTGGTGCGCGAGGAGATCCAGGATTATCCTGAAAGGATGTTCTATACGTGCGGGCCGCCCGCCATGGTTGATGCCATGCGCAAGATGTTGATGAACAAACTTGCCGTTCCCGAAGATAAGATCGTCAGCGAGGATTTCATAGGCTATTAGCGTGCCGCGTCAGGCGTCCGCATGCCCGGTGGTTTGAGGGCGCGGCCCTGGCTTAAGCAGAATGAGAACATGTTTTCGTCTTTGCGCGTCCGCGAGTTTCGGATCTACTGGGTGTCGATGTTCGTCTCTTTGATCGGCAGCTGGGTACAGACCATGGCCCAGAGCTGGCTGGTGTTCCGGCTGACGCACTCCGCTTTCCTAATGGGCCTGACAGGCTTCTTGAGTTATCTGCCTGTGTCTTTTTTTGCCCTGGCGGCAGGCGTCTATGTTGACCGCAGCATCAAGCGCAATCTCCTGTTGGTGACGCAGTCTTGTTTCACCATCCTGGCCCTTGTCCTTGCTCTGCTCGTATGGACGGGGACCGTTAAAATTTGGCATGTCATCGTGATCGCTACGATCAACGGTTTTGTCTTGAGCTTTGACTCGCCGACGAGGCAAGCGATGGTCGTGGAACTTGTCGGGCGCCAGCATTTGATGAATGCGATCGCCCTGAATTCCGCGGCTTTTAATTCCGCTCGCATTATTGGGCCTGCGGTCGCGGGGCTCCTGATCGCCCTGATCGGAACATCGGGGTGTTTTTTCGTCAATGCTATCAGTTATCTGCCGGTCTTGGCAGCCCTGGCGTTGATCAAGCCTCGTCCGCCCGTCATGCGCGGGAACCAAACGTCGGTCTATTCGGATATTCGCGAGTCTATTCTGCTTGTCAAGCATAACCGGTTCCTGCTTTTTTTGCTTGCCTTGGTCGCTCTGGTCAGTACCTTTGGCGTGTCCTATGTGGTCCTGATGCCGATTTTTGCGCAGGAGGTCTTGAGGTCCGGCGCTATGGGGTTGGCGATGCTGATGTCTTCAAGCGGTGCCGGCGCCCTGATCGGTGTCCTGAATGTCGCGCGGCTGAAGGATGCTCACGTCAGATTTTGGCTGTTGCATGTGTCCGTGGTCGTGTTTTTCCTGTCGGCCATGGTATTTTCCGTCTCCAGGAACATGCTGTTATCCTGTGCGCTTCTGGTATTGGCAGGGGCCGGGATCGCGGGCAGTATGGCTCTGGTCAATTCGATGATCCAGCTTTCCATCCCTGACAGCCACAGGGGCCGCATCATGGGATTGTTCATGATGATGTTTATGGGATTTATTCCTTTCGGCAATCTGCTTTTTGGGGCGCTCGCTCAGGCGTTCGGTGTTCAGGAAGTCGTCTTTTTTGCGGCCCTCATGAGCCTGCTGGTCTATTGGCCTTTTGCAAGGAAGTTTCTGTCAGACAGACGGGCCTTTGAAGAGAGGGCGTGTGTGTGAAGAACGATGCTGTCGTCGGTCTTTTCCGTGCTATGGCGGATTTCCTTGAGATCCAGGGGGGAAATCCTTTCCGGATCAGGGCGTATCGCAAAGCTGCGGACAATATCGCCGGCCTGGAAGACGATATCGCCGATCGCGAACGGCAAGGTTCTTTGGGAAATATTCCGGGCATTGGAACAGATTTAGCCGAGAAAATCAGGGAGATCCTGACAACGGGGACCTTCGCAGAATACGAAAAGGTCAGAAAGAGCATTCCTGAGGGCGTCTTGGAATTGATGCAGGTCCCGTCCATCGGTCCCAGGAAGGCGAAATTATTTTTCGATACATTTAAGATTGCTTCCCTGAAAGAACTGAAACGTGCGGCTCGCGGCGGCAAAATCACAAAACTTCCTGGGGTCAAGCAGAAAACCGTTGATAATATCCTCAAAGGCATCGAACTGCTGGAAAAGGGGAGGGAGACGATGGACCTCCTGACGGCGCATGCGGCGGCCATGTCTTTTATTTCCCTGCTCAAGAAATATAAGGCCGTGCAGGAGATCGCCGCGGCCGGCTCATTGCGGCGTATGAAGGATGCGGTGAGGGACGTGGACATCCTTATTGCGTCCCAAGAGCCCCAGGCGGTCGCCGATGTTTTTGTTGGGCTTGCGCCCGTGAAGAGGGTCTTGGCGCACGGCGCGACAAAGTGTGCCGTCGTGACCAAAGAAGGCGTGCAGGTGGATGCAAGGATCGTGCCCAAAAATGAATTCGGCGCAGCCCTCCTGTATTTCACCGGTTCAAAAAGCCACAACATCAAGTTGAGGCAGCTGGCCATCAAAAAGGGATGGAAGATCAATGAGTACGGGATTTTTGATCATGCGGGCAAACGCCTGGCATCGGCTACGGAAGAAGGGATGTATCAAAGATTGGGTTTGCCTTTTATCGCCCCGGAATTGAGGGAGGATACGGGCGAGG
This sequence comes from Candidatus Omnitrophica bacterium UBA6210, assembly GCA_002421805.1. Classification (GTDB taxonomy): domain Bacteria; phylum Omnitrophota; class Gorgyraeia; order Velamenicoccales; family Velamenicoccaceae; genus Velamenicoccus. The sequence continues at coordinate 174,928 of DISM01000005.1, forward strand.
TAGAGGCGGCTTTGAAAGGCAGGCTCCCCCGGCTGGTGACGCTTGGCGATATTCGGGGCGATTTCCATGCCCACACGAGTTATTCGGATGGGAAAAATACTGTCCTTGAGATGGCCAAGAAGGCAAAGTCCCTGGGGTATGAATATCTCTGTCTGACGGATCACTCCGTTACATTGAGGGTGGCCCATGGTCTCGACGAGGTGCGGCTGAAGCAGAAGCGTCGGGAGATCGATCGCGCCAACCGTGGCTTGCGCAATTTTCGTATCCTGTTCGGCACCGAGGCAGAGATCGACGCGGAAGGCAACATCGACTACAAAGACAGGGTTCTGGCGCAGTTCGATATTGTCATTGGCGCCATCCATTCAGGGTTCAAGCAGCCGCAGAAACAGTTGACGCGGCGCCTTGTGCGTGCCTGTGCCAATAAGCGCGTGCATATTATTGCGCATCCGACAGGCAAGCTTTGGCCGACGCGTGGGCCTTATGAGCTCGATCTGGACGAGGTTTTCCGCGCGGCGCGCGATACCTGCACCGCCCTTGAGATCAACGCCCATCCTTACAGGATGGATTTGTCCGACATGAACGCCCGGCATGCCGCCGAGAAGGGGGTGCGCCTGGCGATCGGGACGGATTCTCATGACGTCTCGCACCTGGATTACATGGTTTACGGGGTCGGGTTGAGCCGGCGGGCCTGGCTTAAGCGCGAGGACCTTTTGAATACACTGAGCCTGGACGGGCTCTTCAAGACAATAAAGAAATGAAAAGATACATACGGAACATGACGATAGGCGTGTTGCTTTTGGCATTGGCGAGCGGATGCCAAAAACCCCTTTATCAGGAAACGCAATTTATCATGGGGACCTTTGTCGAGGTCAAATCGTCCGATGTTCGGGCCTCGGCGATCGTGTTCGATGAGTTCAAGAAGCTCGAGGCGATCTTTAATCTTTTTGACCGCGGCAGCGAACTATCGCGGCTGAATGATACCCAGAAGGCCGTCGTTTCTGAGCCGTTGTTCGATATCATTCAGCAAGCCCAAGGATTTTATCGCCTCACGGACGGGGCTTTTGACATTACGGTAGGGCCTGCATCCGTGCTTTGGAAGAAGGCCATCGCTTCAAAAATACTGCCCGGGCCGGATGCCGTGGCGCAGGCTTTGTCGCTCGCGGGTTCAGATTTCATTTATCTGGACGCAAAAACAAGGGAGGTCGCGCTGCTCAAGAGCGGCATGCGCATCGACCTGGGGGGGATTGCCAAGGGGTTTGCTCTGGATCGCGCCGTCAGGAAACTCAAGGATGCGCAGATTGATTCCGCTCTGATCAACGCCGGAGGCAATATCTATTGCCTGGGTAGGAATCATCGCGCGCCGTGGCGCGTCGGCATCCAGGACCCTTTTCGCGAGGGCAAAGTTTTGGATGAGCTCGTTTTGGCCGACAGGGCGGTGGCCACCGCCGGAGATTATCAGCAATATGTCGAGATCAACGGCAGGAGATATTCACACATTGTCGATCCCAAGACAGGTTATCCGGCGCAATCCGGCATCGTTTCAGCCACGATCATTGCAGATAATGCCACGGCATCAGACGTGTTGTCGACGGCGTGCGTCGTTCTGGGGCTGGAAAAGAGCCGCAAGCTCCTGAGCCGGTTTCCGGAGATGAAGGCCATTTTGGTTGCTAACGACGGGACGCTCTATAGAATTTGAGTTATTAGGAGATTGTATGATGGTGGTAAAGCAGCTCCGGCCTTAAAGCCCGGCCAGTGGAACGGAGGACATCTTGAAAAAGGAACCGTCTCGAACCCGTCATGTCCGTTGTTGGGAATTTTTCCATTGTACGCCTGAAGCCAGGAAAGAATGCCTCCTGGGTGAAGTGCAGGAATGGCGTTGCTGGATGGTCGATATAGCCTGCTGCAGGATCGATGCCAAAACGCCGCTGCCCCTGAGCGTCAAGAAGGTCGTTTGTAAAACGTGTGCCTTTTACAAGGCATATAAAGGCATCATCTGATATGGGGCGTCGTCTGTATGCGTTATTGTTGGGGGTGGCCGCGGCTGTTCTTTTGGCATCGCCGATCCAGGCGGCTTCCCGGAAGTCTTCGAAGAGCTCGGTGACGGCCCAGGCCGTTTATGCCGTAGACTACACGAACAGGAAGGTCCTTTACGCCAAGAACCATCGCCATAAGCTTTATCCGGCGAGCACCGTCAAACTGCTGACGGCTCTCGTTGTTTTGGACAACAAAGACCTTCAGGATCGCGTCACGGTTTCTTCAAAGGCCGTCAATGTCGAACCGACAAAGGCGGGCCTGGGTCTGGGGGTTTCGTATACGACGCAAGACCTCCTGGAAGTCCTTTTGGCGACGTCCGCCAATGACGCGGCCGTCGCGTTGGCGCAAGCCGTTGCCGGTTCTGAAGCCGGGTTTGCCAGGTTGATGAACCGGAAGGCGAAGGCGCTCGGCATGAAGGATTCCCATTTTACCAATGCGACGGGCCTGCCGGACCGTTCGCAGGTGACGTCCGCTTATGACATGGCCATCCTGACGCGCGCAGCCTTCAGCAATTCTTTCATAAAGGAAGTGATGGCTAAAAGGAGCGTGACGATCGCAGGTTCGGATGGCCGCAAGATCACGCGCACCAATCATAACAAGCTCCTGTGGCGACTGAGCGATCCCCAGGTGCTGGGCAAAACGGGTTATACGCGCGCCGCAGGCCATTGTTACGCAGGCATCGCTTATTATGACGATAAACGGGTATCATTTGTCATTTTAAAAAGCCGCAAACCTTGGGCGGATATCTATGCGCTTCTGGGCGTGCCGCGCCGGACAAAGCGCCGATAGGATGAGCCTGCACGGATTGCGTAAAGCGGGTCGTATCATGTTTTATGTCATCATCGCGGTCATTTTTATTTTTCTTTATGCGCGCGTGCTTGAATTCCGTTCTTTGTATTTTCCCTATAAAGACGTGTCGGTCGATCCGTCGCAGATCGGCCTGGCTTTCGAAACAGTGACCCTGGTCGCCCCGGACGGCCCGCGATTGTCATGCTGGTATGTCCCGGGCGGCGCCGACAAGATCGTTTATTTTCTGCACGGCAATGGCGGCAATATAAGCCACAGGTTGGAGAAGATACGTTTTTTTCATGACCTGGGTTATCCTGTTTTCATTCTGGATTACAGGGGGTATGGCCGGAGTACGGGCTTGCCGGGCGAAAAAGGTCTTTATGCGGATGCCCGGGTGGGTTATGATTACCTGACGAAGGTCAGGAGGTTTGCGCCGGACAGGATTGTTCTCTACGGTGAATCCCTGGGGTCTGCCGTGGCTGTGGAACTGGCCAGCCGTCTGCCGACAGGGCCTCTGATTTTGGAAGGGGCGTTTACATCCGTAGCGGGGATGAGCAAACATGTCTATCCGTTCCTCCCGGTGTTTTTGCTGGCATCGAAATACGATACCTTGCACAAGATGGCCGGCGTAGCTGTGCCGGCCATGTTCATCCATAGCCGCAATGACGAGATCGTTCCGTTTGAGATGGGCCGGGCGCTTTATGAAGTTTATGGCGGTAAGAAAATCTTTGTGGCGACGACGGGCGGCCATAACGAGCATTTCATGATCCATGAAGGCAGGCTCAAAGATGATGTGAAGCGTTTCTTGTCCGAAGCTTGACGTTGCACGAGTTAAAATAAAGGACTTAAAACGATGAACGAGAAACTTACCGTTCAAGACATACAAGGTCTTAAAGGCAAGCGCAAGATAACGATGTTGACGGCATACGATTATCCGATGGCCCATGCCATTGAAGGCGCCGGTATCGATATGATCCTTGTCGGCGATTCTGTCGCCAATGTAGTTTTGGGCCTTGAGTCCACCAAAGACGTGACCATGGACCAGATGGTCTATCACGCCTGCGCAGTCAGGCGGGGCGCTCCGCATACGTTTCTGATCGGGGATATGCCTTTCGAGGCTTACCAGAAAGATGCCCGTAAAAGTGCCGAAAATGCGGCGCGTTTTATCCACGAAGCCGGGTGTGACGCTGTCAAGCTTGAATGGTTTGACCGCGCGCTCGAAGCCACAGAGCTGGTGGTCCAATCGGGGATCCCTGTTATGGGGCATGTGGGTTTGACGCCGCAGACAGCCGATCAATTGGGCGGTTTCAAGGTCCAGGGTAAGGATGCTTCGGCGGCACGCGCGCTCATCCGTCAGGCTGGAGATTTTGAGAAGGCGGGGTGTTTTGCCGTTTTGCTGGAGTGCGTCCCGGACCGCGTGGCGCGCCTGGTCACGGAGACCCTGTCAGTCCCGACCATCGGCATCGGCGCAGGCCCCTATTGCGACGGGCAGGTCCTTGTGACGCACGATATGCTCGGTCTTTTTGAACGCTATAAGCCGAGGTTCGTCAAGGCATATGCCCAGATGGGCCGGGATATGGTCAAGGCCTTCGAAACCTTTAAGGCTGAGGTCCAGGAAGGGAAGTTCCCGGCCGATGAACACATTTTTAAGATCAAAGACGAAGAATTCAAGAATATTCGCCGCGCAGAAGGGGAGGGCGCCATTTAGAGAGCATGTACAGGCCTTCCGAAGACTGATTTGGGCGGAAATTTATTCTCACGCAGACTGTTTTAGCTTGACATGGCCTTGTTTTTAGAGTAAAAATAGTATCTTCCTGACTGCCACCGTTGTAGGCAGGCGTGTCGTAAGGCATGAAAGCCCCAAAGTCGCACCTCTTTTTAAATACGTTTATTCCATGACAGATGCATCCTTAATGGACAAGATCGTTTCTCTCTGCAAGCGCAGAGGATTTATCTTTCAGAGCTCGGAGATTTACGGCGGTCTCGGTTCTGTATGGGACTATGGCCCTTTGGGTGCGGAACTGAAGCGTAACGTCAAAAATCTCTGGTGGAAATCCGTGGTCCAGGACAGGATGGATATGGTAGGGCTGGATTGCGCGATCCTGATGCATCCGCAGGCGTGGAAGGCTTCGGGCCATGTGGATGGTTTTGCGGATCCGCTGGTCGACTGCAAGGCCTGCAAGAAACGTTTTCGCCTGGATCATCTCAAGGAAGGCGCAGGATCCGAAGAGCGCATCTGTCCGTCGTGCGGTGCAAAGATCGACCTGCGTCAGTCCCCGCCCCGGATGTTTAACCTGATGATGAAGACTTCCCTCGGCGCCGTTGAGGACGAGAGCGCCGTCACTTACTTGCGCCCTGAGACGGCACAAGGGATCTTCGTGAATTTTCTCAACGTCGTGGATACGACGCGAAAAAAACTCCCCTTCGGCGTGGCGCAGATCGGCAAATCCTTCCGCAATGAAATCACGCCCGGCAATTTCACTTTCCGGACCCGCGAATTTGAACAGATGGAGATCGAATACTTCGTCAAGCCCGAAGAGGACGAGAAGTGGTATCAATCGTGGATCCAGGAACGTTATGGTTGGTATATTCTTTATGGGATCAAGAAGGAGCATCTGCGTATCCGTCCTCACGGCCAGGATGAGCTGGCGCACTATGCCAAGGCCTGTTCGGACATCGAATACGAATTTCCCTTCGGCTGGTCTGAACTTGAAGGCATCGCCAACAGGAGCGATTTCGATTTAAAGCAGCACGAGCAATTCAGCGGTAAGGAGATGGTGGTTTTTGACGCACAGGAAAATAAAAAGGTCAGGCCGCATATCATTGAGCCGTCCGGCGGTGTTGACAGGGCTGTTTTGGCCTTCCTGGTCGATGCCTACCATGAGGAAAAAGTCAAAGACGATATTCGCGTCGTTCTGAAATTTTCCAAAGAGCTGGCACCGGTCAAAGTGGCGGTTCTGCCGCTTTTGAAGAACAGGCCGCAGCTGGTCAGCGTAGCCCGCGACATCGCCGAAGGCATGATGAAGGAGATCCCTTTGGTATACGACGATACGGCGGCCATCGGCAAACTGTATCGCCGGCAGGACGAGATCGGCACATTGTATTGCGTGACCGTGGACATGGATTCGCTGGACGACAAGAAGGTCACGGTGCGTGACCGCGATACGATGCAACAGGAACGTGTCGAGATCGCGCAGCTCAAGGCATATTTGTCAGAGAAATTAAAATAATAGCCCCAGAGAAGACTTGGGGCATGGATTCCGCGCGTGTGAGCGTGCGGTGTATTCGAAAGGAGCGGTAGGGCAAATGGCAAAGAAGAACGTGTATTCTTTTGGAGGCGGCAAGGCAGACGGCAACGAAAGCATGAAGAACCTGCTGGGCGGCAAAGGCGCTAACCTGGCGGAGATGGCGGGCCATCCGGCCCTGAAGTTGCCCGTGCCTCCCGGTTTTACGATCACGACCGAGGTCTGCACTTATTATTACCAGAACAAGAAAAAATATCCCGCGGGTCTGAAAGAAGAGGTTGCAAAAGCCCTGAAGAAAGTCGAAACGATCATGGGCAAGTCCTTCGGCGACCCTTCGGATCCGCTGTTGGTTTCCGTGCGTTCAGGTGCCAGGAAGTCGATGCCGGGAATGATGGAGACGGTTTTGAACGTCGGCTTGACGGAAAAGACGATCCCCGGTCTCGTCAAACAGTCCGGCGGCAATCAGCGTTTTGTCTATGACGCTTACCGCAGGTTAATGATGATGTATTCCGACGTCGTCATGGAAAAGGCGGCGGGCATCGAACCCAAGGATGAGATGGGTATCCGCCGTCAGCTGGAACGCATCATGGACGCCCGCAAGAAACAGAGGGGCGTTAAGAACGACGTCGATCTGAACGTTGAGGACCTGAAATTCCTTTGCGCTGAATTCAAAAAGAAGATCAAGGAAGTCCTGGGTCAGGATTTCCCGGATGACCCTATGGCCCAGTTGTGGGGCGGCATCGGCGCTGTTTTTTCATCATGGAACGGCAAGCGCGCCGTGGCTTACAGGAATATCGAGCATATCCCGCATGAATGGGGAACGGCCGTCAACGTCCAGACCATGGTTTTCGGCAACATGGGCAATGATTCGGCGACGGGCGTGGCCTTCACGCGCAATCCGGGTAACGGCGATGCGGCATTTTACGGCGAGTATCTGGTCAATGCCCAGGGCGAGGATGTCGTCGCAGGCATCCGTACCCCGGCGCCCATCAACCAGTATTCCCAGAGTGAGCACAATAAAGACCTGGAGACCCTGGAGCGCAAGATGCCCAAGGTTTACAAAGAACTTTTTGATATCCAGGAACGGCTCGAAGAACATTACCATGACATGCAGGATATCGAGTTCACCATTGAAAAAGGCAGATTGTTCATGTTGCAGTGCCGTATCGGAAAAAGAAATGGTCCGGCAGCCGTGAAGATCGCGACCGACATGGTGAAAGAGAAACTTATCGATAAAGCGACGGCGGTCAGCCGTGTCACGCCGGAACAGCTTGATGAACTCTTGCATCCGATCATCAATCCTTCCGAAGAGAAGACAAAAAAGTCCGTTGCCAAAGGGCTTCCGGCCGGGCCGGGCGCCGCTTGCGGCATGATCGTCTTTACGTCGGCAGATGCCATCCGTTTGTCCAAAGAAGGCAAAAAGGTCATCCTGGTCCGTGAAGAAACGAACCCGGAGGACATCGACGGGATGCGCGCCGCAGAGGCCATCCTGACTGCCAGAGGGGGCATGACATCGCACGCAGCCCTTGTGGCCCGCGGCTGGGGCAAGTGCTGTATCGTGGGTTGCGCCGCCCTGGAGATCAACCTGGCCAAGAAAGAAATTGATGTGGAAGGCGGCCTGGTCCTGCACGAGGGGGAGTGGATCACGCTCAACGGAACCAAGGGTCTCGTGTATCAGGGGCAGTTGAAGATGATGGATGCTTCTTCGGAAAATGAGGTCCTCAATGATTTCCTGAAGATCTGTGATACCATCCGGACGTTGAATATCCGTACCAATGCCGATACGCCCGATGATGCCAGGAAAGCCAGGCAGTTCGGGGCCGAGGGCATCGGGCTGTTCAGGACAGAGCACATGTTCTACGGCAAAGGGTCTGAAGAGCCTCTTTTTAAACTGCGCAAGATGATCATGTCGTCGAGCCTTGAGGAAAGGAAGAGGGCCGTTGATGAGCTCTTCCCGCACGTCAAGAGCGATATCAAGGCGACGCTGGAAGCGATGGAAGGCCTGCCGGTGACGATCCGTCTTCTGGATCCGCCGTTGCATGAATTTGTTCCGCACCAGCAAGAAGCCCGTCAGACACTTGCCAACAGCTTGAACATCTCCATGGAGGAACTGGAGAAGAGGGCTGACGGCCTGGCTGAATCCAATCCGATGATGGGCCATCGCGGCGTTCGCTTGGGGGTCACATACCCTGAGGTGAGTGAAATGCAATTCCGCGCCATCCTGGAATCAGCGGCCGAGCTTCTGAAAGCGGGCAAGAAGGTTTTTCCGGAGATCATGATCCCTGTTGTCTGTACGGTGCAGGAATTGACGGACCAGCTGGCGATCGCCAAGAAAGTCTATGCAGAAGTATTGACCAAGTTCGGCATGAAAAAGATCGACCATATGTTCGGCACGATGATTGAGATTCCGCGTGCCGCACTCGTGGCCGACAAGATCGCCGAAGTCGCTTCGTTCTTTTCTTTCGGGACGAATGATCTGACCCAGATGACTTTCGGATTCTCACGCGATGACATCGGAGCGTTCCTGCCGGAATATCTGAAGAAAGGCATTCTTCCGGAAGACCCGTTCCAGACGATCGACCAGGAGGGCGTGGGCGAATTGATCCGGACGGGGATTGACCGCGGCCGTAAGACCAACAAGAAATTGAAGGTCGGCATCTGCGGTGAACACGGCGGCGAGCCGCGTTCGATCGACTTTTGCTACCGGGCAGGGATGAATTACGTTTCATGTTCGCCGTTCCGCGTGCCGATTGCCCGTCTGGCTGCGGCCCGGGCTGTGTTGGCAAATAAGCCGGTTAAGAAGGCAAAGAAGAAATGACCGGGTTTATCGACTAAACGAGTTACGAGTTGACGGGTCGAGACATCGGCTCGTCAACTCGTAGACTTGCTAACCAACCTTTTTATGGAAAATATCAAATCCTATATTAAGGAAGTGCGAAAGATCCCGCTCTTGACGGCAAAAGAAGAAGTGGACTTGTCCAAGAGGGCGCAGCGGGGGGACAAGGAGGCGCGCGACCACATGATCCGCGCGAATCTGCGCCTTGTCATCAATATCGCCAAGAAATATATGTATCTCGGCATTCCCCTGATGGACCTGATCGAAGAGGGTAATGTCGGCCTGATGAAGGCGGTCGAAAAGTTCAACCCCAACAAAGGATTCCGTTTTTCGACGTATGCCGCCTGGTGGATCAAACAGAGCATCACGCGTTCCGTCTTCGACCAGTCCCGCACGATCCGCATCCCCGTCTATGTCAATGAGCTTCTGTCCAAATATAAAAAGGCGAATGAACGGCTGATGGGCAAGCTCAAGCGCGTCCCGACGGATTCCGAGATCGCGCGCTCCATGCGTATGACGTCCGAGAAGGTCTGCAAGATACGTGGTTACATCAATAAGACGTCGTCCCTGGACGCGCCCATCGATGAAGAAGGCGGCAACGAGATCATCGACCTGATCGAAGACAAGACGACCGCGACTCCGGAAAAAGAGATCGACCAGTTCTTCAATAAGGAGCGCCTCAGCGGCCTTCTGGGCATCGTCAATGAGCGCGAACGCGATGTCCTGGACCTGAGGTTCGGTCTCCAGGACGGCAAGATCCATACGCTGGCCGACGTGTCCAAGAAACTCAACGTCTCCAGGGAACGCGTCCGGCAGATCGAGGAAAACGCTTTGAAGAAGCTTAAAAAGTTCGTCATCGAGCAGGATAAGGAGGCCATCCAGTAATATGTCGGACTCAAAATTTTATACATTGGTCATTCCCAGGTTTGAAGATGTCTTCCATTCTTTTTTTGCCTCGGAGGTCATCAAGGGAGTCACGGCCGCGGCCAGCAGGCTGAAAGCGGATATCCTTATCCATATCACGGAGCGCCATAAGCATGCCGACTGGGCCACCAGCGAGTCCATCCGCGCCGGATATGTCAAGGGCGTCATTTTTGCGGACATCGACGGCGACAAGAAGAAGCTCCTGGAATTCATAAAGGCCGGGACTCCTTGCATCGTCATGAACAATTATTTCAGCGAAGACATCAATTGTATCGCCATCGATAACCGCAAGGCGGCGATGGATGTCGTCGAATATCTTGTCAAGCTCGGGCATACCAAGATCGCCACGATCGCCGGGGACCTGAACACCCAGGCCGGCGAAGCCCGTCTGGAGGGATACCGGCAGGCCATGGCAAAATACGGGTTGGCCATCCCGCGGCAGTATATCCAGGAGGGTTTTTTCCTGAGGACTCCGGCGAGGGCGGCCGCGCGGGCGCTCTTGAACCTTGAGGACAGGCCTACCGCTATTTTTGCCGCCAGCGACGTCATGGCGCTGGAGGTCATCGACGAGGCGCGCGCAGAAGGCATCCGTATCCCGTGGGACTTGTCCCTTGTAGGTTTTGACGATAACCCCGTCGCAGGCTACAGCCAGGTGCGCCTGACCACGGTCTCGCAGCCTATCGTCGAAATGGGCAGGCTGGCCCTGGAAAAATTGAACCAGATCGTAGCGGAAAGGGAAAAGCAGCCGGTGAAGGTCGTGCTTCCGACGAAACTGGTCAAGAGAGAATCTACGCTTGTGTTGAATAGGCAGTGAGTGATGGGGAGGAAGGCATATGGCCGACGCATTAAAAAAATATATCCGCAGCATTCCTGATTTTCCGAAACAGGGCATTCTGTTCTACGACATCACGACGCTCCTGAAAAACAGGGCCGCTTTCAAGAAGGCCATTGACGGCCTGGCAAAGATCGCCAAAGGCAAAAAGATCGATTATGTCGTTTCCGTGGAATCGCGCGGGTTCATTTTCGGCGCGGCCCTGGCCTATAAATTGGGTGCCGGTTTCATTCCGGTTCGCAAAAAAGGCAAACTGCCTGCCGAGACGATCTCCGCCGATTATGCCCTGGAATACGGAACGGATTCTCTTTACATGCATAAAGATGCCCTGAAGGCGTCTTCGCGGGTCCTCATCGTCGACGACCTTTTGGCGACGGGAGGGACGGCGGCGGCTGTCTGTGCGATGGCTAACCAGCTCAAGTCCAAGATCGCCGGCATCATTTTTTTGATCGAGCTCTGCGGCCTCAAGGGCAGAGAAAAGCTCAAAGATTATCCGGTGTATTCGTTGATACAATATTAGTAAGCGAGTATGCGAGTGGGCGGTTTGCATGGGTCGAAGAGAGGCCGGTTTTCTGGTCGTTTTAACCCGCTAACCCGATACCCCTTAACTCGTTAACCGATTGCCCCCGTAGCTCATCTGGATAGAGCACAGGTTTCCTAAACCTGGTGTGGCAAGTTCGAGCCTTGCCGGGGGCACTTTTTTTGGATGCAAGGCGAGAACTTAAGGAGTGTGGGGAGACCGTCCCCACGTTTTCGGGGTGACAGCGACCCCGACGCTATGTCGGGGGAGCGCCAGAGGGGCAGAGCCCCTATGGGGAGCGACCGAGCTGCCTGCGAAAGCAGGCAGGCGAGGAGCGACAAGTTCTAGTCCGCCCCGGCGGACGGAGCCTTGCCGGGGGCACTGAATTTGTGCCTCGCAAAAATTCGTCCTGAGCGGCTATGGATTGTTTTCAAACAACCAGCGAAGGATAGATGAACAGCAAGGCGACCTGCCTGCCGGCAGGGAACTTAAGGGGTGTGGGGAGATTGCCCGGCAAGTCAAAAATAGCTTGATTTCATGCAGATGATGTGGTAAATTCCTTGCATTGAAATTTCGATAAAAGCACAGTAGCTTTACGAGAGTAGAGAGAGGTTTGGCGAAGCAGCCCACCTGATAAGGTAGGGCTTTTTTATTTAATCGCCCTTGATGCTTTCAGTTTACTGCGCGAATACGCGCGCATGCGCGTGGTTGCCGCATGGATTTGAGATATATGCCATTTGATACCTTATTAGTTTCGATCGTTGGCGTACCCGTTCTGGGTTCTTTTTTCCTGCCCTTGGCCGGCCGGATCCATGAACGCCTGCGTCATTTTTTGGCCTTCGTCCTTGTTGCGTTTTCCTTCCTTGCTGTCTTCAGGTTGTCCCCCGTTGTTTTTTCAGGGCAGGTCGTCCGTTTTTCCATGGCCATGCCTTTTGGTTTGCACCTCGCTTTTGCGGCGGACGGCCTTGCTGTTTTCATGGCCCTGGCGTCTCTTCTGGTAGGCCTTGTCATCGTGCTCTATTCCTTCGACTACATCTCCCATTATGCCAACCGCAATGAATACGACATGCTGGTCGTGCTTTTTCTCGGTTCGATGATGGGTATCGTTTTTTCATCGAACCTTATTTTTCTCTATATCTTCTGGGAGATGACGGCCATCGTCAGCTGGCGCCTGATAGGTTTCTTCAGGGGCAAGACCGATGTGCAGCGCGCGGACAAGGCTTTCCTTGTTACGTTCGGCGGCGCGTTGGTCATGCTTATCGGTTTTTTGATGCTTTACCAACAGACCGGCTCCTTCGATCTCACAGTGATCAAGGAGCATTTCAAGACACAGGCCTTTCCTAATATAGTCCTGGTCTTGGTCCTTTTCGGGATCTTGTCAAAATCGGCGACTTTGCCGTTTCATACCTGGCTGGCGGATGCCGGTGTGGCGCCGTCGCCTGTCACGGCCCTTCTCCATGCGGCTGTCCTTGTCAAGATCGGCGTCTATGTCTTTGCGAGGTTGTTCGTTGCCACGTTCCCCATTGAGGCGGTCTGGCACGTGATCCTGCCGTGGGTGGCGGCTGTCAGCAGTATTGTTTCCGCCGGGGCCGCGTTAAGGGAGACGGATTTGAAGAGGATCATCGCCTATTCGACGGTCAGCCAGATCGGTTTTATCTTTTTTGGGTTGAGCCTTGGCATTGAGGTCGCTGTCGCCGGAGGCCTTCTTTATATCCTCATGCACGGCATGGCCAAGGCCGGACTTTTTCTGTGCGCAGGCATCATCGAGCAGGGAACGAAAACCAAGGATATCACCAGGCTCGGCGGCTTATTTTCCACCATGCCTTTGACCGGTACGGCCTTTTTGTTCTGTGCCGCTTCTGTCATGGGTCTGCCGCCTTTCGGAGGTTTTTTCAGTAAATTCCTGATCTTTCTTGGTTGCGTTCAGGGAGGGCAGATGATGTTTGCTTTTGTCTTCTTGTTTGCCGCCCTCATGACGATCCTGTATCTGCTGCGGGTCTTTACGATCGTATTTTTCGGCGAGACCAAGATTGCAGCCAGGGAAGGGTCGGCTGTCATGGTGGCATGCGTCCTTCTCTTGGCATTTTTGTCGCTGGCAGCCGGTATATGGGTGCGTTATCCGCTTGATATGGTCCAGCAGGCGACGGCGCAGATGATCCGGGTGATATCATGACGAACTTATTTCTGCCGTTGCTTATCTTTGGACCTTTGCTGGCCGGTTGTCTTGTGGTCCTGGTGCCTCAAAGGGTCAGGTTTCTCAAAGAGGCATTGGTCCTTGCGGTGACGGCTGCCGATCTTGTTTTGTGCCTTCGGCTTTTTCCCGAGGAGATGACCTTGTTTTATCCTTGGGGCGCGTATGGCATTGATTTTTCCCTGAGGCTATACCGCTTCAGCGCTTTTATCCTGGCGGCGGCCGGCGGTTTCGCCTTCCTCATCGCCTTATACTCTTGTGTATTCATGTTCGCAAAGGAAAAGGGCCGCTTGTTCTTTGCCCTTTTTCTATTTTCGCTGAGCCTTGTCAACGGCGCCGTCCTTTCAGACAACCTGATCGTCCTGCTTTTCTTCTGGGAGGGTTTGCTTTTGACCGTCTTCGGCCTTATCGCGATAGGGGGTAAGACGGCGTTTAAAACGGCGGTCAAGGCCCTCGTGATTGTCGGTGTTGCGGACCTCTGCATGATGATAGGTATCGCTCTGGTCGGGCATCTGAGCGGGACATTTGCGATCTCGAAGATCCAGCTGTCCCTGGGAGGTCTCGGCAGTCTGGCTTTTGTCTTGATGATGATCGGGGCGATCTCCAAGGCCGGATCAATGCCGTTCCACACCTGGATACCCGATGCCAGCATCGATGCGCCCCTGCCGTTCATGGCGTTCCTTCCGGCGGCCCTCGAAAAGCTCCTGGGCATATATCTTTTGGCGAGGATTTGCCTCGATCTTTTTAAGCTGGTCCCGGAATCAGGATTGAGCATGGCGCTGATGATCATTGGTTCCGTGACGATCCTTTTGGCTGTCATGATGGCCCTGATCCAGAAAAATTATAAACGGTTGCTTTCGTATCATGCCATCAGCCAGGTGGGTTATATGATCCTGGGGATCGGCACGGCCGTGCCGATCGGTATCGTCGGCGGCCTATTCCACATGATCAATCATGCGATGTATAAATCATGCCTCTTTTTGACTTCCGGGGCCGTGGAGCGCCAGTCGGGTACGACGGACTTGGAGCGCCTTGGGGGATTGGCCGGAAAGATGCCCGTGACGTTCCTGTGTTTCTTTATCGCGGCTGCGGCCATCTCAGGGGTGCCTCCATTCAACGGCTTTTTCTCCAAGGAATTGATCTATGACGGCGCGCTGGAAAGGGGATTGGTCTTCTATCTGGCGGCCATTTTAGGTTCCTTTCTGACGGCAGCCTCTTTTCTGAAATTGGGGCACGCGGCTTACCTGGGTCCCAAAAGCGAAGCGACACAAAAGGCCAAAGAAGCGCCTGTTATTATGCTGATACCCATGATCGTCATCGCCGCAGGCTGTGTCTATTTCGGGCTGCAGCGTTCTTTCCCGATCGGCCAGTTGGTCCAGCCGGCGATCGAGAACCATCTGGAAGGGCAGGATTTTTCTTCTCTTCTGCCCAATAAGAAGCTTGTCGCGGTCACAGCCATCATGCTCCTGATGGCGCTTGTCAATCATATCTTGGGCGCCAAGATGAAAGGCAGCGGCTTGAAGGCTGTTGATTATATCCACGACGCCCCTGTTCTATCCGGGCTCTATGAGAAAGCAGAAAGGCGATGCTTTGATCCGTATGAGTGGGGAAGGGTATTTATGAAAGGTTTCTCGTATCTCTTGTGGCGTCTTGACAGGGGGATCGACTGGGTCTATAACGCGGGTCTTCCGGGTTGCGCCCGGGCCCTGTCAAATACTTTAAGTCGTTGGCACTCTGGTAGTTATGTGACATATCTCGGATGGTCGCTCGGCGGCTTGCTTGTTCTTGTGATATTTCTGTTGTCCACAAGGAGTTTTTAGTGCTTTCTTTAATGATCCTGATCCCATTGGCTTGTCTGCTTCTGATAAGCTTTTTGCCTCTCAAGGGCAAGAGGGTGGCGTTCGCTGTGGTCATGGCCTTGGCTTTTTTTCAGATCTATGCGGTGTTTTCGCCGTCCATCATGGCTAACCGTCATCTGCCGGGCTTGGCCTCTGTTTTTAATTTCACGTTAGCCGTAGACAGCCTGAGCCGCATCATGCTTTTGTGTATCGGCATTGTTATTTTTATCGCGTTGTTGGCCGCAGGGCCTTTTGTCAAAGAAGAGGATAAGCGGTTTTATTTCTCCGGTCTCATGATCCTGGAGCTGATGGGATTGAATGGCGTGGTCATGGTGCGGGACATCTTTTCCATGTACGTTTTCTGGGAGGTCGCCGCTGCAGCGTCTTTTGTCCTGATTGCCCTTGAAAAAAAGAGGGATCCCCTGGAAGGGGCGTTCAAGTACCTGATTTTTTCGTCTGTGGCTACGGTTTTTGTGCTTTCAGCTATCGCGATCATCCTGCTTATTTCCGGGAGCACGAGTTTTACTGATATCCGGGTGGCGTTGCTGGTGACACCGCACAGCAACTTGATTATTCTTGCCGTCGGCGTTTTCCTGGCAGGTCTTTTTATGAAAGCGGGAGTGATGCCCTTCCATGGATATCTGCCGGACGCCTATGCCTCTGCGCCGGCCCCTGTGTCGATATTGCTTGCAGGCGTAGTCACCAAGACCCTGGGTGTCTATACGGCGATGCGCATCGTCATTGATATTTTTGGTTTTAGTACCGCACTCAAGAGCATCCTTTTATGCATTGGCCTGATCTCTGCGATATTCGGGGCCCTGGCGGCCATGGGGCAGAAGGACCTCAAGAGGCTCTTGGCGTATTCCAGTATCAGCCAGGTAGGATATATCTTTTTAGGATTCGGTTGCGGAACGCCGCTGGGCATAGCCGCGGCCATATTCCATATCTTTAACCACACGGTGTTTAAATCGCTCCTCTTTGTGAATGCGGCGGCCGTTGAGGACCGCCTGGGGACTCTGGACATGGGCCGGATGTCGGGCTTGGCCTCCAGGATGCCCATCACAGGGACAACGTCTGTTTTGGCGTCTTTATCCCTGTCGGGCGTTCCGCCGCTGGCCGGTTTCTGGAGCAAGCTGTTTATCATCCTGGCCCTCTGGCAGAGCGGTCTTTATGGGGTGGCTGTCACTGCGGTCCTGACAAGCCTGTTAACGCTGGCTTATATGCTGCTTTTGCAGCGCCGGGTCTTTTTTGGGACGCCGGAGAAGAACATGGCGGGCGTTGTCGAGGCGGGATTCAATTTGACATTGCCCGCGGTTATTCTGGCTATCCTGATCGCAGGCGTTGGTTTGTTCTTCCCGTATGTCGTGCATACGGTTATTTTTCCCGTGGTTTCTTTTTAGGCGGACTTTTTGATAGGTGGAAGAGAAGGCGCATGGGCACACAAGCATTGAATATGGATATCGTCATACTTTTTTTGATGGCGCTGGCTGCGTTATGGACGGTCATGACCCGCAGCCTCCTGAGGTCTGCCATCGGTTTGGCCCTGACGAGCGCCATGCTGACGATCCTGATGTTTCGTCTCCATGCGCCCCTGGCGGCTGTTTTTGAGTTGTCGGTCTGTTCGGGGCTCATCTCCGTCGTTTTTATTGCGACCATCAGCGTGACCCAGCCTATGTCACAGGAGAAAGTCCTGCAGCATATGAGGGACAGGCTCGAGAGGTTCTGGTATCTGCCGATCCTTCTGGTCCTGATAGGCATTGTCCTGAGTTTTGTGAGTTTTAAATTTAATCTGAGCGTGCCGCTGCCGGAGATAGAAAAAGATCCGCGCGTCGTCCTCTGGAACCAGAGGCCTTTGGATCTCCTGGGCCAGATCATCATGCTGTTGACGGGTGTCTTCGGCATCATCATTCTCTTCAGGGAGGCTAAACAGAAATGAGCGCTCAGGCATTGACGTTATTCTGGCCGTTTTGTTTGTTTATTGTCGTCTTGTTTGTCATCGGTTTTTACTGCCTGCTTGTGACCTTTAACCTGATCCGCGCCCTGATCGGCCTGGAACTGCTGATCAAGGCGGTGACGCTGCTGCTTGTCCTGGTGGGTTATGTCACGGCGCACGAGGCGTTGGTCCAGAGCCTGGTGATCACACTCATCGTCATGGAAGTCGTCATCATCGCCGTGGCCGCCGGGATCGCTCTGGGCCTGCATCGGCATAACAAGAACCTGGATACCAGGCAATTGCGAAATCTCAAAGGCTAGCCCTGCAAGAGCTCCGTCCAGGCCCGGCCTTCGGCAGGGGCTAAGCTGAGGAGTATGGAAGGGTTTATTATGGAACAATTGTTGCTGACTCCGCCTGTTGTTTTTGCCATCGTTTTTCTCTTTGTGCTGCTTCTTTCGACGGCCCTTTCGAGGCTGTCTTATAAAAAGAAAGAAAAAAGAGAGGAAGGGACGGGGAAGGCCTATGCCTGCGGCGAGGACGTCGAAGACCATATGGCGCAGCCGGACTACAGCCAGTTTTTTCCCTTTGCATTTTTCTTTACGGTCGCGCATGTGGCGACCATGATGATAACAGCCATCCCTCTGGAGTCTATCAATACGCTGATCATGGCGGAATTGTATATCGTCGGCGTTGTGGCAGGCCTATTTATCCTGTTTAGGAGATGACATGAAGTTATTTCGTAAGATCGTCAATTGGGCGCGGATTAAATCGCCGTGGATCCTGCACTTCAATTCCGGCGCCTGCAATGCCTGTGATATCGAGATCGTGGCGGCACTGACTCCCCTTTACGACGTGGAGCGTTTCGGGATCCAGTTGAAGGGGACACCGCGGCACGCGGATGTTCTGGTCTGCTCCGGCCCCGTCACCAGGCAGATCCAGGACAGGCTCAAGCGTATTTACGACCAGATGGCCGAACCGAAGTTTGTCGTCGCCGTGGGCGCCTGCGCGTGCGGCGGGGGTGTTTTCAAGGGGTGTTACAATGTGCGCGGCGGCATCGATGAGGTCATCCCTGTTTCCGCCTATATCCCCGGCTGCCCTGCCGGCCCGAAGGCGATCATTGACGGCGTGGTCAAATTATTGTCGAGCTTAGAAGAGGATGAGGCGTCAACGGGCGAGGAGCCGCAGAAGGTTCATGATGGATCCACGGACAGCAAGACGGAGTGTCCGCATTCAGGAGAGACCCCATGAGCTACGAAGAGGATATCCGGCAAGAGACGGTCAGGCGGTTCGATTTTCTTAAAGATTCCTTCAAGATTGTCAGGCCGCGGCGGCTGACGCTTGATGTCGCTTATGAGAAGTTTTCCGAAGTTTTTGATTTTCTCGTCCATCAGGGAAAATTCGACATCTTGTGCGCGATCACAGGCACAGATGAAGGGGAGGACCTCGGTTTTATCTATCACCTTGCCCAGGAGAGCGGGGTCACGCTGAATCTCAAGACGCGCGTGCCGAAATCGCATCCGGTCATTCAGACGATCACCGGCGTTTTCCCAGGCGCAGAGATATATGAGCGCGAAATTGTCGATCTGTTCGGCGCAAAGGTGCAGGGGCTGCGTCAGGGCAATCGCTATCCTCTGACGGACGACTGGCCTGAGGATGAGCACCCTTTGCGAAAAGACTGGAAGCCGGCGAACGGTTCCGGCAGGGAGATGTAATATGCATGATTCCCACGAGCACGAACACGAGTTTAAGATTCCCCTGGGGCCTCAGCATCCTGCTTTAAAGGAACCCGAGAACTTCAGTATTGCCCTGAAGGGTGAAAAGATCATGGGTGTGGATATCCGCCTGGGATATAACCACCGCGGCATAGAAAAGGCCTGCGAAGAAAGGACTTTTTTGCAGGACGTCTATCTGATCGAAAGGGTCTGCGGTATCTGTTCGCATTCTCATTCCAGCGCTTATGTCCAGGCGGTTGAGGAGATCGCCGGCCTGTCTGTGCCCCGGCGGGCCCTTTATATCCGCACCCTGATCGGCGAGCTCGAAAGAGTGCACAGCCATTTCCTCTGGCTGGGTGTGGCAGGCCATGAGATCGGTTTCGATACGCTCCTGATGTATACCTGGCGCGACCGCGAGATCGTGATGGACCTTTTGGCCCAATTAACGGGGAACCGCGTCAATTACGGCATCAATACCATCGGCGGGGTCAGGCGGGACATCACGCCGGAATACGGAAAGGACATCCTTGCCGCGATAGCGACCCTGGAAGAACGGACCAAATATTATATCCAGATCGCGACAGAAGAAACGTCGATCATCAAACGGCTTTCCGGCGTCGGGATGATCTCCAGGCAAGATGCGGTCCGCCTGGGCGCCGTGGGGCCTACGGCGCGGGCTTCCGGCGTGGACCGCGATATCCGCCGCGAGGACCCCTATGCCGCTTATGCCGAGCTGGATTTTAACGTCATTACGGACGACCATTGCGATGTCTTTGGCCGCACAGTCGTGCGTTTAAAGGAACTCCTGGAGTCTTTTAAGATCATTCGGCAGGTCGTCGCCAAAATACCCGACGGACCGATCGCCGTCAGGGCCCCGCGCAAGATCCCTGCAGGAGAGGCCTTGAGCCGTTACGAAGCGCCGCGAGGCGAAGATGTCCATTATGTCAAATCCAACGGGGGAGAGAAGCCCGAGCGCGTCAAAGTGCGGGCCCCGACCCTGGCGAATATTCAGACCGTCAAGCATATGCTACGGGACAGGTTTCTCGCCGACATGCCGATCGTGATCGCCGCCATTGATCCGTGTTTTTCCTGCACGGACAGGCTGGTGGGCGTCCGGCATCTCGATAACCACAAGAGAGAGACGCTTTCCTGGGAGAACCTGCGGTTGTTCAGTCTGGGGTGGCATCGCGCCAGAGGATTCGATGTCGCCATTGCCGAGAAGAAACTCCACAATTTAATGGAGCATTGATGTCCGCTTTGTTTTCTATCCTCATATATCCGGGCTTCCTGTTTCTGGCTTTATTCGGCTTGATCGCGGAATTCATCGACCGCAAGCTTTACGCCCGCATGCAGAACAGGCAGGGGCCTCCCTGGTTCCAGCCTCTGGCGGATTTTATCAAGCTTTTGGGCAAAGAAGATATCGTGCCGGACGAAGCCAATCCGCGGATGTTCCGGCTGATGCCGCTTTTTGCTTTGACGGCAGTCGTTTCATCCATCATCTATATCCCGTTGTGGAAGACAGGGGCCCTGTATTCATTCTCCGGGGACCTGGTCGTTGTCCTCTATTTGTTGACGCTTCCGACGCTTGCGTTTTTTATCGGAGGGTGGTATTCGACGTCCCTCTATGCGCGTATCGGTTCGGTGAGATCGCTGACGCAGATGTTCGCGTATGAAGTGCCCTTGTTCATGGGGCTTTTTTCACCGGCGCTCTTGGCTGACAGCTGGACGTTGAGCGAAATCTCCCAATTTTATGTGGACCACCCGATGTACAGTTTTTTTAATGTCCTGGGATTCGCCATATCTCTTATCGCGCTTTTGGGAAAATTGGAAAAAGCGCCGTTCGATATCCCCGAGGCGGAAACAGAGATCGTTGCCGGCACCTTCACGGAATATTCAGGGCGGCTCTTTGCGTTCTTTCGCCTCAGCATTGATATCGAGATGGTCGTTGGGGCGTCGCTTCTGGCCGCGGTCTTTCTGCCGTTTGGTTTGAGTGGAGATGCGGTCATCGGATTTCTGATCTATATCCTTAAAGTCCTGCTGGTTGTTTTTCTTCTGACGCTTGCCCGCACGATATTCGCGCGGATGCGCATCGACCAGATGGTGAGGTTTTGCTGGAAGTATCTTGTGCCTCTGGCGTTGGTGCAGCTTTTAGCCATTCTGCTTGTGAAAGGAGTGGTGTTATAGTGAAGCCCGGAAGAATGCTTAATCTGGTCCTGCAGTCCCTGTTTAAGAGACCCGCCACGTTGAATTATCCCGTGGACAAGTCCGGCATGCCCAAAGGGTTTCGCGGCAAGATCACCTTTGATCCTTCCAAATGCATCGGTTGCAGGATGTGCATGCGGGATTGTCCGGCCAATGCCATCACGATTAACAAAGTCGGCGAAAAACGCTTTGAGGCCGTTTTTGACCTGGGGCGCTGCATTTATTGCGCGCAGTGTGTGGATTCCTGTTTGAAAAGAGCTCTTGTGTCTAGTCCTGAGTTTGAACTGGCCCAACTGGATAAAAAAAAGCTCAAGGTCGTATTTCATCCGCCTGCGCAGGAGGCCTCGGGCCTTTAGCCCGTGGAGGCCCGCCTCGCCGCTCTGTGGTGGGCGAGGTCTCGCCAGGGGCGGAAATGCGAACAACCTGCTTCGGCGAGATGTCCTGTGCTTCACTCAAATGTTTTCGTTTTAGCTTCGTAGGAACTATCTCTGCGAAGCTGTGCACGAAAGTAGCACAGCGTAGCAGGATGTCGCTCGATTGTCCGTGGCCGACTCCATGCGGATGACCTCTCCGAAGCCAAGCGCGAAAGCTGCTTGGCGAAGGAGGGCCATCGAGGGCCGCAGACTTTACTCCGTGGGGTTCCATGCAGAAGCTTAAAAGTCAGCTCAAAAAGAAACTTGAGGGCGTCTGCCGGCTCGGCATCCTTGGCGTAGGCTCGGAATTGAGGGGAGATGATGCCGTTGGTTTGTGCGTTGCCAGAAACCTGGGCCGCAAGACAAAAACAGCCGGCCCTGTTGACGTGCGCGCCTTTCTGGGGCACACGGCCCCGGAAAGCCTGACCGGAGAGATCAAAAAATTCAGGCCCACGCACCTGCTGATCGTAGATGCCGCATCCATGAATAAAGCCCCGGGAGAGGCCTGTCTTTTTGATGCGCAAGACATAAGGGAGGGGATATCGTTTTCCACCCACCGCATGCCCTTGAACATCCTTGCCAGTTATTTGCGCCAATCCTTTCCCTGTTCCATCATGGTCCTGGGTATCCAGCCGCAGACCCTTGACTTTGGCCAAAAGCCTTCAAAGGCCGTGCAAGCCAGTGCCCGCGTCCTCTGCCGCGTGATCAGAGAGGTCCTCAGAGCGCGCTGATATTTTTCCCATGATGAATTCGCTTGCAACTTCCCCTTTTTAAAATATAATTGGGTGAAGAAGCGTTATCCATTCTCCACAAGAGGGCCAAAGATATGTTTGATCTGCATACGCATTCCTTATTAAGTGACGGCGAATTGCTTCCTTCAGAGCTGGCCAGGCGCTATGAAGAAAAAGGCTATAAGGCCGTTGCCATTACCGATCATGTGGACCTTTCCAATCTTAAAAGCGTGACAGCGGCCATTGCCGAATTTTGCCACCATTGGCCCGTGGGCCGGATCAGGGTCATCCCTGGGGTGGAGCTGACCCACTTGCCCCTGGAGCAATTTCCTGAAGCCGTGAATTTTGCGCGTAAAAACGGTATCCGCTGGATCGTGGCGCATGGAGAGACGCTTGTTGAGCCTGTTTTGCCCGGGACTGTGCGGGCGGCCATTGAGGCCGGCGTGGACCTGATAGCCCATCCGGGGCTCATCCGCGGGGAAGAGGCGGAGCTGGCTGCCAGAAAAGGGGTCTATTTGGAGTTGAGTGCCAGGAAAGGGCATTGTCTGACCAACGGCCATGTGGCGCAGATGGCCCTGAAATACGGCGCCAAGATATGCATTGACACGGATGCGCATGCGCCCGGGGACATCCTGCGCAGGGATGAGCTCTTGAGCGTGGGGCTGGGGGCGGGCTTGTCCCAGGCCCAATTGACTGATATCCAAAGGGATATGGAAGCCATAGTCCAAAAAATTATTTGACCGGCCCGCCTTAAGAAAGCGCTTTCTTCTCTCGTTTTCCGACGGAAAATAGTTAAATTTTACCACTCAGCCCGCAAGACTACCCGCAGCAAAAAAATCTGTTGACAACCCCTTGAAATATATGGTATTTGTAATCAAACGGCTATACCGCCAAAGACGACTTTAATAAGGCGCAAAAGGAGGTGAATACAAGCGAGCCCGAAGTTGTCGAATGAATGGCGATATAACTATAGATGGTAACTCCTAGGCAAGTAGCAACAAAGTTCCTAGTTCATATATTATAAAATGCTAAAGGAGGAAAAGATGAGTAAGCGCTTAGTGATTCTCTTCTGCGCGCTCTTCGTTTTCGCAGCAGCGGTTCCGGCTTTCGCTGCCGTGCAGAATATCAAGGTGAGCGGTGACATCCTCGCCCGTTACATTGGTCGCAATGATTTCGATCTGACCAAGGGCGATGGAGCAAACAATGAAGACGAGATCAGCACGTTCAATAGCGTTGTCCGCTTGAGAGTGGATGCAGACCTCACGGATAATGTTGGCGCGACCGTCAGGCTGATCAATGAGAGAAACTGGAAAGAGGCTAATTCTGCTTCAACAGATATCGACCTCGATCTGGCCTATGTTACATTGAAGGAGTTCTTGTATTCTCCTTTGACCGTGACTATCGGTCGTCAGGAACTGCACTTCGGTAATGACATGATCATCGGTGATGGTGTCGGCAATCCGAATGCTAACGCCGTTTCCGGCGGGATCGGCACCAACCAGACCTCGAATTACGGTGAGTTGGGACTTTCTAGTCCTAATACTGTGAATGGTGATCTGGCATATCGCAAGGCGTTTGATTCTATCAGGGCCACATTGAACTACGACCCGTTGGTCATTGATGTGGTTTATGCAGTTATTGATCACGAGAACGTTAGTGATGGTAGCTCCAATGATTGGATTAACCTTTACGGTATCAATGCCGCTTACCAGTTTGCCGATAAGTGGAATACATTGGCTGAAGGTTATTTCTGGTCAAAGGATAATAGTTCCGAGAAACATAAGGGTGTGGACAAGCTTGACAGCGTGCAGACCATTGGTGGCCGCGTCAGCACCATGCCGAACAGCAAGTTGAACCTCCAACAGGAAATGGCGTTCCAGTTTGGTAAGAAGCTTTCACCGGCTGGCGCCTCTACTGTTGAAAGAGATCGCAGCGCGTGGGCATCCCAATCTGTTGTGATGTACACTCCGGGTTGGAAGTACACCCCGACATTCGGGTTGATCTACTCCTACTTCTCCGGTGATGCTGACAGAGATAGTGGCAGCAATCCTAATTCTGACAAGAAGTACCATGCATGGGATCCGATGTTCGAGAACCAGACCAATGGCCACATCATCAACGCACTCTTCCCGCAGTCCAATGCGCATAACATCGATATGATGGGTAAATTCTCTCCCATCGAAGATGTGTGGATTCAGCTGGATTATGTGTATCTGTTGATGGCCAAAGCCAGTTCTCGCTCTGGTGTCATGGACAATAACGACTATGACGGCAATGGTTATTACTACAACGCCGGCAAGAAAGCGCTCGGCCAGGAAATAGACGTCAACCTGATCTACAATTACACGGAAGACGTCCAGCTTGGCTTGCTCTGTGGCTGGTTCTTCCCTGGCAAAGCGATTGCCTCGGAAAACGTTACGACCGGTTATAAGCAGGGTGAGACAGCGGCTGAAGCAATCGCTTCCTGCAAAGTTAGCTTCTAACCCAGAAAAGGGTTAGTCCTCTGCCATTCATTATAAGCAGAGGGACTGACGCAGAAAGCACTAGGCCCGCGCAATTCCTAGCAAGCGCGGTGCCTAACCTAGAAAGCGCAGTTGTTCTACAAGAACCCCTGGGGAAACCCAGGGGTTCTTTTTTTGCCCAACTTTCCAGAGCTCAGCTCTTCCCCTTGATTGAAGCCGAGCTTCAATCAAGGGGGGTGAAAGAAGGGGATTGTTTTGCAATATGGCCTCAGACATGGTAATATATCTTTCATATTTAGGTAAGGCCGATATAAAAATGTTTTTTAATCTGTGTCATCTGCTTCTATAATCTGAGTGATCGTTTTTCCATGGTCTATCTCGCCTTTATCCTCCATATGCATCAGCCGTACTACAAGAACCTCCTGACAGGGGAGGCGGAGCTTCCCTGGGCGCGGCTGCATGGCACAAAAGATTATCTCGATATGGCCCTTCTTTTGGACGAATTCCCCGACGTCCATCAGACCTTCAATGTCGTTCCTTCGTTACTCGAACAGATCGAAGAATATGCCGCAGGCCGCCTCTCAGACCGGTTCCTGCATTTAACGCAAAAACGCGCCGCTGATTTGACAC
Organism: Candidatus Omnitrophica bacterium UBA6210; assembly: GCA_002421805.1. Lineage (GTDB taxonomy): Bacteria > Omnitrophota > Gorgyraeia > Velamenicoccales > Velamenicoccaceae > Velamenicoccus. The sequence continues at coordinate 200,220 of DISM01000005.1, forward strand.
CTGAGGAGAAACATTTTGTCAGGGAGAACTTTTTCTCGGCCGACCTGAACCGCATCATCGCTGTCCACCCGCGGTATTACGAGCTTTTTTTGAAAAAACATGAAGATTATGGTTTTTCCGACCAGGATTACCTGGATCTCCAGGTCTGGTTCAATCTTTCGTGGATAGACCCCTGTTTCCGCGCGAATATCCCGGAATTGCGCTCTCTTGTGAAGAAAGGAAGATATTTTACGGAAGAAGAGAAGCAGGCCGTTATTTCCAGGCAATTCGACATTTTGAAGGAGATCATCCCGACCTACAAAAGGATGCAGGAAGAGGGGAAGCTCGAAGTCAGTGTCTCTCCCTATTTTCATCCGATCCTGCCTTTGTTGTTCTCTTCGTTTGCCGCGCGCGACGCCAACCCGAACACGCCCCTGCCTAAAGTGGTCTTTTCCCAGCCGCAGGATGCGATCTGGCATGTTCAGGAGGCGGTGAAGTTCTACCGCGAGCGATTCGGCGATATAGCCGTGGGGATGTGGCCTTCAGAACAGGCGGTTTCGATGGACATCCTGCCGTTCCTCGCCAAATCGCAGATGAACTGGATCGTTACCGATGAGGCGATGCTGTGGAATACGGTAAAGAAGGTCCATCGGGACGGCCGCGTCCTCTACCGGCCTTACGGCGTAAGAACAAAGAACGGGCCGCTGACGGTCCTGTTCCGCGACAAATACCTTTCGGACCTGATCGGCTTTGAATATCAGCATTGGAGGACCGCCGACGCCGTGGATAACTTCATGTATCATATCCTGAAGATCCAGGAGTATTTCGGCGATGACGATTGCCTTGTTACGGTCGCGTTGGACGGCGAAAACGCCTGGGAGTATTACCGCAATGACGGCAGGGATTTTTTAAGGGCCCTCTACCGGCGCATCAGCGAATCAACCTATACAAAAGCGGTCACAGTGCGGGAGTATCTTGAGAAGCATCCGGTGCGCCACCTGTTGCCGGCTATGGTGACAGGGTCATGGATCCACGGCACGTTGAATAAATGGATGGGGCACCCGGCCAAAAATGCGGCCTGGGAGTGTTTGGCCGAGGCCAGGAAGTCATTGACTCCGCAGGATCTGCAGGATGAACGCATCATGAAACAGATCCATGTTTTGGAGGGCAGCGACTGGTTCTGGTGGTATGGAGATAAAAACGTCGCTTTTGACGAACTTTACAGGCTTCATTTAAGAAATTTATACCAGATGATGGGCAAGGAGCCGCCGGCGTATCTGAACCGGTCGCTTGACCCCACGTCGCCTTATTAGTTTCAGCTTTATCCCTTTGGCCTTTCAGAAGTTTAGCACCTAAGCGTAAAGTGCTTCTGCGGCTGATGCATAGCAAGAGAACTTATTGACAAGTATCGCATTGATGTTACAATGAAAAAAGAAATTTCGGATCATATCGCGAGCACATTCTTTGAGAAAAAGAAGAAGCCGCCCCGCAAGAAAGACCGCAAGAGTCTCAGCAAACGCATCCTGTTGTTCTTGCTAACGGCCTTATTCATTCTGGCTGCCATAAAAGTCGTGTCAACAACGAGGTTTACCGGCCTGCATGTCGGCCGCCGGCTGGGCCTCGTCAAGCACGACGGGCCGTTTCGCCTGAATTACAACTTTTTGAATCGCGCGACGTCAAAGATCGAGGTCTTGACGATCGATATGCCCGAGATAGACCTTCGGGAGTATAAAGCCATACGGTTTTCCCTGCGTATGATGGACAACGATAACCAGAAAGACGGGATCGTTAAAGTGAGCCTCACAAACAGACGCAAAGAAACCTCCAGCCTGTATATACAGAACATCGGCCCTTCCTGGAAAATCGTCGATATCCCTCGAGAGAATTTTCACGCGTTCAGCGACTGGTCTCAATTGAACCAGTTGTCGTTTACCGTCGAAGAATGGAATTTGCGCCGCAAGGAAGGCGTTCTTTTGATAGATGGTGTGGAATTTGTCAAATAATGTAACTTAGGACCGGAGGTCGAGATGGAGATATTTGCGGTTGCCAATCAAAAAGGCGGATGCGGGAAGACCACGACAGCTTGTAATCTGGCTGCAGCCCTGGCGCTTAACGGCAAGAAGACGCTTTTGATTGACCTGGATCCTCAGGCCCACGCATCGATGGGATTGGGCGTCGAGAAAGATATCGGCATCTATGATTGTTTGTCGAAGATCAGCAAGAACAAATGCTCCCTTAAGGATATCATCGTCAACATCTCTCCGAATTTCGACCTTGCGCCGTCCAATATCATGTTGTCGACGATCGATCAGGAGCTATCGGACGAGATTGGCCGCGAGTCGAGGTTGCAGGACATTTTGAAGGATTTTCAGGGCGCTTATGATTTCTGCCTGATCGATTGCCCTCCGAACCTGGGCCTGCTGACCGTTAATGCCATCCGCGCGGCCCAGCAGATGATCATCCCGGTGGAAGCGTCCCGGTTCTCCGTGGACGGCGTCCAGAGGCTCGTCGAGATCGTCGACCTGATCAGGGACAGGCTCGGCCACAAGGTATCTTATCGCGTCCTTGTGAATAACTTTGATTCTCGTCTGCGCCACTCTTTTAATGTCCTCAACCGGATCAAAGAGGTCTTCGGATCAAAGGTCTTTAATACGATCGTCCATATCAACGTGAAGATCAAAGAGTCCCAGTCCGAGGCCAAGACGATCTTCGCCTTCGATAAATACAGCCGAGGGGCCAAGGATTATTTCAGCCTGTCGCGTGAGATCATCTCCGGTGAAGGCGCTTTGATGGAGAAGATCACCGCTGCGATGAAGAAGATCGTCAAGAAAAAGGCGCAGGAGTTTTTGCCTGTCGAGTTCCAGTTTACGGGTTCGGCGAACGACAGTGTTTATGTCGTCGGCGAATTCAACAACTGGTCTTTGAACGACAGCTCGCGTCTCATGAAAGACAACGGCGTCTGGAAGGCGCAGGTCAGCCTCAAGCCCGGGAACTATAAATATCGTTTTGTCGTCGACGGAAAATGGACGCAAGATCCGCTGAACCCTGCGTCCGAGAAAAATCCGTTTGGCGAGCTTGATTCAGTCCTCACGGTCAGCGATGAAGCGTGAGTGAGGCGGCATGAGCGATCCAAAGTTTATTTTCACCGGACGCCGCAGTATCCGCAAGTATAAACAGGGCGATATTCCAAGAACGCTTTTGGAAGAAGCCGTCTGGGCTGCTTCGCAGGCCCCTACAGCAAGAAATGTCCAGCCCTGGGAGTTTGTTGTCGTTACCCAGGGTCCCCGCCTTAAAGAACTTTCAACGATTGTCTCTCCCAACGGTGCCTTTCTTGAATTTGCGTCGGCATGCATCGTCGTTTTTTGCCATGATACCAAATATTATCTGGAGGATGGCTCTGCGGCAACGACCCAGGCCTTGTTGTCCCTGTCGATGGCAGGGCTTGGCGCCTGCTGGATCGCCGGAGACAAGAAAGAATATGCAGAAAAGGTCAAGATGTTTTTGGGCGGTGCCGCGGATTTGAAGCTGGTCAGCCTGATCGCCGTCGGCAGGCCTGCCGAGGCACCTGCGCCTCAAAAGAGGGGATTGAAAGAACTGATACACTGGGAGAAGTTCTGATGAACAGTGTCAGTGTTGTCTATAAAGGCGGTATCAGGTTTGAGGCGTCCTCAGGAAAACATCAGGTTATCGTTGATCTGCCGGCAGAAAAAGGCGGGGCTGACGCGGGGATGGCGCCGCCGGACCTTTTTATTTCTGCGCTTGGGACTTGCATCGGCGTTTATGTCGTGCGTTATTGTCAGAATGCGAAGATCGATGCGGAAGGTTGTATCATTTCACTCGACTGGCGGCTGAGTGATGACAAGAGGTCTATTGCAGCGGTTGAAGCAAAAATCCATTTACCTAAGGCCGAACCCGGCCCGCGCGCCCGCGCGGTCCTGGAGGCGGCGCGTTCCTGTCTTATCCATAATACCCTCCATGGCGACCTGAATGTCGACATTTCGCTTGATCACTAAGTATGGTCTTTAGAAAAATCTTTAGAGCGCTTGGGCGGGTTCTTGGTTTCAAAAAGCGAAAAAAAAGACGAGTGTCCAGGGTGCGCAAGCATGCGCGCCGTCGCCGGCGCCCTGTTTCCCGTCGGAGGACGAGACATCTTCGACATCTTCATCGCAGGAAGATACTTCGCCGTAACAAACGCGCCGTAAGACATAAAACGCGCAGACGGCCCGGGAAGCCTGCTCATCGCGCAACGCGTCCGTCAAAAACGGCGAAAAGGCCCGCCAAGACGCCGTGGGTCCCGGCAGGAGAGATCTCACATTATTTCCCAAAGGTAAAAGCGGCGGTCTTTAAGTGTCGCGTTCCCCTGGCAATCGGCGATGCCGTCTGGATCAAGGGGAAGAATACCAATTTCAGGCAGACGGTCGGCTCTATGCAGATCGATCGTAAACCGATCGAGCGGGCGTCGAAGGGGCAGGAGATCGGTCTGGAAGTTTTTCAGGATGTTCGCCCGGGCGATCAGGTGTTTTTAACCAGGATTTAACGACAGGTTCAGAAGATGGAAAAGGTCTATTTGCGCGTCGGCCAGGAACTGGACTACGATACGGTTGCCGGACATTTGCTTGTGGCAGGCGATCTGATGGGAGATTGTTTCAGCTGCCGCCATATAGGCATTGATTATGCGCGCGAAAAGTATTGCCCGCAGTGCGGAACGGATTTTCGATATATCACCCTGCGCAAGAACCCGGATGCCGTCAAGGGGGCCATGATCGCCAGGGTCTGCCAAAAACGGCCGGACCTGACATATGTGGAGTATCATGATGTCAAAGAGATAGCCGATAAACGCAAGGCCAAAGATTTTTTTAAAACATGAAGTTATTGCGCATTGCTGTTATTGTCGTCATCGTGTGCGGGTCAGGTCTTGGATTGTTTTTTTGCGCCCGCTCGTCCTCGGCTCCCGCGACAGCTGTCCAAGAGAGGCCTGGCGACGTAAAGACTGTTTTCTCGACGGGGGAGACGATCTCCTTCGGTGTCTATTCCAATATCATCAAGGTGGGTTCCGGTTCTTTGACGTATGCAGGGACCGTCAAGGGTCCTCAGGACGTCTGGCAGCATGTGAAGCTTCAAGTCGAAACGCTTTCTGTCAGTGATACCGATGAGGTCTACGGTTCCCTGGATTTTACTTTGCCCCATAAAGTGGACAGGCGTGTCAGGCTTTTCGGCCGGCAAGAGGTGATCGGGGAAATATACGCATCCGGCAACAAGAGCGTGACTATTTCGAAATCCATGAACGGCAAGGCGGAGCCGCCGGAAACGATCGCCTCCGACAGCGCGCTTGAGAATGTGCTTCTGATGATCTATCGGTTGCGCAATGATCCGGAACTTGCGGTCGGCAGGACGTATGCGGTTAATCTTCCCACTCAAAAATTTGAATTGACCGTAAAATCAAAGACCTCTCTGAAGGTCCCCTTAGGAAAATTCCAAGTTTTTTACATCGAAAGCAAACCTTCCAAATACAAAATCTGGATGACGGATGATGAAAAACGCATTCCGATCCGTATCCAGGGCCTTGTATCCTTCGGCATGGTTTATATGGCTGCGACAGCTGTCGAAACGCCATAAATGTAAGCCGGCCAAAGCACCTGTTTATCTTGTTAATTTCAATAAAATCAGCTGGCAAAATTTGCTCAAAACCTTTGAAATAAAAGGACTTTTCTGCTAAACTGACTTTCATGCTTTCAGGAAAAAAGGTATTGATTTTGTATATAACGGAGCGTTCCGGCCATCATAGCGCTGCCTCTGCTCTGAAGAGAGGATTTGAGGTTGTTGATCCTTCTGTGACGGTGAGGTGTATTAATGCATTTCGCTATTTTTTTCCCGTAACAGAGTGGTTGACTCATAAAGTATATCTATTTGTCATTAAAAGAGTTCCATCTATTTGGCGTTTTCTTTATGACCGGCCGTCTTTTGTCAAAAAAAGCGACGGTTTCAAAACATGGTTGCACCGCAGGGCATTTGATAAGCTGGAGAGGCTTCTTCGTGAATTTTCGCCCGATGCTGTCATGTGCACACAGGCTTTTCCCTGCGGGATTTTGTCAGCATATAAGCGTGAGCGAGGAGGTCGTTTTAAGCTCTACGGCGTCTTAACGGATTTTGCGCCGCATTCATTTTGGGTCTATGATAATGTAGATTTTTATGTTGTTGCCAGCGAGCAGACAAACCAGGAGCTTTCACGTAAAGGTGTGCCGCCGGATAAGATACGTGTGTTGGGTATTCCTATCGACCCGAAGTTTTCTAAACACATTAATGCCGTAGACGTCCGCGCACAGTATGGCCTGGATAAAGATATTCCCGTTGTTCTCGTGATGGGAGGAGGCCACGGTCTGGGGCCCATCAAGCAGATCATCAAAAAGCTGGATGAATGTGAGATGCCGATGCAGATGATGGTGGTTTGCGGCCTTAACCGCAAGCTCTACAGGTGGATGGTGAACCGGCGGTTCCAAAAGCGGGTGTTGACGTTTAAATACTCAAACGAGATCGAACAGTTGATGAGTGCGGCAAATCTCGTTATTACAAAACCTGGCGGCATCACGACAGCCGAATCCCTGGCCAAAGGCCTGCCCATGGTGATTTTAAACCCCATTCCGGGCCAGGAGGCCAGGAATACGGATTTTCTGGTCGATGCGCGCGCGGCCCTCAGCGCGGCCAGCGTTTCAGATGTCGTGCCTGCGGTTCGCTGTATTCTGGCTGGTGGTGCGGCCGATCCCGAGACATTATCGAACATGAAAGGGCGCTCGCTGGCAAAGGTAACTTCTTCGCGTGATATCGCGGCCTTTGTCTTGAGTAACAAATGATCGCATATGTTTTTTACAGGATAGGCTATTTTTTTGCCACCTTTTTACCCCTGAGGGCCGCCTATGGATTGGCCACCGTTCTTTCATATGCAAAATATTATATTTCCCCCCGCGACAGAAAGGCCGTCATAGGGAATCTGTTGAAGATTCTCCCTGTCGAGGAGCACGGCCGTGTCCACGCTTATGCCAGGCAGGTATTCGTTTGCTTCGGCAAATATCTCATCGAATTTTTCCGCGTTAAATATCTCAAAAAGGAAGACGTTGGCAAGATCATGACCATCATCGGCCTTGAATACGTTGACGAGGCTTTGAAAAGAGGCAAGGGCGTTATTATCGTCGCCGCCCACCTGGATAATTGGGAATTGGGAGGCGTCTGCATGGCTCTTTTGGGGTATCCCTTTGTGGCCGTGGCTTTACCGCACCGTCACCGGTTGGTCAATGCGTTCTTCAACAGGCAAAGGGAGCGCATCGGGGCGGTTGTCGTTCCACCCCTGGGCATTGCGATAAGAAGGATCTATGAGGCATTGCATAAAAACCAGCTTGTAGCCCTTGTCGGCGACAGGGTTTTCTCAAACAACGGTAAATTAATGGATTTTCTGGGGGATAAAAAAATGATTCCCCGTGGCCCTGCTATTCTGGCCACAAGGATCGGCGCCACGATCCTTACCGGCTTCGTTTCCCGAGACGAGCATGACCACCATACGCTTACTTTTTCCAGGCCACTGGACCAGGGGTTGACGGAAGACGAATATATCGAGGCTTATACGCGTTCCATCGAGGCGCAGATCAGAAAATATCCGACGCAATGGATGATGTTCAGGGAGTTCTGGAAAGAATGAGTGCTTTCATTTGTCTCATCCCGTCATTCAACGAAGAAAAGACGATCGGCTGGCTGGTCATGAGCCTGAGGGTCAAGGGATTCGATGTCACAGTGATCGATGACGGCTCGATGGACCAGACGGCGCGACTGGCCCATGCCAACGGCGCAGAAGTCATCATCAACGAGCGCAACCTTGGCAAAGGCGCTTCTTTACGCAAGGCCTTTGAAATCCTTAAGAATCGTCCCTGCGAGGGCGTCATCATCATGGATGGAGACGGCCAGCATCTGCCGTCTGACGTCGATCCGTTTATCCTTTGTTTCCGTGATAAGGCGCCTGGGCTTGTGGTCGGTAACAGGATGCATAAACCCAAAGGCATGCCGCTTATCAGGCAGCTGACCAACGCCTTTATGTCTGCCATCATCTCCGGGATGTGCGGGCAACGCATCCCGGACACTCAGTGCGGGTTTCGTCTCATTTCGATAGACGCATTGCGGGCGATCGCCCTGAATACGGAACGTTATGAAATTGAGTCAGAGATGCTCCTGGAGGTCGCGCGCGCGGGGTTTAAGATCGAATCCGTCCCGATCGCGTCCGTCTATGACGGCCAGTATAGCGCGATCCACCCCATAAAAGACACCATCAGGTTTTTTAGATTTATTTGCGGGAAAAAAAATGAAAAATAGCCATGCGCGATACGCCGTATTGTTGGCCGGCGGGGTCGGCAGCAGGTTCTGGCCCCAGAGCCGCACCCTTGAGCCTAAACAGTTCCTTCGCCTGGAGAGGGACAAGAGCCTCTTTCGCCGTTCTCTCGAGCGCATCCGTTCTCTGGTCCCGCCTCATCATATTTATATCGTGACATCGCCTCTTTACGGGGATGTCATACGGTCGGAGGCGGCTCTGTTCGATATCCCGATCTCCAATTTGATCTTTGAACCTATACCGAAAAATACGGCCCCTGCCATAGCCCTGGCTGTCAAGGTCATCTTTGACCGTTGTGGGGATAAAGATGCCGGCGTGGCCGTCTTGCCCTGCGACCAGATGATAACGAATAAGAAGAGATTTTCCGGCCTCATGCGGTATGCTTTTGCCAATTGCCGCGATCGTTTCGTTATTTTCGGGATTCCGCCTCATCGGCCTGCGACGGGATACGGTTACATCAAAGCCCCCGCAGACGGCAGCTTCGGCACGGGGGGCGTCTTGCGCCGTGTTGAGAAATTTTGCGAAAAGCCGGATTTAAGAACGGCCAGGAGGTTTTTGAAACAAGGGTCATACTTTTGGAATAGCGGGATATTTGTCGGGAGTGCCGGGGTATTCCTGTCGTCCATACGCACTCATCTGCCGGCTCTTTTGAAACAGGTTTCTGTTGCCGCGGCGGCGGGAGCAGAAGGCCTCGCATCGTGGGATAAGATCGATCCTGTTTCGTTCGATTACGGCGTGATGGAAAAGACAAGGAATATAGCCATGATCCCGGCTGACCGGCTTGGTTGGTCGGACCTTGGCAGCTGGCAGGCGTGGGATGAGCTTCAGCGCAAGGATAAGGACAATAACCTTTTGCTTGCCGATATCGTGGATATCGGCAGCCATGATCTCACGGTCCTCGGCCGTGAGCACCTGATAGCCACGATTGGCCTCAAAGGATTGATCGTGGTTGATACGCCGGACGCCCTTTTTATCGCGGATAAGAAGAAGAGTGAAGACGTCAAGCAGGTCGTGGAAATCTTGAAGAAGAACAAAAGAGAAGAACATTTCTGTCATATCACTGTCAAACGCCCCTGGGGCGCCTATACGGTGCTTGAAACAGGCCCCGGATTCAAGATCAAACTTGTGGAGGTCCTGCCCGGAAAATCTTTGAGTCTGCAGCTTCACAGAAAGCGCAGCGAACACTGGGTCGTCATTCAGGGACGGGCGACGGTCACAAACGGCAAGGGGCAGTATCGTGTTCGGCAGAACGACAGCACATTCATCCCCCGAGGGCATCGCCATCGCCTGGAAAACAAGGAAAAGACCGTATTAAAGATTGTCGAGGTGCAGACAGGCGCAAGCCTCACTGAAAATGATATCGTCAGATTTCAGGATAGCTTTGGAAGGACGAAACCCCACCAGTTTATTTTAAGAAGTTAACAGGAATTTGCATAAGCTACCGGAGGAGAATATGAAAGTAGTCATTCTGGCTGGCGGCAGGGGAACGAGGATCAGCGAAGAAACAGGCAGTATCCCCAAGCCCATGGTGGAGATCGGCGGCAAGCCGATCCTCTGGCATATCATGAAGATGTATTCCCACTTCGGCTTCAACGAGTTCATCATCTGCCTGGGGTATCGCGGCTACCTCATTAAAGAGTACTTCTCGCATTATTTTTTGCATATGAGCGACGTCACGATCGATATGAAAAAGAACGATGTCAAGGTGCATGCAACGTCATCAGAACCCTGGAAGATCACGCTGGTGGATACGGGCCTGGAGACGAATACCGGCGGCCGCCTGAAGAGAATCCGCAAATATGTCGATGGCGAAACGTTCATGATGACATACGGGGATGGGGTCAGCGATCTCAACATCGGAGAGCTCCTGAAATTCCACAAGAAGAACAAGAGATACGCGACGGTAACGGCCATCCAGTTCGCCGGCCGGTTCGGCGCGCTCAGGATTGAAAAAAACAATGCTATCACATCTTTTTTTGAAAAACCCAAAGGCGATGGCATCTGGGTGAGCGGTGGGTTTTTTGTCTTGGAACCCGAAGTATTTAGATATATAAAAGACGATTCGATTTTTTGGGAGAAGGAACCGCTGGAGAAACTTGCACGAGATGGTCAGCTGAATGCCTATAAACACGAGGGATTCTGGAAATGCATGGATACTCAGCGCGACAGGATCGAGCTTGAGCAGCTTTGGAGCTCCAAAAAAGCACCATGGAGGCTTGAAAAGCCCAGGGAAATGGCATGAATAAGAATTTTTGGAAGAACAAAAAAGTTTTAATCACGGGTTTTGAGGGGTTTTTGGGATCGAATCTTTCGAAGACGCTTATTTCTTTAGGCGCCAGTGTGGTTGGCCTGGATATAAAAGTCAGGAGAAAAGAAACGATCTTGTCCGTGGCGGATTATCAAAAGATAACCGTCGTCAAGGGGAGCGTTACAAATTATAGATTGTTGGAGGCCATTTTAAGAAAAGAAAAGATCGATATCGTTTTTCATCTGGCTGCTGAGGCTATTGTAGGCAAGTGTCATAAAAACCCGTTATGCACGTTTGCTACAAATATCATGGGCACATGGAACGTGCTGGAAGCATGCGCAAAGATAGGTGGGATCGAAGCTGTTGTTGTCGCCTCAAGCGATAAGGCCTACGGCAGTCATAAAAAGCTGCCTTATAAAGAGGACGCGCCTTTGTTGGGCAATCATCCTTATGATGTATCGAAAAGTTGCGCCGATCTGATTGCAGCCACATATTTTCATTCTTATGGCCTGCCGGTGGCCATAACACGATGTGGCAATATTTATGGGCCGGGAGATTTTTACCTTTCACGTATTATCCCGGACGCTATTAAGTGCAGTATGGGCGGGAAAACCATCCTATTGCGCAGTGACGGAAAATTTAGAAGAGATTATGTCTTTGTCGATGATATCGTTGATGGCTATTTGTTGCTTGCCGAAAAATTGCAGCAAGGCGGTTTTTCTGGCGAGGCTTTTAATTTCAGCAATGAAAATCCCATCGATGTCATTGCTCTGATACATAAAATATCCGAGATCGCGGGAACAAAAATAAATTATAAAATATTGAATAGGGCAAAGTATGAAATCAAGAATCAGTATCTTTCGTCGGACAAGGCAAAAAAATGGCTTCGATGGAAACCGAAATATAGTCTTCAAAAAGGCCTGCGTAAGACAATTGCATGGTATAAGAAATTTTATAATACAAAGCCCCAGACAGTTGCCTGAGATAATCATGGGGGAGACCACGCATATGATTTGTAGGTTTTGCGGTAAGCCCCTTGAAGATATTATTCTCTCGCTCGGGTCAGCTCCTTTATCGAATTCATACCTGCGCGAAGAACAGTTGGTTTTAAATGAGAAAACTTTTCCGCTTGATGTTTTTTTGTGCACGGGTTGTTTTCTGGTTCAGATTCCGGAGTTCGAAAGTCCTGAAAACATTTTCAAAGATTATGCTTATTTTTCTTCTTTTTCAGATACCTGGAAACAACATACCAAAATTTATGCAGATAGCATGGTGTCTTTCCTTAATCTGAAGCAAGATTCCCTTGTTATCGAAATAGCCAGCAATGATGGTTGTCTGCTAAAAAACTTTACAGTAAGGGGCATACCTGTGTTGGGAATAGAACCCGCATGTAATGTGGCCGACGTGGCAATCAAGAATGGCATTCCGACAGAAAAAGCTTTTTTTGGGATTTCACTTGCCAAGAAACTTGCCCGTGTCGGTCAGCGACCCGATTTGCTTTTGGGAAATAATGTCTTGGCTCATGTTCCGGACATCAATGATTTCATAGCAGGGCTTAAAATCCTTCTGAAACCGAGGGGCGTTATCACATTGGAATTTCCGCACTTGATGAAACTCATCGATGAGAATCAATTCGATACTATCTACCATGAGCATTTTTCCTATTTTTCTCTATTGACGGTACAGAAAATTTTTGACGAACATAATCTCGATATCTTCGATGTAGAAGAGTTACCGGTGCATGGGGGGTCTTTACGTATCTATGTCAAACATAAGAAAGACACGACTAGGTCCATTTCTGAGAGGGTGTCGGTATTGAAGCGCAAAGAGCTGGAGAGAGGGCTGGCAGACAAAAAGTATTATTCCAAGTTTAGAAAAAGGGTGGCTGTCCTAAAAAGAGAAATTCAGCGATTCTTTAAAGAAACAAAAGCAAATGGCCGGTCAATCGTCGCATATGGAGCTCCGGCAAAAGGAAACACGTTGTTGAATTGCTGCGGCCTTTCCTGGAGGGATTTGTCTTATACAGTCGACAAGAATCCTAATAAGCAAGGACGTTTTCTCCCGGGAAGCCATATACCCATAAAAAATCCGGAGCAGATCAAGATTACCAAACCCGATTTCGTTTTTATACTTCCATGGAATATCAAAGACGAAATCATGGAGCAAATGGGTTTCATCCGGGAATGGGGAGGGAGATTTGTCCTTCCTATTCCCAAACTAGAGATTATCTAGATGATTTTTAAAGAAACTAGATTTAATGGCGTCTATCTTATTTATTTGGAAAAAATAAATGATGACCGGGGGTTCTTTGCGCGGACATATTGTGAAAAGGAGTTTGTGGCCCAGAAGATATGTTTTCCAATTAGACAGTCCAGCATTTCATTTAATAAAAGGAAAGGTACGTTACGAGGTATGCATTACCAGATATTTCCTCATGAAGAAGCAAAGATAATCAGTTGTCTTCACGGTTCGATATATGATGTGGTTGTGGACCTAAGAATAGATTCTCCTACCTACGGCCAGTGGATCGCTTTTGCTATGAATGCTCAGGATTTCCCCATGATTTATGTGCCTAAAGGATGCGCACACGGTTTCCAGACTTTAGAAGATGATACAGTTGTTTTATACTGGATGTCTGAATTTTACCATCCGGAATCGGCATGTGGTTTTAGATGGAATGATCCTTTATTTGATATTCAATGGCCCAAGATCAAAAAAAGAATCATTTCGGCCAAAGATCAGCAATATGCGGATTTTATGTTATGAAAAAGATCTTAGTTTCTGGTGCAGAAGGATTTATTGGAAGGCATGTACTTGATGTTTTGCAGTCTCGAGGCACCTATGAAATTCATGCTGTCAGATGCAAAAGGTCATATCGTAAGGTTGCTGGAATACGGTGGCATCAAGCCGATTTGTTAGATGCCGGTCAGACTGCAAAACTCATTAAGGATACCCGTCCTGATTTTCTGTTGCACTTTGCCTGGTGCACGAAACCAAAAGAATATTGGACATCCGAGCAGAATCGCTTATGGGAGAATGCGAGCATTGATCTTGCGGAGAGATTTTACGAAAATGGCGGAAAAAAAATGGTTGGAGCAGGGACATGTGCTGAATATAAGTGGAGTTCCGATGTTTTTTTTGAACAAGAAACTCCACTTCAACCCGCCACTCTTTATGGCCAATGTAAATCGCGGGTTGCCTCTTTTCTAGAGCAATATTCCAGAAAACATGGCGTTTATAGCGCCTGGGGTCGAATCTTTTTCGTCTATGGCCCTTACGAAGACCCCTGTCGATTTGTTCCATCGATTATGCGTTCATTATTAGAGAATAAGCCGGCACTATGCACTCACGGTACACAGTGTCGGGATTTTTTGTATGTGAAAGATGTAGCATCGGCGTTTGTGGCTTTATTGGAAAGCGACGTCATCGGTGCGGTTAACATTTCTTCTGGGCAGCCGGTTGTTTTAAAGGACGTGATTTATAGAATTGCAGATATGTTGCATCGGCGTGAACTTATTCAGTTGGGTTCGTTAGCGGCTCCAAAAAATGAAACACGTCAAATCGTAGGCGATAATCATCGATTAACGGATGAAGTCGGGTGGCGACCGGGTTATGATTTGGAAACTGGATTGGCACAAACAATGCTTTACTGGAGAAAAATGAGGGAGAAATGAAAATAATTATCGATACAAAAGCGAAAATTATATCGGAAGAAACGGAGGGGCGGGTGCGCCATTTCAGTCTTTATAGCGATGAGGCTTTTGAGCTCTTATCGCGTCAGTGGATTCGAGTGGGCTGGAATCAGAAATACCCGTATACCTTTAGCTGGATGGGGCGGCCCATTATTCAAATCCCCGAAGATATCATTCGCGCCCAGGAGGTTATTTTCCGCATTAAACCCGATATCATCGTTGAGACAGGTATCGCGCATGGAGGGTCGCTAATTTTTTATGCCAGCCTGTGTAAAATAATGGGAAAAGGAAAGATTATTGGCGTGGATATCGAAATACGGCCGCATAACAGGAATGCTATCGAACAGCATGAGCTTTATCCCTTCATCAGTCTTGTTGAGGGGGATTCCACAGATCCAAAAATTGTCAGCCAGGTGGGGGGATTAATTCAGCGGAACGAAAAGGTCATGATTTTTCTCGATTCAAATCATACGAAACAGCATGTTTTTAAAGAGTTGATGCTTTATGGGGGTTTTGTAACACCGGGATCTTATATTGTTGTTGCTGATGGCATCATGAAGGACCTTGGTGATGTACCACGAGGGAATCCTTCCTGGCGGACGGACAATCCGATAGAGGCCATCATGGAATTCACAAAACAACACAAAGACTTCGTGATAGAAGAACCCGAGCGGATTTTTAATGAAAGCAGTTTAACGACTAATGTTACACACTGGCCTTGTGCCTGGTTGAGAAAAAGATGAACTTAGTAAAGAAAAATATCGTTGCTAATTTTGTAGGGAATATTTGGTATGCGATCATCAACTTGGCATTTATTCCTCTCTTTGTTAAATTTCTTGGAGTAGAAGCTTATGGACTGATTGGTATTTTTGTTACGCTGCAGGCATTATTTGTTCTTTTGGACATGGGATTGAGTTCCACGGTAACCCGAGAAATGGCCCGTCTTTCTGTATCGACCGGCAAAGAACAGGAAACGAGTGACTTGGTCCATTCTCTGGAGCTGATTTATTGGGGAATGGCCGTTTTGATCGGGATAGCCGTCGTAACGCTTTCGCCTCTTATGGCACAGCATTGGGTCAAGGCGAGCCAGCTGTCTGCTAAAACTATTGAGCAGACATTAAGAATCATGGGATTGTCGTTGGTCCTACAATGGCCATCTTCTTTTTATACAGGAGGATTAACAGGTCTCCAACGGCAGGTTCTTATCAATGGAATCAAAATCGGAATAGCGACTTTAAATGGCGTTGGTGCTATTTTAATTTTGTGGTTAATCGCTCCAACGATAAAGGCCTTTTTCTTGTGGCAAATTGTCATGGGAATAGTAAACACAGGTCTCTTGCGTTTCTTTCTATGGCGGTGCCTAACCCACACAGTAAAAAAACCTGTCTTCAAGAAATCGCTTCTCGTTGGTATATGGAAATTTGCTGCGGGTATGAGCGGAGTAACGTTTTTGGGAACAATACTTTCTCAGATTGATAAGATTGTCCTGAGCAAATTGCTTTCTCTGGAAATGTTCGGTTACTATATGCTGGCGGCAGCCGTCGCCATGTCTCTGTACCGCCTTATTGGACCAGTTTTTTTTGCCGTGTATCCGAGATTTATCCAGCTAGTTTCTCTGGCTGACCAGGATGGATTAAAAAAATTTTATCATAAAAGCTGTCAATTTATGTCAGTACTCGTTTTGCCGGTTGCTACCATGATTGCAATGTTTTCTTACCAGATCATGCTTATTTGGACTCAAGATGTATTAACAGCCAACAAAACGTATCTCCTTGTTAGTATTCTGATTTGCGGAACGGCCTTAAATGGATTGATGAATATTCCTTATGCCCTGCAATTAGCCTATGGATGGACAAGTTTAGCTTTATTCACCAATTTGATCAGTATGATTCTGTTGATACCGATGATACTATGGATGACCCACAAATATGGAGCCGTGGGTGGGGCGAGCACATGGTTAATACTTAATGTGGGATATTTTATTTTTGTTATTCATTTCATGCACAGGCGTTTATTACATCACGAAAAACGGCTATGGTATACGCAAGACGTGGCCTTGCCGTTGTTTGCAAGTCTGGTTATTGCGGGTATTGGTCGCCTTTTGGTAGGCGGTTTGATGTCGAATGCTATGGCGATCTTTTCCATCACCATGATTTATTTAGTAGCATTGGTGGCGGCAGCTATGATAACAACGACGACAAGGGCATGGTTGGTGACCCTGTGTTCAAATCTCAAAAAACAAATAATCGATAGATAAAAACAGTATCTCGAATACTATGCCCCAAACATCCGTTAAATTCACAGTTATCATTCCAACGAGAGAAAGGGCTAATACGCTCTATCATTGTTTGCGTACAGTTACCGCTCAAGACTACGGGAATTTAACCATTCTTGTTAGCGATAATAATAGTCAGGATAATACGCGTGATGTTGTTTTGTCATTTTCTGACCCCCGAATCAAGTATATTAATACCACTCAACGCATCAGTATGTCGCATAATTTTGAATTTGCACTCCAGCATGTCCAAGATGGTTGGGTGACAGTGATGGGGGATGACGATGGTTTGCTGCCGGGAGCATTAAGGACGGTAGCTGATGCTATCGGAAAAAGCAAATCTCAGGCGTTGATATCGCGGCTCTGTATTTATAATTGGCCGGACAGCGAAATTGCCAGGAATACCCTGGTTGTTCCTTTATCTTCCGGCATTGAATTAAGAGATACGCGGCCATGGCTTAATAAACTTATGCAGGGAGAAGCGAATTATTCCGATTTGCCGTATTTATATACGGGAGGTTTTGTTAATAGCGCGATTATTAAGCGGGCACATGGCGCAGATGGTCAATTCTATCATTCGCTGAATCCCGATGTTTATTCAGCTATCGCCCTAGCTTCAGTATTGGATCGTTATGCGGTATTGCTGGAGCCAATAGCTGTTGGTGGGACATCTTCATATAGCACGGGGGCTTCGAATTTTTATTTTCAGAGGAACACCGATTCAGTCCAGAAATTCTTTTCGGAGGACAATATACCATTTCATCAGAAGCTGCCAAATGGGGAGCTATATAAGTCCCTTCCCATCATGATCTATGAATGCTATCTTCAGTCTGAGCATCTGCATCATGATTTTCTGAAAATATATCTGGAGGATCAACTGGGCCTTGCATTATCAAGAGCAACGCCGCGCAACTATAGGAATCTCAGAAATTTTTGTCAAGACATTGCTTCCAAGCATGGTGTTGCAATGAACATTGTCGATCGTAAGGCCAATCTTTTCAAAAGGCGATTGTGTTGGCATCGTCTCCGAAAAATATACTGGCATTTATTCAAACAACGCGTTATTTCTTGTGATAAGTTCAGTGTTGAAGACGTCTATGGGGCCTCCATTTTAGCTAAGACCATTTTTCTTCTGGATACACAATATAATCACAAAACATGGAATAATTTACGCCGATTGTTGGACAGATTTTCCATATAAGGGTTAAATAGGCCTTAGATTAAATATGCGATTATTGCTTGTAAATTGTTTGAATTTAGACGAGGGGATGCGTGTTGCAGAGAATTCCGGTGAGCACTTAGGAATTCTGTATCTTGCCTCGTCTCTTAGACAGAATTTTTCTGAAAGCGATTTAAACATCAGGGTTTCTTATTCGCTTAACGATTCGCTTCTAGATGAATATAAGCCAGATATCGTTGGGCTGTCGTCTGTTTCGCAAAATTATTATGTGGCACAGAGATATGCACAAGTCTGCAAAAAACACGGGATAACCGTCATGATAGGAGGCGTTCATATCTCAACATTACCACATACCTTGTCAAAAGATATGGATGTGGGAATTATGTATGAAGGAGAGCATACTATCATTGATCTTATACAGCTTTTTTTACAAAAAAAGGAATTTTTGAAAGATAATCTTAGGACAATTAAAGGACTCGTTTTTTATGACAACGAAAGCTTGGTAAAGACAGAACGACGAAATCCAATTAAAAACCTGGACAGTTTGGCATTTCCAGCAAGAGAATTATATAATCATCCTAAAAGAGGAATTCTTACATCAAGGGGATGTCCTTATGATTGCACATTTTGTTTTTCAAAGCCTTTTTGGGGCAAGCCAAGATTTTTTTCTGCCGAATATGTAATCAAAGAAATAAATGAAGTTTTTGAAAAATTCAAAGTCACGAAAATTTCTTTTTATGACGATCTTTTTATAGCTGATTTACAAAGATTCAAGAAAATCGTTTTATACATCCGTGAGTCTGGATTGCATAAAAAAATGTCATTTAGTTGCACCGTGAGGCCAAATTTAGTAACTGAAGAGATAGCCATATTACTCAAAAGTATGCATGTTACCAACGTTTTTATGGGCATAGAATCCGGGAATCAGAGAATTTTGAAATATTTGAAAAAGGATGCATGCAGTGTTGAACAAAATTATGCAGCGATTAAAATTCTAAAGAAATATGGAATTATTACAGATGCTGGTTTCATTATTGGATCTCCAGACGAAACAACGAAGGAAATTATGGATACGTATCGGTTTATACGAAAATCCGGAATTGATTTTATTTCTCCATTAATTTTAACGCCTTTGCCGGGAACACCTATATGGGAATTCGCCAAAATCAAAGGTTTTGTTTCTGACAATATGGACTGGAGTATTCTAAGGGAAGAATTTGACGAGATGGCCGCGCGTCATATCGTTTTATCTGAGAAAATCAATAGGAACGAACTCTATCGTTTATATATGTTATTCAAAAGGGAACAAAAAAGGAAAATTATTAGTTTTGGCATAAAGCATCCTTTAAAATCCTTGAGTGGGTTGTGGCGTTTTCTTAGGAGACAGTCGCATTACATCGGTATTTTAAACGAAAAAAGGTCTGAGAATCTTCACGTGTAGGAATATTTTTTTCATTATGACAAGCATCGAATTCATAATTTCATTGATAGTTTTTTTTCTTCCCTATACAGACAGCCTGGTTTTCCACGTTGGTTTCCCTTTAAAAGTTTATGAAATATTAAGCATTCCTTTATTTTTTTTCGTTTGCCTGCGTTTTTATAGAATTAAAAAATTCGATATTAATATTTCAATATTGGAGAAAAATATCTACTTGATACTTTTAATATTCTTTGTTTGGTATGCTCTGACAGGAATTATGGGGGTTTGGCATTTAAAAAATATGGTTCTACCAACCTGGGCTATTGGTAGGTTTGCTCCGACTTCTTCTGTTTTCTTTAAAATTTTGTATTTTATGTTAAATTTATTTATATTTTTTTCTGTGACTACCTGCATCAGAAGTAAAGATAGTTTCTTAAGAATTGTACGTGTGTGGATTTTCTCAAGCTTTACCATATCGCTTTATGCCATTTATTTATTTTTTGGATCCCTCTATCGTTGGCATCTTTTTTTTCTGCCAGGCACAAAAGATATGCAATATCTTCAAGTCTCATGGTTAGGTACATTTATACGTAATGCGACTTTTAAAGAGGGGAATATATTTGGTGGCTATATGTTAGCTTCTCTGGCGATGATTCTGCCTTTGTTTTTTGTCGAAGATCATGAAAGGAAACCGTTTTCGTTATTTTTTGTTTATTTTATTTTTTTTATACATATTTTCGCATTGTTTATTTCGTATTCAACGATTGCTATTCTTGCTTTGTTTTTTATTTTTCTGCTTTTTTTTATAGCTACTCATAAACAGAATTTTAGGATTTATTCAAAAAAGTTTTATACAAAAATGCTCTCTCTGCTAGCTATCATTCTTCTCGTTTTTTTCATTTTCGGAGATCAGCACCTAATCTACCAAAAACTCATCGGCAAGGATCCTTTTTGGAGCTTTTCAAGAAAAGATAGAACGAATATGGCATTAACAGCTGTAAGAATTGCTGACAAAAATTTGTTATTCGGAATTGGAGCAACTAATTATGGTTTTTATTACAATGATTTCTCTGAAATTGGGATGAAAGATTCCATTAACAAAAGAATCCCAGGCAATATATATGTTGAAATACTGTGTGAATCAGGCATAGTCGGTTTGTCACTTTTTTTATGTTCAATCATAAGCATAATAATGTTTTTTCTAATAAAAAAAGGGGGTCTTGACGAAAATTTAAGACATATTCCCAATGGTCTATTTTGTGGATTTTTAGGCATGCTTTTCATTTTCCTTGCCTTTCCAACCTTTACATTAACATTCTATTGGGTTTTACTGGGTTTCTTGATTAGTTCATTGAAAGTGCTGACAAATCCCCAGAATCGTTTAGAAACAGAAACAACGAGGCTTTAATTTTTTGACTCAGTTTCAGAGACTCGGTCAACATAAAGATGTAACGTTTTACTATGTATTTTTTTAAAAAACACTTATTTGTTTTATTTGTTAAATTTAATGATTATGTTGGTCGATTGTTTTACCATAAACAAAAACGAATTTTTTCTTATCCAAAAAAAATTTTTATATCAGAAATTGGGCATATTGGCGATTTAATATTTTCAACACCCATTTTTCGCATTATCAAGAATAACTTTCCTCATAGTCAATTGTGCGTTTTGGTTAATCCTGCAGCACGACCGATATTGGAAGAGAATCCTTATATAGATAAAATCATAACATATGATCATTTTCGTCTTTCAAGAGCCGGGCATTTTCTTTTTAAAAAAATATACCGTACGATTCGTGATTATCGATGTCTAATTAATTATTTGCGTGCGAGTAGTTTCGATTTGGGCCTGGATTTGCGTCATTTTTATCCCACGACAATTCATCTGATGGTTGATGGCGGCGTCAATTTTGTTGCAGGGTTTGGAAATAGAGGGCACAGTTATCTTTTGGATCAACAATTGAATTTATGCCCAGACATGCATGAAGTGGAACAGAAGGTTAATACTCTGGCGCAATTGGGTCTCAAGGTGCCTTCTCGAGAGAGTATTGCATTGGAACTTTTTGTGGATGAAGGGTCCGTCAAAAAGATACGCGATTTGCTGTTCTCGAAGGGGGTAAAATCTGATGAGACCGTTTGTGTGATCCATCCGGGTTGCGGGCAACAGGCGAGACTTTGGTTCAACGAAAGATGGGCCGGAGTGGCTGATTTTTTGATGAAGCGATCCATTAGGATCATATTTGCGGGAGGCGTCAACGAAAAACCCTTGATAGAGGATATCAAAAATATACTTGGTCCTGAAAAGCGCTTTTTGGATGTCAGTGGGATGCTTTCTCTAAAAGAGCTAGCGGTCTTGATTAAAACGGTCGATTTTTTCATTGGACTTGAATCGGCCCCTTCCCATATCGCCGCTGCTGTCGGGACGCCGGTGATTTCGCTTTATTCTGGAACGACCAGGACAAGCCAATGGAAACCATGGGGAAACCGCGTATTTGTCATTACCAAGGATTTGGCGTGCGCGCCATGTTATAACCCTTTAGGGTGCCGCTCGATGTCATGTCTCAGGGATATCAAGGTCGAAGACGTCATTGAAGTCATTAGGAAAGGAATCTTTCCGGAACTGAAAAAGAGCCGAGAGGATGCCTAAACACCGTTTCAGATTATCATTTTTTCATTTCATTTGCAGATGCATTCCGGGTTTGCCGCCTAAAGCCTATTTTTTGGGCGGGCTGGCGCAGAACGGTGTCCTGCTCGATTGTGGTTGCGGAGACGGCTCCAAACTGAAACAATGCTGTGCCGTGAGGCCTGACTTGCGGTTGTATGGATGCGATATTGTTCCCGACCCGGATCGGGCGCCCGGGGATGTCCATTTTTGCGTCGTAAATATTGGAGTGGAAGCTTTACCATGGTCTCAGGGCTTTTTTGATGGAATTATCATGAACCATGTGCTGGAGCATCTCGCAGATGCGGATCATGTGTTAAAAGAAATCCACAGGGTTTTAAAAAAGGGAGGTAAGTTTTATCTATCGACGCCTTCGAAACGATCCTTAAAATATCCCTCCTTCAAGAGATGGTTAAGCGCAGAGGGAGGACCCATCAATTTTTTTGACGACCCTACCCACATCAAAGCGTATTCAAGGAAGGACTTGGAGACGTTGTTGCAAAAGACGGGATTCCTGCGCATTAAAACGGGAACCGTGGGAAATGCAGTGGGAATGCTGGTGGCGCCATTTTTAATCTTTTTTGGTTTCTTGTTGAGGAAGAGGAACTGGGCTTCCGCAGGTATCCATCAGTTGACAGGCTGGAGCATATACGCTATTGCCGTAAAAGATTGAAGATGTCTTCTTTCTATGAAAATAGCCATTGTGCATGATTATCTGAATCAGTACGGCGGGGCCGAAAAGGTCGTTGAAGCGCTTCACGATCTCTATCCTGAGGCACCGATCTATACGTCTATTTATCTGCCGCAGAATTTGCCGGCGGTTTTTGGAAAAATGGACATCAGGACGTCCTTTATGCAGAGGCTGCCTTTTCTTAAGACTCATTTTAAAAAATA
The DNA here is from genome assembly GCA_002421805.1 of Candidatus Omnitrophica bacterium UBA6210. Taxonomy (GTDB): domain Bacteria; phylum Omnitrophota; class Gorgyraeia; order Velamenicoccales; family Velamenicoccaceae; genus Velamenicoccus. The sequence goes on from DISM01000005.1 coordinate 222,937, forward strand.
TCTGATGTTGTATCCTATGGCTTTTGAACGATTGGATCTTAGGGCCTACGACGTGATCCTATCCAGCAGCAGCGGTTTCGCCAAAGGCGTGAAGACCCCTGCCAACTGCCTGCACATTTGTTATTGTTATTCGCCCATGAGGTTTGCCTGGAATTATGAATCTTACATAGCCCAGGAGAGTCTAAGTAGTCTGGTCCGCAGTTTGCTGCCCTTCTTTATATCCAGGCTTAAACGTTGGGATTTGGACAAAAATAAGGGTGTCGATTGTTTTATTGCAATATCAAAATGCATACAAGAGCGGATCAGGAAATGCTATAATCTTCCTTCGACCTTAATATATCCTCCTGTCCACGTGAAAGGGTTTAAGATAGCCGAAGAGACTTCCAGTTATTTTTTGGTTGTTTCCCGATTGAATGCCTATAAACGCATCGATCTGGTTATAGAAGCCTTTAATCGATTAGGCCTACCTTTGAAAATCGTTGGGGATGGCCCGCACAGGAAAACTCTTGAGGCGATGTCTGCCTCGAATATAGAGTTTTTGGGCAAGTTGCCGAATGAGCTTTTGCCTCAGGTGTATGGCCATTGCGAGGCGCTCATTTTTCCAGGTAGCGAAGATTTCGGCATTGTGCCCGTAGAGGCCCAAGCCTGTGGCCGCCCGGTGATCGCGTATGCGTCAGGGGGTGCCCTGGAGACGGTGATCGACGGGGTCACCGGTCTATTTTTCAAGGAACCCAACGCGGATGCGTTGATTCAGGCCGTCAAAAAATTTGAAAAGATCAAAGGCAATTTTTTTCCGTCTATTGTCAGGAATAATGCACTCAGATTTGATGAAACTCTGTTTAAGAAAGAAATGAAAGATTTCATCGCAAAAAAATATGAGGATTTCAGATCATCAATGAGTCCTCGGAGAATGTATGCATCGGCGTAGTGTTTTTTCAGTCCTGGATCAAAGCCAATACGTCTGTCTTTGCGGTGTGCTTTTCTTTTTGCCTTTTTCGATCGCTTGCATGGAGATTTTTGCCGGCGTTGCTCTATTCTGCTTCATCATTAAAAAAATCTTTAGGCCGGACTTCAGTTTTTTAAAAAACAGGCTTTTCGTTATTTTGTTTGTATTTTTTCTATTTAACGGTCTATCCGTCTTCAATAGCGATCCCTATATCGCCAAAAGCTTAAAAGCTCTTTTTGCCAAGTGGTTATCTTACATCAGCATATTTGTTCTGACCGCTGATTCCTTCGGCTCAACAAAACGCATCAAGAAAGCCGTTGGGGTTTTGTTAATTTCTGCTTTTATCGTCGGGATTGACGGTTTATCGCAGGGATTTCTTCATTTTGAGCTTTTTGGTGGAAAGCCGATGATCGAGATGACGCCTCAGGTGTCCGCCATGACAGCGGCATTCAACCATTATAACAGCCTTGGTTTTTACTTAACCATGGTTCTGCCCTTGGTGATCAGCCTGCTTCTTTTTCATGAAATGGAACAGTCTTATAGGATAGTTCTGTTGTTGCTCTCCGGGATTCTTATTGCGTGCCTTTTTTTTACATATTCAAGAGGGAGTTGGCTGAGTTTTATCGTGTCTCTCTTTCTAATGGCCACACTGACGAAAAAAGGAAGAACTTTGGGGGGTGTCCTCATTTTCTTTCTTGGTATCCTTGTGCTGAGACCCGCTCTCTGTGAACGGTTCTTGTTGACCTTCGCTCCGACAGGAGACGCCCACCGATTCATTCTTTGGAAGGCAGCCTTGCGTATGTTCTATGAAAACCCATATTTCGGCAAGGGTGTGGGGACCTTCATGGACAGGGTGAAGGATTATACGCCTACATACTGGGGAGGACAATATGCCCATAATTGCTTCTTGCAGATTGCCGCCGAAGCCGGCATTTTCGCCCTCTTAAGTTTTGTTGTATTTATTGGCCTTTTGATTTTCAGGGCCTTCACGATGTTGCGCGCAACAAAAGATTTTGTTTTATTGGGAATCCTGTGTTCGATGATTGGATTTCTATTCCATTCTTTTTTTGATAATGGCCTGTATTCCCTACAATTGACATTTTTGTTCTGGTTCTTTGCCGGACTTATGCATTGTCTATCCGTGAGAAAAATATTATATGAAAAATGAAAAGGTTTGTAATTTTTGTATAGGCCCGGGGTATGGAAGCGTCCCCTTGAGCCAGGAATGAGGTCAAATGAAAAAAAGAGCACTAATCACGGGAATCACGGGCCAGGATGGCTCATATCTGGCTGAATTTCTCCTAAAAAAGGGTTACGAAGTCCATGGCATCGTCAGACGTGTGGCGCTGGAAGACCCTGAACACCGGCTTTGGAGGATCCGGCACCTGCTGAAGAGAATTACGCTTCATCCGGCGTCTATGGAGAGCTATGCCAGTATTTTTAATGTGCTGGAGCGCGTGCGGCCGGATGAATTTTATCACCTCGCCGCGCAGAGTTTTGTCAGTTATTCCTTCGAAGACGAATTTTCGACCATCAATACGAATATCAACGGCACGCATTATGCCCTTTCGGCCCTGAAAGAAAAAGTCCCTCATTGCAAATTCTATTTTGCGGCATCAAGCGAGATGTTCGGCAAGGTGCGGGAAACACCGCAAACGGAATTGACGCCTTTTCATCCCCGGTCATCCTATGGAATATCTAAAGTCGCAGGATTCCATTTAACGCAGAATTATCGTGAGGCTTACGGCATATTTGCCTGCAGCGGTATTCTGTTTAACCACGAATCGCCGCGCAGGGGTTTTGAATTTGTGACGCGCAAGATCACCAATGCCGTTGCGGAGATCAAGGCAGGCATAACGCAGGAACTGAGACTGGGTAACCTCGAAGCCCGGAGAGATTGGGGGTTCGCAGGGGACTATGTGGAAGCCATGTGGATGATGCTGCAGAAAAAACAGCCGGATGACTATGTGGTTGCGACGGGAGAGACGCACAGCGTCCAGGAGTTTGTTGCTTTAGCCTTCGAGCATACCGGTCTCGACTGGAAAAAGTATGTCGTCGTTGATAAAATATTTTATCGGCCTGCTGAAGTGAATCTGTTGATCGGCGATCCCGCTAAGGCCAAGAAGACGTTCGGCTGGTCGCCTCGCGTGCATTTCAGCGAGCTTGTCAAAATGATGGTCGATGCCGATGTGGAGCGCGTGCATCAGGGCAAGCGGCCGGCGTCGCTCTAAGTGCAAGATTAGTACAGACAGGACACAAAAAGCGAAACTTTATGATCAAGCCTGTTAAAAGAATTTATTCCGTGTATGTAATAATCGATGCGGTGATCCTGGCCGCCAGTTTTTACGTGCCCTACCTTTGCCGCTACAACTCCTGGGACCAGTTCCCTCATGCGCTGGTTTTTCCTCATCTCAAAGAATATACGTATGTCTTTTTGTTATGGTCCGCCCTCATCATTGTTTCTTTGAACAGAAAGCTGCTGTATGCCACGGACCGTGGTTTGAGCATCCCAAGGGAGATCGTAAGGGTGACAGGCACTATCCTGTATTCTTCGGTTTTTGTCGGTTGTTTTATATTTTTCCTTCAGTTCCGCCTGTTTTCGCGGCTGGTGTTTTTTGAAAATATCTTTTGTCTATGTCTTTTTCTGAATGGATGGAGGGTCATCAAAAGGCTGATCTTGCGCCACATGATCGCCAAGGGATTCCATAATATCAACGTCTTGATCGTCGGAGCAGGAAAGGTTGGGACCATTATCGTGGATGCGATCAAAAGCAGCCCGTGGTGGGGGCTGCGCCCTGTCGGCTTTCTCGACGACCGCGTCAATCTTCCGGTCGCAGGCGTTCCTGTCCTCGGCCGGCTGGACGATTTCTTTAATATTGCCAAAAAAAGTTTTATTGACGAGGTGATCATTACGATTCCGTCGGAAAGGCAGGCTGTTTCAAGGCTGATTCAGGAGGCCAGAAGGCTGAACCTGGGCGTCAGGATCGTTCCGGAGAATTTTGATCTGCCGCCTCTTGATATGCAGATTTCCAGTCTTGGCTTTATGCCGTTGCTGACCTATCAGGAAAGAAGGCACCACCCGGGCGAACTGGCAGCTAAACGGCTTTTTGATTTCTGTGTTTCGGCCATAGCGCTCATAATGCTTTTGCCATTTTTTGCGGTTATCGCGGCGCTGGTCAAGCTTGATTCAAAGGGACCGGTTTTCTTCAGGCAGAAACGCGTAGGTTATAAAGGGAAGATATTCAACTGTTACAAATTCCGGTCCATGGTCGATGGAGCGGAACGCATGAAGCCGGAGCTTCTGCATAAAAATGAGGTTAAAGATGGGTACATGTTCAAGATCCGTCAGGACCCCAGGTTGACCCGCATCGGACGATTTTTAAGGAGATACAGTATTGATGAACTCCCGCAGTTTTTTAACGTCCTGAAGGGCGACATGAGCCTGGTAGGGACGCGTCCTCCTACGGTTGACGAGGTAGAGCTGTATAATCCTTTCCAGATGGAGAGGTTGTCGATCCGGCCAGGCATAACGGGCTTGGCCCAGATCCGGGGACGTTCGGAACTGCACTTCAGGCAATGGGTCAGATGGGACCTGTGGTATATACATAATTGGTCGTTTTATCTGGATCTGTCGATCCTTTTTGCGACCCTTCCTGTCGTATCCCAGAAAAAAGGAGCATATTAAACCTTTAGATATTTCAAAAATAAATAGTCATTTTTTTTAATTGAAGTAGAATAGGGGCTGCACACATAACAAGAAATGAATATGCGTATTCCTTTTATCGATTTACCCGGTCAGTACCGCCAGTCGAAAAAAGTCATCGAGCACGAGCTCAACAGGCTTTTCGGCCGCGGAGATTTTATCCTCGGAGAAAGTGTCAAAGATTTTGAAAGGTCTTTTGCGAGCTATATCCATTCTCCGTATGCGTTAGGCGTCAATTCAGGAACGGATGCGTTGTTCCTTGGGCTCCTGAGCCTTGAGATCGGCCGGGGCGACGAGGTCATTGTGCCTGCCTATACTTATATCGCTTCTGCTTTTGCGGTAACTTATACGGGCGCGCGGCCGGTTTTTGCCGATATTGACGAAGATACGTTCAATATCGACCCGCATACGATCGAGCGCGCTGTCACGAAGCGGACAAAAGCCATCATGCCCGTGCATCTCTACGGCCAGGCCGCTGACATGGGGCCTATCCGCGTTATCGCGCGCAAGCACGGCCTTCGTATTATAGAAGACACAGCCCAGGCGCATGGGGCCACTTATCGGATTACAGAGAACAGATTACAGAGAACAGAAAAGAAGACGGGATCGATGGGTGATATCGGCGCCTTCAGTTTTTACCCTACCAAGAATCTTGGCGCTTTCGGGGATGCCGGCCTGATAGCTACAAGCAACGGGCAGTTGTATAAAAAACTCAGGAAACTTCGCGATTATGGCCGCATATCGAAATATGTGCATGGGTCTGTAGGTTTCAATTCCCGCCTGGATTCCGTGCAGGCGGTATTTTTAAACGCCAAGCTGCGGCATCTCGACGCCTGGAATCAAAAAAGAGTCAACGTTGCCGGGATGTATAACAAATACCTCGGCGATATTTCCGGCGTCCGTCTGCCCAGGGCGGCCGGTTACGGAAAACACGTCTATCATATCTATGCCATTCGGGTGAGTAACCGTGACAAGGTCCTGGAAGGACTCGTCGCTGCAGGAGTCAGCGCTGCCGTGCATTATCCCGTGCCTTTGCATCTGCAGCCTGTTTACAAAAACCTGGGGTATCGCCGGGGAGATCTCCCGGTCGCAGAGAGGGTATGCCGCGATGTGCTTTGTCTGCCGATCCACCCCCACATAACGGAAAAACAAGTCGCATATATAGCGCAAACTCTAAAAAGGCTGGTCAAAAATGTCTAGAGCTCCTTTAAGCGTCGTCATCCTTACGAAAAATGAAGAAGAAAATATCTCTGCCTGCATTCAATCTTTAAAAGGGTGGGCGGACGAGATTATCGTTGTCGATGACATGAGCGCGGACCAAACCGTCAAGATCGCCCAAGCGATGGCGGATAAGGTCGTGATCAAAAAGATGGATGTCGAAGGCACGCACCGCAATTGGGCCTATGCCCAAGCCAGGAATTCATGGGTTTTAAGCCTGGATGCGGACGAGCGCATGACAGATGAATTAAAGGAAGAGATTTCCGAAGAACTGGCAAAAAACAAGTATTTTGTTGTTTATACGACGCCTCGCAGAAATTACATCGGGACTTATTGGGTCAAAGGGGGCGGATGGTACCCCAGCGGCCAGATCAAGTTATTACGAAGGGATAAATTTAAATTTGAAGATGCGGAGGTCCATCCACGGGCTTTTGTGGATGGCCCCTGTGGCCATCTCAAAAACGATATCATTCATTACTCCTACAAGGATTTCGGCGATTTTCTTAATAAGCTTAACAAGCAGACAACACTGGAAGCACGGAAATGGATACGGACGAATAGAAAAATGGGCAGAGTCTGGATTTCTTGGAGGGCGATCGACCGTTTTTTCAGGCGCTACATCGGAAAAAAAGGCTGGAAAGACGGCTACATCGGCTTCATGGTGGCCTTTTACGATACGATGTATCAGCTTATCAGCTATGCGAAATTCCGCCAGATGCTGGATGAGAAAAAAGAGACAACAGAGAACAGAGCACTGAAGGCAGAATGACGAATGTCTAAGTTCCAATGACGAATCAATGTTCAAAAAAATAAAAAACAATGTCGAAAACAGTCTTAGAGATAGAGACAAAACAGCGGAGAAGAGACGGTTTTTTCTTGGTTATTGGGAAATTCGACATTCATTAGTCATTCGGCATTAGGAATTCGACATTGAGTATACGTTGTAGTCCTGTAATCACAAATATGGTCATTCGATGAAAATACTGGGAATAGCCGCACCTTTCGGTCACGATGCTTCGGCTGCGCTTTTGGTAGACGGCAAAGTCGTGGCGGCTGTTGAGGAAGAACGCTTTTCGCGCAGGAAACACGCCAAAGACGAATGTCCCCGCCAATCCGTTAAATTCTGTTTAGAAACAGCGGGCTTGAAGCCGCAGGACATTGATGCCGTGGCTTTTCCATGGGCATTGTCGGCATTACGGCAAAGGCGCTGGGAATATTTTCTACGTACGTTTGCCTCCAATCCGTCGCGGGCTTATAAGAAATTCTTCCGCAACATGAAGGAGTACAGGGGCCAGGCTGCTTTTATTGCCCGGACCTTGCGTGAAAGCGGATTCGACAAGCATCAGCCTCAAATCCATTGGATCGAACATCATATCGCCCACGCGGCATCGAGCTATTTTCTTTCGGGTTTTGAGAAAGCCGCTCTGTTGTCTGTCGATGGGGGCGGAGAGATCACGTCGACCTTGATCGCTCGAGCACAGGGGAACGTGATCAACAAGATCAAGGAGATCGTAGCGCCCGATTCCCTGAGGAATTTTTACTCGACGATGACCGAATTCCTCGGTTTTGAGCGCGAAGACGGCGAATATAAAGTGATGGGCATGGCGCCTTACGGCGACGCCTGGAAGGTCAAACTGGATCACATTCTCTGGTGGGACCCTCGGCGCAAGACTTACAAATGTAACGACGATTATGTCTGGGTCCCCAGAAGCAAACGGGCCAGGCCGGACAAGGTCTATTCCAGAAAAATGATCAAGGAATTTGGGCCCGAGCGCGAGGGCGATGAGCTTAATGTGCCCTATATCCACATTGCAGCAGCAACCCAGAGAAAGCTTGAAGACACGACCATTAGGCTTCTTGAAACATACTTAAGCCAGGAGTTGAAAGGCCATGGAAATCTGTGTTTTGCGGGCGGTTGCGCTCTTAACGTTTCGCTGAACCGTATTTTATTAAAACACCCTCTCGTCAAAAATTTATGGGTCCAGCCGGCTTCCCACGATGCGGGCGGCTCTATCGGTGCCGCCGCCTACGTCGCCGCCCAACTGGGAGACAAGATCGCCCCCATGGAACACGTCTATCTCGGCCCTGAATTCACCAACGCCCAGATAGAGCCTGTGCTCAAGGCCTCGGGGTTCAAGTTTGAGAAGTGCGCCGATATCTGCGAGACGGCAGCATCGCTCCTGAAGGAAGGCAAGATCGTCGGCTGGTTCCAGGGAAGGATGGAATGGGGTCCCAGGGCTTTGGGCAACAGGTCCATCCTGGGGAATCCGACCATCCGGGGGACCAACGACCGCATCAATGCCATCATCAAGTTCCGCGAGAGCTGGCGGCCGTTCTGTCCGTCCATGCTCAAAGAATACGCCTCTGACATCCTGGGATCGAACCATCCGGCGCCCTTCATGACGTTCGCCTTTGACGTGGCGCCCCACTGGAAAGAACGGATCCCCGAGGCCGTCCACGTGGACGGCACCTGCAGGCCGCAGGTGGTCGATGAACGCCACAACCCCAAATTCCACCGCTTGATCAGTCTCTTCCATAAGAAGGCCGGCGTCCCAGTCGTCATCAATACGTCCCTGAACAGACGGGGAGAACCCATGATCTGTTCGCCGCAGGATGCCATCCTCATGTTCCGGGAATCAGGTTTAGAATACCTGGCGATAGGGGATTATCTGGTCAAAAAGAGTTAGCCGCCGCAAGATTATTTCTTAAAAAATTCAAAAAAACGTCTTTCATTAAGCTGCGCCAAAGCGTCTTCAGGCAGGAGTCCTCTCAGGCAGGCGATATCCTGGCAGGATTTATTATAGCGGAAATACTGGTAGCAGGGTTGACAGGGGAGACGCCGCGACAAAACGACGGCATTTTCTCTCGAAGGATAGGGCCCGTAAACTTTCGGATCGGCAGGCCCGTAAAAAACGGCCATCGGGACATCCTGACAGGAAGCAATATGGGCCAGGCCTCCGTCGTTTCCGATAAACAGGGCGGCATGCTTGATGATGGCCGCGGCCTGGGCGATATCCGTCTTTCCGAAAAGAGGAATGATGTTCGCCGATAAACCGGAAAAAAGCTTTTCGAAACGCCGCTCGTCCTCTGTCCCCAGAAGCACGATAGCGCCGGGATCGAAAAAGACCCTCAACAGTTTTAAAAACTGCACAAAATATTCCGGCGGCCATTGTTTATAATAGGCATCCATGCCCCACGTCGCGCCTCCGCCGGCCGAAACAACAATATAGCGCCCACCGCTCCAGCCGCCATCTTTTAGAAGTTTCTCCGCCGCTGCTTCGACATTCGAAGAAAGCCTTAACTCCGGCTTTTTGTCGGCGATGTCCAGTCCGATCAAGCCGGCCAAATCGCATACGTATTCAATGACGCTTTTACCGCTATAGCCCTGTTCAGGAAGGTTCAGAGGTTTGTTAAGGAAGATATTCCTCTTCTTATAATTGAAACCCGCTATGATGGGAATATGCAGGAAGAATTTGGCCCAAAAAGAATATTCGGGCTGCATGGAAAAATCAAAGGCCATATCATAATGCTTTCGGCCGCAATGAAAGAGGAGTCGTAATTTCTCACGCAAGACCTCGATCTTAGGCATGCGTTTCCAAAGGTCCTTATCAATGACATGGATCTCATCGACATATGGGCAGAGCTGCATCAGTTGGCGGGTCCTGGGGCCGATGATCACATCCAGGCGTTCTGTGTTGCGCTGGACTTTCAAGGCCTTCAGGAGCGGAAAGATGAAAAGCGTATCGCCGATCCCGTACGGCTGGACAACGAGAATGCGTTCTTTACGCGCTTGATTTTCCATGCTATTATTTTTATCATTATTACTTTCGATGTCAATCAGTTATGTGAAATAGTGTTTTGCAGCTGACCTCAGACAAAAGGTATGAGATTCATATTTCTCGACAGGGACGGCGTCATCAATAAATATCCGGGCGACAGGAAATATGTGACCCGTTTGCGCGATTTTCGTTTTCTGCCAGGGTCCCTGCGTGCCATCAGGCTTTTGACCCGGGCAGGGTATCATATTTTTGTCATATCCAACCAGGCGGGCGTCACCAAGGGGCTGTATTCCAAAGAAACTCTGGATAAGATGACGGATCACATGCTGACCCAGGCAAGGCGACAGGGAGGCAGAATCGAAAAAGCCCTGTATTGTCTTCATACCGATGCGATGAACTGTTCCTGCAGAAAACCCAAAGATGGCCTATTGAAGCAGGCGACTGCAGGCCAGAAAGTGGACAAGAACAACTCTTACTTCATCGGTGACAGCCTCAGGGATGTCAAGGCAGGAAAGCTTTTCGGTTGCAAGACGATCCTTGCGCTTTCCGGACGCGAGAAACTCGAAAATGCCGGTAGCTGGGATGTCCTTCCGGACTTTATTGCAAAAAACCTGTTGGATGCCGCCAGGCACATCGTCGGCAATAAATATGAAAGGGCCTGATTCCTTGTCGTTTTTCAGTATTTCGGTAACGGTTACGAAGCCCGTCTGGGTTACGTTGTTCGGTTACGGTTTTAAAGACGAACGACGCTGCCGAAGACGATACGGGCATCGTTACCGTTACCCAAAAACGTTACCAATACAGTGAAGAGGTTTATGTGAACGATCGTAATAATAAGATGCAGGTTGTCATTTTGGCGGGAGGGAGGGGGACGCGCCTTGTCCCAATGACGGACCAAATCCCTAAGCCGATGGTATCCATCCTCGATAGGCCCTTCCTGCAATATGAGCTTCATTTGCTGAAATTACAGGGGTATTGCGACATCCTGATCCTTACAGGATATCTGGGAGAGGTGATTGAAAAATATTTTAAAGACGGTGCTGCCCTGGGCCTGCACATCGTCTATTCGCACGAACAAACACCGCTGGGGACAGGCGGCGCCCTCAAGCTGGCCGAGAAAAAAATATCCGGCGATTTTATCCTGATGAACGGCGACACGCTTTTTCCGTTCGATCTGCATGAGCTGATTGGTTTTTTTCATAAACACAACAAGATGGGCGTGATCGCCGTTTCAAAGGATCCGTCCTGCCGATCTGCTTTTAATATTACGGCGGGGACAGAGGGACTGGTGGAAAAATATCACAAAAAACCTCCGCTGTCCGGGGCCGATTATGCATCCGGGGGGGTCGGTGTGTTTAAGCATGAATTGTTAAGCTTGATCCCTTCAAATCGACCCTGTTCTCTGGAAGACGATATTTACGATATCCTTATTCGGAATCATGATTTGGCAGCATATGTCGCTCCGGGGGCTTTTTACGACATGGGGACGCCAGAACGACTCAAAAGAATACAGGAGTTTCTCTCGCCATGATGGCTAACGCTTCCAAGAAAGTCCTCATTCTTTATGCTACGGCGGGCTCAGGCCATAAGAAGGCGGCCGAGGCCATCTTCCATAAAGCCAAATGCAGATATCAGGATGTCCACACGGCTGATGTCGTCAAATACATGCCGTTTCTTGTCCGAAAACTTTATTCGGATGGCTACACATTCGTCATCAGTCATCTGCCATGGCTTTGGGCGGTCATGTATCGTTTGAGCGACAGTCCCTGGCTTTCTCTGATCAATGTACGCCTGCGGCGCTTCATGGATGTGGCGGCTTGCCAATCTTTTGTGCGTTTCCTCCTGGAGGAAGACCCGGATATCATCATCTCTACGCAATTTCTGGCTTCTGAGATCGCAGCCTACGCTAAAATAAAAAAAGGCCTCAAGGCCAGTCTGATTACGGTTGTCACGGATTACGGCGTCCACAATTTTTGGGTCAATCCGGGAACCGACCTTTACTGCGCAGCCGCTCCTTCAACCAAAGACATCCTGATGAAAAAAGGCATCAGTGAATCGCAGATCGTCGTGACAGGCATTCCTCTTGATGAAAAATTCCTGCACGTAGACGATGCCGCGGTCATCCGCCATAAACTCGATGCCAAAGAAGGCGTATTCACTGTTCTCATCGCCACGGGCGGCATCGGCATAGGCCCTATCGCAGATATCGCAGACAGACTGAAAAACGACGCGCAACTCCTGGTGGTTTGCGGGCACAACAAAAAGCTGTATCGGACGCTGGTCGACATGAAACACCCCCATATCAAGGCCTTCGGTTTTGTGGACAACATGCAGGAGCTCATGCGCATTTCCGATATCATGGTCACAAAAGCAGGGGGGTTGAGCGTTACAGAGGCCCTGAACATGGAACTGCCCATGATCCTGTTCTGTCTTTTGCCCGGCCAGGAAACCATCAATGCCAACATGATGCAGGCGCTCGGCGCCGGAAGGATCGTTCCCGGCCTGGGGGCCATAGAAAGAGAAGTGCTGGATTTCAAAGGGAACGCCCAGAAGCTTAACGCCTTCCGCGCCAATTGCCGCGCCTTGGCCCGTCCGCGCTCCAGCGCAGACATTGTGAACTTAATCCACTGATCGGATTTCTCATGAAACAGATCGCCGAAGTCGCAATCCCTGTCTCTTTGGCCCTGAACGAAACATTTGATTACCGCGTCCCTCGCCATTGCCGCGCTCATTTGGCGGTCGGATGCCGCGTCCAGGTCCCCTTTGGCCACAGACAGCTCATAGGTTATGTGACCGCTTTCAAAAGCGCGTCCCGCTATGAAAGGAAACTTAAAGCTCTGTCGGATTGCCTGGATCCTCAGGGGCCCTTATTGAATGAACGCCTTATGTCATTAGCACGTTTTCTGAGCCGTGAATATTTCTGCTCCCTGGCCCAGGGGTTTGAAACCGTCCTGCCGCGCCCCCTGAGAATAGCGACGCGCCATATCGCAGCAGCCGAACCGGATGAAACGGCTTCTTCGCTCGACCCTCTCACAGAGGAAGAAAAAGCATCTTTGGATCGCCTTGAGCCGGGCCAGGCCACGTATGTGATCGAAGACATGTCCGGCGGCGAGCGCTGGAAGATATATCGAGCCTTGATAAAATCTACGCTTGCTCAAGGCAGGGATGTCCTTGTTCTTGTCCCTGATTATGCCATGATCGCCTATGCCCGGGAACAGCTAAAAACAGGCGTCCCGGAGTGTGTCGTCTCTTCCCATGAAAGACCGGCCGTTGTTCGAAATTCCTGGTTGAAAGCCCAGAAGAATGCAGGGGTCCTGGTCATAGGGACACGGAGCGCTGTTTTTTCGCCGGTCCACAATCCCGGCCTCATCATCATTGACCACGAGGGACACTTCGCTTATCACCAACAGCAAGTCCCAAATTATCACATCCGGGACATCGCGCTTAAGATCGCCCGCGATTGCGCCTCAAAGCTTGTCTTCGGGGCATTCGTTCCTTCTTTAGAGGCTTTTGCGCTGGTAGAGCGCCATGAAGCTTCTTTATTGCGTTGCGGCTCTCCGCAAGCTACGCCGCGGATCACGATGGTAGACATGCAGCAGGAATATGTTCCTAAGGGCCATACAAAGATGATCTCTAAGGTATTGGAATTTCGTCTCGCGGAATTGCTCGAAAAGAAGGAAAGGATGCTTTTGTTCGTGCCGCAGAAGGGGTTCTCGACTTTCCTCTATTGTCCAAGGTGCAAGAAAGCCGTCGAATGCGAGCGTTGCAGCTCTCCGGTGTCATATTACCGCACGATCAAGCGCTTTGTTTGTCCGGCATGCCATCTGGAGCAGGAGGCCAGAGATATCTGTCCCAGATGCTCAGGGGCCTACGTACGCTATTCGGGTTTTGGGACCGAAAAAGTCGAAAGCGAGCTGCGAAGACTGTTTCCGTCTGTCAGGATCGCGCAGTTCTCGAAGACTGCCGACCCGGTGGAATCTTATGATATAATGCTAGCGACCCAGGAAATTTTGGAAGACCCGAACATTTTCAGACATTGTTTTGACCGTGTCGTCCTTATTGCGGCAGACCTCATGCTAGGGCGGCCCGATTTTCGCGCAACAGAACACGCTTTTAGCCGTTTCTTGATATTGTCGCGCATCGCCAAAGTTGAGCTTATTATCCAGACAAAAATGCCCGAGCATTACGTCTGGGGATTTCTTAAAACACAGGACAGCGCTGGTTTTCTCAAAAAAGAGTTTGAAGAACGGCGTGAACTTAGACTGCCGCCTGTTGTCCGGTTAGGAACCCTGACAATCAGGGCCAGGACGGAGCTTGCAATCCTGGCTGCGGCGAAAAAGGCTTTACGGGCGGTGAAGACATCCCGGAAGCGTCATAACGCGGTCGCAGAAGTTTTTGATCCCCAACCCGCCAGGCCGTTTAAATTACGCGGGTATTTTCGTTATCAAATGCTGATCAAATACAAGGAACTCGGAAAGATGGAGAAGGCGCTGCGTCGTCTTGTCTGCGACCGTCCCAGCGGCGTCATCACGACGTTTGACCCGGCCCGTGAATAACATATGATGAACATCGTCTTTTTTGGCAGTGGAAATTTTGCCGTTAAGGTCCTGGAAAGTATCGACAGGCGCGCCTTTCCCATAAGTCTTGTTGTGACGCAACCCGACAGAAAAAAAGGACGTCATCTGCATCTGGGGGCAACGCCGGTCAAGACATTTGCCCTCGATCATGGCTTAAACATCTTCCAGCCGGAAGATGTCAACGGTGTTGAATCTCTGGAGACGCTTAAGGACAAACACGCTGATATCTTTCTTGTCGTCTCTTACGGCAGGATCCTTTCAGGCCGGCTTTTAGATGTCCCGAGCATTATGGCCATCAACATCCATTCGTCGCTTCTGCCCAAATACAGAGGGGCTGCGCCGGTTAACCGGGCACTCATCCAGGGCGAGAAAACAACGGGGATCACTTTCATCAAGATGAACACGGGTATGGACCGCGGGGATATTCTTCTACAGAAGGTTTTAAAAATCGGCCGCCATGACACAGCGCCCGTATTGGACCAGAGATTATCTCTTTTGGCGTCGAAATACATCAACAAGCTTCTTGCCGTGACCGAACTGGGTCGTTATCGTCTTAAGAAACAACGCGAAAACACGGCCAGTTACGCTGCCCTCATGCACAAACAGGATGGCTTGATCCGCTGGCAAGAGACTTCCACAGAAATATATAACCGCTTTCGGGGTTGCTACGGTTGGCCCGGCACTTTTACGTTCTTTCGAGGAAAGATCCTGAAAATCCTTGAGCTGAAGCCCGGACGCCGTTTGGCGCAGGCAAAGCCGGGGACAATCGTCAAAGTTGAAGACAATGCTCTGGTCGTTGCCTGCAGACAGGGCACAGTTATCATCACCGAGGTCCTGCCTGAATCGCACAAGAAGATGCCGGTATCCAGTTTTTTGGCCGGGCATGATGTCAAGGTTGGGAATATCCTTGGGGTCTAAAGAACCAGGGGCTTAAAATTACTTGCAAGAATATGGTGTTGTGTTAAAATTTGAGAGCGTTACAAAACCCGGAGTTCTCAAGGGTCATATTAAAGGCGGAGACCCGGACAATCTCGACCCCGTCCGTCCCTAGGAATACAATTTATGCCTGAACTCAGAAAAGATCCCGTGATCGGCAGATGGGTCATTATTGCGGTTGAGCGTTCCCGCAGGCCCAAGGGGTTCAAAGCCCCTTCACATCAAACCACAGAGGAAGATTGCCCTTTTTGCGAGGGCAAGGAAAGCCAAACGCCCCGCGAGATCTTCGCTATCCGCAAAGAAGGAAGCGCCCCGGACAAACCAGGATGGGACACACGCGTTGTTCCCAGCAAAAGGCCTTTTTTGCGGGTCGAAGGGAACATCAACAGGCACGGCAGGGGGCTCTATGATGTCATGAGCGGCATAGGGGCCCATGAAGTCATCATCGAAACACCCAAGCATATCGGGAACATCGCCGATCTGGATGAAACACAGATCGCCAAAACCGTCACCTGCTGGATTGACCGTTTTGTTGACTTAAGCAGGGACGAACGCTTCAAATACGTTCTGGTTTTTAAAAACTATGGGACAGCCGCCGGTGCCGGGCGCGTCTACCATTCCCGGAGTCAGCTGATCGCTACGCCCGTGACACCCAAGCGCGTCAAAGAAGAACTTTTCGGATCCAAAAAATACTATGATTATCATGAGCGCTGTGTTTTTTGCGATCTCATCCATCAAGAGATGGAATCGAAAGACAGGATCGTCCTTGATTTTGACGGATTTATCGCTGTCACGGCTTTTGCCTCACGTTTTCCTTTTGAGATCTGGATCCTGCCCAAAGAGCATAATTGCGACTTCTCGCGCATGAGCGTCGAAAAACGCCTCTATCTGGGTAAGGTCTTAAAAAAAGTATTAACAAAGCTGAAAGTGGGCCTGGAAGACCCTGCCTACAATATCGTTCTGCATACGGCTCCTTTTCGCAGGAAAAAAGCAAAAGCGGGTTACTGGAAGACAATTGAGGATGATTATCACTGGCACATCGAGATCATCCCCAGGCTTGGTAGTCCAGCGGGATTTGAATGGGGCACAGGCTTTTATATCTGTCCCATTACCCCTGAGGACGCAGCGCAATACCTGAGGGAGGTTGAGGCGTGACGGAGCTCAGACGAGACCCCATTGTCGGCCGCTGGGTCATCATGGAAATGGACCAACCCATGACGCCAAAAGACCTGCACATGGCGCCGCATCACTACGAAGATACGGCCAATTGCCCGTTTTGCTACGGGAACGAGTACATGACTCCACCGGAAATCCAGGCCTTTCGCAATCCAAAGACCGAACCGAATACGGCCGGATGGCAGGTGAGAGTGATACCCAATAAATTCCCGGCACTTCAGATCGAAGGCAATCTTGATAAAAGAGGCCTGGGGATCTTTGATCTGTCTAACGGCATCGGCGCGCACGAGATCATCCTCGAGACCCCTTATCACGAAAAAGACCTGCCTGACCTGGAGCTTGGCGAGATCGAAAACGTCCTGAGGATGTACTGTCTGCGTTCCAAAGACCTGCAGAAGGACAAGCGCTTCAAATACATCATGATCTTCAAGAATTACGGCAGCGGTGCCGGGGCGACCCTTGATCACAACCATAGCCAGCTGATCGCCCTGCCCATGATCCCCAAGAACGTGATCGAGGAATTGAATGGATCCGGGGAGTATTTCGACTTCCGTGAACGTTGCATTTTTTGCGACATGATCCGCCAGGAACTGGATGAAAAAGAACGCATCGTCACGCAAAACGACCAATTTATCGCCTTTTGTCCTTTTGCCTCGCGTTTTCCTTTTGAGATGTGGGTGATGCCCAAAGAACACCAGCTGTTCTTCCATGACAGCTCCGACAGCGACATTGCCAGCATGGCCAGGATCTTGAAAGAAGTACTCGCAAAGATGAAAACAGTCCTCAACGATCCGCCGTATAATTTCATCATTCATACGTCCCCTATTGACGGAGAAGAGCGACAGGGGTATCACTGGCACATGGAGATCATGCCGCGCCTGAGCCGCATCGCAGGCTTCGAATGGGGAACAGGGTTTTATGCGGTGTCCACGCCTCCGGAAGTCGCTATCAAATACCTCAAAGAGGCCAAGATATAACCAAGAGGTTAAAGCGCAGAAAACGGCTCCCGGCGTTTTAACCGCTATCTTTAACGGGAACGAATAACACAGAGAAAGAGAGGGAAACATCATGGCAGTTAAAGTAGGAATCAACGGTTTTGGAAGGATCGGCAGGCTTGTCTTCAGGGCAGCGATTGAAGAAAATACCAAGGATATCGATATCGTCGCCGTCAACGACCTGACCGACGCCAAGACCCTGGCGCATCTGCTCAAATATGATTCGACATTCGGCCGGTTCAAAGGGACGGTTGCGGCCAAGGAAAGCTCGCTGGTCGTCAACGGCAAAGAGATCAGGGTTTTTTCCCAAAAAGACCCGGCCATGATCCCCTGGAAAGATGCAGGCGTCCAACTCGTCATTGAATCGACGGGAAGATTCACCGATGCCGAAAAAGCCAAGGCCCACATCGCCGCAGGAGCCAAGAAGGTCATCATCTCGGCGCCCGCGAAGAATGAAGATGGGACGTTTGTCATGGGGGTCAACGAAGACAAATATGATCCGGCCAAGCACCATATCGTTTCCAACGCGTCGTGTACGACCAACGGCCTGGCCCCATTAGCCAAGGTCCTTTTGGATAATTTTGGGATCAAATACGGCATCATGACAACCATCCACGCCTATACAAACGACCAGGTGATCCTGGATTTCCCGCATAAGGACCTGCGCCGAGCCAGGGCCGCTGCCCTTTCGATGATACCGACGTCAACGGGTGCGGCTAAGGCTATCGGCTTGGTCATCCCCGAGCTCAAAGGAAAATTGGACGGGATGGCGGTTCGCGTGCCCACGCCTGACGTTTCCCTTGTTGACTTGACGATCGAAACTGAAAAAACAACGACAAAAGAAGAGGTCATTGACGCGCTTGACAAGGCATCGCAGACGCCGCGGCTGAAAGGCATCCTGGCCGTCTCAAAAGAACCTCTCGTTTCCATCGACTTCCGCGGCGACAAAACCTCCTCCATCGTCGATGCGGAATGCACGAAGGTCGTCGGCAACATGGTCAAGGTTCTCTCATGGTACGATAATGAGTGGGGGTATTCCTGCCGCATTGTCGATCTTTGCGCATACATCATCAAAAAAGGACTATGAACCCCAAAGGTCACTGTCCGTTGGCGCTGATTGAAAAAAAGAGGGACGCTTGTGGACACCACGGGCGTTCCTCTTTTTTTGTTTTTCGCAAAAGAAGGTAGCCTGCGGCGAGTCGCCGCCAGAGGCAATACAAATCCTCTCAAACTATGATGCAGTCCCCAGATTATAACTATCTGTTATCAACGATGACAGGCGCCCAATGGAAACGTATCGGCATCCATCGACGGGCGGGTGTCGTCGCGCCGTTATTCTCTGTGTTCAGCGCCAACAGCACGGGGATCGGAGAGCTGCCCGATATTCATCTTCTCGTTGACTGGTGCAAAGCCTGCGGCATGAGCATTATTCAACTATTGCCCATGAATGATACAGGCTTCGGATTCAGGCCTTATGACGCCCAAAGCATGTTTGCACTCGACTCTGTCTATCTACGGCTGGAAAAACTGAAAGGTGCCGATATCAAGCCTTTCCTGCCGCACCTGCTTAAGATCAAGAATGAATTCCCTACAGGCGGTCCCAGGGTCGACTACCGGATCAAACAAGCCAAGATCAAGTTGCTTTGGAAAATCTTCTCATCTGTTTCTCTTGAGGAGGCAGGCGGATTCAGTACCTTTATCAAGGATAACGCCTTCTGGATAGAAGATTATGCGCTTTTCAAGGTCATCAAAGAAAAGAACGGAGATATGAGTTGGGAGGGATGGTCCGATGATCTGAAACACCGCAAGGATACGACGCTGTATGCATTCCGTGAAACCTATCGTTCGAACATCCTGTTCCATCAATGGCTGCAATGGCAGCTTTTTGAACAATTCAGGGACGCAAAAAGCTACGCGCAGAAGAATAACGTGCTTCTCATGGGGGATATTCCCTTTCTTGTATCGCGGGATTCGGCCGACGTCTGGTCGCATCAGGATTGTTTCAAGCTGGATCTCTCCTCAGGAGCGCCGCCGGACCTCCTGTATTCCAAGGGGCAGCGCTGGGGCATGCCTCCGTTCAACTGGGACCGCATCGCCCAACAGCATTACGCCTATATCGTCGAGAAACTAAGATACGCTCAGAATTTTTACGACCTTTACCGGATCGACCATGTGGTAGGGATCTTTCGCGTCTGGAGCATTCCTTTGTCCGAGCCTCCGGAAAACGGCGGCCTCAACGGGGCCTTTGATCCAGCCGATGAGAATGTGTGGGAAAAACATGGAAAAGATCTTTTGGCCTTAATGGTGAAACATTCCGATATGCTGGCCTGCGCGGAAGATTTGGGGACTGTGCCTAATTGCTGTTTCAAGGTCCTCAATGAAATGGGCATCCCCGGCATCGACGTGCAGCGCTGGATGCGTGATTGGGGTAAGAGCTACGAGTTCAAACTGACCAACGACTACCGCAAATGCGCTTTGGCAACAATCGCGACGCATGACATGAGCAATCTTTGCGCCTGGTGGGATTTTGAATGCGGGACGGTAGACGAGGCGCTGTTCCGCAGGAACTGCGAAAAAAAGAATATTGCCTTTGACAGTATCAAGGAAAAACTTTTCGACGTCAATGCCTTGCGCCATGGACGCCTGCGCTGGAGACCGGAGATCGACACGGAAGACAAGCTTCTCGCCGTCCTGGGAACCACATCTTCAGAGGGATGGGCCCTCCTGGATATGTACCGGGGGTCATTCAAGGAAAAACAACAATTTCTCCAATTCCTGGGCATGGAGAGCGGAACCCAGGAGGGTTGCTCCACGACATTCATTAAAAACGCGCTGACAAGAATCCAGGAGAGCGCCTGCATTTTCAGCATTCAATTAATCCAGGATTATCTGGACCTTGACCAGCTCTACGAGGTCGACCCCTGGGAGAACCGCATCAACTTTCCGGGGACGCTTTCTGAAAAAAACTGGACCCTCGTGCTCCAGCTTTCTCTGGACGACATCCTGGCGCTTCCCATAAATTCAGTGCTTAAATCTATCAATGAATCGTGCGGCCGTAGATAAAATGCAGTCATTTCAAGTGCCGGTCCTTTGTCAATCCCTCGGCATGCGCGGGAGGGAACCCCCGGGGAATTCCACTCCTCTTTCTCATAAGCTTTTTTGCAAAAACGGGTTATAATCAATAAACATTTGAATTTTACCGTGTTTGATTATATAATTTTAGTATGACAAAGAGGAAATGGTTTTTTACCATTGTCGTGGTGTTTCTGGTGGCATGGAATGTTCTGGTCCAGGCCCAACAGGACCAGGTCACCATCACGACTTATTTTCCATCTCCAAACGGCGTCTTTTCGTATATGCGCACCAGCCGGGGCGCCGCCTCTCTTTCCGCTAGCTTTACCGGCGGAGACGGAAATCTTGTCTGGGGCTCCGCCGGTACCATGGGCCGCCTGAGTTCAGACCAGGGCTCTTCGATCGAACTTGGCAAAACCTCAGCCGCAACCCCTTATATCCGCCTAAGAAAAGGCGCTGTGAACTCAATCATACAGTTAGCTAACGACAACACTCTTTATATTTATGTCTGGAACAATCTTTCGCTATACGACTTTGGCCAGACGACATGGGAAGATCTCCACGTGCAACGCATCTATTACCACTGGGGCTGGATGAACGGGACCATTGAAAAAGCGAACCTTCAATACTTGTAGGTTTTGCTCAGGCAGAGGTGAACCATGAAGACGATTATGGCAGTGTTAGGTTCGGTTATGCTTCTGGCCGCCTTCGCTCACATAGCGCTGGCCCAGGACCAGGTCACCATCACGACTTATTATCCATCGCCCTTTGGCGTGTATTCAGACCTACGCGCCAACAGGATGGCCGTAGGCAATTCCCGCGCCTTCGGAAACGCCGGCACAGTCACATGGGGAGGAAGCACATCTTACGGGACTTTGTCTGAAGACCAGGGCTCATCAATCGAACTGGGGGGTAGTAATGCCGGTTATACGCCATATATCGATTTTCACAATGACTCCGGCGATTATGACGCCCGCATCATGCTTGTAAACAATAACGTTTTGGGAATATATGTCCGTGACCGCGTTGAAGTCCGCAACACGAACACCCCTAGTAATTATGCGGATATTGGTGTCGGTGACGTCTACCTGTGTACATAAAACCCATCGCATCCTGTCAAAAAATCATTTTCTCTAACTACCCGCAGGAACATTGACTGCTGAGAAACGACGTTTATTATTTCTAAAAACACCAACCCATCAAAGGAGAAAAAATGCCGGAAAAACACATCAAACTCGCGTCTGACCACGCCGAGATCATTCTGAATGCCAAGGTCTATGCCAAAGAGACGATCTTTGCGGCCGGGTATGTTTTCCTGGACAAGGCCTATATCCTGCTCGACCAGGCCGCGGACAAGTTTTTCGTCTACCTGTATCCCCAGGACGAGACAGCCGACCTGAAAAAACTGGCCATGGAGTTTTATAATGAACTGCTGAATTACGCGCATTACTTCACGCGCGTCAAGGCGAACGCCGATGCCATCAAATCACTCATGCAAAGGGCCTTGTTCTCGACATCCCCGTCCCTGGTCCAGGAGGCCGAGGAAAAAGAGATCGAAGACCTGATCAAAGAACTTGAGGAGGAAGAAAAAAATGCTTCCGGTGCAAAAAAAGGGAAAAAATAGCTACACGCTCAAGCTCCATAAAGACCTCTATAAACAGGCCCCCCTGGAGAGTCTCCTGAAAGAGGACAAGGGGTGGGTCCGCAACCTCAACGCCAAAGACAAGACCTACTATCATTGCGAATTGAAAAACGCACAACTGAAAGACGTTCTTGAATGGGCAAATTATCTCTTCTATCTCAACAAGACTTCGTAGAAACACCCGCTGTCATCCGCCGGGTCGATCTGAAGGTCGGCTATAAATGTTCCAACAATTGCCTGTTTTGCGTTGTTGCGGACAAACGCCCCTTAGGCGAAAAAACAACTGACCAGATTAAAAGGGAGCTTGTTGAATCTTTTCGCGAAGGAAAGACTGAAGTGGTGCTGACCGGGGGAGAGGTCGGCATACGTCCGGATATTCTTGAGCTGGTGGCTTTTGCCCGTCAAACCGGCTTTAGCGAGGTCCAGCTCCAGACTAACGGCAGGAGATTTGCGGACGAGGCATTTTGCAAAGACGTGATCCGCGCAGGGATAACGATGTTCGCGCCTGCGCTGCATGGACCAACAGCCGCTGTGCATGACGGGCTTACGCGCGCCCCGGGGAGCTGGCGCCAGACCGTCCTGGGGATCCACAACATGTGCCGTCTGGGCGTCAAAACGTTCACCAACACAGTCGTCACGAAACAGAATTACCGCCACCTGCCTGCATTGGCCAAGCTTCTCGTCAAGCTGGACGTGGTCCAGTTCCAGTTCGCTTTTGTCCATATCCAGGGCAATGCTATGGCGTATCACAAAAAGATCGTCCCGAAGATCAGTGCAGCAGCTCCTTTCATCAAACAGGGTCTAAAGATAGGCCTTCGGGCAGGCAAGAATGTCATGGTGGAGGCGGTGCCGTTTTGCCTCTTGGCGCCCTATGAACGCTTCGCCTCAGAATTTTATATTCCTCCCACGCAATGCAAAGAGATCCATCAAACCGTCGCCAATTTCGATATCGTCAGGAAATTCCAGGCCAAGACAAAATTTCCGGCATGTAAACCCTGCCGCTGGTTTGCGCAATGCGAGGGCCCGTGGATCGAATATCCCCAGCTCTTCGGTTCCGAAGAGTTTAAACCTGTTTAACTAAAAGGATGACAACGATGAAAAAAACGGAAAAAAATACCTGGGCCGTCCTGCCATACAATATGGAACGCTTCAAAGACCGCTATCTGATCAGCAATCTTTTCGGTTCCTGGGACATGCTGGATCGCAAGGAATTTGTTCAGCTCGAAAGCAATGATCTGAGGGAGCAATCAAGCCTCTTCAGACGACTGCTCAAAACAGGCATCATCGCAGACGAAAGTTCCATAAAAAGCCTGATAGAAACATACAGACGCCTCCACAGCCATCTATTTAACGACACCTCCCTGCATATTGCGGTTGTCACGACCCGTTGCAACATGAATTGCCTCTACTGCCAGACAAAAAATAATGTGCCGCAGGACATGACGATCGAGGTCGCATCAAGAGTCCTGAAATATGTCTTTGATACACAGAACCCTTATGCCAACATCGAATTCCAGGGGGGCGAGCCGCTCCTCAACTGGAACATCATCAAATTCATCACCGAAAACGCCCAGCGCATCAATACGGGCAACAAACACCTCTCGATCAGCCTCGTGACCAACGGCACCCTCTTGGACGACAAAAAAATCGCATATCTCGCCAAGCATAACGTCGGGATTTGTTTTTCTTTTGACGGCCCTTCCGCAGTACATAATGCCAACCGGGTGATGGCTTCTGGCAATGATGCCTATAATACCGTCAAAGACGCCATCACCAGGACCAAACAGATTTACAAACAACAAGGCCTGCCTCACAGCGTCAATCTGTTGTGCACAATTACACGCAAAAGCCTTCAGGAGCCGGAGAAAATCGTCGATGAATACATAGCCCTGGGTGCCGACAAGATCCCGTTGCGGCCCTTGTCCAAGCTCGGCCTGGCCCGAGACCAATGGGATGCCATCGGGTATACGGCCGAGGAATTTATCGCCTTCTGGACGCGGGCGATGGATCACATCCTGGAATTGAACAAACAGGGCAAAAAAATCCAGGAACGCCTCAGCGTCGTCATCCTTTCAAAAATCTTCAAAAAAGTAAATCCTGGTTATGTCGACATGATGAGCCCCTGCGGGGCGGGCAGGGCCGTCCTGGCCTATATGCCGAATGGGGACATCTATCCCTGCGATGAAGCGCGCATGGTCGGCGAAAACATGTTCCGGCTCGGCAACATCCTCAAGGATGATTACCAGACAATAATGAAAAGCAATAATGTCTTCTGCCTCTGCGAAGCCTCCCTCATGGACCTGTGGGACTACAATACGGCATTCCTGCCGTGGCTGGGAACTTGCCCAGTCCTTAATTACGCGCAAAACAACAGTCTCGTGCCGAAAATCAAGGCATCGGGACTCCATAAAATTTTTACTTTCCAAATCAGATATATTTTTGATAGAATACTGGAAGATACCAGGAACAAAGAAGTCTTCCTTTCCTGGCTGACATAATAAAATTGAAATAATATTTACTCTGCGCGGTCTAAAGCTCCGCCCTTTAGGGCGGAGAGTGTTGTGGCCGCTTAGAGTAACCCGAAACAAGCCCCGGCCTTTAGGCCGGGGAATATAGGTTGACTCCCGGCAAAAAGGTCTTTTGACGGCATCAATCAAGGAGAGCACATGGGGCCCAAAAAAAAGAGAAAGATCGAAAAGACCCTGCATGAATTTATCAAAGACGAATCTGGCTTTGTGTCGAAGGAAAAAATCCTCAAGATCGGATTGGGAACGATTTCTGCCCTTGGCATTCTGAGCGCTTTCTCTGCCAACCTGATTGCCGGACACACCAACCACAGCTCGCATGCCAACAATCTCGGCATCGTGCCGTATTCGACGCGGTGCGTCAAAATAGACCACGTCAGCCATTATTCACATTCAAGCCACAATTCATACTAGTACTCTGTTACAAAAGTTATT
>DISM01000004.1:0-437761 GCA_002421805.1 Candidatus Omnitrophica bacterium UBA6210
GAATAGCTGCCCAGCGAGGCGCCGGAAACAAGCGTGGCGTGATACCAGGCCCCTGTGCCGCCGATCTGGTATTTGACGAAGACCCAGGCCCGGTCGAAGTAGGCGTTGCCGTTTGCGTCCGTGCGGGTGAAGCTGTTGTCCCAGCTGACGTCGAATTTGATGTCCACCGTGCCTGCGGTAGAATCCAGGTTCTGCAGGCTGACGTCGGAGACCTTGATGTTGTTGGCGTATGCCGGCAGAGAAAACAGGCAACAGAATCCAAAGGACAGAAACAGACAGATAAGACATTTTAAGCCGGGCTTAAAATGTCTTGCTGCCGAGAACATTAAGGTTGTCATGTAGGTTTTACACATGTCACTGTTCCTTAACTCGTTATCCGTTCCTCGTTCTTCGTGTCTCCCGGTTTTTCCTGCAGGATCATACCTTCAAAATTTCCTGCAATTCTCGATCAATTTATACAACATCAGCCTTATCTCGTCGTATTTTCTGGACAACTCGCCGTGTTTGCCTCGCTCCAAATACCTGCACTCGAAAGAAAAATCAAGCCATGTCCTTGTCTCTTCACAAAAACCCAAAGCATCAACCACGTGCCTTACAAAAATATCCTTATATTGCTTTTTTGCGAAACCTTCTCTTATGCTGGCTGCGACAGATCTGGAGGCTTTCATGATCTGATCCACCAATGAATATTCTTCTTCTTTTGGATACTTTTTAGTCAGCCAAAATAGTTTCATCGCTGAATCGAATGCCAGTTCATAAACCCTGGAGTCCTTTTTGTTCTTTATCATTTCTTGTCCCTCTCTTCTGACCCCTTATTTTCCGCTTCACTTCTGCTCGATCGCCGTCGCATTCACAGTGGGCATGTTTCCGAATTCTTCATTCACCATTCCGGAGAGCGCCTTTGCCACATCGATTTTATATTGCCTGCGCTGGATAATCCTGCCGCCGGCGCCTCTCTTAGAAGACATCAGGTTTTGCGCCTCCTGTGCTGTCAGGTAAACCTTGACGATCTGGAATTCTTCCCTTTCCCTGGCCCCCCAGGCGTAACCGACCGGTTTTACCATCACGATGTCGCCGTCGCGATAGGAATTATTGTCGGCTGTCGGATCAACCCCGATCTTAAGGGCTATCTCATATAAACTTGTGCCGGCCTTTTTTCTTGAGGAAGCCGCTTGTTCTCCGCTCGTTGTCGTATTTCGGCCGGACGTAGATATCCCGGCCCCTTTTGAAGAAAGCTGGGTCCCGGCGGCCGTCGCTTGGATCTCCGATGTCTGGCCTGTGTTTTCTGTTGCCTGCCCTAAGGCCCCTATTCTCTGTCCTATAGAAAACACTCTGTCGGACGCATCGGAGACCGCACCGTCAAAAGCATCCGAAATTTTAACCAGGGCCCTATCGGTCGTCACTGAAGGGACGGTCCAGAAATAGGACCCTGTATTGGCGGCTTTCTCGGATATCGGTTGATAAGTCCTGCCCGCATCGCGCGAATACTCCAGCTTCATGGGATAAGACGGCTCGTAGTCCCATGCGGTCCATGTGATCGCCTGCGATAGGCCAGCCGTGACGGCATCGCCGCCATTGGGAGTCAAGAGGACGATATTGCCCGGCCTGCAGGAAAACGAAACGTAGGCTACATAAGGCGCTACGTCGCCTTCCTTCCTGAGATTGATGCGGCTGCGCAAAACCTCTCCGGCGGAAAAATCCCCCTTGGAGGCGTAATAATGCGAATCATTAACGCAGTTCTTTTGGTAGCTCTTGCCGCCGTCGGCTGAGACGTCGACGCCGGCTCCTCTTCCTTCCCAGGTGGGCACGATGATACGGATCGCATAATCCGCCTTGGATTCCGGGAAAATGTAATAACCGGAGGTGACAGCGGTCTCGAGGACAAGGTCTTTCTTGCTGTCAAGGGTGGTATTGAAAAATACGGGTAAGTTTGTGGCTTCTTCGGCAAACCCCAGGCTTGCCGGATCCACAACAGGTTCGGGTGTCGCATACTTGCGGCAACGGATCCAGCGGAATATGGTCAGGCTTCTGCCTAAACCGAGACCCGTCGTGTTCAGGGCCAAAAACCCTTTCTGCGGCCCTTCTTTATCTTCATAAGAAACAGCGGCCTCTTTTTTCAAAAAGGCCTCGTCATGCCGTTCAAAAGTCAGATGATTATCTCTGTCCGCAATCAGACGGAAGCCGTAATACGTCCCGGCAGCGATGGGCTGGGGATCATTGGCCTTGACGATGTTATCAACGACAAGGCAGTGCTGGGCGCCGTCAAAACCGGAAGCGTAAGCGACGAGGGTCGCGTCGGTCGCCGACGCCGGTTCGGGGTCGCGTGCGACCAGCCGCGTCTCATAACCCGTCTGGGCGCTAGCCACATATTCAATGATCCCGTCCCTGAATTCAAAAGCCCGCGCCGTCACGGTCGCGGCATCGAGCATAAGCCCTTCCCGGGTCACGCGGGCACTGCCGCCCGTGCCGAGGGTGACGGACCACTTCTTAGGATCGAGCGTCCCGTTGAGCGCCGTGAAATCCTCGTAAAAATCAAACGTATTCTCTGAGGAAGAAAGCGACTTGGCGATAGGATTGCCGTAATACAAATAAACCGGAATCCCTTGTTGCGGGATCTGCGGCACACGGATGAAAAAGAACGCGGTCCGGTACGGTTTCTTTCCTTCCACGCCGACCAACGCATAAGGCAGGAGCGTCTCGCCGTCGGCCAGCGTAAAACGGACATCGTTGAAATCCGCTAAAATGTGGCCGTTGCAGGCCACATCCGCGCCGTTCGAAACGACGGATTCGCCCACGCGCACGAGGACTTGATAATTGTAAAGCGCGCCGGCCGAGGACCCCGATATCCTGAACTGTTTCCTGTAAAGGAACCCGGAAAGCGCAGGCTCGCCGAAAGTCCCGGCGATGCCGTTGGTGGTCGTGAAGGCCAGAACAAATTTTGAAAGGACCGTCTTGGCGCCCAGGACCGCTTTCCATTTGAGCGTCTCCCCCCTGGCAAACCCCGAGACGAGAGGAACGCCGTTGACGACAAGCGAATAGTGCAGACCCCCATCGGCGCTCACCCAAACGGCCGCAGGACCTGTTGCGTCCCACGTAGCTGTCACAGACGCAATCGTGCCTTTGACGGAAACGGACGGACTGATGTATGCCGTATTTTCAGCAATATCCGGAAGAAAGAAATCACCTGTGCCATCACTGCACCAGGTATAAGGAGAGCTGAGGGCGAAGTTATCGTTATTTGCGGCGTTTGCGTTTAAAGGAAGAAGACTCGAGAAAACAAGGGCGGGTAAAACAAAAAATAACCAAAAGCCTATTCGGCTTTTGATTTCACTTAGAGAGAGAGAGAGAGAGAGAGAGAGAGCCTGCAGCTGATTAAATACGTTGAGCCTTCGCCGTATCTTCATCACACATCCCTCCCTTTCACAACTTTACAACGTTTATTCAACGTTGCTTTGCTTCCAATATAACAAGTTAAACAAAAAAATCAAGAATTATTAGTTAATTAACTCGATCTTCCACCAGATTTTTGAAATTCTTATCGCCTGTTTTGTCAAAAAAAATCAGCATCTTTCCCTACCCATTATTTTTATGCCCTGCCTCTTGACAACTCCTGATGATCCCCTCGACAGACCAAACGCTCAATCAAACCGTCGATATTTATTATTTTTGAGATTTAACCTTATATCTTCCAACGACTTCCAGTCATTTCAATATCCTACGATCAAAACAAGCTGCCTGCATCCAGCATAAATATACAACAAAACCAAAGCAGGTAGCAATGGGTATTAGTACTCTTTTGCGTTGCACATTCTACTCTACCAAAAAATCAAGAACCGCGTTTGCAGCCAACAATAAATCTGCAAACCTGAAACCCCACGGTCTTGCCCTTCGGGCAGCCCCCCGTGGGGTGACGTCCCTTGTTCATCTTCGGGCAAAAGCCCGTGGCATTCCGACAAGGGGATTAAAAATAAAACCTCTGCCGATAACTGCGGCAGAGGCCATATTTATACAGAAACCTATCCCTTGCTGACTGAGTTTACCTCGCCTCGGCTTTAAAAGGTTAAATAGGACGTCATCATCGCTCTGCCCTTTTTTCAGTGATCAGCAAACTAACTAAAGAGGCTTCCAGGCTTCCGAAATTAAATGGCTTCATCAGATAGTCAGCCGCACCAAGAGATCTTGCCTGTTCCATGACCTCGGAACTGACAAGCCCTGTGCTCATGATCACCTTGATATTCGGGTTGATTTCCTTGATCCGCTTGAGCGTCAAAAGGCCATCCATGCCCGCCAAGGAAATATCCAGGAGGACAAGGTCAAAAGTCTTCTGTTTGATTTTTTCCAGACACTCTTCTCCGCTCAAGGCGACATCAGCGGCAAACCCCCTCCTGCGCAAGAAATTAGCCACCGTTTCCCTGCCTTCTAGTTCATCATCGACAACGAGGATTTTTCCACGTATCGCTATGCCTTCGGGTTTAATATAGCTTTGTTGATTCAATACAGAAATAATTTTTTTAATGATGCAGGGGTCCTGGAAATCCTTGGGAAGATAGGCGCTGATATCTGATTCTCTTGAGACTTGTTCGGGATCCCGGCAAGGGCCGGAGGATGGATTGAAAAATACGATGATTTTTACGTCTTTATCGAATATTCGAATTTTTTTAACGAGGGAAAAACCGCAAAATTCCCCTTCCTGCTCAGCAAGAATGATCAGGCCGGGGCGTTCATTCTTCAATAAATCAAGGATCACGGAGCCGGAGGCGACCGTGTGCACGCCCCACCCAAGCTCTGAAATCAACTCATAAAGAAAAGATCTCGCCTTGATATCTTCATCAAAAATGAAAACTCTCTCCATAGTGAGTATGGCTTAACATATTTCTCCAAAGAAATCAAGGATTTATTTTTGCCCGACTTTTCAAATACTCTTTTCTATCGACGGAAAAAACGGTATAAATTTAATCCTCCACAATCGGCATAAATAGTGAACAACGTCACCATACGGCATCTTTTGACGCATGACTTTGATCATGCGGGACCGCAGAACAGAAACCAACCATACCAATATCATCCCGCAGCTCTTCTCTTGCCTTTCTCTCGGGCCTCCTAAATTCCGGCTCCGAACATTCCGGCTTCTATCTCCTGCATGGCAAGAAAGATTTCGCAGCCATGACAATCAGATTTTACGCATTCTTCGCATTGCATTTGCAACTCGTCGAATTGCGCCTGCTGGATCATTTCTTTTTCAGGTTGCTCCGCAAGGAATTCTCTCTTTTTTTCACCGATTTTTGCAAAATCGACTTCCGGCAGATCGATGATCCTAAGCCGCACCTGCATATAGCCAAACGCACCGCATGGCAGTTTTACCCTTTTGGTGCAGATGCTTCCTTCGGAATTCGAAAGAACTATGGAATACTGATATAAATTCCGCGCGTGGGCATCATCCTGGCTTGAATGAAATGCGCCCATATCGTGATGGGAATGGATGATCCCGTCGCCGCCTAACTCCTCTTTAAATCCGCACTCAACAGAAGTGACTTCCTGTTTTGGAATCTTAAAACTTGTTATGGTATTATCCTTGACCCAAAATATCGCTCCCCACTCCCTCTTCCCCATGCGTTGCGAAATAAACAGCCACTGGCTCCAAATAGACCAGGGAATATTCAAGATCTCTTCGTTCGTCTTATCCGAACACCATCCGCAGTCAGTATAATTTTTGATATTGACGTTTAAGATATTACTTGCATTGTTTTGGCTATTATTCATCTTATGGCCTCCTGTGATTGACTTTTGTCCATTGCTTAAGAGCTTCTTTCAATTCTTCGCTGACAATCTCTCCTGACTTGATCTCTTCTATCGTTTCTTTCAGCCAGTCTTCTTTTTCTTCCGCGATTTTTTCGTCAAGATCGCCTTGCGTATATTCCTTGTCACAGTCTGAGCAGTGATCTTCCGGATCCACCCTGTTACAGTCGTCGCAATGATTACAATCGTCACAATACCCATAACCGCTTGGAAGATAGTCATCAATATGGTCTGTGATGTAATCTTCACGTTCCTGCTTAGCCTCATCCAGGATCTTCTCAGGGACAAAGGAAGAATGCTGTATGTGCAGCTTGCCCAAATCTTCCATCAAAGACAGCCGCTTATACATCACCGAAGCGACGCCGGCTGCGGATGCTATTGCCGCCGGCACAACCCAAGAAGGGGTGAACGTATAGCCTTGCTGTCCTTCAACTTCCTTAAAGGACAGCGGAAAGGCCCTGGAGACGTTCAAAATTGTGCCGTCATAACCTATCCTCTGATAGATTAAGTCGTTCTTCTTACAGTAAGCGCAGATAAGCTGCTGGCTTTTCAGATTATCCGTACAGCAGAATACTTTCCCGCGCAGGACCTGACAGTCCGAATGTTTTTCGATACGCATATCGTGGATTTCGATCCGCGTGGATTTCCTGATGCCCGAAAGGATCTCTTTTAAAACCTCAATCTTTTTCTTTCCCACATGCCGCTCTTCCAAAAGCAGCCTGTTCAGATTGGATATCTCGATGATATCGCGGTCGATCAGGACTAATTCTTCAACCCCGCTCATCGCCAGAAACACCGCGGTCCAGAACCCTGTGCCGCCGCACCCTATGACTGTAGCAATTTCCGGTATGTCTAGTTGGTCGATTAACTCCTGACGGCTGTAAATAGCTCCTTGAGGCATTGTTTCTTCTCCTATTTTAATAATGGTTCGATTAATCTAGCGTCCAGCAGGCTCCTTGCTTTAATCTCAGGGCTTTTGGACTTATCAGACAAGATATCTTTAAGGACAGAATATCCTTCAGGTAATATCACGGTGCCCAGAGACGTCAGGTTAATGAGCCTGAAGGACCTGATGACCTCCAGTGCCATTGCCTTGAGCGCTTCAAGCGAATTGAGGCTCGCGTTGTTAATCTGGAGGTCTCCTGTGCAGATCTTTCGGCCAACGTCCATATTATTCATGGCCAGATAATGGCAGCCGATTTCAGGTTCTGAAACAAAGTCGCAAAAATCCCCGGCCTGGTCATACTCGCCGTAGAGCGTGAAAGACCCATGCTTGACGGGGGTTTTGAGCAGATAGGTGTTGTGGCCATCGTAGAGTTTGTCGATCACAAGAGGGCCCACGTAGGCTTCAACGTGGAAAAAGTCGTTTTTAACACAACACCTGTAGTCTCCTTTGAAAGGGACTTTGAACGTCTGCTCTTTCAAATTCTCCACAAACTGGCGCCAGGAGTCGTCAATGCTTTCGATGACTTTAGATGCCGGTTTTGCGTTATGTATCAATTTTTCATCAATCATTTTTGCGCCTTGAAAAATAGGGAAAGAGGGGAAACGCTCCCCTCTTTCCCGTATCTTTGTCTCCTTTCTTAGCCTGCCTTGACGTATCTTTGCACCTCGATTTCGTGATCCGCAAACGTCTCTGGCAGATCAGCCGTTGACGCCACCTCAGCGCCGTCAACCAGGATCGTGAAGGAATCAATACCCTTCTCCTCAAGAAGCCTTTTTAAGGTATCCTTGACGGAATCAGAAGCATTGACGCTTATCTCTTCTCCTGCGACTTTAACGGTGGTTTTCCCGTTCAGATCGTTTAATTGCATAGTATTCACCTCCTCTCTTTAATGTTCACTCGGCAGTATCAAGACGCCGTTTTCAAACCACAGCTCAACCTTTTCGAGCGGAAAATCCGTCCAGTCGATCTTCTCTTCAAAAAGCTTGTGATAATTACCGTCTTCACAAACAAGTGTGGCTGAACGATCCTCGCGCACAGCCAGTTTCCAGACCCCGAACTCCTGTAGCTTCACCTTTGCCCGGGTTATAAACAGGATCTTGTCCACAAGCCAGTAGGCGCCACCTTGTTCAGCCACATATTGCACGCCGTCCGTATAAAGATAGCCGCTCAAATGCCTGAACCATTGCGTTGTGCCTGTAAATTGCCATAATTCGCTCGCCTGTAACATTTCACTCCTCCTTTTTTGCGGCGCTTTTTGCCCTATATTCCCAATTCTCGATGTGGATCTCCTGACCCACACGGAAGGAAATACTGATCTCGGCCATTGTCACTTCCTGTTCCAAATTCATCTCATCCACGTTGGACAAGATGATCTTCCTAAGGCTGTCGGGAAACTCCGACACCTTCATAGGGCGTCCTCTGTAAACGCGTCCTCATGCGCCTGGACGAATTCTTCCAGGGTCTCTTCAGGCCTGATCTTAAAACCCATGGCTTTGAGCGTATGGACGCGGTTGAGCAGTCTTCGTTCTTCCCAATACGCGGACTTGCCGAAGGAATACTCAGGACCATCTTCTTCGTAAGTCCTAAACTCAGCCTGACGCGACTGTTCATGTCTCATCATGCAGCCGTCGGCCCTCAATACTCCTTCGTCAAATTTTTGTTCGTTTTCTTTTTTGTTCGTGTTTTTCATGGCTTAGTCTCCTTTCTGTTTTCGCTTGGGAGTTCTTAACCTAAGCGCCCGAAGCCTCTTGAGGCACACCACAAGAGGCGGTTTTGGTCAAAAAAACAGGTATGCCCGAAGGCGAAAGAGAGACGGACGGAGCGAAAGAGCCTTCCTGGGTCACGAAAAAAATTGAGGACTCCCCGAAGGGGCCATAGCCGCTTTTGAGGCAAACCACAAAAGCGGAGACGAATTATTTTCGTGATTTTATTGACGAAAATCAGGGCTTAAGGTTACAAAAGCGAAAACAAACAGAAAGGAGTCCAAGACGATGCTCGAAAAACTAAAAAAGAAAGCGATAAAATTCGGCAGGAAAAAAAGGTGTTGAGGGATGAAAGAAGGCACGGCAGGCAGGATTGTAGGTTTTAACGCGGGGTTTCGATGCTTTTAGTTTGCCCGTATAGCCGATAGCGCAGCTTTTTTCACTGCCTATTCGTTATAGGCAGAAAGAACTGCGTTTTGCAGCTCTTGGTTAGCCTCTTTGGAAAGAGGCTTGACGGTAGGATAGTATTTGCCATCCTCCGCCTTCTGAGACGGCATGGCGACGAACAAGGTATCATTCTTGCCGGCCATGACTCTCAAACCTTTGATCAAAACGCTATCAGCGACTTTGATATCGACAAAGGCCTTGAGAGTATCGTTTCCTTCGATACGATGGATTCTTGAGACTTCGAACATTTTGCTCACCTCCTTCCTTTCTTGATTTTGTTCCTGTTTTTTTGTTTTTGGACGCATGTGGTCCTCCTTTCTTTTACGCCAAAAAAGATAACTCAATGCCTTTCAAGGCGTTTGAGGCAAACCACAAACCGCCGGTTTTGTCAATAAAACAAGGACTGACCGAAGGAGAGCGAACGACAAGGGAGAGAACGAGCCTTCTTGGATTGCGGAAAAAATTGAGGACTCCCCGAAGGGGCAAGGCCCTTTTGAGGCAGACCACAAAAGCGGAGACGAATTATTTACGGAATTTTGTTGACGAAATTAAAGCGTTGAGTATTTTTGGCGAAGAAAAAGAAAGGAGGGCTTGCTTATTGCGGACATAAGGGAAAACTACAAAATCAAGAAAGGAAGGTTGCAAAACTTATTCTTGAGCAAAGACTTTTGAGGACCCTTTGTACCTCAGGGCGACATCATCTCAACCCTAATTTCCTATTAGTACTCACAATATCTATCTGTTTTATATATGCGTCAACAACAGCACTTCGTTTCTCATAAGCTTCCCTCGCATTCCTGCCCTTGGTGCATTTTTTAAAACAATAATCGTTCTCAAGGGCCGCTTGAGTATCTTGAGCTAATTTACTTATTTCCTCGGTGGAAGTCTCTCTACTCAAAAGTTCAACTCCTCCCGCGTCATATTTTTTAGCATAGGTATCCACTATTACAGGGACGCAAGAGCTGCAGTATTCTTGCTCTCTCTCCCACCTGTCTTTTAAAGAGATGGTAACAAAGCTAATCAAAAATAGCATCCCTACAAAGATGGTTATCTTCACTATTTTATCCATATCAATCCTGATCGTAGCAGGAAAAAAGGCCAATTCCGACACGGCTTTTATCCGCTAACCTGTTTATGTATGAGCGCGTTACGCACCCCGCATGCGGGAGCTTTTTTGGGCGGTTTTTCCCACCGCCTCTCGAAGGCTACCGTATGCCCCCATCAACTCACACCCCCCCCATCCATTCCACCCCATCCCAGACAGGCAGGGGACATAGAATGTTTATCCTCTAATGATGTCACATCCAAAGAAACTTTCTGATAAAATCCAAATTGAGCAAAGAATTAATTGAACACAGCCATATTCATCTTTTCTCTACCTTGAAGGCAATTCTTCAATTTTCTTGATTTTCTCCAACGGAGTGCGTAATTCATTCGCTATTAGTTTTTTGATACGTTTCATTCTCTTTTCATATTTTTTTAATGCAATTTTTAGTTCTGGTTTTTTAGATGTTAAGGCATTCAAACGAAAGAATGCCAAGCTAGCCAATACAGAATCTTTCCCAACTTCAACCATTTTAAGCAGAAATTCATGTTCGCCTAAATCACTCAAAGCCCATGATAGAAAAAAAGACTTATGCAAAGATTCTCTATCATTTAAGAGAATGGATTCGTTGAATTGCTTGATTAGTGATTTTTTCAAAACGGCGGAGCTGAAACCCTCTTTTGCAAACCAAGTCGAAAGACCCAAAACCCAACCTTTTGGTATTTTTGAAAAGCCTGAATGCTCATTTTGTCCTAACTTAACCATACTATCATAAATCTCAACGATATCTGTTAGGCCAGACTTCACTGCCTGACACTTAACTTCCGCATTAGATTCAAACGCCGCTTGACAAAAATTACCCATACTGATCGCCCTCAATACTAAATGAATCAAATCTTGCACTGGAATCTTTTTTATAGTATTGAGGGTCTCTTCTGAAATTTCTCTTCGCAAACCTGCATAAAAAAAGATTACATTATTCCACCATTCATCAAGACTCTTTCCAAAAATCTCCTTCTCATCGATTCTTTTTCTTTCAAAATATTTTGCCGTAAAGAATTCCTGAAACGTAAAATGCCTAAATTTGATAAAGCCATCTGAACGTATTAAGATACCTGCTCTATCAATTAACTCACTTAAAAACTGTTTTACATTTTCAAGATGTTCTCCTTTTTCATAATCCCTTTCATCGAAATAGTTTTCAACGAATTCAATCAAATCTTGATAAGGAATCTCTGTTGTCGAAGAATTATGAAGTTTGTACCCCAATTCCATTAAAAATGTTTCTTTTATAGGTGGTTTAAATATAAAATCTAACCCCTTGGCAACATCCCACTTTCCTAGCAAAAGTTCAATAAAACGTTCATAAAGTATTGTGATGGATGCCGGTACCTCCCCATACTCTAATTGGCTTATAACTGCAACAAGCAAGGTATAAATCAACGGCGTTGACGGGAGTCGCTTCAGTAAGCTCTTTACTTCTTTTTCTAGCGTTGCGAGAATTTTATTCTTATCAAGATTTAAAATTCCAGATATATTTAAGACAAGCTTCTTTATATGTTGCCAATCGAAAGGTAAAATTTCAAAAGTATCAAATCCTTTGGGCAAGATTTCCTGTGGTAGCCTATAAAATTCTGTAGAGCGAGAGGTCACTAATATGGTCGAAGATTTAAATTTCCCCATATAGTCTTGTAATTTATTTAAAACATTTGTTCTCGATACCTGTGGCAATTCATCCAAGCCATCAATAATTAAAAAAATAGGCACCTGTTCTTTTTCTATTTCTTCCATAATTTTCTTTTCAAATCCTGGAGCATAAATTTGCAATTTAGATTTCATAATCTCAAACAAAGACTTATCATCAATAAAACTCAGATCTTTTGCAAGCAGCAAAACTGGAAGCGCAATTTTTTTAGCAATGGTATCTAGATCTGATAATTCCTTGAGATCACACAACCCCTTCCCTAGTTGTAGACATAAGTTATTTATTAATGAACGAACTAATAAGCTTTTTCCGCTACCGGGTTCGCCGATAAGAAAAATTTTCGCCCCTGGTTTTTTCAGTTCCATATAGGCGCTGCTAAAAGACATCGATTTTATTGTACTTATTAAATCTTTTGGCTCATCAGTATGGACGGGAGATTGGGGAACCACTTTTCCTAATATAGGGTCCACAAATATTTTTTCAACCTCTACTGGCTTATCTATGCCAACCAATGGCAAGCCCGGATCAACGCATATGTTTTTAGTAATTTTTTCCAAATAATCAAAAATATATGCAAAATCACCAAGATACGCTTGAGGATAAAATTTATCTAGTTCTTGAATTAATTTTTCAATACCCCAAAATTCTAACTTTTCAAAAAGATTTTCTTCACGAATTCTTTTCTCAAGTGTTCTCTGGGCTTCTTTCGAAAAAACACCGTTATTAATTACATAAACTCTCTCGAGTTTAATTTTATCTTTTGGATCCCATGGCAATGGATACTTCTCTTTAAGCGCAGCCTTTATCTGTGTTATTATTACATCCAGCGAATTCTCACTAGATTGACCACCTATTATCCTTCCTGCTTTTACAACAACACCACACCATATTTGACCTAAAGGTTCGGTGTCCGCGCAAAATATAAGATCTGGTCCATTTTCAAAAGAGCCATGTGTAATAGTCACTTTTTGAAATGCCTTTCTTTCAAAAAGAGTTTTTAGTACCTCGTGTAATTCTTTTTCTTTAAATTTAATTAAATTTTTTTGTTTTAGCTGTATTGGTATGCCTAACATATCTTCTCCTCTTTTAAAAGACTATTTATTTCCAGTCTTCATAGTTCTCAGACAAATCAACCATTTTATAATCCCCTAATCAGCCTCTCCAGTTTCTTCAAATCTCTTCGGGCAATCCGGAGCAATTTCTCTGAAGGCTGCTTCCCTTCCAGACTTAGATCCACAAAAGTCGTTATGCACTGCAACTTATTCAACAATTCTGCCTGTATTTTATTTGATTTTGAGAGTTTATTCATGAATTTAAATGGTAGCAAACCTTAAAAGCCCTCAGGATTAAAATCAATGATGCTGAAGCCTAACTCTTGAATTTTCTTTATATCTGTTTTTGATTTTGTATCTGGTAGGGCCCAGGCTAATAACTTTCTTGGCCTAGAGCTCGCAACATAAGAGAATCTAGCATTTTCATCTTTGTCATCTGACAGCCACTCCAACCAATGGCCACCCTTGCTGCCTCTTTTATCAAAAGATGAAACAAGTAAAATTGCATCAAACGTTTCTCCTTTTACACTGTGAATCGTTTTAATCTTTATATAAGGAACTTCCTGATCTCTTATTGTCAATGAAAGAATAACCTGTTGCCCACCTAAATTTGATGGGACTCTAAAATTTCTTCCATCAAGAGTAAAAGACGCCATGCTATCTAAATCCTGGTCCAAAACTTTTACACATGAAGCAATTATCCCTCCAAAATTTTTACGAACGCATTTCACCCAACCGTCCCAAGTCTGACTCAGATCGCAAATTTCACAATTACTTTTTGAACACTCATCTAAAACACGCGAAAGAAAGAGGCGCCAACGTAAAGGAGATTCTACGGAATCTGGACAATAATAACGTCGTGAATTTAGATGTTTATCTTTGAAGAACTTATTTGCGACAAAGTACCCCAAGGCTAGTATCGCATCATCCATGAATTGTTGATTTTTTTTATTCCAAAGACAAATCGCCATCGCAAGTTGATTCTGATTGCCCTGCTCATCATTAACCGCTTTTAGTGCGCGAACTGTCGACCACCCCCGTGCCAATACTACTGATTTAGAAATTTCAATGCTTCTGTCTGCTAAATATTTTTCAAATGCCTTTGGAATATTGGAGATAGATTCTTTATTCTTGTAAAAAAAACAAACACATGCTGGCCCATTCTTGTCAGGAATTTTCCTCCCCGCAACCTGACTACCACCTACTAATTTCTGACAAAGGTCAACAATTGATTGATAACTTCTAAAATTATCTCTGAGTTCTGGCTGTTCAAAATTATTCCGTGAAACAAAATCTAAAACCTGTTGTGGATTCACTTTTTTAAACTCATATATTGCCTGATTTAAATCTCCAACGAAATGAAAAATCGTACCCTTTTGTTTGAGAAATCCCAAAATCCCAAGCTGTATTTCAGACAAATCTTGACATTCATCAACAATAATAAAAGGAAATCGCTGAGACAATCTGTTTAGAATATCGTCCCATTCTTTTAACAATTTATAACATATCCATTCAATATCCTGGTAAGTAGCAAACCCGTCTGCCAAGAAGCGTTTCTTGATATCAAGAAAACCCTTTCTCATCTGTCCTAGAGTTAACCATGTTTTATCCGCTCTAAACTGCTTAAAAGCTTCAGCATTAAAATATACCTCATCTAATAAATACTCTCTGCTATTAGGAATTTTGATTTCCCATCTAACGCCATCTATATTAGATCGAATCATGTTTGCATATAACGGCATGGAGCCTGGACGAGTTTTATCATTACCTCTGAAATACGAATAACTTGTCGGACATTTGTAATTATTAATCCATCCTTCGGAAATGTTTTCATCAACAATTCGAAGACTTTTATCATTCTCTCTGCCTTTATAATCTGTGATTAGATGCGCAAAGGGATGAGCCAAATACCCGTGCAACCAACTATCTATTGTCCCAATAA
The DNA here is from genome assembly GCA_002421805.1 of Candidatus Omnitrophica bacterium UBA6210. Lineage (GTDB taxonomy): Bacteria > Omnitrophota > Gorgyraeia > Velamenicoccales > Velamenicoccaceae > Velamenicoccus. The sequence goes on from DISM01000004.1 coordinate 14,637, forward strand.
AATGAGGATATCCTGATTTCTCAACGCCAGCGTAATATTGAACTCGTTTTTGAATAACTTGTGCCGCATTATTAGTAAAGGTCAAAATAGCAATTCCGCGGTATTTATCAGTCCACAAGTCAAACTCACACGTCGACTTCAAACCAACGACTTCTGTCTTCCCGCTTCCTGGACAGGCCCTTAGAAAGATATCCTTGAGTCGTGAAGAAAGTATATATTCCAACTGTTTCTCTGACTTCTCGGTGACACAACATTTACCATAATCTTGGCAGACAGAATTACACTGTTTATTCAAACAAGTCTTGGCTAAATTTCTGCTTGAAAAAATTCTTGCTCTCACTGTCTCAATCATTCCTTCACGACCCATCTGGATTGCCTCCGCATGCCCAAATGACGGCTTTCTGAAGATAATCTGGAATAGCAAAAGATTTAGTCTGATCAGAAAGATAGCTAGCAAGCATCTGAGCAAATAAACCTTTCCCGATATTTTGATCTTCGATTCGCTCTAAAAGAAGAGCTGCTAGTTTAGCTCTTGCATTTTCATCTTGTTTCACATCTTTTTTTAACCATTCATTAAGTTCTAATTTCACGCTCCCATTTGTCGGCCACAGTTGAATTAAAACTGTAAGCATTGTTTTATAGTTTTCACCCTCCATTGCTAAATCATATTCAAAAGTTTTCAATTTCCCGGCGTACAAACGTGTCCAAGGCGAGGTATTAACATCCTTAACAAGCGACAATGCTGGATTGTTACCTTTCACCTGCCGGGATACCGTTGGAACTGAATCTGTAGACGGGTCTTGATCTGTAATACCGGCACAACGGATCGGAATTCTACCTTTGTGATCTTTCCCGGTAATATCACAAAAAGGCTGCAAAAAATATTTAAAGAAAATCCCATTCATGTTTATTACTGAAACCCCTGCTTCTTCAATGGAATCAGGCAGTCTTTTTCCTTTGGCGGGCTTTTTATTATAAACCGCAAGAACACGCTTCGCCAGCTCCGGCAAAAGCATGGCCTCTGAAATTCCTTCAACTAAAATAAGTCCTTTGGCAAAAAATAATACAGATTTTGTAGCATCCAACCAACGCGATACAAAATCTGTAGTCTCAGGATTTAATTTACACTCGTTTATGGAGACTGCTTGAAACAAATTTCTGGAAGAAGACGACAAGTGGATTAGAGACTCAATAGAGACTGCAGATGCCAATACGGGTGAATGAGTTGTTACTATGACTTGAACATTATTTTTTTTAGATTGAGCCTCCAAATATTTCAAAAGTTTTATTTGGAGTTGAGGATGCAAATGGGCTTCTGGTTCTTCGATAAGAAGTAATCGTAGGTATTTTGGGTCTTCCGCTGTTTCCTCTGTAAGTTCCGCTAACACTGTAGCAAGATATAGCAAATTATTATAACCCAAACTATTTTGATCAAGGCTTCGGAACATCTCCGAGGGTGTATCTGCTTTCAAGCCTGGGTAGAAAAGAAGCCTCAAGTTTTCAACGATTCGATTGAAATTTGTTTGTGAATATTGTATTTGTGTATCTTGCCCAAATACACTTCCCAAAACTTCTGCCAAACGCGTTCTAATAAGTAAGTTGGCCTTCTTTATTGAATCCTGGCCTGTTAATTTTTCATTGAAACCTTTTACTTCTTCTTCAAGAGAATGAAGCTTATTCTCATCCTGTGCTTTTTTTAAATCACGCTTGTTCAAATTTCTTAAAAGTCTAGCCAGTCTAGACCCCTTCCCTTCGCTAAGCTTAGCTTCAGCATCTCGGAGAGGAGGCAAATAAATACAGTGAATAGTTTCAAAAAGCTCGCGCTCAAACATACTTGATCGAGATGCCCCACCCCAACTCTCCCATTTAAAACGACCGCGAGGAGTTAGCTTATTGTCTACCTGAACTGTTAAAGTGGCATTTCCGTTTTCATCTGTCCAAGGAAGGAAAGCTACTTTTTCCTCTTGGGAAAGACCATTGAAAATTCCAAAAATGCGAAAAGCAGCAACAGGACTATTTGGCTTATCAAAGGGAGAATGAAAATCAGATTCAGAGACTAAATTTCTGCCGAACTCATCTTCAAGTAAAAGCAGTCGCAAGGCATCGATAATTGCACTCTTTCCAACACTATTTTCACCTACTAATACATTTAATCCTTTTGAGAATTTAATCTCAAAAGAATCGCGAAAATTTTTATATCCCTCAATATTCAAATTACTCAAGTACATAGTTTTTAACGATTATCGACAACTCTTTGTTCAGTGAAAATAAGTGTTAGCCTACCATCGCCAAAGCTTCTAAGAAGTTTCTCGTTTAATATTTTGGCCTCTGGTTTGATTGTTCCAATCAAACCAGCGCGAACCAAGTCCTTAAATAAAGAATTGGAAATCTTGGGCTCATCTTCATAATCAATAAAAGCTTTTTCTTGCTTAGTCAATCGACTCCAAACACAAATTCCATAATAATAACCATACGGTTCTTCTTTTTTGTCTGAGATTTCGCGTGAACAAAGTTTTACAAACATAGGACAGTCGCAAATCCTTAGATCCCTCAATTCTTGAGTTGAAATATTCCGACAATTCTTTATAAAATCAAAATCGGTCATTTTCTTGATTTCGGAATCTAAATTTGTGTCTTTTGATTTATAATATTTTCTGTCATCGTGGTTGAAGCATTTGTATTGAATGAAAATGATTCGATGTTCGTCGATAAAATTATAAATTAAATCAACTCCCAGGCATCTTTCTATAGCGGTATTGTGAACTTTTTGGATATAGAGTCTTCTGTCCCCCATTTCTAAATAGTGTTTCCCATCCGGGTCTGAGCTCATAAAGGGAGAAAGCTTTTCAACCTCCCAGTCCATAATCTGTTCTTCAGTCAATCTTGTATAGCTATGTCTATTGAGACCAAAAACGTCAAATGCGGTAGCAAAAGCATCAATAGCCTGGATGCTTGTCTCTACAGTAAGCCTTACTGGCTTTCGCTCCTTTTTATTAAAGTATCCCTTGAGATCGACATTATTCTTTTCGATATATCCAATTAAATTATTTAGCTTTGGCTTTTTATCAGCAAGCAATAAAATTATTTCGGATTTCGAGAAACGGTCTTGCTTTAAATTTAATAATTTAATTACGTCAGATAAAGAGAAGGTAATTTCTCTGACATCAACACAAGAGATTCTATGATCAAAAGTAGTAATCTTGTCTTTTCTTTTGATCTTTGTTATATAAAATTTTGGGGTCTCAAAATTTCCCAACTTCTCGATGATTAAATATGAACCGTGGGGCGGGAGCTTTTCTTGGTTGATCGCAAAAGTGAATCTTTCAGGAAAGTCTGCTTCATAACGATACTCTGGAAAGTCAAAATGTCTCTTATAAAAATAAATCTTCAATGGTTTACCTCAATTTCGACGCCCTTGTAGACACTTTACTCAACCCATTCCACAGTTATTCTTTGACAATATGCTACACAAGAGATCTTACTAAATCCTCATTTACAAATTACTGCGAGATCCTTCCAGTTTTTTGGTTTATATTTATCCCATTCCTCTTGCTTCACATATATCATTTTATAAGTAATTTTCTTCTGACGGGCATTTGCATCTTCACACCATTGAACAAGCCTTTTAATCTTCAAGGGATCGTCCAAATCCTCGCGCCCTTTAGTTTCGACGATATATACCGTCTTTTCATCCATCTTCACAAAGAAGTCCGGATAATAATTCGCTATTGTTCCATCGGCGTTCTTGTAATCAATTTTAAAATGCACCTCATAATAATTCTTGGCAAACGAAATAACTTCATCATCATCCAGTCGTTCAAGGAAATCAGCAAATTCAAGCTCAAATTGGCTATCGCCGACGATCCGGTTAAATACGCTCTTTTTTGGTACTAGATATGCTTGATCGTTAACAACGAAGGGCCGACAGCTGGTAATCTTGATAAAGTTCTTGATTTCCGTGTCGCCAACGTCTTTCACCGTCAATTCGTTGATGGCTCTCTTAAATGTTTCAATTATCATTCTTGTGGCCTCAATTTCCGAAAGGTTTCTTAAAATATTCCTATCGTTGAGATTAACTTCTACTTCAAACAAATATGAATAAACAAACTCTTTAACCTTACCAAACAAAATATCATAACACCCAAAAAGCCGAAGCTCCCGCATAATGGTTTGGGCAAAGAAACCCACGACGCTCTGGTAATTTGGCTCGATATTGCTTTCCAAAATTGTTGTGTGGTGATGCGTTCCATCAACAACGTGCTTAAAAACGATCTCCCTCTGTTCCTGTTCGCTAAACTGCCTTACTTTCAACCTTGCATTCCCAAACCGCGAAACATCCAGCTCATACAAATTCTTATATTCCCTCTGGATGCGTGGCGTCAAAATTGGCAGTTCAATATCCAATTTTCTTAAATCCTTTTTGGGATTATCCTGGTCGACTTCAATAATAGTCGGCGTAATCGCTTTGGTTGTGTTATCCATTTTCCGCTTCTCTAATTCAACACCTTCTGCATTAATTGACTCAACAAAATCCATAAAGGCCGGGGTGCCTACAACACTAACATATTCCTTTACGTCTTCTCTGCCAAAAAACATTCTTCTTAAACCCCGCCCAAGGGTCTGCTCCGGAAGAATATTGGCAGCAGCAGAGTAGGCGCGAAGACCAACGATCGTAGTTACATTTTTGACATCCCACCCCTCTTTAAGCATCATCACCGATACAATTACTTGAAATGGACTCTCGGAATTATCGATCTCATTAGCTTGCTTCCGTAATCGATCAAGCTCCTCTTTCGCCTTTCCAGCAACCCCTTCTGATATATCGCCACTTCTATTGGTATGTATCGTTAGAACCTTGCCATTTAAATAGGCGAAATTTTTCTCCAAGTATTGCTGAACTTCATCACAGTTCTTAGTATCATCCGTCATTATAAACAGAATGGCCTTCTTACCTGTTGGCTCAAACTCTTTAGATGTCTTGCGCCATTCCTTTATGCCAAGATTGATATAATCCTCGTATTTTTCAGTAAATATAGCACTCTGTTTTTCCAGAAGTTTTGCCCTACTGGCCTGATCTGGAAGCACCGGCGTCTTAACAACACCTTGATAGATAGCTTCAACCAACGGATAATCAGAAACGGTCTGCACAAATATGCTGCCATTATCATGCTTTGGTGTTGCTGTGCAGTCTATCTGCAGAGAAATCTGTCTGCCTTTCTGCTTCAATTTATTATTTATATCCTGGATTGACTTAAACCAAGCCATTTTGGGGTCATGAATATGGTGAGCTTCATCATTAAAAACAGCAATCTCATCGATCTCTCTTACAACATTGCTAAGCTCGACTAAAGACTCATTTGTTTTAGAAACAGGCTTTTCACCTAAGAAATAATCCGTCAAGTCCTCGTCACTCATTGATGTCTCTTTGATATCGCCCTCATAAACCCGGTGGATATTGGTTAGAAAAATATTCCCGGTAGGCGAAATCGCAGTTAAATCATCTTGAAGATGCAGAGTTATCTGAAAATCATCTTGCCAGTTTTTGCCCTCGTAGCCGTTATCTGGCAATACAGGATCTTGGTAGAATATCTTTAGGCCATCAAAATCTATTTTAATGCGTTCAAGCACGATAATATTTGGTGTAATAAAAAGAAAATTGCGGGAAAGTCCTGAATCCGGCTCATAGAGTTTATGAAAATAAGACCACGCTAAGAGCAAACTCATCACCTTCGTCTTACCGCTACCAGTGGCCATTTTGATAACCAGCCGCAACCAATCCTCATCAAACATATTAGGACTTACACGACCCAAAGCGTCGAAAGGCAACAGGTCATACTTATTTCTTACGCTGGCGACATCATAAAGCCATATAATCGTCTCAACTGCTTCTCGTTGAGCATAATAGTATCTGAACGGAAAGGAATTACCATCAGCGCCATAAGCTATATGCTCTTCTTTGAACCACCAATTCAAAAGTGCTTTTGAGGTATGACTCGCCCCATCATAACCTCTGTCGCGCCATTCTTTAATTTTCTTTCTTAATTCCGGCACAAATGGCAGAAGCAATTTCTCATAGCCGTGCTCACGCAAGGCCTCATCCGCCGGAAACCAACGGATCTCCGGGTCTAAAATTGCGAACTTATCTTTAGGAAACTTCTTATGCAGTGCCATTATGCGATATTAACCTCAATCACTCTTGTCGTGTCATTACCGAAAATATCCACCACTTTAACCGCTATTTTCCGCCGGCCCCTTGACACTTCTTTTTCTGCTGAAACAAGTTCGAGCTTTCTGTCTTTCTTTGTCCTGAAAGACTGCCATTCATTTTCAAAGATATAGCCACCAGTCCACTCCTCTTTTTCCTCTTTCGTATCAGGATCCACAGAGCGAACAATCTCTTTCTTGCTTTCCATATTAAAATCAACTGACCAGTAGTCCACCCAATCCGTCCATTTTCTGGTTAAAACCTCTTTGGTCACTACCGCCGTCTTTTTATCTTTTGCAACCTTAATCACCTGCCCGTTTTCGATAACGATTTTGCTTGCCCCCTCTTTAAGAGAACCTTCTACTTCTTCAACGCTATCCTGATTATAAAAGACACTAAAATCGGATAGCTCAATCGCTATTGTCTTATTGTTTCCACGGCCTTTTATAATTGGCTTGACTTCGATATAAGCCACGTCATAAAACTTCACGTGTCCCTTTTCAACAGCCCGGCGGTCGAACACTTCCCGAGGAATAACCTTAAACTGCACGTCAACACCTTGACGGCTAAGCTCAGCAAAGTCCAGACCCATCTCATAATCAAAACCAAGCACATCAAACTTAGTAATACCCTTCTGCTTCGCCTCCTTAATAGCTTCATCAACAAATACTGCTGATACCGGCGTATTGACAGGTCCGACCGCGACAAGCCTGTCGCGCTTCTTGCCGACAAATGAATTATAAGAATCTACAGCTTGAGCACTATAGGCCGCAAGAATCAATTCAATAAACTGCCTCTCTTTATTTTCTAAAATCTGCTGCCGCTCCAGTTCTCTAAAATCGCCAACTACGCTAACATAATGTTCACGCTCATATTTACCGAGGTTAAGGATTTCAAACGCCCTGAAATCCTTGCCTTCTTTTTTCATCTCCCGCTGAACCTGAATTAACCGCTTGCGGGATGTATGAATAGCAAAACGCCCAAGATCCGCCCCAATCCATTTTCTCCCCGATCTTTCGGCAACCTCTAATGTTGTTCCAGAACCACAGAAAAAATCAGCAATAAGATCGCCTTCGCGCGACGATTGCAGAATTATTCTTTCGAGAAGGGATTTTGGTTTCTGCGTAGGATAGTTCGCGGCTTCCTTGCTTGCCGCTTGTAGTCCAGATACATCTTTATCAATCCAAAGACTTTGAAGAGGCGTTCCTTTTACTTCATCCAGATAATACTTATAATGAACAGCGTTATTTTTTGATATATAAATTAAATTCTTCTTTACGGCCTCATCAATCCTCTCTTGGCCCCATCTCCAATGGCAACCGGGAGGTGGCGTAATATCTTTGTCCCTAAATTTACGTGATTCACCTTTGCCAGGAGCAGTCAAAGTAACCAACCTATATTTTCTACCATCTCCATCATCTTTATTAAAAAACTTATCAATATATTCTTGATCTGCTGGAGTATATTGAACATTAAAATTATATTTATCATTTTTCGTATAAAAGAAAATTGTGTCGTGGATATTGGCTAACTTCATATCTAAGTGGCCGTGAGGATTGCTTCTTTTCCATATGATTTCATTTTGAAAACAATTATTACCAAAGATTTCATCCATTATGAGCCGAACATTTGAATTAACCTTATAGTCGCAATGAACGTAAATACTCCCATCTTCAGCCAAAAGTCCTTGCATCAGCTTTAACCGTTCATATATCATAGCAATAAAGCTGTCCGCACCCTTGCCCCAAGTATCCCGATATGCGACTTCTTCTATGACCGACGGCTCTTTGGTAAACGACTCATCCCCAATTTCAACCTCCATAGAAAAATCTGCTCCCACATCAAACGGCGGGTCAATGTAAATCAGCTTGAGTCCGCCCTCCTTCTCAATCTCCCGACGCATGGGGCCATTTTTTAGAGAGGAAAGAATTAGTTTATTGTCACCCCATATAAGTTTATTCGTCCATCCTTTAATCTGCCTACCGGATGGATCAAACCAAGTCAGCTGGTCTTTCCCTTTCTCGATTCGTTGATTTCTCGGCTCATCAATATGTTCAATCGTCTGAAAAGGTAAAACGAGATTGCAAACTTCTTGTGTCTTGCCGTTCCACACAAGCTCGACTTCCCGGTCATCCTGAAATAGAAGAAAACGGTATTTATCAGGCAGGGGCTTACCTTCTTGAAGAAACTTTATCGCATCTCTTTTTTCGTTATCTGTGAGCCTCATTTCAAGACCTCATTTTATATTTGTTCTTGCTTGTATAAACTTTTTCAACTCCTCCGGATCAACACGCCACTTCCCGATTTTCACAGCCTTAAACTGCTTGGACTGGATGAGGTCACGCACCCAATCCTCAGTCACATCAAGGCGCTTAGCTACTTCTTTTACGGTAAAATACTTTGAAATATCATCCATTGGATTATCCCTAGGGTAGAATTATTGAGTTACTGCTACTTCCTATTGCTTTCTATTCTAATGCTACGGGATTTCTTGTCAATCAAAATGATATTGTGAGAAAAGTAAAGGTTAGTTTTAGGTAGGATTTTTGTGGAAGGAGCTGCTATTCTTCTTTATTTTCAGATGCAGGCAGATACATCTCATTTTTATCCTGTTTTTCAGCACTATCGCTGAAATGCGAATCCGTTCCATCATCATTAATAAGAATATTGAGCTTCTCTTTTTCGGCCTCTGATAAAATGCCTGCCATTGCCTCGTTGTAATTTTTGTAAATCTGCCTTTCTTCCTTGAACCTTTCGAGTTTCTCTTTTAAGGCGTTATAATCCCTTTCCAGGACTCCCCTTTGAACGTCAGCGAGACCTGGCGTGCGCATCGCCTCCAGCAGATCATCCATGGCCTGACGGTATTTGGCGATGGTCTTAAAATAAGCTATGTCAGAGGCTATCTTTGAGATAGCCATATACTGTTTGGCCCGTGGCATCAGGGCAATCTCTTTAATCTGTTCGTAGACTATCGGGCTATTCGGCAAAGATATCTCCTTTAGAACCTCCTCTGAAATGTTCTTCGACGTGACATATCCATCCACTAAGGACGCGAGCTTAGCTATGGCATCGGTCCTCAGGTCTTCGTTTACGCTGTAAATAGACTTTTGCCCCTTGTTATTCTCTATCTGCGAAGAAGTTATGGTGGTCTCGCCGACAACAGATTTGACAAAATCCTTTCTCTCCTGGGGGATATTTATCTCTTTAAAGATATCAGAGATAACGTCTATCCTGCCTCCCTGTATCAAAGAAATGCCTTCGGAATTTTTCAGGTACGCAAAAGGATCGTTCCCGCCTTTGCAGGCCTTAAGCGCTGAGTCGATATCAAGGCCTTGAGCGACTTTCTCTTTGACGCACTCGCTTTCGCTCGTCTTCCTCAGCTTATCGATGTATTCGCCGGCCGCCTTCTCGATATCCTCGCACTGGGCGTATCTTAAGCCCAGCCGCATGTTCGTCATGGCGTTGAAATGCTTGACGATATCCGCCAAGGTCGGCGAAACATACTCCAAGAGCAGCATGGGCGCCGATGCCATGGCCTCGCTGGATATGCCCTTTAAATAGTCTTCCAGGACCTGCTGGGAGAAAAGAGAACTGAAACTTGAGGCAAAATCAAAGCCGCTGCACCCTTTTGATCCGCTGATAATGGAGTAACCCACGCCTGGCTCTTCCGGCGCAACAAGAGGATTGTAGTCAACGCCTCCTCTGTAATAAAATCCGGACTTATCTTCAGAAAGCGCGCTCTCAATAGTGTAGGGCGCTGCATCATCCTTGGAGAAGATATCGGCATAGCCCGTATAGTTGCAAACAAAGAAAAATATCAACACTAACAAAGTCTTTTTCATCCGAATAATTTCAATATCCGTTCTTTATCCACATACCCTGAGAGAAAATACTTTTCTCTTTTACCGTTGAACAAGACGATTGCCGGATAGGAATGAATCTTGAATAAGGCGCTCATGCCGTTATCGCGCATCGCAGGAAACATGAATTTTCTCAAGTCTTCATCGCTAAAACCAACCGCGAAAGCCTGGATCCTGATCTCCGGATGATTCAGGTAGATGTTTTCTATAACCCGGGCTTCTTTTGTGCAGGCAGGGCATCCCTTCAACATAAAGTAAAACAGGTAGCCTCCTCCTGAAACGGCATCTCTTGCAACGCTCGTTGATGAATTGGCCTTAAGCAGATCCTTTTCCTCCTGCGCCTGATTAAGTATCCTTGCTTCTTTAACAAGCATCTTCTGGGCCATGATGAATTTTCTGATCCTTTTTAGGTTCCATTCCAAGTAAGCTTTAGCGTTTTCAGGGCCAGGTTTATCGAGGAATTCCCTGACCTCTTTAGGCGGCACGTAAATGCTTCCCCTCCCTGAAGGAGTAATAACGGGTTCAGCCCATTCATTCTCAATTGATCCAAGGTCATCCTGCGCTGGTTTTGAGACAGCATCTTCTTGCACATCCGACTCTTTAAAAAAATCAACCCTGTCATAGCGGAATAGCTCCTGGCCGCAGGCAAGAGGAGCATAAACAAATAAAATGAACAATATAAAGAGGCATCTCATTTATTAAGCCGCGCGATGGTTTCATTTAAGTCAGACTGGCCCGCTATCTTATAATATTTCCCCTCGTGAAAAATGACGTAGCTGGGAATTTTCTCAATACCGGACCGCTTTGCCATATTGCCGTTAAGGTCAACGCTGAATTCTATGCTATTGTCAAAATAATCCCGTTTCTGTATCAGTTTTCTCTTTAAGCCCTTAGCATCCGACACAATGACGGCCTTGGCCCTCCAGTTGGGATTATCTTTTTTGAAACTGACAAGCGAACGCACAGCACCGTCTGAAAAATCACAATCCGGATCAATGAATAAAGTAATCTCGGAACCCTGTTCTTTCCCGCCCATGCCCGATTTGTTATAAGCATCACTTGTTATGGCCTCTACTTTTGCCTTTAGAGCAGGATCCAAAAGAGCCGTACCTCTAGAGCATTCGCTGCAATCGCTTTGCTGGCAAAAGCCCGAAGGCACAATCAAGAAAAATGCAAAGAGACCGACGCCTAATACACGCAGCATATTCTCCTTCTCCAATACACCCACAGGTATTTGCCATTAGCAGATAACTTTCCGGATTCCCAGGATGCCGGATTCTGGCCTATTTTGATGCAGCCGGAAACAACCGGATAAATCAATTGCAGCTTGTCGTTTTCAAAAGACGGCATAAAACCCGTAGTCTCTAAAATAACGTGCCCCGGACTATTGAAAACTGAGGCAATGCTTACAGCCCTGACTGCCGCAGCCGCGCTTCCTACAACCCGGCTTTGGTGCGTAAAAAAGCCTCTCCTGGGATACGTCGCTCCCCAATACCCCATGCATAAGTCACCCATAAAGCCGGCTATCGCAGCGCAGGCCGGACCGCTTGCTGTTGAAGCGATGCTTTTGGGATTAGCGGCTTCCAGGGCCCCTACGCGCCATTCCAAAGAATCCAGTTCTGAAAGGTATTTGATAAAAGAGCCTGTTGGAAGCTTATCCGGGCACGCCATGCCCATGGATGCCATAATCTCGTCCCTGAAAGGAAATTCATATACATGCGCCTCGTTAAATTGCAGGTTTGCCCCATCTATCTCAGAAGAGCCTGACCCGCTTGAAACAGTAACCGATGATCCGCTGACTCCTTTGGCAAAGTCCTTGACCGCCTGAGAAGTAAGACTTAAAAGGCCTAGACGCAATGATCCAAAGACCGTATCAGCCGGCTGCTTGACGGTTTCAATGAGAAGCGCCGGCTCCCAATACATGATGACAATACCAGGAATGCCGAAAGGCCCGACGCATATTCCGATCACCTTCAAATCCAGGCAATCCCAGTCGAACATCCCCGGGATATCATTAACCTCAAGCGCGTAAACCCTTCCAGAGACAAACAACAGGCCCAGCATCAAGATCAATAGGAAGCGCCTGAATTTTAAGAAATCTTCATGATAAAACATAGGGCATAATAGGGCGGCAGATTGTTATGCGGCTGCCCGCCGCCCGCACTCCCTGTCTGCGCATTGTCATTGTAGCTGCCCTTGGCAGCAAGCTCAGAGCTGCCTGAAAAATACCATGCGTTCCACCAACGGTAAGAGTGCGTGTGCGCCGGCATTTCAGCGATGGTTAACGTATGGTATGCTTCTCCTCCGGTTTGGGTCAACGCGCCGGAAACGTTCGTCTTGGCAGCGCCCCCGCTATCCAGTCTTGCACCTACGACGAACCTGTCCCTTAAATCAGGCGTGCCGTTGGTCCCATCGCAGAGTTGCCATCCCGAAGGTATGCTTGCAACACTTCCGGACCAAATGATGATCGCGCCCGCAGGAAGCGATTGATTCGGAATAGCCCCCAGCACAGAAACAGTGCTTGTCACAGTCCCGCCGGATACAGAGCTCGTAGGCAGATTTCTTGCGACAAGGGCAGTCCATTCCTGAGGTACAATAGTCGTTACGCTAAAACCTGTGGCCGTCGATGAGATGTTATACGCATTCCGCCAGGGATTATTCGCGGTCCAGTTGGGATTAATATAACCTGCGGCCCCTAAAGCCTGAATGCTATCAGGCCAAGCGGTGTTTGAGACAAAATAAGCATAGGCTGCCTGTTGGATATTAGACATCTCAAGCGCGGTCTTTTCTGCCGCCTTGATCTGCATCCTCTTGATAAAAACCGGCGTGACGGATGAAACAAGGATAGCCAAAACACCCATCACGATACACAGCTCGATTAAGGAAAAACCCCCTTTATTGATGGAAGATATTTTTCTTCTCATACTGCAATCCCCACGTTGTACTTTCAACGGATCTTGTGACGCTGACCAGATCATCGGTGCCTTGGTTATGAACGACTATGCCACTGCCAGAACTTCCAGTGGTTATGAGCCCCTTTGGCAACGCTGTCGAAACCGTGACGCTTGAGACACCCCCTGCTACGGCATAGACATTACCAAAAGGATTATTGCCCGTTACCTCAGGACTGAGGTAGGCGGACCGCAGGTCTACCACTTCCTGCGGCCACGCCCCGCTCCCAAGATAATATTGAACGCTTGCATCCGCCAAGGCATCCATCTCCTGAATCGTCCTTTTGGCCAAAACAGCCTGCCTCATTCTGGCAGCAGAATAAAAAGCCGCCCCCAGAAGTATGACAGCTATCGCGAAAACAAAGCTCAGCTCAATTAAGCTGGAACCCTTAGTTTCTAGAATGTCGCGGTCCATGTTCCGGAAGAATAACTCGTTTGTGTCGCGCTGTTGGCAAACAAAGCAGAAAGTCGCACCGCCCCCGACTCGCTGACCTGCGTCAAAGAAATATCCACCTTGTTGGGATCTACATTAGGCATAACCATGTAATCCCCTCCCCACGGATTTGATCCTGTCGGCGAAAAACCCTCGGGTAAATAGCCGGCAGTCTGTAATCCGGAAATCGCAATCCCCTCATAAGACATATTGCCTGAAGCGATGTAGCTTTCCGCAGCAGTCCTTAAAGACTTGACTGACTCGGCCGCTGAGTGAATCTTGGCGCTCTCCCTTACTCCAGACGCCAGACCCACGGCCATGATCAAAAGCGCGATAATGCCGATGACCAGGACCAGTTCAATCAACGTAAAACCCTTCTTGTTCCTCATGTTGCCACCTCCTTTTAGAATTTGACGTTCCCGCCTGCGATATTCGAAAGATTGCTGTATACCGGTATGATGAACGCCGACACGATGAATAACAAAAGAGACGCGCAAAGCATTAAGAATGCCGGCTGGATAAAGCTCAAAAGGGCGTCGATGCGCCTGGTCACCTTCTTAAAATAAGAACCTGCCAGGTTCTGTAAATATTTATCGAGGCTTCCCATCTCCTCCCCTTTTCTGATGCTTGAGTAAACAGGCTTGGGGAAAAACGCCGCCTCTTTCAAGGCCTGCCAGAGACTCAAGCCGCTCATGACGGCGTCCTTGACCCTGCGGATCTTGTCGGCGAAAAACTTATCAATGGCTGTCTCCTCAACCAGGGTAAGCGCCTCGATAATGCCGATGCCGTTCCTTTGCAAGATAGCTAAATCGGAAAACAAAAAACTGTAAGCCATGTCTTTTATCAACGGGCCTACAACAGGGATCCTGTAATAAAAATCCCTTATCCGATCGATCTGGCTCGTTTTAAGCCTTGAAAAAACAAAAACCAAGGTGAACGGAACGGACAAACACACAAACCAGTAATCTTTCAAAAAATGGTTCAAAGACAAAAGCAGACGCGTAGCAAAATGGGCGTTTTCTTTTATCGGCAGAAGCGCCTCCAAATGCGGGATCACTTGAAAGGAGACGTAAAACATGACAGCGACGAGCAAACAGAATATGACCGACGGATAAACCAAAGCGCCTCTTAAGCTGCGCAAAAAATCCGCCTCCCTGGAATAATGCCCGGCCAGGTCCCCGAACACACGCTCAAGGCTTCCGGATTTCTCGCCGACCCGAAGCATGCTTAACACCTGCCAGGGAAAGACTTCTGTCTGGCTAAAAGCCTCGGTCAATGAAAGACCCCTCAATAAGCCGGCGCCGATCTGGGGAAGGGCGCGCTTTAAGGCCGGCTCAACAGTAGACTCTTCCAGCGTCATGATGGCCTCATGGATACTAAGGCCAGTCTCCAAGGTGTTGGAAAGGTCTTCAAAGAATTCTGCCAAGGCGTGTGTTTTGATCTTTTTTCTCTTCAAGTAGAAGTCGAGAGACTTGATTAAATCAGGCTCCAAAGACAGGATATGGAAGTTTTCCTTTCTCAATTTGTCCCTGATCGCTTGATAAGAGCCTCGCTCCATGCCGGTGGTTTCGTTGCCGGTCTGTGAAAGGATGCAGTATCTGTAATACATCTATCCGATGATCCTTTCCGCCTCTTCAAAAGTGGTGACGCCTTCAAGGACAAGCCTTGCCGCATCAACCTTAAGGTCGAGATGGGCTATTTCCATGCTTTTGTAACGGAGCAAATCGAGTTTCCCGCCGGCGACCATGTTTTTGGTCTCCGCGTCAAATTCCAAGACCTCGGCGATGACAGTGCGGCCTTTGTAGCCCCCTTGGCAGACGTCACAGCCGACAGCTTTATACGCGCGGACTTCGCTCTCATCTGTTTTAAATTGCTCTTTAAAGAATGCCGGCCACTTCTCTTTCTTGACAGTGACTCTTCTCCTGCAGGCCAGGCAAAGTTTCCTGATCAGCCTTTGCGAAATAACAGCCAGAATGCTGTTGGCGATAGAGGAAAGCTCTATACCCAGATCATGGAGCCTGTAAACAGAGTCGAGAGCCGTGTTCGTATGCAGGGTCGAAAGGACCCTGTGGCCTGTAATGGCAGCGCGTATCGCCTCCTGAGCTGTGTCCGCATCCCTGATCTCTCCGATCAAGATGATGTTCGGGTCATGCCTTAAAAAGGCGCGCGTGGCACAGGCGAATGTGACGCCCTGCCTTTCGTTGATCTGGACCTGGTTGACGAGCGGCATCTTTATTTCCACCGGATCCTCGATCGTGATCACTTTTGTGGATATGGATTTAAGGTCGTTCAAGATGGCATAAAGCGTCGTGGTCTTGCCTGAACCTGTGGGGCCTGCCATGATGATAATGCCGTGGGGCTTTTGCGTGACACGCCTTATGCGATCGAAATGCGTTCTCTCAAACCCCAATTGCTCTAAAGTGATCAGGGTCCTGTTGACGTCCAGGAGGCGAAGCACCAGCGCAGGACCGAAACAGGAAGGAATGCAGGAGACCCTGACATCCACCGCGCGGTTCATGGAGTTGTGCTGGAACCGGGCATCATGGAACTTCAGAAAATCGCTCACCGTGATATCGGCCTTATTGAATATGATGTTGACCAGGTTGTTGTGAACGTCTGAGCTGAGAGTCAGCCTGAAATAAAGCATGCCGTCGATCCTGAAACGTACGGTGCTTATTTTTTCCTCCGGCTCGATGTGGATATCGCTTGCACCCTGGACGATCGCTTCATCCAGGAGCCTATCCGCCAATTCCTTGAGCTCATTGCCCACCATCCCCTTTTCTTTGATCAGACTGATCTTCTTCTCTATCTCTTCTCCTTTTTGGCGGTTAGCGAGATTCTCCAAATAGTGACGGATCACGCCTTCGCTGCCTACATAGCAGTCTTTGTCGCACAAACCATGTTTCGACAGACAATCGCTGGCAGCGATGGCAAAAGGATGCGCAAAGACGAACGCCGGCCCGCGTTCGGTCTTGACAGGAAGGAATGCCCATTCCCGAAAAGGCTCAAGCCCGATTTTTTCTATCAAAGCGATATCAATGACATATTTTTTGTCAAAATATTTCCAGCCCACCTGGTGCGCCAAGGCCCGGGCGATCTCCTCGTCTCCCGCGAAGTTAAAATACCTCAAAATCCTGCCTATCTTCTCATTCATCTTCGTGCTCTTCTGGATATTGAGGCCATATTCCAGCTCTTCTTTTGTTACGGCCTTGGCCTTCAGGAGGATATCGCCTATCTTTTCTATGGACATGCTCACTCCCCGAAATTCAGTTTAAGTTCCGTTCCGTCCAGTTGCCTGAATGTCACCGCATCCCTTGTTATCTTTGAAACGGTCAGTTTTGAGGCGATACAATCGCCTTCCCTGAATCTATAGGCCGTGCCTTTCAAAGTCAGGATGCCCTCCTTGAGGCCGCCTGCGATCATGAGCATCGTGATTTTGATGTCCGCGCTGTCAACGGGCGGCGGATTGAGGCCGCCGGCAAAAAGGCCTTTTTGAGGCTCCTCTTTCTTGCCTTGAGGCAAGGCTTTGTCGATCTCATAAATCTGCTTTTGTATCTCTTTTTCCTTTAAGAGCAGGTCGTTTTTCTCAAGATCGAGCTTGATAAGCTCAAGGTCATGGCGCTTCTCATTGATAAATTCTCGGAAGGCCTTGATCTTTTTTAAATCCTTATCGAATTCTCTGTCCTGTTGCGGCTCTTCTTCCGAAACAATGGGCGCGGACTTACCTTTAACCTCTTTTGCTTCTGAAGCCTCGTTCTCCTGGGCAGGACTCTGCTTCTTCTCTACCGGTAAATCCAGAGCCAAAAGGTTATCATCGCCCGACCAGGCAGCCTTTTGCGCCATGCCAAAAATTAGGATCAAAGATAAAATCAGAAGCTTTCTCATCCTGCCGTCCTCCTTTTTTCAGGTCCCGTAAAGACGCATGGTTAAAATAACCTTATTTTTCCCCACATTGACTTCAAGGATCTCCAGAGGCGCTGTTCTTTCAAGCCCATAAAACATGTACAATAAAGACGTTGCCGTTTCTTCCCTCAAGTTGAACCGGCAGAGAATGTCCACATACCTTATCCCCTCATAGACAGACGCCTTGAAAAACTCGCGTGTATCCGTGAAATCCTTGCCTCCGAGGATCTTGACCTCGCAGGCCTCGTTGTAATAGCCGGCGATATCTTTCAGAGTGTTGAACACGTCCAGATAGAATTCGCCCAAAGGCACAGGCACCTCATCCTTATAGCCGACGAGGCTTTTTTCTTTCTCGCCTATCGCATGAATTTCGTGACGGGCCTTTATTATCTGGGTATTGAGCAGGCGCGTGTCTTGACCCAGGCCCCATATTTTTATGGATAAAACCAGAATTGACCCTGCGAAAAAAAATGTGATGGTTTTCATGAGTTTATTTTTTTGAAAAGCCCAAAGCTCATCCGGCCCTGAATACACCGGATGAGCTTTTTTAAGCTTATTTATCCTTACGTTTGGTTCTCCTCTTCTCCGGCAGCTGCGGCGGCTTCTGTGTTGTCGCCCTTTGCCAGGAAATTGATCCTTTCGACATCCACGAATATGCAGATGTCATCCTCCTTCTTTTTGCCCCAGGCTGCCCTGATTGGAATGCCGCCTGCCCGGCCCACAAAGTACTCTTTACCCTCCTTGCCTACCTTGCGGCTGAGTTTTCCGTAAAAAATCGACATTGGCTTCACCTCCTTCCGTCTGAATCATATCCAACGTCACCCGTATCCCAGGATTGTCCTTAACAAGAATATCCTCTATTCTCGCCTGCCTAAAAAGACGCGGCAGATTGAATTCTGGAGAAGGCAAGTCGCTTTCTGCCACATACAAAACAGCTTCGAACCGGAAAACCCCATCCGGAAGCTTCTTTGCTATGATTGACTCGATTGTGTATTCACGAGGCACGGCGCTGATAAATGACTCAAAGAAATCGGCGATATTGACCTTTGTCCTTCTCCTGACGATATCTTTGTACTTTAGCGCGTAGGCCTGTTTCAGTTTCAAAGCCGCGGACTGATCTTTGAGTCGCAAGTCCCGCAAAAAAAGCCCGGCGCTCTTATTCATGCCGAAAGCGGCCAGAAAAATAACCAAAACTGCGCTAAAGATTCCAGCCGCGATCCCAAGGCCCAAAAAACGCTTTTTCATCTCCTTCTGCCGCCTCAAGCGGATAAACTGCTCAGGCAACAGGTAATGCATGGAAAACTTGCCTTCTTTGAGGCCTGCCAATGCCGGATAACGATTCTCTACCAGGACAATATTCTCATCGGCCTCAAGGCCGCTTGCAACAATCTTATCCTTAATGTCCTTTGAATTGGTGACGATCAGAAAATCGATCTCATTTGTGTCTTTATTGAGGTTCCTGTAGTTCTCCTGGCTGCGGGTGACTTCCGTTGCAATGCGGTTGTTCAAAGAGAGCCTGCGGGGTGAAGTGAATACGTCGTTGTGGAAGACCGTCAGAAGCACCACGGGATCCAGATGATCCAGAAAAACGATCCTCTTTTTGCTGTCTAAGAGGCCGCTCCTCTTCAAAAATTCCCTCAAGGCCACGCCATAAGGAACCACGCGCCGGACGTTCTCAAACCCGAAACATTTATAGATCTCCGCCACTTTCGTGCGCTCGACGGCGATAACCTGAAACATGTTATTGCCTATCTGCTCCGACTGCGTGACATATTCCGGACTGAAGCTTGCGGCGATCAACTGGTCACGGTTGAAGGCATCCTTTTGGGGCGCGGCCACCTGTTTCTGCAAGGTATCCATGACCGCAATCGAGGCGTCCTTATCGTAACCGGTAAGAATCATCCCTGTATCCTGCCTGGAGATCCTGCCGGATCCCTCTTTTGTCTCATAATAGATATCGGAATCAAAAATGAGGTAGTTCATCGCGACAGTATTTTTGGTGAAATGAAAATAACCAGTTCCGTCCTGTTCAAGGACTTGCTCCTGAATTCAAAAAGCCTCCCCAGGAACGGAATCTCTCTCAACACGGGAATGCCTTGTTTGCTTTTGGTCTCATTGGACGTGATGAGCCCCCCGACGGCGATGGTCTGGCCGTCCTTGATTTTGACAAGTGTGTGCATGGACCGGGTGGACGTTTTGGGCGCCTCAATAGTGGTGCCGCCGCCCATATTGATGCTTCGGATCTCGTCCAAAGTCGTGACAACGGGGGTAAGCTGCACCAGGATTTCATCGTGCAATATGCTGGCCATAAGCCTTAATGTCACTCCTTCCTGGACCTGGTCTGTGTTGGCGCTCGTTGCCACTAGGCCCGCCTGGGTGGCTGTGGTCGTTGTGTTGGCGACATAGCTCGTGACGGTGCCCACCTGAACCATGGCGGACTGGTTGTTCAAAAGCATGACCTTGGGTTGAGAGACCACCTCAACCCTTCCCTGGCTTTCAAGCGCCTGGATAAGGACGCTTAGGCCGCTTGATCCTGTGCCTGAATCATCCTTGGGGCTGGCAGCGCTCAAAGTGAAAAGGCCACCGGATGCGATACTTTGAGCGCCAAAATCGGAACTCAAAGTTATCTTTTTGATCCCCGCCAGGTTCTTGTAAATGGCGTTCCAGTCTATGCCGCCGGCATTCTTCCTGGATAAGGTGACTTCCAGGACCTTCACTTCAATCAGGATCTGCTTATTGCTTTCGGCGTTGACCAAGTCAATGTAACGGCCAATCCTGTCCAACGAGATGGGATTATCCGAAACCATGACTGAGCCCGCAGGTTTGTTAAAAGAGTACTTGCCCCTTTCAGAGACCATCTTTGAAAGATTCGCCTCTATGTCCTTCCAGAAAGAGATGTCGTCTTCTTTGGTCTCCACGTAGACGCTGGCGCCTACCTTGACGTTCATGTTGGCGTTGGTTCCGGATAGGGTGCCGCTGTTGCCTGAAACACCGCCTTGCGGATTCGTCCACGATTCATTGCTGACCATATCGCTAAAGCCTTGAGTGCCCGGGGGCAGGCTGAGCTTGAAGACCTTGGTTTCTCTTGAGACGATGACGAGATTCTTATCTTTGACCTTGAAGCTGCTTGATAAGGGAAAAAGGATGTCATTCAATACCTGCCACACAGGCACATCTAAAACATCCAGGGCCACGACCGCGTTTGAGTCAAACTCAGGGTCATAAACCACGCTATATCCGGTCAACTCGCCTATTTTGCCCAGGACGGTCCTTATGTTTGCGCCCGTGCTTCGTAGAGTGATCTTTTCTTGAAAAAGAGGCGGCAATTCCGGCCTTGGCCTATCTTTTTCAACCTGATCCGCTCTGCTTACGGCTTGCGTATCCTTACGAGCCCCAGCTTGCGCCTTTGTCGCGGATCTCCACTCATCGACGAGAATCTTGCTTTTCGTCTCCTGAGCCATCGCCTGCGAAGGATTGGGGAAACACAGTGATATCCCTAGCGTCAAAATCAAAATATTTAAGCGCATAATGATCTCCTCCTTCTGTCTTTTTGGCCTGATCCTTAAGGTCCGTGACCGGGTAACCGAATCTTTTTCTCCATTCGCCGGGATCGATCACTATCGGCTCATTGTGCTCGGGGACAAACATCCCGTTTTCAATATGGCTGGGTATGCGCACGTTCTGGACAACGGGGCTCTGCCAGTAGAAGTAAGGAAAATCGTTGCCGCAGAAATTCTGAGCAAAATAATGGATATTTTCACGAACACCCAACCTGTATCCCTGTTCATAATCGCCTGCCTTCTTTGCGGCTGAACCAAGCGCGCAGCATCCAGCCAACAACAAAACGGACAGTAGAACGAAAAATCTTTTAATGTAAGCCATAGGGTTTCTCCTTGGCGCATTCCAAAAGCGCCTCCAAATACCTGCCTTCGAACTTCTGCACTTTCGTCTCCAGGTAGCCGTTGTCTTTGGCGTCGCTCGTCGCCAGCCAATAGAGAAAAGGATCCGGAACGAGGCGGACGACGCCGCGGGATGAGTCCGAGATGATAAGGGCTTCTGAGAATTTCCCTTTCTGGGTCTCAACGGATTTCAAGAGCTCGATCTCCTTATCGGACAAGGACGCAAAGCCTTTCAGGGAATCGACGACATTTGGCTCCTGTTTCAAAAACACCTTGTTTGAGGCATTGGCCTGGATGGCGATGCCGCACTCTTTTCCCATCAAATCCACGATCTCCTGCGTTATGGCGCAGCACGAACAGCGGTATTTACGATAGGTCTTAAACGAATTGGTGATGAATTCAGCCGTGTTCTGGAGCTTGAGCAAGCTCCAGGCTTCGTCGATCAAAAGGAATTTGCGCTTGGGCCTCATCTGGGCCTGCGAGACAAAATGAGTGATGAAATACATGATGTTCAAGAGAACAACCACCTGCAGGTCGGTGTGCGCGCTCAAATTCCCCAGCTCAAAGACGGTGAACTTGGCGCCGAGACTAAACTGGTTTTTACCGTCAAAGAACCTGCCGTAGGGCCCTTCTTTGGTAAACGACCGGAGCTTCAAAGCCAGTTTTATCCCTATGCTCTCGCCGACCCCGAGTTTTCTGTTGCAGCTGTGGCTTTTGAGCTTTTCTACGACATCGGATAAGACCACCTCTTGGTCATTGGCCTTTCTGTCCTTGTAGGCGGCCAAGATGGCCTGCTGAAGGACGCCTTCGTGTTCGCGCAGCAGCCTCTCCCTTTCATCACCGCCGGAGCACATCCGGGAGAGCATCGTCACCAGGAATGCCAGGTGTTCGGCATCCGGAACTCTCAAAAATGGATTGATGGTCACGGGGTCGTTGAGCTCGAACCTTATGCACTGGCCGCCAAGAACTGAACAGAGCTTCTTATAGGAATCCCCTTTATCCAAAACGAAGAAGTGGGAATCCAGGCGTGCGTTCTGCAGAATAAAGTCATTCACAAAGAAGCTTTTGCCTGAGCCTGATGCGCCGATCACGATCGTATGCGGGTTTGTGTTGGAATCAAAAAAATCCCAGAACACAGGCTCGCCCCTTCTATTGAGATACACCTGGGCCGGAGTCTGAGTCCCTTGGACCGGGCCGTACAAAGGAAGCATGTCGGCAAGATTGCCTGAAACCATGCGCTTGGTGCGCTTGACGAATCTTTCGTAATGATGGTCAAAGCACAAAGGCAGACACGACAAGAAAAGCGATGAGCCTATGATCTCTTCTTTCAGTCCTTCAGCCCCCATGCGCGACAACGCGTTCAACATGTTGGCGGACAGATTTTCGCAAGACTCCTTGGTCTCGCCTGAGACGATAAAATGGATCCTGGGATAGATGATCTTGTGGCCCAGGCTGAAAGTCTCTTTGACGACGCAGTCCAGCTCTTCCTTTTTCTCCGATGCCTCGATGGACTTATCCCCGAAATACGTGGAACGCTGCAGAAAGGCAAAGGCCTTCTGCATCTTGATCCTCTTTAACGCCTCCTCCTGTTTAGGGATATAGAAATTTATCACCATGGTGAAACTCTTCATCATATCCAACATGGAAAAACGCGTCCCTCTGACCATTTCAGCGCTGAACATGCCTGGCTCCGTGCTCAAGGGAAGTTCCTTTAAGGTCACGACCTGGAATTTTCTGTCTTCAAATTCAAACCCTTCTCCAGAAACCCGCGGCGCATTGTATAAGACCTGGTCAGACATAAGCTCATCTTCCCTCAACTCAGGCACGCTCATGCCAAGGCTTCGCTTGGGATTAAGCGTCCTATACAGGAGTTTGTGCAAATGTTTTTCATCCACTTTTGAATAACTGATCTCGCAGGCCTTAAAAACCCCTTCCACGACTTCGCAGAACCTGGCGATCGTCTGGCAGTAAACCAGAAAATCCTGTGCGATCTTTTTTCTGATGATGTCTTTTCCCGTAAAATAGAAATGGACCTTGTCTCCTAAAGTCGGATAGATCCAAGACGGGAAATACCGCAAGGTGAAAAAACAGCGTATGCTTTTGGAGCAATAGGAGCCGCTCGACTGTTCAAAGAATCCATATTTACCGCCTTTGAGGTGCTTTATTTTGCTGTCGCTTAAGCTTCTGATGATCTCGTTATCAAATGACGCTGCCTGGTTTTTATATGCTTTAAGCCTGTTGTCAAAATCCTCATCGCAGATAAGAATAAACTGACAGCTGACCATATCCTCAGGAAGCCGTATAAGGATTCCTTCCAGGGATCGGGCCAGCTCTTCCAAGTGGCTTATGGATTTCGTTTCGCTTTCGATAAGGGAGATCTCCCATATCTGGCCAAGGCTTGCGTCTTTAAGCACAAAAAATCCGTTTTCGTGGCTGTAATAAGGCAGGAGCTCTGTGAAGGACCTGCTTTCTTCGAAAAAAGACTCTAGGGTTTTGGTCTTGATCATTTTGCGGCGCTTTCCTTATAAGGAACCAATAAGGGGATCCTTGCTTTATCCTGTTTCTTAGAATCGATGAACCAACACGCCTCTTTCACCATGACGTATATCCAGTGCCCGGCCACCAGGGTGTCTTTGTCCTCTTTTGACCTGTGCGCCGGGATCCATACAAGCCTGACATCCGCAGGCGCTAAGACGGGCACGTAAGGTTTGACATATCCGAATGCCTTATCGATTTTCAAATTCCCCCTTATGAACTCAACAGAATCATGCCTGCCTGAGCTCACAGCCGCAAGATAAGCATCCATCACTTTATCTTGGGCACCGGCAACAACGCTCTTTCTTGAAGCCGCGCAGCCAGAACTAATCAACATAATCGAAATCGTCAGAAAAAGCTTCCAGGCCTTCAATCTCCACTCCTTTCTGGATGACCAGTGTCACTTTGGTGCCTGCCTCGATCCTTATGGCGGGGATCATGGCCTCCAGTTGTTTTTGATAATATGACGCCGCCCCCTGGGCGCTATTAGCCAGCCCTGAGAA
Organism: Candidatus Omnitrophica bacterium UBA6210; assembly: GCA_002421805.1. Lineage (GTDB taxonomy): Bacteria > Omnitrophota > Gorgyraeia > Velamenicoccales > Velamenicoccaceae > Velamenicoccus. The sequence continues at coordinate 38,926 of DISM01000004.1, forward strand.
CGTGGCATAATTACTGGCGCTGCCTGTGACATTCTGCGAAGTCTGGCCGTAGGCGCCGACCACGGTTGAAGTCTGGGCCTGGGAGAGCGCCTCAGCCCCTCCTGCCAAAAACCCTGAAAGAAAGCTCAGGGATAGCTGTTTGCCTGTGTTGTAAATCAGTTCTCCTGGAACGCCCAAGCGGCCGGATTCGTCTGCCAGATACCCCAAACTACCCTCATGCTCAAAAGTGTTGCCTAAAGGCAACACCATCGAAAAAGCGACTATCTGGACGATGGCTCTCCTAGAGACAACATCACCTATGGCCTTGCCAATGGCAAAAGCCCCTTTTAACGGGATTCTTGTGTTATTCGGGCCGTAAAAAGCCTCGTCCACGCTGATCAATACTGGCAAAGGGTTATTGACATTCGCAGGCGCATACACACCGGTTAAAAGAGTGCACTTGACGAAACTCCCCAAAGGCAGATAAACATGTCTTTTTTTATGGGCCCTGCCTTCATCCTTGATTTCGTTGACCTTGGCCAACTCCAAATGCAACGCGGGTTTTGCCATATCTGCCCCGGAAAAAGGAGCACTTAGCAGTCTTTCTATGCCGCTGTCTTCACGGCCCTGCCTGAAGTTTTGAGACAGTGCAGTCGTAACTCTTTTATCAAGGTCCATGACGATCTTGCTCATTTCAGACTGGTTTTTTCGCAGGTAAGCCATCTCTTTTTCAAATTCGGCCAGACGGGCCTCGGCGTTTTCCTCTCTTGCGGCGATGTCGTAGTATTGTTTTTCAATACGGGAGACATACGACTTTGTGTCCACAGAGCCGACCAGGACGCCTACGTCCTTGTCCTGTAGGCTGTCTTTGGCCCTTGAAAGATCGGCTGTTCCCAGGCTTTTTCCGATCTTTTTGGTTTCCCTGACCCCTGCAAACGCCAAAAACCCCGAGATAACGGCCAGGCCGCAAACCGCCAAAACGACTGGGCGCGGCCTGTTACGCAATAATGACGCCAAAGTATCAAATCCGGGGATCTTGGCCATGTGTTTACGGATAATCCTTCCTTATGGATTCCATGCTCTGGACAATCAAGTAAGCTTTTGTCGTGTGATCCGAATCCCCTTGAAGCGGACGGCGGGGCCTTGCCCCTAAAACTTGGGCGTCCACGCTGATTGCGACTAAACCCGGTAGCTCTATATTTTCTATAGGCAGCACAATGGGCTTATCCATTAGGTTTTCTAAACGCAACCTCAGCGCTCTGGCCCCGCCACCCAGCTCATAGACGGCCTCTGTCAGGATCCGAAAAACACCGTTATTGAATATTTCCTGATCATGGGAATTTACGCTGGATGCCCCGAAAGGCTCTTCTCCTTTCAAAAGCGTTCTCATGATCTCAATCGTGTCATAGGCCCCCCACCCCTTTGTCCGCGGTTTGGCTTCATTCTGTTTTTTCATCTTGATATAGGTAGAGGCTTCGGCTTCACCCATGATCAAGTGCAGGCAGTAGGAGATATTGTCTTCTGTTACGACATGAACATAGGAATCGAAACTTTTAAGCGGCAGCAAAAACATCCTGTTGCCGAGGGTTTCGACCTCAAGGAATTCCGCCGAGACGCTCTTTGTAACGCCGGCTATCTTTTCCGGAAATTCCGCTTCTGTGACCACGCCGGTCTTGAGCTTCAAAGGTATGGCAGTCTTTGCGTCATTGTCTGAGCTCACAGGTTCGCCAAAGGCATCAGCCAAAAGCAATCCAAAAAGAAGCGACAGAACGCAAAATAGTCCGGCGAGCCTGTGAATCTTGATAAACATTTTTAGTGTTCTCCTATCTCTTCCTGCCTTACCCCAGCGATCACCAGGCCGTACGGGTTGGTTTCCACAGGAGAAACTTTTTCTAAAAAGATCGTGTAGCGAAGGCGGCGGTCATCCAGTTTTTCTTTTCCCATGAAAAGCGCCTTCTCTCCTGTCAACATCACTCTGAAACCCTTATCTGTTTCATCCGACTGCGGATTATCGCTTAAAGAAAACAAAGATGAGATATTGTCGCGGGCAACCCGCGCGATCTCTTCCTCAAGGCTGGCCTTTGTCCTTGAAAGAAGCGCAGGCGCCATGTAACGCATGGCCCTGGCATAGGTATCCTTGACCGTAACAGGAGTGAAATTATTGCGGTCAAGCAACCAGTTAGAGGCAAAACCGCAGACGGCCTCTTTTCCTATCTGGTTTGGATAGGCAATACCCGCTTCATGCGAGCTCGGAATATAGTAAATAGCCTGCGGCCTTGTGGATAACTTAAACACCATGACAAGAAGAGCAAGACAGAAGGCAATACAGGCGTAAAGGGTAATCCCTAAGAATGCGCTGGTCTGTTCGGCGCGGGCCCATTTCTCAAGGAAACCTGTGCGTTTTGTCATCTCGTTCTTTTTCTGTGATTCGAACATATTTGGACAAATAAAAAGGGACTGGCTCCTTGAGTTTTACCTCAAGAAACCAGCCCCTTTGTTTTTCAAATAGGACTGCTTTGAAACTTTAGAGAGAATCCGCCGCGCCGATCCCTCTCATTCCGAACTTTCTATGAATACATTATACCTGAAATAAATTCTGTCAAGATTTTTGTTAGAATTTTTGCCTTTGTTCTTTTATTGCTCGCTTTCTATTTCTACCAGTATATCCAACCCTTCTTTAACAAACAGTTCAAGCGGCAAGCAAAACATGCGTTGAAGCAATTTTTTCTTCTTTTGTCTTTGGTTTTATAATAATATCTACATCCCGGCCCAATCTGTTAAGCAAAATGATAAGAAGATCTAAAGAAAACATACTAAGCTTACCATTTATGAGACAGGAAACTTTTGATTGAGAAACGCCAAGCAATTCGGAAGCTTCTTTTTGTGTAAGACCCCGTCCTTTAATAATCTCTGCCATGCGAGACATTATCTGAGCACGAGCTAAAGTTCTTTGTGAATAAGATACGCCGATATCCGCAAATACATTACCGCTACCCCTATGAACTTTTTCTTTGATTCTCATGATTAATCACCTCGCTCATAATTCGCTTTATAATCTTGCCCTGCTATTTTTAATCGCCTTTTAATCAAGTCTATATCTTGTTGTGGCGTTTTAATACCGTGTTTTGATTTCTTTTGGAAACAATGCAAAACATATATGACTTTCTTAAAGCTAACCGTGTAAACCGCACGATAAGTATCCCCGGAGAAATCTTCAATAATCTCTAATACCCCGGCACCGCCAAAGCCTTTTAAAGGCTTAGCAGCTACTGGCTTTTTGCCTTCTTGAGCTTCAAAAAGCGCATATCCAACATCATCTTTTACTTCTTCGGGAAATGCTCTCAAATCTTTTCTAGAAGAACCAATGAAATCCAATCCTTTCATCTTTCGTTCTCCAATGCAAATATACCATATTTGGTATATTTTATCAAGTGATTATTATTTTATACCAGAAAAATCAATACAGGGACAATACAGCGCCGGATACCCAATACCCTTTTGTTCTATTATAGTTCCTGCGGAAGTACCCCCTTAGCCCCCTCAAACTCTGCTCGGACCTTTCTTTAAAATCTTTTTTAAACGGCTCATAGATCATTATTATTCCTTAACCAGCTGAGGCCCTCTCGAGAACGATTCCAATATCTTTGTATTTTTCTATTTTAAAGTAACAATGTTACTTATAAAACTCCTTTTGGCTTCTTCGTTATCCAAAGACAGAAGAGAAAACCTGCATTGAATTTTGCCAGCTTCTTTCAAGCTCATAATCTTCGCATATATCTCTTCTATTCCGAGATTAAGTTCGGCAATTATTAAACAGGCACTCCGCCCAAGCCTTCCACTATACTCTTAGTATTTGCATTATTACTTGGCTGAAACATCCTAATCGTAGATTCGATCGCTTCTATCTTATCCATTATTCACTTCCATTTTTTCGGTGCCAGAGACCTCTTTTGTTCATAATTATAGCACGTGGGAAGGGAGTCTTAAAGAACAAGCTATTTTTAGCGAAAAACTATTTTGCTTTTCCTGGCAAGCCAGAAGCATTACTTTGCCACCGACCAAACCAACGATACCACCCATCCCAAAACACTCCAGCCTAAAAGAAGATTCAACATAAAGATGGCCAGAATGTTCTTATGCTGCCTCAAGTACGCAATCAAAGATGGTAAGAAATATAACACAATCATCGCGATAATCAACATCAATTCTAAAAGGCTAAAGCTCTGCATCTGCATCGTGGTCACCTCCTCCAAAAACCGAATACCAGCTTACGCGTTTCGGCGGCTCGATCAATCCTTTAATCCTCATCCCATGTTTATAAAACAGGTGCACAATATATCCCTGGGGCTTGCCCTGCTTTGCCAACCTTAAAACGAGCCAGCCTCCGAAGAAAACCGCACCTGCATAAAACGGATCGAAGAAAATGATCAAGGAGCCGCTGACCAAAGCCAAGAGGCCCACGTCTTCGGGTTCCAGGCCGAACAGGAGCAATGGCCTATCGATGGTGCGCGCGCACTTCTTCATCACTGTTTGAACAACCCTTGAAGGATCTTGGGTATGAACATCAGGATCATGAACCCAAAGCCGCAGGCGATGGCCACCCCCTGTTTTCCGTTTAAAAGCGCAAGCACGCCTCCAATAAGCAGGACCGCGCCCAAGATCTTTGATACGGGGCCGGTGAGGATATTGATGATGAAGTTGGCAAAATCCCCGACAACCTGCTGCTCCTGGGCTGTATCCACCTGCGCCAAAACAAAAGGCGCAAGCGCCATGGATAAGCCAAGAACCAAACCCAAGACGACGAACACTTTTGACACGACCCGTTTTACGTTAATGTTTATCTGCATGGCTTTTCAAGCCTCCTCTCTGATTGATGGATCCAATTCCATCCCCATATTCAAACGGCAGGGATATGAGCCGGTCCCTTTCTTCCCTGCTGAATAAAAACTCATGATTCGCTATGCGGGTGAGTTTACCACGCGAGAATACAACGGATTTAGCGAAAGGCAGCCTCAAGAACACATTCTCTGAGATATAGTTCTTTTTGGCGGCATGGATATGGCCTTGAGCGGACCTCAGGCCGTCAAGTTTGGCGCCTTTGTTGTCCGCGGCCATGGTGTCCACTTGGAAGACGCTCTTGTCCTGATAGGTGGTTTGCCCTGTCTTCTCTGACCAGAACCTTGCGTCAAGAGGGTCTTCTTGAGCAAAGATGACCTTGGTCGCGGTATTGGTAAAAATCGCGTTCTCAAACGCATCCGAAACGCTCGACAGATTCCCCCGCGACTGGTTGGACAAAACCAGACAAAAATTGGCGCTCCTGACCTTTGAGATCACGTCCACAAAGTGCGAACAGGCCAGATTCTGGAATTCATCGATAAAGATGAAATAAGCCGGGTCCGTCTCTTTACGCGAAACAGCCTGGGATTTAAGATCAATGATGAGCATCCTGCCTATGGCCTCAGCCAGCCGGGTATTCACCTGGCTCTTTAAGGCAAAGAACGCAACGTCTCCGTTTTTGATTACACCAGATAAATCCAGTTGATTGCGGTTAATGACGTCAACTCCCGCGATCCAGGAAATAGCAGCCAACAGACCTTTGATCTCCTGCCGGTTGACGTCCAAGCTCATAAGGAAATTCGGATTTTCCAGGGCTTCTTTCACACAGCTGAAATTTATCTCTTCTTTTTCCGCGGCCATTCTTTTCAAAAGCTCGACAAAGGTCATGGCCTGGACATTAGAGTAAAAGCCGGCCGGCCCCTGGTAGATCAATTCAAGGGCAGTCATGATCCTGTCGACCTTAGAAAGGATGTCTCCGGAAGACAACGGATTGTAGCCGATGGATGCTTCATTGGGATCGATACTGAAGTAATGGAATTTCTTTTTATTCTCTTGCGCCTTCTTCTGGACATATTTCTTGAAGACCTCATCCCCTTTAAAATCTATAAAGCAGCAACCCCTTTGCTTGTCCATGGCCTGCCGGCTTAAAGGCAGGATCGCCAAAGAGGTCTTGCCGCTACCTGTTGAGCCCAATATGTGCAGATGATGGTTCAAGATATTCTCCTCTAAGACAATATCCTCCTTCTCATCAGAGACGGCCAAAAAGTATTTGTCTGTTTTTCTGTATCGGGCGAGCTTCCTTTCGATATCGTAACGCACCTTCTTGAATGAAACGCTCTCAATAGATAGTTCCTTTCTTTTGTGAATATCCTTGTCTAATTTCAGGAAATCCTCCAGCTCCCGCTTTTTGCGCGGCAGAACGTGCTTGACCAGGTACAAAAACCCAAGGATCCCGAAAAGGACAGCGGACAACCCCAGGGCGCAGACCAAAAAAAGCCTGCCTTCCTTCTGGATGAACCCGTGCCAGAAGCTCCAGAGGATGACCTGCCGGCCTTCGCTGCTAAATGCAAAGTTCGGATCATGAAAACCTATCCTGCCAAACCAAAAGGCAAAGACCCAATACAGGTAATACAGCCATAACCGGAAGTTTCTTGTGCTTAGAGCAATAAACAAGACAAATAACCCCACCAACCCCAGGATGTCATGGGGAGCGAAATTCTCTGAAAAAACGTTACCCATAGTCTTGGACAAAAGCACTGTGTCAGAGTAAGCCCAAGGGTACCTTTCTTCAAACTTCTCAAGGAACAGATACGGCCTCAACTTTTCCATGTCCTTGTTTCTGCCGGTAGCCTTTAGGAAATCATAAACCTGGCTGATAGATAAAGTCCCTAATGAGCGTTCGGTGTTTTTTAGCTCATACGCTTTGGCCCTGCCATAGCTTCCGGTCAAAAGAAAACTTCTGCTGAAATCGTATCCGGCATTTTTCTCATGGGCAGGCGGAAAATCAAAAACCCAGCTTTCCGGCACCTCAAAATAACCCTGTATGTTGAAACGCTTCGAGTGATCACCGGTATCCCCGGAACCTAGCGGCGAAACCGCCACTAAGGCCCTTCCTCCGGATATATCCCCAAGCGAAGAATCGAGGATGCCTGTTTGGACCACAACAGGGATATCCGGATAAGGTCCCAAAATAATGCCTTTTCTGGCGTAATTCAGGCCTATAGACCAACCAATACCCATGTAAAAAATCGGAATCAGCAGGAGTAACCTTATAGACACGCTCTTAAGACTTGAATCCTTGTTCATGGCTTGCCTCCATTCTTCTTTAATGACCCAAATGCTTCTTCCAGGTGATCCAATTTGCCCTGATGAAAACACATCCCCTGCTCAAGCATGCCTAAATCTGTTAGGAAAAACCTGCTTGAGCAGAGCTCCGGAGCCAGGTTGTACAATCTGGTTTTCAGCCCCTCATAGTTGAACCTGCTTGAGGAAACGACCAGAACGCCGTCATATCTGCAGATCTTTGTGATGTCATAGTGGTATCTTTTAACAAAGTACCTCAAAACATCCAGCTTCTTATACCTGGTCTCGACTTCCAGGGCGGCCTTTGTGCCATCTGGCAGAACCAACAGCCCATCGGGTATTTTTTCACTGCGCTCTTTTCCCACCCTTAAGGCCCACTCGCAGATCCATTCCTGGATATCTATATGGCTTTTAAGCAGGAAAAAGGCCTCTACAACGGCATTCTGATGGGCAAAAGTATTGATCCCGGCATAGCTCTTTTCAAAGTGATAGTATCTGACCATAGCCTCATGGGAGATCAGTTGTTTGCCTTTGTGGTTCAGGTAGTAGATTTTTGTCTTCAATAAAGGATCATAGTAGACACTGATAAAGCCTTCTTTGAAGGAGTAATCTATCAGCCAGCGCGTATGGGATATATTTACAATCAACTGAATGAAAGTCTCCAGCTGGTTTCTTGTGGCATACCTGAAAGTAAATAAAAAGCCAGCCAGGAGTTTGATCCTGCGTGTTTGTTCTTCCTGAGTGATTCTACCTTTTTTCATAATCCTGCCTTTCTATGGCCCGCCTGGGATGGGGTGGAATGGATGGGGGGGGTGTGAGTTGATGGGGGCATACGGTAGCCTTCGAGAGGCGGTGGGAGAAACCGCCCAAAAAAGCTCCCGCATGCGGGGTGCGTAACGCGCTCATACATAAACAGGTTAGCGGATAAAAGCCGTGTCGGAATTGGCCGTGTAATCCTGATGATATAATTTGCATTCATTGTCAATTCCCTGAGAATTAAAATGCTCATTAATTTATCCTCTAAACCCCCAATTTAGAGCTCACTTTCCCCGCCCCTTTGTCCGCATGGACAGTCAGAGCTGAAGCTGCCTCACCTATGCCGCTCAACACACCCTTGGTCATAAACCAGGCTATGCCGGGAGACATAACCAACAAGACCCCTGTCACCGTATTAAAATAAGGCTTCTCAAAGAACCAAGAGCCGTTAGTCCCGGAGGCCAATTTCGCCTGCAGCACGGCCATGTAAATTGAGGCGTAGTGAATCAGTGCCCAGATGATCACCCATGATTTAACCCAAAAAAGATAGATGAAGTATTCCTTGAGAATGTCGATGTTCCTAAACAAAAGGCATAAAAGCAGAGTGAAAGGAAAAAGGCTGTAGATGATCATGACGGCATACCCCTCCAAATACGGCAGGGCCTTGACCATAAACTCGGCCAAGGAGCTTGAGAAAAACTGGCCTATCGCTGAAGCCAAGAAGGCGAAAACGCCTGTGGTTTGCCTGGCTAACCAGCTTAAAGAGACACCTTTGGGATTTATGCCGTAGCCGATCTCATTAGAGGCTATTTGAGTGGCTGATTTCTCAACCTCCTTGGAAAGCAGCCAGATCTTTATGGCTTTGTAATCTACGAATAGGTTGGCAAAGGTACCAGACATACCCAACGTATCGAGCTGTTTTTTAATGTAGTCGTTTAACCTGGAGTCCAAGCCCTCCCACCTTTTTCTTTGGGCAGAGTCGTAGTTTGCCACCACATCCTCATCACCAGGCCACCACTTCTTGGTTATCTTCGCCTGCGCATTGCCATGGTTAAGCATCCTTCCTAATGTCTGCGGATAATCGTTTTTAAGGAAATTTTCTGTGTCTTTACTCAGGACAGGGTCTTTTTTAATGCCCTGCGCGCTGAAATGTCCCAAGTACAAAGAGACCTTGTTCACGATGAAAGGATTGTTAAGATAGTTAAAATCCTGCTTCTGGGTGACCTGGGTGATGGCGCTGATTGTGCCATAGACAATGGAATTGTAAGCCTGGCTTATAAAAACAAGCCCCAAAGAGCCGGCCTTGGCTTTACCGGTATCAATAAAAGTATTTTGCAGGATTTGCCCGGTTGTATTCCCGCTCCAGCCGGCTTGCTCCATAGTGGATGTGGCAGTCTCGATATTCGCCATGGGCTTAATAAAGATAAACATAAAAGCAAAATACATGAATACATAACTCCACAGCCTTGAATAATCGGCTTTCTTAACCGAGGCCCATAAGGACGACAATATCCCGATCAGAAAAACAGCCGCCGCTATCTTTGTATCAGAAAACAGATAATCCATAATCGACTTGGCATTAACCAAACCGATAACCTCGAATGCCGCTTCTGTGGGAGATATCCCCATAGGGATCATTTTTAATACTTTCCTTTAATCGGTTGCCGATAAATAAAAAGTCCCCAACCCATTAGGCTTGAGGACATAATGATTCCCATTCTCCTGGTCTAATTTCTAGAAAGAGATCATACTGACATATAGAAAACTTGGATAGTTTTATCCGCTTACAAAACTTATCGGAAAATAATCTTATTTTCAAGCTTACACCCCCCGAAAACAAAAAATGATAGCCTTCTTTTAGCTATCATTTTTTTCGGGAAGTGTGGTAGTAGAACCTTCGGTCTGTTTTTTCTTAGTGCTACGAGACGCCTCATCCTGAAAAAGCTCTTTGAGGAAGCATAACACCATCTTGTAGGCGTTCAACCATTCGTCATCCGAACGTGCGTACGTACACTCTGAGGCCCTTATGTGCATTTTGGGTTTTATATGGCTTAACAGGCATTCTATATCTTCCTTTGGCAATAATGTTTTGAACGGTTCATACAAGTCAACTTCTGTTATAACTCCTTCTTTCACAACGATTTTCTTAAATACCAACCTCAGCAGTGCCTTCTTCTCAAAGATGGATAGATTAGTCCGGGCTTTGGCGGGGTTATTCAATACAGAAGTCAGGAGGTTATTATATTCCTGTGAGGCTTCTTTTTCAATCAATTTCATTTCCAAAGCCCTGATTTGCCGTTTTAATTTATCTTCCTCGTCCTTTAAGGGCTGCTGAGACCCTTTGTAAATCTCCTGCCCAATGCCTCCGTCCAGATAAATCGCTGTAAGTTTCTTCTGTTTTTCGTGGTTATCGTTAAGGGCCTTCCGTGCATTGTAGAAGGCCGCGATTATTTCATCGGATGGGTCTCCCGCCACCTTTAGGAGTTCGGTATAACGTTTTTCCTTAACGACCTTATGGGCTGCTGCCTTTTCCAATACCCCAAGCGCAAATTCATCATAAGAAGCCGCAATTATATTTCTATTATTGCACTCAATACCCCGCGTCTCACCTTTAAGCCGGCACCTGTACCATTTCTTTCTTTCTCCCGTTCTGCGGTTCGCTGTATTAGTCATCCCCAAATAACTACTTCCACAAATTCCGCATCTTAAAATACCCGTTAACAGATGTTCGTATTTGTTGAAAATTCTACGGATAGGTTTTCTGTTATTTGCTAAACGCAGTTGCACCCTCTTAAAATCCTCATCACTTATTATGGGCGTGTGCGCGCCTTGGGCTTCAATAGCATCCGAAGTCTTTCCGGGTAGATAACGATAGCCTTTGCCGTAACCGCCTTTGGTCTTTTCCTTCTTGCTGTAATGCCGGCGGTTCCATATCAGCTTGCCAGTATAAACCTTGTTTTTGAGAATGTCGCAGATTAACTTGCTGTGAAATTTTATTCCTGTTCTAGTTTTGTAGCCCATGTGATACAAATGGGCTGTAATTTCCGAGGTTGTCTTGCCCATCAGATACATGGAATAGATAGTTTTTACAATCTCTGCCTGCTCAGGCATAACTTCTAACAACTTCTTTTCCTTATTATAGTGATAACCGTATGGAGCAAATCTGGCTCCCTGCCAATGGCCAGCCTTTACGCCTTTAATCATACCCGGAAAAACTCGCTCCTTAATTCTGTTCCGTTCAAACTCAGCAAAGCTGCCCAACTGCTGAAACATCATTTTCCCTGCTGAATTGGTGGTATCGAAAAATTCTGTCGCAGATTTAAAACCTACACCATAGGATAATAACTCATCAACGATATTCAGCAAATCTTTTAGGTTACGGCTAAACCTGTCAAGTTTATACACAATAATCAATTCAAATTTATTCTCTTTAGCATCACGCAACATACGTATAAGCGCAGGACGTTCCTTCGTATATCCGCTTACGCTTCCGTCTTTGTAAACATTGTAAATCTCATGCTGTTCACGCTTAGCGTATTCACGCAGGTATTCCTCCTGTACTTCAAGAGAATAACCTTCGCGCTCCTGGTCTTCGGTACTAACTCGTATGTAAATCGCAACTTTCATTCTTGACCTGTTTAATGGTTTTCATTCTCATCTTCTCTAATAGAGAATTAAGAAAGCGTACGTCTGCCTGATGCAGAATATGCACCAACTCATCAATCCGGTATTCCGTATCGTTAATTTCGACATCCTGTTTTTCATCAATGGTAGCTTGCATTTCATGCCCTTTTCTTAACTACCAACTTAATCTTGGTTTGTCTTTTCTCTTTCTGTTCCAAAATAGCTTTACTGTATTTCCCGTTTAGGAAACCAAGCACATCATCTGCATAGAAAAATAGCCCTTCATCACACTCAGGGCAACGATACCAAAGTGCTTCACGGGGTTCGATGCGGCGTTTGGTTATTTTGCCACTAGAATTAATTTTTCCAGAAATTGTCACTTCCTGTTCCCATTTCAGATGATTTATTTCGGCGTCGCAATCAAGACATTTAACCATTTTGTCACCTCCTTTTTAGTATTCGCTTGGAAACAATATTGTTGTAACGCTTCTGTCTGCTTCCGAAATAATCCATATCTTTTTGTCGCGATAATTGTACGAGGAAAATAAACGCAAGTATTTGCCAATGGCGTATTCATTTTCTCTTTTGTCTTGTTCGTCCATATCGCCCCAATCACCCGAAGCATGCCGCTTCAAGCAGCCGGTAACAAACTCCGCGAAATTCGCGTTGTCGGCCAACGCATCATTAATCCCTCTTGTACAAACTACGCGCCCCAGCACAAACAATCCCATTTTGTCCTCCCTCTTGAACCCCTCTTACAAATGAGCCAGAATTGACCACAACGGCCCCTACGTTGAGATCAAACGAGGGAAACGAGGGGCTTCCCCCCGCCCCCCTCACCTCGTCTATATCTCGCGCGCCGGCATATTGTATTACTTGTATGGGTTAGGAGATTTTTGACGTATTCTAAATGCCTTCCTAATTATTTCTTTCATGCTTAATGACAGCATTGCATTCCCTTAAATCGTAATAACGAGCTCGTGTTTTACTGCCTCATCTAGAACGGCTTCCTGAATTTCTTTATGTTTTTTAAGTTCTGCTATTTCGTAATAGAGATTTTTAATGATTGCTTGAAGAAATAATACTTTTTCTTCCCTGCTTTCAATTTCATCCCTAAAAAAAACTCCCATAGATTCCACGAGCAAATCAGCAAAAAGACCGCAGTCATTATAGTCATGATTTCTATAAGATGAGAATTCTTTACTCTTGGAAGGACTGATATAGCCAACCGTTGTAAACTTCCCGTTACATTTTTTTTCTATTGTGACAACCACTTCTCTCGGCCTAAAAGGCTTATAGGAAAAGAAGCATCTTTTTTCGTTGAAATCTTTATTCTTTTGCATACAGACTTCGTACATTTTTTACCTCCTATTTTTGGTGTTAATGTTAAATATTTACTCGTCGTTCATATAAATGACAGAGTGGGTCAATGGAATTCTAACTCGTTGAATGCAACTCGCATCCATTCAGGCACTGCCACGATCCTCTACGGTATTTCCCGCCAGATTTGAGACTCGCGCAATGGCGGCGGCCACAAACACAACACTCCATCAAACCAATTGATGGGTCAATCAGCTTCATCACTTTTTTAGCCATCTGAATCACCTCCTTTCCTTAGGAGGGAAGGCTCTTTTCAAGCCTTCCCCACTATAGTGTTACTATAAAATAACTACTCACTCTGTTTGTAGTGCAACACATATACTGTTAGGGAGTTACAGCATTGAGTTAACCCATTACCCTCCGTAATTGCAACCCATTACCCCCCGTTAATGCAACCCATTAGGGTCTGAAAAATACAGGACGTCTTTTGTGCCTTTATTCTTAGCCGGAACGTTAATTTTAAATTTCTCAAGGTATCCTAATTTCTTAAAATCTTTATAGAGAATGCGTACGATCTGCCTAGCTCTAGTTTTGTGGAATGAGTCGAACGGAATTTTAAGTAAACAGCACAATTTGTCCACGTTAATTTCTGAATATGGACGCTTTTTATTTTGCTTCAAATACCAAAGCGCAAAATTGAAATGGTATTTACCAACTCTGCGGCCAGAACGTTCGAGCAAAGCTTTGAGGCGGGGATAAAAATCACCTTCAAACAACTTGTAATAACCCTCGTTGCAAAATTTAGGGAACACTCTCACCTGTATCTTTGAAACTTTTTCTTCAACTCTGCCGTTCTCCAAGTCTTTCTCGGTCACGTTCGAGGCAGCGTAGACAATTTCAATCAAACGACAATTAGGTATGGCGACAACATCGTAATGGTCAACGCCTTCCTCCCTCTTTTTAAACTTCATAAAATATACGGAAACGGTATTCCGGGAAAGACGCAATAATGCTTCTAATGCCTCTTTGATTCGCTTGCTTCCAAAACGTCCTACCTTGTCTTGCTTGAACCCCATACGTTTCATAAACTCATAGGTCGAGAGCGACACACCGCTTTGAAATACTTTGCTACTAAAACCTTCTTCACCATATTTGCTAAAAATAGCAAGCATGCCCCTATGGTCGTTCACCCCTAAATCCAACTCCTTAAACTCTTCAATAAATTGTTTTAAATGGCGGTCATTTAATTTATCGAGGCGATTCTTAGTAACCAAAAATGAATCCAGGTAGTAACCCGGCACTTGTATTTTATTGTCTGTCATTTTTTATTTTTTTCTGATAGCTGTAATCATCCATTTCGTTCAGTTTCCAATGTTCAAAATCTGCTGTATAGATAATCGAATCGCCGCTTTCGCCATTGCGGTTTGCAACTGTATTCAAGGTAATGACCGATCCCTGCTTCTCAAGAAACAACGCCACATCTGCGGTATATTCGATATCGCCGCTTTCTTTAAACGCTTCAATCGTTGGTTTTTTGTATTTCCCGCGACTCAATTCTGAAATTATAAGAAATGAAACATTATACTGATCACGAACACACTCAAAGGCTCGGAGCCAGCCATCAATGCTTGATCTTTTGTCATTTATATTCAGTGCCGGGAGTTTCTGAAGAGAATCAATAACGAAAAGGATCGGCTTGGTGCAAGATGAATCATCCCGAAGAAACAATATATACTTCTCAAGAATATCAGTTGCTATTTCCTGAGGCGAAGCATACTTGTCACCCGCATCTCTCATAGAAGGCCGGATAATATATAAATTGCTTAGTATCTTCAATAGGCGGGCATATTCTGCTTTATATTTTGATTGGTTAAATACTTCTTTATGCTTTTTTCTAAGCTCAGTAATTGTAAGATCAAAAACATTTGTGGAAATTTTCCCCATTAGATTAAGAGAACCATTTTCATAATCCATGTAAATCGTTGGACATCCCCGCTCGGCCGTTCCAATGGCTATATTCCCGGCAAAGGTGGTTTTTCCTTCTTTTGGTTTACCGCCAACAAACCAGATTCCTGATATACCGGAAAACTGGCGATCAAGGCGACTATACCCCGAAGATATTCCTACAATTTCGCCTCGTGAATCCAACTCAATACGCGCTTTTAACGACCCAATCATCAATGCGCTAGGCTTAAGAATCGGCTCAACTTCTGCTTTCGCAGATGTTGCATACCTTGCAATTTCTTTTAGGAATTTATCTTTTGAGCCACATTCCTGAAAAAGATCATTAAGGTCATAGCCTTTTGTTTTATCTGATTCCCAAAGTATCCTCTTGGCTTTATAACCTATAGAACAACAAAAGTCCTTTGCGCCGTTTTGACCGGCTTCATCATTGTCGTAACATACTACAATCTCGGGTATTCCTTTAAATAACTTCGACATCGTTATACTCCTCTTTAAAACCACCTGCCCCAGAAATACCTATACATAGGAAACCGCACATCTTCATGATTAAGGTGTCTTTTTCTCCTTCGCAAACATGTATGGGCCGCTTTTGTTCTCGGGCCGTTTTAATGTCCTGAATATTGAATATACGCACAAAATCGCCTTCAGCCGGACACCAATAGTGCCTTTTGTCAATACTGATGGCCTTGTAAAAAAAACAATCTCCTTTTGCGTCAAAATATGGGAATATATAAAATTTATTCTTCAGAGAGTAACCAATACTGAAGTAATCCAACACCCAATCATTGCAGCCTCTATCGTGCCAGTATTTACGCCGTTCTTGTGTAAGATTATCATGCGCTTTTTTGATAAATTCGTTTAGCAGCCTCATAAGTACCTTCTGATGTGCCTTCGCATACGGTTTTTCAATATATTAATGTTGCCTTGGCCGCAGCCGGCGTGGCACTTCCAGAGCCCACTTGCCACATTGATCGAAAGAGACTGGCGGCGATCATCATGAAACGGACAAAATGTATAAGTCTGACCCTTAGAATTCGGCCTCAACGCTTGCCCTAAAAAATCTTCAAACTGCCTCTGATATTTGAACATTTTACCTCCTTATTAACGCTAACATTCGTTGTCGTTCGCTATACTAAGTAAAAAAAATCAGTCTTCTTTCCCTATTATATACTCAATGAAATCAGCATAATCGCCAACTCTTTTTATTTGCAATCCTTTCTTAAGCTTTCTAATATACCCTTCCGCAAAGCTATGGAGTAATTTATTACTTCCCAACTCCCAAACTAGATCTCCCCCCTGTTTCTTCCCCTTTGAATGTTCATTGATATAATCTAGATGAGAATCTAAATCAATAATCATATCTTTAAAATACTTTTCTTTATTTTTGCGCGCCATTTCGGCCAAATCTTCCAAAGAGCACAAAAATGTTTTCCTGAATATAGCAATAGCCCGCAATTCTTCTGTAATAAACTTCCGGTTATAAGAAACATTCCTGCCTTTCCCAAAGCGAAAAGCATTTGGAAGAATTCCAAGCTTGGTCATTTTCTGTTGCACGCGCTGCGAAACTCCAGTTAACTGCTCAATCTGCTTTGGAGTAATTAAATCTTTTTCATCCGCGAGCAAATTTGTCTCAACTCTTTTTAATTGGTCATTCGTCATATGTCTTGCCTCGATTAACGTCTGTCAACGTTCAGTCACGATGATACACGAACAGAAGTAATTTGTCAAGTCTTTTTTGCAAGATTTTATTTGTCTCTAAATAATCGTCCGATTTTTCAACCGGACAAATTTCCCTTATTTTACTTAGCAACAAGGGCAAGCTTTTTGGGGGAGCATTTTTCAGCCCTGTTTTTCATGTGCCAAAGGTAATAACCTGCCTTCGCTCTCGGTCGGCTGTCTTTCTTGCCTGCCGGCCTGCCTAACCTCTTACCCTCTCGCTTTGCCCTCTCCAGTCCTGCCTTCGTTCTTTCAACAATACGCATTCGCTCTTGTTGAGCAACCCAACTGAATATGGCAAGCAATAATTGCCCCAGTCCCGCGTCCTGCGTATCAAGCCAACTTTCCTTTAGGCTCTTTATGGCAGCTCCATTCCTTTGTAATCTTTGAAAATAGCCTAGAGTATTTGAAATTCCCTCGCGACTGAATCGATCAAGAGCCCAAATCAACAATAGGTCAAACTTCCTTTTGTCGGCGTCGTTGAGCATCTGAAGGAAATGCTCCCTGTCGCCGTTTCCACCCGACGCCAAGTCAACATACTCAGATACAACTTCTCCGCCTATGGCTTTTGCGTAATCTCGAAGGGGATTTAATTGGTTTTGAGGGTCTTGCGATTCGTCATTTTTTGAAACTCGCGCATAAATAGCAATCTTCATGGGCACACTCTCCTATAAATAGTTTGGGCGTAGCTTCAATCCTATGAAGGATTTTAATAGCCACGCCCTATTCTTGCACAAACTTTTAAATTTCTATATCCTACATAGAATCAATGAGTTACAACAACCATTATGCCTCAAAATCTATTAAATTGCAAAAGGTTTTTTATAGGACATACTTTCGCTATTGTAACCCTAGCAGGTCGTATCGGTTATGGAATCGTTTTTCATCATCCCGGAATTGACGCATTGTGGTAGCGTTGTGTTTCTGACCTTTTCTGCCGGGTGTCTTAAGCCATTTTTTGTGATGATTTTTTATGAAGGTTGCAACAATTTTACTGGGTACAATATAAAATTCAGCG
This sequence comes from Candidatus Omnitrophica bacterium UBA6210, assembly GCA_002421805.1. Lineage (GTDB taxonomy): Bacteria > Omnitrophota > Gorgyraeia > Velamenicoccales > Velamenicoccaceae > Velamenicoccus. Next base: position 56,444 of record DISM01000004.1, read on the forward strand.
GGTTCACCATAATTTAAACTGACGAATGCGTAAAATAAATTAGGCGCATGGTAACTTTCCGCTTTCTCATTCATTACCCATGCCGTTCCTTTGCTATATCTCGTTTTAACTTGAATTGCTGCTGTTTTAGTGGCCTTCTCGTTCGTTACAAGAATGTCAACTCCTTTCGAATTGCGAAGCGTGACTGAAGCAATGAAACCACGCCTAGAAAGCTCTCCGGCCACTAGATACTCACCGGCGCAACCGGAAAGAATTGAATTCAATTTATCCTTTTTCATAACACCTTCCTGAATTTTGTCTCGTAAATACCAATTTAATATACACCTTACTTCAGTTAGGTGTCAAGAAGTAATAAACCGTAGGATAATACGGTGTATGGAGAATATACGATTAAAAATAGGCAGAAGGATTAAGGAGCTGCGAAAGAAGTGCGGATATACGCAGGATAAGCTTTCTGAAATAACTGAAATTGACTATAAGTACATTCAAAGGCTTGAAGGAAAAACCCCGCCTGCCTTGAAAGTTGATACTATAGAAAGACTTGCTAAAGCACTAAAGGTAAAACCTGCCGAGTTGCTAGAATTTTAACAGTTTCCTCAGCACTTATTTTGCCTAAAAATTTTATTATTCTGCTGCTTCAACTTCCTTCACTAATTTATGATATCGACAATAATCGCAGTCTGAATTTGCTTCGGGAATTCTATTTTCTTCCAGACACTTTTTCGCATCTATTAATGTTGGTTCCACCCACGCATCGTTACCTTCATATGGGATAATCTTAACTTCAAACTCGAGCTTATTCGCGAATAACTCTTTATCAGATTTTCCGTTGCAATAAACAAAATAGCCAATCGCTGACACCTTGAACCCATTCTTACGAAATAACCATTGATAAAGTTCCATCTGTCTTTTATATGCGATTTGCCATTCTGCATCCAAACTAACTTCTTCTTTTTTAGAGGTGCTTTTATAATCAACGATCAATAAATCACCTGATGGGACCACCCACACATCATCAATTGCACCTGTAACGATAAAATTCGTTGGCTCATGTAAATATGTAATCCCTTTCCGTAAAGCGTCACGCCATTCGTCAATCTTATCATGTTGAAATGGTATAGCATCAATACCAAAGGTTTTCATTAGAGGATGCGTTGTCTGTTTGGCTCGATAAGCATCAAACTCCCTCTTCAGAAGAGAATCAACGGCAGAATTAAGACTAAACGGAAATCCCGGTGGCTGCCCAACACCTAACCGTCGATCAAGATAAAAACATCGTGGACACGATAAAAAGAGATCTATTTTTGTGCGACTCAATTTGAATGGCGCACTGCTATTAGTATCAAATAGATTACGTATTCTTTTACCAGTATAATATTGGCTCATTCTGTTTCCGTGTACTTATCCAATTTTTTCGTATGGATAGCTATTGCGAATGTTTCTGTTTAAATACGCTCCTAATGAACTTGCTTGCATAAAATCATTGTAGACAACTAGCGGAATGTTTTTGTATTCGTACACCGAACCATTGGTAAATTGAATTCTCATCGTTTCCGATGACTCATCATATCCCACCATTTGAATATTCGATGACGCAACAGGTTTCATATCCATAACTATTCTCCACTCTTTTTAATAGTAAATCTACCATTACGCCAAAGATCAAGTGCTTGTTTATAATAATCAACTGTTGGGGGTGACTGCGCCCAAGCCTTCGAGACTTTAGGATCTTCACTTTTTGGGGCCCTTGTAGCTGCATCGATTCTTACACGTGATGGAATTTTTACAGCTTCCCCAAATATCAGTGCTTCTCCAGTGCGTAGACTAGGTATAAGAGCTAACATATCTGACAAATCATCTTGAATCGCAGACGAAACGTGTCCTCTATCCTGTCCATTAGTCATACGCAAGGCAATTGTAGTTCCGCATTGGCTTAAAACTGTAGAATCAAGCTCCGAGGGCCTTTGCGTTACCAGCATCAATCCTAGACCATACTTACGCCCTTCTTTTGCGATACTCCTTACAGACCTAGAAGCAACTGATTCTTCTCCTGCCTGCAAATACATATGGGCTTCTTCTAAAACCATCAATAGGGGTTGCTGTCTCCCTCCAATTGGTAGATCTTGCGCCCAAAATAGTGCATCATAGGCGATACGAATAACGGCACCTGATACAATCGCAGTAATTTCAGCTGGTACGCCTGATAAATCCAAAACTGTAATAGGTCTATCATGAGCCAACCAATCAACCAATAGCGCATCTAAATCTTTCTTTACTTTCCCGTCTTTCGTGGGCTCCCAATCACCGGGATGAAAGAAAAAATTAAATCTTTGATCAACCAGCCTATTCCTAACATTACTAAGGTAACGAAGAATACCTTTAGCTTGAACATTCATATAAGGATTCGTATTTGTGGTCGAGTGCGGTTCAAACTGCGCGCTGATTAAAGAATCAGGGTCTCCTTCTTTTGTCAATGCCTCTCTAGTAAATACTCCATTCGTCTTATATACTGTGAGCCGCTCAAATCTATCTAATTGGTACCACAGCTCCTTTAGACTAAAGGGAATAGGACTATCAGCACTCATCGCTGCTTCTTCTGGAGGCGATGATAAATGTTTACTTGCTTCTAGTTTCTTTGTGAAAACCTTTTCCCTCACATACTCCTCTTGGGGATCAGTAAGTGTCCCCACGAATGTCTTTAATAGCTCTCCAAAAGGTAACGCCCAATAAGGAATAAACAGCGGGTATTCGCCCTTACTCACATTCGCATTAATCTTAAAAACTCTGGCATAGCTGCCTAAAGCTGAGCTATACTCCCCGTGAGGATCTATCAACAGAATGCGCGCCGCTGGAAACTTTCCTTTAGCAATTTCACATAAAAACACAGTCACAGCGTTAGATTTACCGCTACCCGTAGAACCAAGAAGAGCGACATGTCTTGTCACTAATTTATCAATGTCTAATCTTGCGGACAGACTTTCAGAAGCACTGATTTGACCGATTGAAATTGAGCTCCTATCATCCATTGTCCCATAAATAATTTTCAAATCATCAATCGTAACAAGATGTACGTGGTCTCCAGTAACTGGTGATTGACTCACTCCACGCTCAAATCGATCCCCAACTCTCTCTCCGACCAAAACCATAGTTAACCAATTCTTGGATAACTTCTTAAGTTTGTCTGAATCATCTGAATCACGTAACCTCTCAGGAATTGCATCTGCGCCAGCTTGCGTAACTACGCCATAAAGATCTATGTAGCCCACGGGAATCCGTAAAAACGAACCTATTTGTCCAACACGATAAACACGTCCATCTATAACCGGCACATTCGAAGGAAGACGTTCAGTATCAATTAATATTGATATACGGCTCCCAAGGACACTTTCTACTGTGCCAATAATAGTATCGTTACGAAGCATCTCTAACTCCAGAAGCAGTGTTAGGCAACATTAGATTTAAGAACGCTACTAATTTTGCGAAATCGCCCAACACAAGAACCCCCTTGCCTTCCCAGTGGACTTCCTGTGTTGGAATTTTATTCCCATTATCTTTACCGGAAACAACCGGATTCGCTGGGACGGCGTCCTCGTCAAAATAGGTACTAATCTGAATACTATCTGATGATGAAGGCTCTCTATTTAATTTCCATAAACCATATACACCACCTATCACGGCAGAATTTCTTGCCATTACGGTGAGTCGCGGCTCATACTTAGCTAATTTAACTGCGGGATGATCCTCTGGACCATCACCATGAATAAATGCATACACTGCGGATGATCGCGTTCTAGACAAAGCATGGATAATCGTATCATTGAGATGTTGATCCCCGAATCCATAACCACAGATAATTAAAAAGCTATCATCTTCCTTTAAGAAAGTCGCTAATCTATCAATAAAACTCACGTAAGGCTGTTTCCGTGAGTCATCGTATTTGAGTAAAGACGGGAACACCATTAAGCTACCTGCACCTTTTTCTCGTACTATTCGGTTTTGTTTTTCATCGAATCTCCATCCAAGAGACCCATGGACCTTCCATAGTCGTACCCAATCAATTGGCAGATCATTTTCCGCCACCGTTGTAGAGCAGAAAAAAGGGCTGTGGCTTCCAACGAATCCATCGAAATACGGTACCCTCACTCGTTCAAATCCTACTTCAAAAAGGTAATCATAATTTGTCGTAAATATCTCTATCGCCTTCCTTCTATTCGCATTGCGTATCCACTTAGCAAATTTTTCATGCACAATATCCTGGGGGATCTCGGGCGAAACCAACTTCTCAATTTTTGAGGTGATTTCCGCTTCTAAATCTTTAAATTGTTTCTGGTTCAATTCGCACAACGTCCCTGATCCAATAACTTGCGCCTTAAGCCGTATATTAGAAAGTATATACTCGATTTGAGGTGGCTGTTTTTCTTTCTTAAGCTCTTCTTTTAATGTCTTATAGCACTTCTTGGATTTTTCGTCAGACAACTGACCTTCGATGGTTTCCGTTAATTCATTAATACCGGGAATGATTGATTTCTTTGATGTTGGATCTTTTACGCACATAGAAGTTCCAGCTCCCGCAAAAAATCCTATGGATTTTGTAGGCGAGTAAAGCAACTGTTGGAAACCACGGATTATTTCTCTCGGATCGTGTTTCGGGTACTCATCGCTCATATACTTAGACTCCTTTTCTACCTGCCGTAAAACTTAAATGCTTACAACAATTCCCAAATGTCTTCACAGAGTAAATGATCAAAGGTTTTAATATGATCTTTCAAGATATACTCCGTAAGCATATTAGGACGTATATCACAATAATAAACGCCATCAAGTGGGTTTAATTTTACGGTATAACCACGGAAATGTCCGGGGAGAAAAGTGGCATTAATTCCGTATTTATTTTTTGCCTTTACTCTTTTCCTCTGCACATCATTAAGAAAAACTGCAATATGTGGTGTTGTTGTCTCTGTAAGCTTACTATAAAGAAATTTATCAATAAATATCTTATCAAGCCGATCTTTACTGGATGTCTTAATCGATCCAATAAGTTTAATTTTATCAGCATTTTTAACAATAAGATCGTGTTGATAACTCATTCTAAATTGTTCTTTACCTCCTACAATGACTGGTATCTGGACAACGCCTGATTCACAAGGAATCCCTATCTCACGAATTATTAAACGAATAAGATGTTCAAATAAGTCGCCGTTAATTTTTCTGGCTGTGTTTGATTTACCAGCGGGGAGACCGTCTAAAGCTGACCCTATAGACATCTGTAACGTATATACAATCTGATTAATGGCTTGTCGATCTTCTCGTGACTTAAAATCCTTAACTTTTTTTAAATTGGCAACCACCTTTTTCTTTAACTTAAGAAAATCTGTAATTGTGCACATTAATCGCGAATTAATAGGTCTTGTAATTTGGTATCCGCCATCTTTTCCATATTGAAAGAATTGATAGTGATTTTCATTTTGCGACACGATTATAGCCTGTAGTTTTTCTGAAACATATTCTAAGTATTTCTCTGCAAATTCACAGTAATTATTCAGATTCTTAAATTTTGATTTATCTGTAGCTATTGCGGTTAGTTGTTTTAGTTTCATCGGATTGAATTTCTCCTTTTTAAATTTTCAAAGTCGTACTGTTTCCATTGATCGATTGACCAATCTTCAACTAGCTCGATCCTATTAACCGCCCAATCAAGATATTCTTGAGAAATATCGCATCCTGCCCATCTACGTTTCAGCTGCTCAGCACAAACAGCCGTTGTCCCTGAGCCCAAGAAAGGGTCAAAAACTAAACCGCCCTGTTCTGATGAAGAAAGGATTATTCTTCTTAACAGTTCTTCCGGCTTTTGTGTCGGATGCGGAGTTTTCTCATGCATACCATTGCACGTGGTTGGAATCTCTAAAACATCTTTGGGCTTAGCTCCGTTTGGGTTTGGCTCCCAGATGTGATTCTTGCCATTGCCATATTGACTAGTTAGAGCTTGTGGATGTGATGGATATTTTAAAGTATGCTCTGAATAGGGAACCCTAACATTGTCAACGTTAAAACAAAAACTCTTACTTTTTCTTAAATGAAGGATGCTTTCATGCGATCTACCCCAATCACAGCCTAGGCTCGCCTTGTTCTTATAATGCCATACAATCCATCGACAACTATGAAAGTATTTAGTCGCGCTGGTTTTAATATCCGCTAGTATCTCAGAAAAACCACAGACAAAAAGAGATCCCTCATTTTTTAATGTCCTCGACGCTTCTCGTATCCATTCAATCGACCAATCAATGTATTCATCGTGAGAATCAAAGCAATCCCAATCAGCTTTCTTAATATTATATGGCGGATCGGCAAAAATTAGATCAATCGACATATCGTCGAAAGTTCGCATAGTCGAAATTGTGTCACCTAAAAACAATTTACCGTGCGGGTGTTCGTAATAAATATGCGGTGTCCCATTCGACCCACCATAATTTCTCGGTTCGATAATTTTACCTTTATGAATCTTTTCTCCGAAAAACTCATCAATTTGAGTCTTTCTCTTAAAAGATTGCGGCATTCGTTTTACTGTGCTCATTCGAATAACTCCTAACTCTTTCTAGATAAATAAAAAACCTTCGCTTTGTGAGCGAAGGTTTGAATTATTTTTACGTGGCAGTTCCCCCTTCAAACGTACCACCCGAATTGTTAATATACTTATACACCTGTCCCCCTTAAAAATCAAGCTTTTTCTTTCTGATTTTCGTAACTCTATATAAATCAATGGACTAATTCGTATTATACACCTCTTTCAAAAATTGTAAAAGCAGTATATAACAACAGGCCATAAGTAGCCAAAAAACAACTTGCCCTAAGAAACGAGAGCGTTTAAATCAACGATTTCTCTGTCATCCAACACTTTAACATTCTTAAACATACTTAAATAACTATTAGGTACAAAAGTATGAATCGGAATTATCATTTTAGTCTTAAGCGCGGATGCAAATGCTTTCAGATCGTCCGGCTTTGCATGGCCGCTTGTGTGGACGTGTTCTATCTCAATGCCTTTTTTGCCGCATTTGGCCTTAAACTCTTCGGTCAAGTATTTCTCGTACATTGAATAAATTAGTTTAGCACCTTTTACGTCAGATAACTCTTTCAGGATAAGCGGGAAAATACTATTATCTCTGATAAGCATGAGCATTTTCTCTTTCTTTTTATTTATTTCGAGAAGCTCTATTTTTCGTTTATTATACGCGTAGAGAAAATCACGATAGCCGGCCCTGCTCAAGCTATCTGCATGCGATTTCCAAAATTTAATTCGTATATTGTCACTATTGTATTGCGGAATGCCCTTAGATACCTTACTCAGATTGGTTAGTATAAACGCTGTGTAAAGGTCCATTACGAACGTCCGGCCTGTCTGCAAGCAAGCCCTGTAAGCGGAAACTATCCTGTCTATGTTCTGCGAAGAGCAAGAGAGGAAAACGATATTTTTCGTTTCCCGCAGAATCTCTTTCATTCTTCGCTCTACATCATTTTCGTCTTTGTGCAGTTGGCCTTCTCGCCCCAACATCGAACCTTCCAAGAGAAGATAATCTATATCCTTGGGTGGTTTCTTGATTATGCTTTCAAATAGAATGCTTTTCCTGCCATGTGCCCTGAAATCTCCAGAATAAAAAATGCGCTTCCCTTCGGCTTCGATAAGAAAGGCGAGCGCATCCGGGCCGGAATGGTCTACAAGATAGGGCGTTATAGTAAAGTCACCTATCTTAAAAGACTTCCAAGGCTTCACAACCTTGGCATTAATCTTGCCCGGTTTGTTGTGTATGAATATACTTGATACCTCAATCATTGCCTTGACGCCTTGGCTCATATAAAGAGGGATGCCGGGGTTCGCGTAATCGAGCAAACCGTAGTGGTCCTGATGAGAGTGGGAAATGAGGATTGCGTCTATGCCTTGGGGCTCGTCACGATAGAGACCTTTAATGTTGGGAAGAATCTTTGTTTCTTTGAGTTGGGCTATGGATTTGCCAAGAACAACCTTTGAATCAAACGGCTCGCGCTTTTCATCTACGAGCGGCATGCCGAAATCAATGAGAATACGTGTATTTGCAGCCTGTAACTCAACGCAACTGCCGCCTATTTCATGAGTACCGCGATGGATTATTAATTTCATGACGAATAAAAAATGTGCCTATTGTCTTTAGTTTTCTTAAGAAGCTGACAAGAGTAGTCCGGCTTGCCAAAATAGTAGCAGCCCGTTGCTTGGTCAGCAATCTTTTTATCCAACTCAGGAGAAAACTCATCAATCCACTGCTGTTTGCAATCTCCAAACAATAACAAAGGTTTTGTGAGAACCTGATAGCCAATTAACGATTCAGCCAACAGGCCTTTTGGCAATACCCCAATGCTTCGTTTTATCTCAAAAATCTTGCTATAATAATCAAGCAGCTCCTCTTTCTTGTTCTCGATAAAGTTTCTATACATCGATAGCTGCTCTATAATCTCGTCCGTATAAAGCCTTGAATCTCCCATAGTTTTTACTTCAACAAAAACGATTTTCTTGGATTGAGAATCAATCCGCACGAGGTCGATTCTTATTGTATTTCTTTCCCCTTCCCTATACCGATATGCAAACTCAGAGTCTATAAAATAGGAGTCGTTCTCAATAAACTTATACTGTATGGCCTTCTCCGAGGAGCTATCGTAAAAGTTGGAGATGTTCTTCTTAATACGGGATAAAACACTCGCGCTAAAGTTATCCAAGCCCAAGACTTCCACCTTGCCAAATCCTACAGAATCAGGCCCGAATTGGTATGGGATGTATTCATTCTTCTTAAATGGGATGTACTGTGAATTAATCTTGCCCGCAAAAACTTTACCGTCAAACCGAAGCTCGCTGATAAGACACCCGCCGCGATAATATACATCAATGTAATTTTCTTTTCTGATTTGTACACTCAGTTCATTATCATTGATAATCGACTTCCACCATGCCGGCGGATTACATGATAATTCATTAAATAACGCATCCTTGATATTCAATCGCTTCATCCGGTTACCTTTTCACTTACGTTTGGTTAATTTTTTAATTCTTTTTAACTCGCTGACTAATATCAGTTTACGCTTTCATATGCACGTCGCCCAACAATTGTAAAATCGGTATGTAACATTGCCGCCATCTTGCATCCGTAGGTCGCGAGAAATATCTTCTTTTGTGTATCGCTTTTATTTGTCATTGGTTATGAAATATTTTTAGTCGTATATTTTCTCGGAAACTAGTCTGAAAAGTCGTGTTCGTTCATCGGTTCTGCTACATTGTTGCTTTCCTGAGATTCCATTAACAACTCAGAAATCTCATTTAATTGCCGCTTTAGTTTGCTCAAAAAGTTCTAAACATTTACCAGCGAGATTTTTGTTGTAATACATTTGTTTGGCATATTTTGATCCAGCAATATAATTATTAAGAGACGCTAATCTATCAGGGCAATTTATTGAGTAATCCGATAGCAAATCCTGAAGCTCAAAATGATTAAGTGAAAATTCCAAATTCTCTAAATCTTCAATTGTCAATACTATTAAAGGATGCACAGTAAGCCCGTTTTTGAAATCGCTTTTCTGGCTTGGGCAAAATAACCTTTCAAATTCTGATGCGAGGAATTGGCCATAAACAGGCGCATCAAGAAAAGCATCATAAACTAATAAAATCGGATAGATTGTAGCAACTTGATTAAACTCAGGATTTTTTATTTGAAACAGGTCACAAACAATATTATTTGCTATTCGTGCAAGTTGTCCGACGCCTTTTACTTTTCGAGTACCCGTATTGCACTGTTCAATTACTCCATATTTTTCGCGCAAATGCTCAAGATATTTCTGAGAATCTTCGTTTAATATCTTATCTTCGCGAATCCAGACTGCTTTTGTTTCAATCAATATTAAATCCCGATGTTTAATAATACAGGCATCCATCTCTAATTCTTTCCCGTTCAAGCCTTCTTTTTTCAAATTACAAAACAATTGTTTATTTCCATCGATATCAGGGAACATTCTATTAAGAATATCAGAAGCATAGTTCTCAAATGCTTTACCAAAAGCGCCGAAAATCTCATTTGCTTGGCTTCTCGTTTTATTTTTCGTTAATATAAACAAGGGTCCAATGCTTGCCTTTTCATTATAAAATATTGGATCTAAAATAATAGCCCGGCCATCCTCAGAGCATAATATTGGTTTTTCTCTCAAAGGTAAGTAATCATAAGGCAGCTCTATTTTTTCTGTTTCATCTGCATTACCCCAGAACTCATTTTTCAACTTACCAACAGATTGTGACTCATAGGCAATATATTTCTGAAATATATCCTTCAAAAGTGTTGAATCAGCAAAAGTCCTTGGATTAAAGATTCCTGTATTATTAGATCTTGGATTGGCAAAATGAACCGTAATAATTAAAAGGCATTTGAAATAATCCTCGACCGATAGACTGGTAGAAGATTGAAATTCAGTATCAAACGACTTATATTGATTTCGAAAATAATCGATAAAAATAGTCCATCCTCTCCCGAATGACCTTGTTAATTCCGGGCAGAGCTCGGTGCCTTCAATAGCTTTTCGGATAGCTCCTAAAGCCCTCCTCCTTGCAGTATCAATCTCCCCATCGGCAGAAAATCTATTGCCATATACCCGCTTTGCCCAAAAATCACTTGCAATAAGTGCGGTCTGAACAAACTTTCTCCTTATATTTGGGTCTTCAAAAGTTTTGCCATCATTGGGATGATTATGACAATATAATAATATCCACCTCAATAATTCAAGAAGCTGTCCTCTAAAGAAAACTGTAATTTTAGTCGCATCACCCTTTTCTAAGGCAAATTCATTAACCTTTTTTATCTCTTCACTCGTCAAAAATAAATCAATGGCAGTTTGTTGCCTTTTAATATGATCATTTTCCAACGGATTTGTAACAATCAAATTTAATCTTGCACACCAGAATAAAGCATCAGTGAGGCTTATATCAGTAAGCAAAGTTTTAAATGTATCAAAATCATTGCGCACATCTGGGAATATCTCTGAAACAGGAATAAAAACGCCAGTTCGATTAAAATTCATAATTTAAGTAACGTCCATAAATCGATGGTTAGGCTGTAATTTGTAAATCATAACAAAATCAATTCGGCTATATCTTTAATGCTTCCGATTTTTAAAAATAAATAATCGATTTTTTCCTTAAAATTTGGGTTCGGAGGAAGCCAAGCTAAGCGATATTCAAATTGATAGGCATATTTAAAATTCTTAGTAAAAAAAGGGATATGCTCTTCTTCTTGAGTATTAAAAGGGTCTAAGTATGTAATCGGCATGTTAAACATTTTCCATCCGGATAAAATTTGTGAGGCGACATATTCGATACGTCTCAATAAATCGCCAGGTTTATTAATAATTATGCAACAGTCTGCTTTATCAAAATCATCAAATAGTCTGTGATCATAAATCATCGACAAACAAAAAACATAATAATCCGTCTTGCATTCACTGTAATACGTTATATTACTCATTGGTATTAATGACCCTTTTTCTTCACCTGTCTTATGGTCTATAACCGTCATTTTGACTTCTTTGGGTAATCCGTAAGTTGTCAGCCTCAGCTCATCATCTCCAATTGCATAGTTTAATGATGGATCTTTATAAGAAGAGGCAGGGGCAATTCGTACAACACCTTCTTCAAAAATTTTTCTTAAATGTTCGACCTTCCCATATTTAATTAAATATTTACCAGCTATGAGGTCTTTCTCTTTAATCGCTATAGCACTTTTAGGTGGCTCTGGATAAGTAAATTTGGGCAAATTTATACCTTTAAGAACATTCTCGGGAAAATCATGGCCCCGAAGAAAAAATTCTTCACGGATGTGAGTCAATTTCATCATCCAATATCCACCACCTTCTGATGGTGAGCGAGGAGCAGCTTGTCCCTTCTCCGTCAATACAATTGAATTATTAACAATGTCCTGCAACCGCTGTCTAAGGTCTTCGTCGTTGACGTGCTGAAGATATCTACGCGCATGATATTGCTCTCGCCAGATATCCACTCTCTTTTTGCCTTTATTTTGCATTTCTTTATAGAATTGGGAATATACCTTTAAATTTATTTTGACCTATTTTAGCAAAATTATTTAATCATTTTTATCACCCAACTCGTTCCCATATATCATATTAAGAAATTCCAAGATAGTCGTATAATACTGCACCCATTGGTCATCCAAAAGTTCGTAAATAGATTCTTTTATTCATAAGCTATAATTCTAAGGAACATAACGCATTGAAACAGCCTCATATTGACCGTTGTCCCCGACCAAATATTTAATCTCCATTCTTTTGCCTTTTCTCGGTGGGGCGCCGACTACGGGCTTACCGTTAACATCAGTAATAGTGAGGCCGTCTCTCGGTATCCAAATATCTTTAGTCTCGCCATTATCAGTAACAATCACAAACCTATAAGGACACCGCAAGCTAAAAGTGACTCCGCCCTTTACAACTTTACCTACAAAAATATTATCTTTAGCTGCACGACCCAGTCCTTCAGAAGCTATCGCTGCCGCTGGCTGAGCGACCTGTGCGGCACCTGTCTGCACAGGGGGCTGCGGGACATAATCCGCAGGAATATAGCGCACGGAAATAGCCATGGCCTCCTTTATCCCGTCCAAACTCGTCCTATTTATACCTGGATATTTCACCTCGACCCGCTCGCCTTTCTTCAAATCCTGCACGGCAAGAGGTTTTCCATCGAAATAAGTGAGAGCGGCATTTCTCAGTGCGAAAGAGATGTATTTTTCACCGCTATCAGGAACAACATCAAGCACGCAATTATGATTTGTTCTGAATCTGGGTGGGATGGGCAAAACCTTGTCAATACGACCAATGACGGTGTTTCCGAATTGGGCTGTCAGGCTCGAAGATACGTATCCTTGTGCCATTGGAGCTGCCGGCTCTATCACATAATCCGCAGGGACATAGCGGATAGAGACAGCATCACTGCGTCCATTTTCTGCGACTGAATACTTGACTTCTACTTTTTTACCCACTTGAGGCCTATGGTTATAACGAGGCTTCTCAATTGGCTTACCATCAAAATCAGTGACAGAGGTCGGAGACGCGCCGGAGGTTCCTAATATCCAAATTTCTTTTTTCTCTCCATTATCAGCAACAGCCGTAAACTGGGTAAAATACCATTTTGGCGGCCGGCCCATAACCGGCCTAAAAGATTCGATCGTCCCGACAAAAGTTTGAGTTTCTCCGGCTTCAGCCGAAGGCAGTTGCACTGGACAAAAAAAGTTAATAGCTAGAATGACAAGTGATGCAATAAATATCTTTCTCATAACTGAATCCTCCCAAATTAATTAGCCGCAACCTCATCATTCCGACTCAATTAACTCCTTCAGAATACCCAAAATCATCACGCGGTACTTGCTGCCCCGGCTATTTTTCCGCGACAACAAGCATCTCAAAATCCTCTGCCGTCAGCTTGTCGTTCCTTGAGTATGCCCCGAGCTTGGCGCCGAAAATATCGATTTTTTTATACCCCAGCGAATGGAGCAGCCAGGTGATCTCGCTGGGGACGTAACAGCGCTCATTGCATTCCAATGCTTTTTTATTTCCCGCGTCATCTTCAAATTCAACGCGATTATGATCGCGGAAGGTCATCAAATCGAAAGATATGCTTTTACAGACCGAGCCCCCTTCTTTATGCGCCGACTCATAAAATTCCTTTACTGAATGAAGCAGCGGAAACAAGGCGCTCAATGCGGTGAAGATGAACTTCCCGTTGTTCTTCAACGCCCTGGTCGCGCCTTTAAGTATCTCAAAATTCATCTCGTCCGTTTCCATCAAAGAAAAACCGCCCTCGCAGAGCATGATCGCCAGATCGAACTCGCCGTCAAACGGAAGATTCCGCGCATCTTGTGTTTGGAAGTCGATGGTCACTCCGGCCTTTTGTGCCTTTTCCCTCGCTCTCTTGAGCTGTGAATCGGACAGGTCGATGCCGGTCACCTGATACCCTCTTTTGGCCAATTCAATGGCATGGCGGCCGGTACCGCAGCCGATATCGAGGATTTTTATTGACTTATCGTGGTTTATCTCCTGTTCAATAGAATCACATTCCCCGGATGTTCCATTGACATAACACTCTTGATCGTATTTATGCGCATAATTCTCGAATAATGACTCATACCATTGTTTCATTTTCGCCCTCTCCCTTTTTCGGTGATCAAGAATTCCAACACGGTATCTACGAATAACTTTGGATTTTCTATGTGGATAGCATGCGCCGCGCCGTCTAATAATTTAAACCTGCTGCGAGGAATATTGTCGGCCAGTTCCCGGACTTCCTGCAGAGTGATCAGGGCGTCATCCTTGCCTTCAAGGACCAAGGTGTCGGCTTTGATCGCGCCTATGCGGCCGCGCGCGTCAAATGAAGCGATGGCGCCTATTTGGCTTTTGAATCCCTCTGCTGTCATGGCATAAGGATAGCTGGCCGCATTCTTGACAAATCCCTCGATAAACGGGCTGTCGGCAAGCAGCCTTGGAGAAAACAGCCAAGGAAGCCACTTCCTGATCCAGACTTCGGAACATCCCTCTTTTACAAGCTGGTCATAAAAATCCTTAAAAAGGGCGTTATTTCTTTCGGAAGAGACAGGCGCCGTGCTCTCCAATACGAGCTTATCGATACGGCCGGGATAATTGATGGCGATTTCCTGGGCCATGTAGCCGCCCATCGAATGGCCGATGATATGGGTCCGTTCTATCTTTAGAAGATCCAGCAGTCCTATCGCATCTTGCGCCATCCTGCCGATCGTGCATTCCTGATGCCCCAGCCCGCTGCGGCCGCTGCCGCGATTATCAAAAACGATGGCCTGGAAATACGGCGAAAATCCCTTCGCCACGCCCAACCAGCTTGCGCTGTCAGAGCCCAAGCCGCCGATCAACAGCAAAGGGCTGCCTTTGCCATAAACCTCATAGTAAAGCGGAATATCGTCTGATTTAACGCTCGGCATGCCCCCTCATTCCCAAGTCATGAACATGACAGGCCATGGCTTGGTCTTCAAGCCGGCAATAAATCGCAAAAATAATAACGGTTGTCTCTCAAAACAACGCCGCCTTTTTTGTATCGCAACCTCTTCTGGAAAATCGGGCCGGCATAGACGAACGAATGGAACTCGCCGTTCTCGCCACAGGGATCGACATGTGAAGGCAGTTCGGATAAAAATTGACGGTCAAACGTCCTGCCGCAGAAAGCCTTATCCAGGACGTTCGCATCAATACAAGTAATGACCGCCTCGAAACCAAGATCAAGAAAAGCGTGCGCTAGTTCGGTGGAATTCCTCTTCCAGACGGGGAAGATCCCTTTCATATCGACCTTCGACAGATTGTCCTGGCGGTATTTCTTCAGGTCTTCAAGAAAAATATCCCCGAAGACGACAGCAGAAACGCCCATCTTTTTATGGCCGATCAACGCATCTCTCATCCTGGCTTCATACTCTTCGTTTGACGACTGTTTTGTCAAATAAACTTTCTCCAGGGGAAGGCCAATGGACTCTGCCTGCCGCTCAAGAAGGGTTTCGCGCACGCCGTGCATGCTGATCCTCTGATAATCCTGCGTGACCGTCGTCAACAAAGCGGCGATCTCATGGCCGCCGGCTTGCCGCAGCTCATAAAAGGCCATGGCGCTGTCTTTGCCGCCGCTCCACGCAAAAAGGACCTTTTCGATCGTTCCTGCAGTCGATTTGCATTCCATGATCATTCCCGCGCCGACGCCGTATTCCGCCTCGCACAATGGCGTCTTTCTCTTTTAGTTGAAAAGCTTTCCGGTCTCTGCCGTGATCGCGTGCTTTTTTCCGTCGATCGTAACGATCTCTATCATCAGGCGGCCGCCGGAATCGCGGCTGAAACGGCAGGCCTCGCCGTCGCTCTTGAGCCAGAGCTGATGCGAAGCGGTCTGCTTTAGGGCGGAGCGTTCAACATGAAAATCTGCGCCGCGCAATGCCGCTGTTTTCCTGCCGTTGTGGTAAACCGTAACCACAGGGGCATTGTCTTTATACCAGGTGTTGATATAGACGAACACAATACCGTCATCGGACAGCAGGCCGCCCGGATATCCGTCGTAATCATAACCGCACGACCACATGACCCCTGTATCTCCTGTCGCAGAGACGGAGAGCCGGTAGTTGCGCGTGCCGGGCGAAGCGGCCACTTTGGCGACAAACTTGCCGTTGGCTGACTTGACCTCAAAATCTTTCCATGAAGGCGGCTCATCGCAAAAAGCAACCCGTGAAAATGTCAAAAAGACGCAAAATAGAAGCATCACTGTCGGCCATAGTTTCATACAACCTCCCTTTTAAAATACTCGAAAGCGCATCGGATCCCGGCGCTCAAATAATTTTGAATTTCAGCTGAGATTTGTAGGGTTCCCCCCGCTTGTCGGCCAGGAACTTTGCCAGGCAATCCGCCCAGTAATCGATGGTCTCATAGGCATATTTCCATTTATCGAATTTTTCAAGGCCGATCAGGGAGGAATTCTTGCCCGAACCCGTTCTATCGGCCATCGTCACCAGTTTTTTCCCGCTGGAAAGGTCCGTGATCGTGCCTTCGAAACTGAATAAACCCTTGGAAGAAACGGGCATATAAGGGACCGGCACGGCCTGCAGGGCCACATTAACGCCGATATTCGTCGTGGCGACGCCCAAAAGGCCCAAACGGATGCGCAGCGTCTTTTTCCTTCCGGCTTCTTCTTCCGGGACAACCGGCATCACTGCATTTAATAAGTCGGAAAAACGGTCGCGCATGCGCTCGGCAAGCCTGTCGATGTCCGCTTCCGTCACTTTAGTGCCGGGGGTCCCCCGCATGTTCATGAGCTGGACCTCGCTGGTATCCACCTT
Organism: Candidatus Omnitrophica bacterium UBA6210; assembly: GCA_002421805.1. Classification (GTDB taxonomy): domain Bacteria; phylum Omnitrophota; class Gorgyraeia; order Velamenicoccales; family Velamenicoccaceae; genus Velamenicoccus. Next base: position 73,342 of record DISM01000004.1, read on the forward strand.
GTCGATCACAATGGCCTCGTAGGCCTTGAAATCCACATTCGGATCCACCCAAACCTCCTGGAAACCCCTGACACGCTTGGCGTTCTTTTCCGCGACAAGCTTATAACCTCTCTGTTGCATGCATCGGTCGTATTCCTTTTTTCTGCCGGCGTCATCTTGAAGGTCCGAAGAATCGCCAGCAGCCTGGCACTCCGTTTCATCCAGCGTCATCTCACGGATGGTCTTCTCCGGGTTCACGTAAACTTTGTTCGTAGCGCATCCGGCCAAGAATGCGGCGCCTAACAACAGAACCCAGCATGGATTTTTCATGCATATCTCCCGTGTAATCGTTGTATCGTTTACATCAACGAGTTGAAGCTACCTTCTCTCCGGTCCCATGACGTCTTATTTTTAAATACATCTCGATATTCTTGGCGCCCCACCCCATCTGCAAAAACCCAAGAAACATCCAAAACCTATTTCCTGCGTCGAAAATGATCGCTACCGGGTCAATGTCGTGGCCGTATTCCCCAAGGGCCCAAGAGATCAAAAAAGGATATCCTATATTCAATATCCCGAGCACAATCAGTATGAGCCCGGTGAATAATAACGCCCTGGTCTTTTTAATAAAAAATCCCAAGATGCCCAAGGCGAGCATGAGCAGGCCGATGACTAAGCCGCCGTACATGAGGAACCACAACAAAGGTTTGATGGGCTCGAAATGGACCGCGACGATCCTCCTGTCTTCGGCGCCGGCAAAAAACCACAATGCCGTATTCACGCACCCCCATATCAACAACGTATTCCTGCTGATCTTTACGGATCTTTCAATGTCGGCCGGGGGAACGGCTATATCATCATCCTTCGGCAGCACTGCTTCATTCTGCGCAGGCAGGGCCTGCCCTCTCTCGTTGAGCAATCGCCTGATCGCCTCAAACGCTTCTTCCGAATATTGCTCCCTGTCATTTTCTACATAAAGATTCAATAGTTCCTGGGTATCTTTAGATCGCATATTAGCGACTATGCTCTCAACCAGCCTCCCGTTCATCTCTTTCTCCTTTTTAACAGGAACAGATAAATTCGGCTTCTCAATCTTTTCTGTGTTCCATTTCGCTAAAATAACACACAACCTTTTGCGTCACGACATCCGCGGCGATCTTCAAGCCCTTATTTTTAACATCAAATATCTTGATGACGTGTTCGTACTTTTTGTATTGTGGAAAATATTCGGACAATGTCCTTGATTCCGCATCAAGGATGTCGTGGTTGATATACACGCCCTGGCTGTCCGGGAACAGCGCCAGATAAAAGGTCCCGGATTCAACCAAGTCCTGGAAAAAGTGGGTCCCGTAGGAAAGCTCCGGCATGACGTTGTTGCTGGAGAAGGCAAGCTCCCCCAACACAGACATGTTATCGATCTCGGCAAAAGAGACCGGGACCCCCAGGGAAGGCGTGCTCGTCCCCCACCTGCCCGGGCCTAAAAGCATGACCGTCGATCGCTTCCTGTCGGAGATCTGCCTGTTGATGTCTCCGATGGCGCGCGCGATATCGTATTTCCCGGATTGGGACTCGATGCCGCAATAGGCCTTCGGGTCCACATAGACGATCCTGTCGACCGCCAGAGAAATGTTGCCGCCCATAAAATGGCCGTTGGATTGAAAAACGATATTCTCCTGGCTTATCCCCGAGGGGATAACAACCCTGCTCCCCAAGCCCTTCGTCAACATGGGCCTGCATTGCAAAAGGTTGAATTGAAACTCCCTTCTCTCTTTGAAATTCACGGTAAATTCAATATCGACAGGATATCCATAGGCCGTCTCCAGGACCTTAAGGAGCTTCTGCATCTTCTGACGGAAGCCGTTCTGCGAAAGGAGCTGATCAAAGGTAATGATCCACCGGGGACTCTCCTCTGCGTCCGCGCTTTGGCCCCGCTCATCTTTCGTCCCTGTCAGGTCCAGATTCAAATCGATATTTTTCTCAAGAAGCTCATTCACCGAGACCGTCTGGAGGGCATTTTCCTTCACGTTGAGCACATCTACGTCATGCTGGGAAAACCTTTGCGCGTCTTCGATGCCCGCGTGGGCCTTGAGCAGCGGTTCGTCCAATGCCGCAATGCGGGGATAATCACCCTCGACGCGGTTAACGGCCCTCGTCCCAAGCCCGAGGACCAAACGCAGCATCCCGGCTTCGGGATCCAGGGTCTTCTTCCAGACAAAAGTATTATAAGAGATCCCGACGCCGGCGACATCCGGAAAGAAATATTCTTTATGGAAGGCGCCGGAGACCCGCTGGACCAGGAGCGCCATCTGCTCATCGATCTTGTCTAAGCCCCGCTTCAGGCGGTAGACCAGGGCATCTTCATTCATGGTCGAGGCGTAAACCCTGTGAACAGCGTCGAGAAAACGGGCGTATCGTTCTTCCGGCGTCCCCTGGTTGACCAAGAAAATGCTTTCGTATTTTCCGGCAAAGACGTTGCCGTAACTGTCTTCCAATAAACTGCTCGAACGGACGATGATCGGCGCCTGGCCGAAATAATCGATGATGCGCTGGAATTGTTCTTTGATCTCTTCCGGAAAAACGCCCTTCAATAATTTTTCACCGAGAGCGCGGGCACAATTAAAATAGCCGTCTTTTGTCCGCTGTCCCATGAGTTCCTTCCACCAGCCGTTCTCAACGATGTATGTGTAAAAAACATCCGAGCCGACGTAAAAGGAATCGTGCGGCTCAAAGAACTTTTCTGCCTGCAGGGGTTTCTCTTTGAGGAGGATATTGCGGGCGACCAGCATCCCCACGGATTTGCCGCCGATAAAGCCTGTCCCGATCATCCGCGATTTGATCGTGAGAAAATCTTCGAGCGTCAGGTGGTCTTTTGCCAGCTGCAGGATCTTTTCATCGCGCGAGATGATGAGCCTGGATATCTGGTCGACCAGCCGGTCCTTCTTGGCCCGGGATATGCCCTTTTGCCCGCAGAGGTCTTCGGCTTTCATGAAAAGCCTGTCCCAGTAATCCAACTTCTGCTTGATGCTTCTCTCTCCTTTCTTGAAAACGCTGGAGAACAACCGGGCCGTATCGCCGCTGCTGGCGATAGGGACAAAACGGTCTTCCTTCTTTATATGGGGAAGGAACATCGTCGGGGAATAACGGTTCCAGACCTTTAGCGGGTGAATGTAGTAGTTATTTTTGTAATGATAGACATCGACGAGAAGCTGGGTCGTGTCCCGGATGCGCGCCACCGTCTTAAAGGAATGCCGGTGGCGCAGGATCGAAAAATAGGCGATCGTATCCAGTTCAAAAAGAAATGGACAGGTGATCTTGAAGAAATTCCCGATCATCAGATCATTGGACCAGGCAAAGAGCAGGTCCGAGAGGCAGTCAAAGACGTAGTAAACCCCCTTGCCTTCTTTCTGAATGATATGATTGATCTCGGCCGAGAAAGATTCAAACCCCGCCGAGGCATCCAACGTATAAACGATAACGGCCTTCGTTTTTTTCAGGAGGGGCTTATGGCTGGCGAACCGTATGTAGACGACCCTCTTTTTTTCCTCGCAGGATCTTTTCACAAAAGGAACGACAACGCCCCGGTAATCGTCGATGGAATCCAGCTGCCAAACGACATTATCGCCCAGCTGCAACCCGGTAATGACCTTATCCAACCCCTTGTCGCCCGTGCTGACCATATGTACACCTCTCTGCAACCTTTATCGTATTTGCCCGCGCCTTCTGTTAAGCGATGCGCATGCCGTAAATGGACAAAGGAACGTCCTTGCCTAAAAAATATCTGAAGTAAGTCCGTCTCCCTCTGAATAGCAACTGAAAACCGTTCTTTTCGAAGAACAGGGCCGCTTTTCCGGACATGGTCGCAAAATGAACGCCCTTGACCGCCTGCCTTTTCAGGTCCTCAAGATAAGCTTGAATCAGCGCTGAACCGACCCCTGCCGACCGAAATTCCCTGTCGATATTGATATGCAGGGCCGCGGGATACTCCTTTGAAAAAACCGGCGCCCGGAATTCGCCTTTCAGCAGACTCAAGAACACATGGAACAAAAATCGCGCATTTTTCTTGCGTAAGAACGTCCCGCGGCACAAGGCCTTCAGCAACAAAGACGGCAGGACCTTTGCCGCGCATATCCGATCCATGCGCCTCGCATCCCGGGCGCCCAGCACGTAGCCCGCGACCTTGCCGCCGCATACGGCGACAAAACATGATCCGGGTTCATGGTCGGTGAAATAAAGCGTGAGGGCGTCGGCCAATATCTCGTCGTCGTCAAAAAAAGCGGAGCCGGGTTCGCCCATCAATGCCGTCTGCACGCTGATCCGCCGGACGTCAGGCCGGTCCTGGACGCTGTATCTGCGGATGGCAAACGCAGGGTCACTTGTCAAGGCGATGCTTCCTTTCCAGGCGGCATGCGACGGCCCACGTGACCACATAAAAAAACACGGCGCACATCAATCCCAAGGCAAGGCTCCCCATGAACAAGGGATAATAAAACTCGCTGAACCTTGAAATGTTGAAATTCCTGACATAGTCCCATGAAAGCGGCGGATAGTGCTTATGGGCCAGCATCAGGCGGCCGATATCATAAGACGTCCAAGTGATCGTGGCGATGGTCGGCGGCAGCGAGATATTTGTGCCCAGCAATATCGCCAATTTATTGGCCCGGGGGATGAGGACCGCCGCGATCACGCAGAGCACCGTATGAAGCCCATACAAAGGAAGGACGGCGATAAAAGCGCCTATAGCGACGCCCAGAGCGACTTCGTGCGGGGCATGATGCTCCTTGAACACCCTTGCCAGAATGCCTACGATCTCCTTGATGCTTCTCTTGGACATTTCTCCACCGCTTGCCTTTATTCTAAATCATTCGGCGCTTCTGACAACCTCAATGTCATCACCGCGGCCCATGAAAGAATGGACCCCCATAGCATTGACCTTCAGGCCCCGCAATATCCCGACCGCCTCGCCGGGCCGGCCGATCGCAATATAAGAATATGCCTTGTTCTTGAACACGGTCGTATAGGGAGGATAGATCTCCCAGGCCTTGCGGTAATAGATCTCGGCCCCCTGTTGGTCGCCGGACGCTTGCCTCAAAAAACCCATCAAAAGATAACTCTGGAGGATGATGTCGTTTGGGAAATAATCGATGGCCTCAAAATAATCCAGGGCCTTCTTGAGCAAAGCGGCGCTGGCGGCATAGTCCCCTTTGGAAGCGCCGACCAGCGCCATCCTGACAAGGAACCTGGAACGGGGGTCGACATCCTTGATAAAAAAAGACTCGTTCTGCAGGAAGGGATCGTCAGACCACCCGCGGCGCTCATCGATCGTTCCCGCCTCAACGCCCTGCTCGACCGCAAAGAAACGAGCGCTCGTCTCCATGCCGACAACATAATCTTTCAAGGCGCTGTCATCGTCTTTCTCTCCTTCAAAATAATCCCCCCGGTTGAGGTAAGCATCGACGAACAACGGGCATTTGGCCAGGACGTCAGTCCAAAAAACCCCGTTATCCTTCCATACGGCCGTCCTCTGCCAGGTCAAAGCGCCCCATGCAAAAATAACAGCCGCAACCGTCAAAAGAGACGCGACAAAAAACCGCCGCCGGGCCGAAAGCAACCCTGCCATTCCGCGGGCCAGAAGATAACTCACACCTATAGATGCGATATATGTGTACCGGTCCGCGGCGAACATTGTCTGGCCGGCGGCAAACAGATGCAATGCCGGAAGGGTCCCCGCCAAAAAAATACCGATGCCGAAAAAGATGTCCTTGCGGACCGATGGCGTCAGCCGCTTAACGGTATACGAAAAGCACAAAAGCAATAATACGAAAAGGATGGCGGCCGCCTCCATCTGCCATCCGAGCGGCCAGGCGTAGACCGCCGATAAACGGATCGGGCACAATATCTTGCCCGCATAGAACAGGACTGCGCTGCAACTGCACGCCACCCTGAAGGCGGCAGAAGAATGGCCTGGCAGGACGATCAGCGGAAAAGACCGCGCCGCCTGAAATATAATGAAAACAAAAACCAGGGCCAGAAAGAAAAAGGGGATCTTTTCAAGCCAGGCCCCCCTCTTCTTCCATCTTCCTTCGTATCCGTCAACCAGGACAGCCGCAAGCGGCCATGTCACGGCCAGCGCCGGTTTCGACAAAAGGCTCAAAAGAAAAAATATCCCGGAGAATATGTAATCCTTCTTGCGGCCGGCGCGGACATAGGCGAGATAGCTGACCATTCCCAAAAGATAAAAAAAACCGAAGAGCACGTCTTTTCTGGCGCTGAGCCAGACGACAGACTCGACGCGCAAGGGATGCAAGCCGAACAACAGCGCCGTAAGGACACCCGTCAGCCGGCTCCTTGTCAACCGGCTTATCCAACCATAGACCAAGCCGACGTTGACGACATGCAGAAGGATGTTCGTGAAGCGGTAAACAAACGGATCGCTCCCGAAAAGGTGGCGTTCCAATAGATAGCTCAGGTGCACCAGGGGCTGATATTGCCCAAAATAAAAACTCTCCCATATGCGCCTGACCCCCTGCCAGCTGAACGACCGCAGGAGAGGATTCTGCGTAATATACTGGGGATCATCCAGGCTTAAGAATTGGACCTGCAGGAAAGGCCGAAAGACAAGAAAAACAAGCACGAGGCCCATGGCCGCGCATAAAGCCTTTTTGAGGGAATCCGCGTCCTTCCTCAGATTCATCGACGACCTTTCTCTGTCGGACACAAGGTTCGCCCGACCTTCCTGCGGACAATCCTTAGCCGCACACCCTTGACAAGGACCTCTTTCTGCCTGCGGGTCAGGGTCTTGATCCTCTTTTCTTCCAAGAAGGCCGGCTTAAAATTCCGGTATCGCTTATGCCAGATGAGCCTCACCGGCCTGCGGTCCCGCGTATATCTGGCGCCCTTTCCTTTGTTATGGACCCTGATACGCCTCGTCAGGCACGGCGTAAACCCCGTATAGTATGTCCCATCCGCGCACAGAACGATATAAACAAAAAACCTGCCCCTCCTCCTGAACTTTCGTGGTTTCATCCCGCATCTCGGTTTTCCTGTTCCTCTTCTTTGAGGCTCGCGAGCGTTTTCTGCAATGCGGCCAGATCGCGCTCATTGGCAAGCACCAGCAGCACATCGCCGCCCTCAATGACCGTCTGACCGGCAGGAATGATATATTTATCCCCCCGGGAGATCAACACGATCAGGCACTTGCCCGGCATGTGCAGCTCCATAAGCCGCTTGCCGACCGCCTCTGAAACATAAGGAACGATCAGGTCCGTCAATTCCGCATCGATGCCTTCTATCTTCTCGAACTCAATGGGATAGTGGCGCCTGTTGGCCAGGGGGGCGCTGACATTCAGAAGCCGGGAAACGAACGGAATAGACGTTCCCTGGATAAGGACAGAGGTCAGGACGACGAAAAACACCACGTTGAAGATCGTGTCCGCCTGCGGGATACCCGCCAACAAAGGAAAAGTGGCCAGGACGATGGGGGCCGCGCCCCTCAAGCCCACCCAGGCCACCATGATCTTTTTTCTCAAAACCATCGGGAACGGCAAAAGGCACATCAAAACGCTGATCGGACGGGCAAAGACCATCAGGGCGATCGCAAGCATCAGGGCCGCGCCCATGACGGGGAAAAGATGCGAAGGGAAAACCAGAAGGCCCAGCGTCAAGAACATCACGATCTGCATGAGCCAGGCAAGGCCGTCATGGAACCTCATGATCATCTTCTTGTTCAAAAATTCGTACCTCCCCATGATCAGCCCGACAAGATAGACCGCGAGAAAACCGTTGCAATCCAATATCGAAGCCAGGGAATACGCCAAAAGCACCAATGAAACCGTCAGGACCGGATAAAGTCCGTCGTATTCCAGCTTGAGCCTGCCGATGAGCCAGACGCTCATCTTCGCCATGGCATATCCCACAAGAGCGCCGCCGCCCATATCCAGCACGAAGCGAGACGCCAGGGTCATGACGCCTATGTTTTTCGCCGTCAACATACTGATGAAGCTCAAAGTCAGAAAAACAGACATGGGGTCGTTGCTGCCGGATTCCAGCTCAAGCAACGGCTTTAATGGGCTCTTAAGGCTGATATGTCTGGACCGCAAAACGCTGAAAACAGCCGCCGCATCCGTAGAAGAAACGATAGCGCCGAGCAACAATCCCTCCAATAACGAGAACTTCAGGATAAAGACGGAAAAAACCCCGACGATGAAGGCCGTCAGGAAAACGCCGGCCGTCGCAAGGAAAAACCCCGGCAAGGCCACGGGACGGATCTCTTTCCAGCTCGTGTCCAGGCCTCCTGAAAAAATAATGAAGATGAGCGCGACGATCCCGATCGTTTTGGCCAAAGAGGGATCATCGAAATAGATCTTGCCCGGTCCCTCGGCCCCTGCCAGCATCCCGATGACCAAAAACAACAATAATGCCGGAACGGCAAACTTATCCGACAGTTTGCTTGAAAAAATACTGATCAAGATCAGCATGGAAACCCAAAGCAGGATAATCTCAATGGATACAGGCATCAAACCCCCTCTCCTTTGCCTTGAGACTCTGTGGCCGGAATAGGCGTGAATGACGACAAATCATAAATGCCGAGCATTTTCTCTATATGTTCCACACGGCTGACGATCTTTTCGAAACCGCCCCCGCCGAAACGCCTGGCTTCCTCCTGCTCGAAAATATCGCCCAGCATATCGTATTCAGAAAAATACAGAAGGGTACGGAAGGTCGGGAACAAAACAGTATCTTCGCGGGCCTTGTGCGGACGGTACATACGGATGAATGCGCGCATCGATGCCGCCAATTTCCTTTTTTCATCCGGGCTCCGCAGGCCTTCACAGGAAATAATGTCTTTGACCAGCAAACGCCCCCTTCCGTGTTGCTGCCGGAGCGTCTCAACCAATCCCTCGAATGCCTGCGCATAACGGAACTTCACGAATACATACTTTTCCTCAAGCTTCTCATGATAATCCTGGATAAAACCCCGGATAATATCCGTGGCCTCCCGGAGGGCCTCGGCTGGAAACGGTTCATCCGCCTCCAGACGCTTCAAAAGCTCTTCATAAATAAGAAGGACACGGTCAAGGACGCCGTGTTCCCGCATCAAATCTTCGATGGCAGTGACGCTTGTCTCCTCGTGCACGGCCACAGCCTTATCCGGCGAAGGCGCCGAAGCAGGCTTGGCCTCCGGCGAACCAAGGACGACCGGCACAAACGTCATCCACAACAAGCCTGCGGCTGCCAAGACTCCCAGATTTTTAAGATTCCACACAGTCTCTCCTTGCCCATCGCCTGATCACAGGCACGGCCTTAAGAACCGGCAACGACGCCATTATTATACAGGAGAACACAAAGAAAAACAAAATGTCCCGAACAGCGATTGCCTTCTTGACAGGAATTGTGGATCAGGCAGATTTTCGCCGAGGCAGAGAGATGTCTGCGACAAGGATACGGCCCGCGTAAAACGGGCCGTCGTTTTTGGCAAGGCCTGTCTTGGGATATCCGAACGTGACGGTGGTGCGGGCACGGATGCAGGTGCCCTGGGCGCGCCCCGTCAACGCGTCGAGGCCGGACGGGACATCCAGCGAAACAACGGGCCTGCCGGATGCATTGACTGCGGCGATCACTTCGTCGTAAGGCGGACGGGGCGCGCCGCTAAAACCGATGCCGAAGACCGCATCGACGACGCAGGCGCAACGCTTGAGGCTTTGGCGCAATGAACGGATATCCGCCGTCGTCGCGATCCTATGGACAGAACACCCGGATCTCTCAAGGATGCCCCTGTTGATGCGGGCGTCAGGCGTCAGTGCTCTCGGCCCATCCATCGCAAACACATCGACACGAACGCCTTTATTCATGAGATGACGGCAACAGACAAAACCGTCTCCTCCGTTGTTGCCGCGGCCCGCGACACAGACCACCCGTTTCTTTTTGCCCTTGAGCAGCCGCGCCACCGCTTCCGCGGCGCCTCGGCCGGCGTTCTCCATCAGGACCAGAGAAGAAATACCATATCGTTCCTGGGCCCGGCGGTCCAGTTCTTGCATGGTCTTGGGAGTGACATAAGGCAAAACAATCATAAGGAAGGATTATAAACCCGACTTCAGCGTCCGGTCTGCAAGCTGATCGATCTCTTTCTTCAGTGATTCAGGCAATGACAGGATGTTGGTGTCTACAAAACCGCGGATGATGAGAGATTGGGCCTTATCTTTGGAAATCCCTCGGGAGCACAAATACTCGATCTCCTCTTTGGAGATCTTGCCGATCGCCGCCTCATGGGACATGTCCACGTCCCTGTATTCGGTTTCGAGTTCCGGGACGGCATAGATCCTGCCTTTCTCGTTGACGACAAGACCCCGGCATTCCAGATGCGCCTTGATATCGGGAGAGGCGGCCTTCAGGTGGCCGCGCGCGGTGACCGAACCCCCCAGGCTGACGGCCCGCGAGATGATCTCCGCCGAAGACCCCCGGCCGTTAAAAATAACGCGAGAGCCGATATCCTGGGCGCAACCTTCATGGGCCACCATGAGCGAACTGAAATGCGCAACGCTCATTGCGTCGAGCACGGCCGTCGGATACATCGTGATATTCCTGACGGGGTCCAGGCAGATATAGTTAGAGATGAACGCCCCCTTTTTACCGACGAGGGCGATGCTCTTGGGCTCTACGCTCGTATCCCGTGTCCAGCTGTGGATCATGGTGAAATTCACATAGGCCCCTTCGCCGACAAAGAATTCCGAGATGCCCAAGTGATATGCTTCCTGAGAGGCGCTGTGTGCCGTGCAGCCGGTAATGATGTAAACTTTTGACCCGGGTTCGGCGATGATGAGGTTGTGGACCTTCTGCCTGAAATTGGCCTTCTTGAGATACAGGCACGCCTGCACGGGAAAAAGCACTGTCTTGCCGGCCCTGATCCTGATGTAATAGCCGCCGGATGTCTCTTTCGGATATTCCCGTCCCAGGGCCGCAAAGGCCTTGCCATAGTATGATGGGGCGTCGGGAACGGTCTTTAAGGCCTCCTCGATGCCCATGACCTCGATATCTTCATGAAGCGTTTTACGCAGGAGCAGATCGCTGTCCTGCTGAATAAAGGAACCCGCGCGTTCTTTCTCGGACGCGTCATAGCCGATGCGCTCCAGGCGCCGGGCTTCATCCTTTCCAAGACGTGCGTCGTTATCAGGCATAGGATTCATTTCCCCCGACAGGTGCGGCACTTTTCGTAACCGAATTGCCGGATATCTTCAAAGACCTTGCGCGGATCATCATAACAGCGGATATCGCGGTCCATCAACACGCAGGCATGCTGGGCATCGACATAGTCGAGGACATAACCCGTGTGCGTGATGATGAGCGACGCAACGGCATGTTCATGGATAAACGCGTTGAGCACCTTGCCCATCATGGCGATATTTTCGATGTCGACGCCCGATTCCGGCTCATCCAGAAGCAGGAGCTTCGGTTTCTGGGACAAGACCTGAAGCAGTTCCGACCGCTTCATTTCGCCGCCGGAAAAATTCACGTTGAGGTCCCGGTCCATGAGTTCGCCGACGTTGAGTTTATCGACATAGGGGTCTTCCTGCGCCGGCCGCCGGGTGACCAGCTCCACCATCTGCCGCAGTTTAATGCCCCTGATCTTCGGCGGGTTCTGAAAAAGGACACCGATCCCTTTCTTGGCGCGTTCATCCGTCGACAAACCATTGATCACTTCGCCCCCGTAGATGATCCTGCCCTGGGTGACCGCATAATTCTCAAACCCCATGACGGCCTTGATCAACGTAGATTTGCCAGAACCGTTCGGCCCGAATAAAACAAGAATCTTGCCGGCGGGGATCTCCAGATTGAGGTCTTTCAGGATCACCCGGTGGCCCACTTCAACCGTCAAGTTTTCGATCTTCAAGCTGCTGTCCATACAGACTTTCTAGGGTTCGCGCACCCGTTTCTTCTCAAGGCTCGATGCCAATGACCTGGCGACCAGGGGATTGAGCGCCGCAGGCGGCAGCCCCATGATCCTGACCACCTGTTCGCACATAGCCATCAGATCGGCCGCGGGATACTCGTTAACGACCTCAAATACCGCCCGTTGGATGCCGCGAAGGAACGTAAGGCTCTCGTCCATGGCCCGGAGAACCTCGGGCCCTCTTTTCGGATCATCCCACGAAGAAAGCAAAACTTCGATATCGCCCATATATTTCAACTTATTAACAGAACGCGTGCACGCTTCGTTGTCGTCATAAATGGGCAATTGTCCCGGCAGCAAGACCGCGTCCGCGCAAAACAATACCTTCTGTTTGCGCAGGAACAATGACAACGAACCCCGAGAATGCCCCGGCGTATGAAACACCTCCATGTCAAAACCGGCCCCCAGCTTCAAGACATCTCCGTCTTTAAGGACCCGGTCGACCTTGACGGAACCGGCGACAAGCGTCTCCAATCCCGATACCGGCCTCTCCCTGAACTGCAGGTCGATATCTTCTATCCAGCTCTTTTCGGAAAGGTGGGCCGCCACCGTGCATCCCGTGGCCTCCCGGATCGCGCGGGCGGCGCCCATATGGTCCGGATGGCTGTGCGTCAGGACCAGGATGGAGATATCCTCGGGCTTCCTGCCGATGGAAACCAGGTAGTCGAAGATAACCTTCTGGCTTCCCGCAACGCCGCTGTCGATCAGGCAAACGGTATCCCCGCACACCAGATAACAATAAACAAACCGCTCCAGGGAATGCTCCGGCCCGGCGGAAATGCGAAATGGGATCTTTAAAGCATGGATGCCTTCGGCGACCTTCATGGCTAACAACCCTCCAGGATAACAGACCTGGTCTCGGTCGACGTTTCCCTCAAGGGCGCAACCGCCAGATATTCAGGAGAAGTAAAACATTTCTTTAAATCCTTCAGGGAATCGAATGCAATCACGACCATCCGTTCCGGCGCCCATCCCCCGAACATGGGCGTGACGCGCCCGCCCCGGACCAGATAACGGCCGCCATAGCGACACACAATGTCATAAACCTGATCGACATACCGGCCGTATTTCTCCTTGTCCTTGATCTTAACCTCCACCACCATATATACCTTCGATCCCTTCATGCCTTTTTCTCCTGCAAAATAGAACGATCGCGCATCGCCGTTCTTCAAATGGCAGAACACATTATGACATCATATGGGATGTTTTTCAACTGAAGCACAGCGGCCCTGGCGGCACCTATTCTAAAACACCCGTTTTGCAGACCGCGGCAAACTTCCTTGCGCTCTCTCTGACGGATCTTTCATAGGTGTCGTAATCGATGCCAATCAACCCGAACTTCGGAGAGAAACCTTTGTCCCATTCAAAATTATCCAGAAGCGACCAGTATAAATAACCGACCACGGGAACGCCTTTCTCAATGGCAAAATGGATATGTTCGAGATGGCGATAGATGTATTCCCAGCGCTGGCGGTCGTCTTCCGTACAGATGCCGTTTTCCGTAATGATCACAGGCAGGTTATATTTCTTGAGCTTTAAAAGCAACGCGGACAACCCTTCGGGATAAATATCCCAGCCAAGGGAATTCTTCATGGCTGGATGATGGTTTTTCTCGCAGACATCCATCGCCCAATGGCTCCATCCCCATTTTTTTAGTTCTACTACCTGCCGTGAATAATAATTCATCCCGATAAAATCCAGCGCATGATGCCTCGCGAGCTTATCGAGAAATCCGAAATTAAACCATCGATCCCGAAGACCCGCGGCCAGCCTGTCTTTTAGACTCTGCGTGCAGGGATAAAAAGCCTGTGTATACTGGGCCAGGCCTACGGAAGGTCCAGGAAGGCTTAACTCTCCATAAAGGTCATGTATCAGGCGGTAGGCCCGGATATGGGCGGAAGCCAGATTGTCTCCGACGATCTTCGCCTTAAGATACGACCTTGCCTGCGGGGGCCAGACGCCGAAAATATAGGCATGGGACACATAAACGGTCGGCTCGTTGATCGTCACCCAATAATGGACCTGTCCAGCCAGCGCGCGGACCACAAAACGGCAATAACGCAGATACGCATCGACCGACTCCTTCTTCTCCCATCCCCCGCGCCGGGAGATCCAGACCGGATTGGTAAAATGATGCAGCGTCACGATGGGCTCGATATGACGCTTTTTCAAGGAAGCGATGACCCCAAGATAATGGTTTAATCCTTCTTCTGAAAAATTTCCCTCCTGTGGCTCGATGCGGCCCCATTCGATGGAGAGGCGATGGGCGTTATGATTCAGGCTGCCCGCCAGCTCAAAATCCTGCTCGTAGAATTCATAATGGCGGCACGCCCTGCCGGAACGTTCTTTGCCTGTCTCTATCTCCCATGACCACCAATCGGAGAATTTGTTGTCCCCTTCCGCCTGGTAAGCGGATAACGCGCTTCCCCAAAGAAAATCTTTCGGAAATTTCATCATGAAGAGAACCTGAGCCGCTTGACTGAAATATAAGTGATCGAAAAGATCCCCGCCTCAATGATGATGCTCGCGACAGCGGCCCCCGTAGACCCGAAAGAAGCCACCAAAAGAAAGATCAAGGGCAGGCCGATCAGGGAGCTGAAGACATGGATCCTGGAATAAATATGCGTCTTGCCGCAAACCAGCAGGAATTGCACGCGGAAAGCATTGGCGCAGACAAAGAAAACGGCGACCAGCAAAAGTCTTAAGGATAATACGGTCGAGGTGTAATCCGATCCGCAGAACACCTTGACGATCAGGGGCGCGAAGTAAAAGATCAACGGCAGGCAGACCAATGAAACATTGACGGTCGCCTGCTGGATCTGCCGCATAAGCTCGAACGCCAGATGTTTTTTTTCGCTGAATATCTTGCTTAAACGGGGAAAGATCGCCTGCGAAAAGGAAAGCAGGGGAAATGTCTGGACAGCGTTAGCGATCTTTTCTGCGATGGCGTAGAGACCTGTTATGGTATTATCCGTCAGAAGCCCGACGACAAAAATACGCGACGCCGTGTAGGCGTTGATCGCGACATTGGAGATGAAAACATCCCAACCGGCCCTCAGTTGCTGCCGGAGGTTCGTATACCCCGGAAATTTAAAAGACACCTTAAACCTGCTGAAAACAACGCGTTGCGCCCATAGGCCGGTGATCAAAAATACGCAGGAGTTTATGGCCGGGACCCGGAGATAATCCTGTTGGCTATGCACAAAGGCAAAGATGGCGAACAGCATGAGAAAACCGCCCATAATATTCAGAAGGGCGATATGCTTCATTTTTTCAATGCCCTGGAAAAACCAAACGGGAAAAAGGGTGTTGCCCGCAACCATGCCGAAACTCAGGACATAAACAAGCCAATCATTCCTGAATTTTGGGATAAGAAAAACGATCAAGACCAGAAGGACCAGGCTGAGAAACGCCAGGGCCAGTTTAACCGTCATCACCTCAGAAAATATCCTTGAGACTTCGCAATGATCGTTGCGGCAGAGAGCGATCTCTCTGGTAGCGGAAATACCGAACCCGTAATCCGTCAGGATGATGAAATACTGCATCAGCGCCTGCGCAAAAGCAATGAGGCCGAATTTTCCCGGCCCGATGACCCTGAAAAGGTAGGGCAGGATCACGACCGGCAAAAGATATGTGACGGTCTGTACGGCCGAAAGGGAAGCAAAATTGCTCAAGACGACCTTGCTCTCAGCGGGGGCCATCATCCTATAGATTTTTTTGAGACGCCTGACGAAAAGATTCATACCCATGCCTCGTATGGTTGACGACGAAATACGTAAAGACCGGAGACGACGCACACGACCCTAAACCGGCCCTTGCGATTCCAGGGAGCCCCCTGCCAGGACCCTCAATGCCTCATAGGCGACGACAAGACCGAACATCCCCGTCATGTAACCGATAGAGCCGCGCGGCGTGCGTTTGCGGCCCCGCACAAATGTTTCTTCATCTCCTTTGACACCGAGAGCGCCGCGAGGTCTCTGGATACCGTAAACACAGGTGACGCCCTTTTCAATGCCCCTCTTTTTGAGACGCTTGCGGACCCTGCGCGCCAAAGGACAGATGTTCGTTTGGGAAATGTCGGCGACGCGGATGCAAAAAGGATCTGTCTTGTCGCAGGCGCCCATGGAAGAAACAACGGGGATGCCGCGGCTGACACAGAATGCCAGGAGTTCCTGCTTGGGATTCAGGCTGTCGATCGCGTCGATCACGACATCCGGCTGCGGCGACAGGAGCATTTCCAGGTTCTCCGGACCCGCAAACGTATTGACGGCCAGCACATGGCATGACGGGTTGATATCCCCAACGCGTTTTTTGGCCGCGACCGCTTTGGGTCTCCCCAAAGTAGATTCCAAAGCAAGCAACTGACGGTTGAAATTCGTAGGCTTGACGTCGTCGAAATCGATCAGGCAAAAAGACCCGACCCCGGCGCGCGCCAGGGCCTCCAGGGCAAAAGAACCCACGGCCCCCAGGCCGATGACCGCCACATAACTTTGTTTAAAACGATGGACAACATCTTTTCCCAACAATAAAGCTGTCCTGGAAAAACGCGTCGAACCTTCTGTCATGCCGCCTCCTGAAAATCTATCCGGCATACGTTTGACTCGGCGTCCGCGAAGTCTCTGTCCGCGCAAAAAAACCTCTCACGGCTTCTGGCCCTTCCACGCAAGAGACTCCCTGAGAATATCCACGACTTCATCGTCGCCTGTCTGCGAAAAATCTCCATAGAACTGGCTGATCCCGGCCAGATATATCGGCACCTGCAGGACGACGACATCGTCGGCGGCGCCGGCCAGGACTTCGACGGCATCCTCTGTTGCAACGGGCAAGGCAACAATAAGACGCTGCGGTTTCTCCTGGGCCAGCGACCAGAGCGTGGCCAGCATGGTCGCGCCTGTCGCCACGCCGTCATCCGCAACGATCACCAGGCGGCCCGCAAGAGGGACCTTCGGCCTGACCTTCCTGTACTGCTGTGCGCGTTCCTTGATGACGCCTGCCTGTCGCGCCTTCTCCCGCTCGATATAGCCCCCGTCGGCTCCTACCTGGGCCGCCAGAGCACTGTTCAGATAAATCTGCCCGCTTTCCGAAAGAGCGCCGATAGCCAACTCGGGTTGAAGCGGCGCGCCGATCTTGCGCGTCAAAGCGACATCCAGGTCTGCCTCGATCGCCCTGGCGATCTCTGCAGCCACGACAAGGCCGCCGCGCGGAATGCCGAGGACAACGGCATCTTTCCCCCGAAATTCTTTCAACGCCTCCGACAGGATCCTGCCGGCTTCTCTGCGGTCCTCAAAAATACGGTCTTCATGAGAAAAAACGCGCGTCCTGCCCATAGCCCCCCCCGCAAAACAAACCATCAGGGCGATTCCCGTGCATCCGCCATCATATAGCACAAAGGTCCGAACGGACCTAAGCCAGAGATCCGAAAAGCGCCGTGGCGTTGGCAGTCGTCAGGGCCGCAATGTCTTCCAGGTTGACTCCGAGGACTTCAGACACTGTTTGCGCCACCAAAAACAGATGCGACGGTTCATTCAACCCTGTTGAGCCGGCGGGCGGAATATCCGGTGAGTCTGTTTCGATCAGAAGCCTGTCTCTGGGAACGGCCTGAAGAGCGCGGCGGCCTCGTGCATGACCCGAACGCGTGATCGAACATGAAAAAGAAAAATAAAGATGATAAGCCTGCAGGGCCGGGATCATCTCGGCGCTGCCCGAATAAGAGTGAATGACGCCCCCGGCATCCAGGGGGCCGAAATCCGTCAAAACATCCAGCAAAACATCCCACGCCCTGCGGCAGTGGATCGATACGGGCCGATGGTATGTGCGCGCCAGCGCCAATTGCGCCAAAAAGACTTCCCTCTGGTCCTGCTCATCGAAATCCTTGAGCCCATGGTCCAGGCCGATCTCCCCGACGCCTGACGGCAGGCGTTTCAGGAACCCTTCCAGGCTCTCCAGCCATTTCGGCGAACGGTCCTTGATATACCACGGATGCAGTCCGAAAGAAGGAATGATCTGGGAAGGGTATTGCTCTTTGATGGCGGCCACGGACTCCCAATCGTCTTGCCCCGAACCGCAGCACACCAGACGGCAGACGCCCTTGTCTTTGGCGTGCGCCATCAAGGACCGCAGGTCCCCCCTGATCCTCTCATCCTGCAGATGACAATGGGCGTCGATAAATGAAACCATGTGGAGCCCCACGGCTTTACAGCCATGGTCCCTTTTCGTGCCGGGCTTTCGCCGTGGGGCGGAATCCCGCCCGAATGCCATTCATCTCCACCTTTACAGGTGGGGTATTCTGGGTGCGGGGGAAAAATTACGGTTGCCCCCGGAACATGCGCCACTTGTCCATGACCGCATGCGCACATTTTTTATACACATAAAAAGACGGCTTGGGCGTAAAATCCCAGCGGACCAGGCCAAAGAAATCGACGCCGCTTTTGAAGTGACCCAGGTTGTCCCGGAAAAACGCCCAGAAGATCTTCTCGACATCGTCTAAGCCCGTCAGCCGCCCATACACCTCTCCCACCCATTCGGCCTGCTGTTTTTCCGTCGGACTCACGCCTTCCCACCAAGAATTCTCCTTATTGGGCCGCTCAACGCCGGGAGCCCCGATCTCCGTAAACCAGATCTTCTTGTCCCGGTCGCCGTTCTTGTCCATTTCGCGGCGGACATTGTGGTATATCGCCAGGACCTGCATCATGGCCCGGGCGCGCAGAGGATTGGCGAAAGGATGGATGTTAACGACGTCGAAATAATCCTTTCCCCCGTTGCGATACACGTTCTTGACCGCGTAATAACCGCTGTTCGTCATGCCGCCGAGGACGATCTTGCAGGAAGGGTCGACGGCCTTGGCCGCCTCGTAGACCTTTTTGAGGAGTTCCGTATAACGCTTCATATCGTCCTGGGGGACCCAGTAAGCCCTGGAATCCGGCTCATTCCAGATCTCCCAGTATTTGACCTTGTTCTTGTAGCGAGAGATGACTTCCCGGACATAGTTAACAAAGGTTGCGTCGTCATAGGGAGGATAATTCCACGCCTCACCGGCCCAGCTGACGGAATACCCCAAGATCCCCAGGACCCGGACCTGGCGCTCCGTCAAAAGATCGACGATGTAATCATATTTCTCGAAATGGAACTCACCGGGCCGCGGCTCGATGTCCTGCCACAAAAAATCGAAACGCACCATCCCTACCCCGGCATCCTTCATGAGATCGACGATCTTTTTCAGGGCATCGCAGTCGTATTTATAAGCGTTCCAATCGTGGTACCAACTCAGGAAAGACAGGACAGCAAACGGATCGTAGCCGTTTTCACGCCAGTCCCGCGGAGAAGGGTCATAGACATCGTTCACCCCGTCCCCATCGCTGTCCGCACCCGTGCGCCAAGGTATGGAGTAATCCTGGTCGAGCGCCAGGATCGCCTGGTTTTCTTTCTCGCTCGGGATCAAATGCGCGTTACGTCTGTTCCATTCGGAAACTTTGGTATGTGTTGCGGTACTAAAGGCAGGCCCTGCACAGCAGAAAAAAACAATGTAAAGGACGCTCAAAAATACAAAAAGACAAACACCGCCATTCAGCGCGGACGCTCGTTTCATGATGCCTCAACCGTGTTTACGCCCGTTTCTTCCTTGCAGCGTAATGGTCTCGCCAGAAATCCAAAAGGTCTTTTAGGGTCTTCTCAAACGGTATCTCAGGCTCCCAGCCTGTTTCCTGCCTGAACTTCGTGCAATCGGGGATCTGGAGCGTCACGTCCGAAGGCCGCAGGAGCGCCGGATCGACCTTGATAGAAATCTTTTTGTCCGTCATGCTCAAAAGCTTGTTGAGCATCTCCCCCACCGTCATCGAGACGCTTCCGCCGATGTTATAGACCTCGCCGGGCTTGCACTTATGGACGAGAAGCCAGTAGGCACGGACCGTATCCCGCACGTCGGCGAACGTGCGAATGCTTTCAAGATTGCCGACTTTCAGCACAGGCTCCTGGATGCCGGCCTCGACCCGCGCGATCTGGCGGGCGAACGCCGAGGTAACAAAAACCTCTCCCCGGCGCGGGCCGGTGTGCGTAAACATGCGGGTGCAGATGATGCGCAGGCCGTAAGACAAGCCGTATTGGGACGCCAGCATGTCCTCGCCTACCTTGCTGACCGCATAGGGCGAAGCCGGCCGGAAAGGCTGCGATTCTTTGATCGGGACTTCGTTCTCGCGCACCTGGCCGTAGACCTCCGAAGAACTGCAGATGTGGATCACGGGATCTATCTTGGCATAACGCACGGCCTCCAGGAGATTGACCGTGCCGCAGATATTCGTCTCGATAGTATTGACGGGCGCGCTGAAGCTGGTCATAACATAAGACTGGGCGGCCAAATGAAAGATGATATCCGGCCTGACGGCGGCGACCAGGTCCTGGACGGACTTGGCATCCAGAAGTTCGCAATAATGAAGCTGGAGTTTCTCCATCACGTGTTCGATGTTTTCAAGCGGAGAACGCCAGCGGCGTGTCCCATGGATCTCGATATCCTTGTCGTTAAGAGAAAGAATATAGTCGGCCAGGTGGCTGCCGACAAACCCCGTGATCCCCGTAATCAGCACTTTTTTCTTCATAATACAGCTCCCTGATTTGTCCTGCGCCCTTCTCTTATCTTGGGCCTTTCCTCCATGCCGCCGGCGGCACGGAAGCTCAAGTCTTTTCAATCGTCACGATCATGGCATGGCCCAGCAGGAATAAAAAAGGCCTTGCCAGCACTTCCAGGGCGTTGACCGCCCCGAACAAAACCTGCGGAACAAAAGGCCGGAAACTCAGGCCCCCTGAAAGGGTATATCTCAAAAAATCGTGATAAACGATAGATCTGATCTTCAGGCGCGGAAACTTCTTTTCAAAAATCCGGCGGTCTCTCTTAAAGATCACGGCAGGGATGGCCATGTTTGCACCTTTCAGCCTGCCCGTGCCGTCCTCGCCGGTCAGGCGCCACTCCTGCACCGTCCTGTCCGTATGCTCATGATGAAAATGCCTGTTCATGAAATATCCGAAAGGCGTCGATGAAGGTTCATTGCAGACAAACACGCCGCCGGGGACCAGGACGCGGTCGATCTCGGCCAGGCAGCGTTCAGGCTCCGGGATATGGTGCAACACCGCATTGGCGTAGACGGCTTTTAAGGACGCGTCGCCAAACGACAGCTTTGAGGCATCTTCGACCCTGTCTATCCCTTCGCCGCCGACGACGTCCGATGTGATGACGGACGGGATGATCTCCTTTAAAAACCCGCCGCCAGATCCGATCTCCAGGGACGACTGACGCAAACCTTTCAGCCCCTCTTCGGCTTTTTTAAAAGAACTATAAATGAAAAGATAATGCTTTTTTAAAAGCGGATTGCCTTCGATGATGCGGCGATGGATCCCGACCGCCTCCCGCGAATCCAGGTCCAGCTGGCCGACCAAGGGATGCGCGTAGTGTGTTTGAAGATAATGCTTGAGGCTCATGAAAAAGCGTTTTTGATTCGCCTGATTTGCTGAAACGCACAAAGATCCTCGACATTTACCTTCAAAAAATATTTTTTGGTACATGTCGAGGATTAATTCAGCCATGTAACTTACCCTCGTTCGCTTCACTCACTCGCGTAAGTTACGGCTTCATTAAAAATTATTATCCGGCCTGTAATAAATGACCTGGCTGCCCAGGTCGTCGAACTTGAAAGGCACGCGCAAAAGCCCCTTCATTTTTTTCTTGAAGGCAGCCTGCCGCTCGGGTCTGACGAAGAAAAGCATGAACCCGCCGCCGCCGGCGCCGAGGATCTTTCCGCCGATGGCGCCTGCGCGCCTGGCCGCCAGATAGATCTCGTCAATGCGGGAATTGGTGATCTTGGTAGAAAGCGTCCTCTTGATCTGCCAGGACTCATGAAGAAGCCTTCCGAAAGCATCAAACCCGTCTCCCGACGTATTCAATATCTCCATGGCCCGGCCGACCATCGCATACATCTCTTTGAGCTCTTTCTTTTTTGCAGGGATATTCTTGATCTGTTCTCCGGCGATCTCGGAAGCCAGCCGAGAGAAACCCGTAAAATACAGCAAGAGATGGCTCTGGAAAATCTTGAGCCTTTTATTATCCAGCGTCACCGGGGTCACCTCGACATTCTTGACACCCCGGAATTCGATCTTATTGAACCCGCCGAAGGCCGTGATCACCTGGTCCTGGGAACCGACGTTCTCTTTCATCCAGTTCTGCTCGATATCGATGGCTTCCATCGCCAGCTGCTTTTTCGACACCATCCTGCCCATGACGGCATAGAGGCCGTGAAGGAGCCCCACAGTAAAAGACGAGCTGGAACCGATCCCGGTGCGGGCCGGAAGATCGCCGACGTGCTGAACGCTGATGCCTTTTTTGATCCCCATAAAACGCAGCGTCTCGCGCACGGCCGGATGTTCGATCTCGGAAATCTTTTTCACCATCTCGCGCTTGGAATAGACGATGCGGTAATTACAATCAAAAAAAGGCGGCAAATATCCAACGGTCAGATAGCAGTATTTGTCGATCGTCGTGGCCAGGGTCGCCCCGGGATGTTGTCTGTACCAATCCGGATAATCCGTCCCGCCTCCGAAAAATGAGATACGAAACGGCGTTCTGCTAATCACCATGTTGACCTCCAGAAAAAACATTCATGATTGCCCTTGTCCCTGTGGAGCCGGCAGATCGCATTTCTACCGCCTCTGCACATGTCTCAACCGTATCTGCGTTCAATCTCTGCGTCCCAGCTCATCCCTTTTCGACAGGATTGGTTCCTTCGCCGGCCAGGAGATGTTAAAACGGGGATCGTTCCATTTAACAGTGAACTGCTTGCCAGGATCGTAGTATGTGGATTGTTTGTAGTGAAAAATCGCCCGCTCGCTTAGCACAAAATGGCCGTTGCCGAATTTGGGAGGCACCAGGACCTGGTGCCTGTTCTTGTCGGACAGCGTAAAAGACTGCCACTTGCCGAAATCCCGGGAACTCTTATCGTAATTCAGGACGACGAGATAGAATTCCCCGTGCAGACATGAGATCAGCTTCCACGTCAGCTCATCGCCGTGGATGCCGCGCAGGACGTTCTTATAAGACATCGAGATGTCGTCTTGGATGAAAGCGACCTCGATGCCGTTCTTGCGGTAAAGTTCCTCATTGTAGATCTCGACATATTCTCCCCGGAAATCGCTGAATGCCGACGGCTTGATCAACAAGACACCTTCCAGTTGCGTTCTTGCTACGGTAATCATCAGGACCTCATGTGAAATAGTTCTTCTTTTTCTTAAATTCGTTCTGGTTATGGATAAACCATTTCCACGTCTCCTCCAGGCCCTCCCGCAATGTTGTCGTCGGGTTGTAGCCGATGAGTTCCCTTGCCAGGGTGATATCCATCACTCTCCTGGGAAATCCCGACGGCTTGGAGGCGTCAAAAACATAATTGAAATCCAGGAAACTATGCAGGGTCTCCACCAGTTCGCGGACCGAGACCCCCCGGCCGCTCCCCAGGTTCACAAACCCGCCCATTGTGCCGTGGTGCAAAGCCAGGATAACGCCTTCCGCCACATCCCGGCTGTAGGCGAAATCGCGGATGGCCGTTCCGTCGCCCCAGACGACCACAGGGTCTTCCTTATGGTAGATACGATACAAAAGCGACGGGATCACCATGGCATTATTAGGGTCAAAATTATCGCCCGGCCCATAGACGTTGCAAGGCCGCACCACCGCGAAATTCTCCATGCCGAACTGCACGTGATAGGCATGGACCTGCAGTTCGGCCATGCGTTTGGCCCACCCCGCAAAATCCATAGGCAGGCTGTCGAGCCGGTAATCTTTCTCGCGGAAAACATCCGTATTGGCGTAGGCGCCGATGGAACTGGTATAGACGACCTTGGCCACGCGGTTCTGCCGGCAGGCCTCCAGCATATTGACGTTCATCATCATCGTCGGCACAAAGTGGCTGGCCAGCTTTTTCTCCGTCACGGAAGCCGACCCCTTGATCCCCGCCAGATGAAAAACGTGATCCATCCCCTGTGTTATCTTTTTGCAAAAAACGAAATCAGTCAGGTCGCCGTAAATATAGCGGACGCCCGGGACGGGCCTCAGCCGATCCAGAGAAACGACCGACACGCGTGCCCCGGCGCCGCAAAGGAAGCTGACGACCTGGCGGCCGATCAACCCTGTGCCTCCGGTGACCAAGATCTTTTTTCCACGAAAACTTTTTAAGACATCCTGTTCGATCATATCTTGCCCTGCATGCGTTGATACCACTGCACCGTGTCTTTTAGGCCTTCTTCCAGGGTCACCTGTGGTTCAAAACCAAGGATCTTCTTTGCCTTGGACGTATCGACCATGCGGAAAGGGATGGCGGTCGGCTTGGACGCGTTGAACACAACACGCGCCTTCTGGTAACCGGCGGACTTAAGGATGACATCGACGATCTCTTTGATGCGCACAACCTTGCCGTAACCGATATTCACCGGGTCACAGACGGCATGTTTTTCCGCCAAGACAAGGCATGCCCTGGCCAGATCGCTGACATGCAGAAAATCCCGCACTTCATCCCCTGTCCCCCACACCTCGTAAGGATCCGTCCTCTCGACGGCTTTGCGCACCAAAGCCGGGATCACATGGGCCGTCTGAAGATCGAAGTTGTCCCACCGCCCATACACGGCTGTCGGCCGCATGAGCGCGATCTTGACCTTGGATTTCGAAGCGACATACTCCGCCAGCCTCTCGAGATAACGCCGCATCCACCCGTAGCCGAAATACGACGGGTGCGTCGGGCCCGTCCACATCTCGTCTTCTTTAATGGGATAATCCGCGGCCGGATATCCTGTCGAAGAACCAAAGACGAGGAAACGATCTGTCCCTGCGGTCCACGCGGCTTGCAGCATGCGGGACGTCAAGACAAGGTTGGCGATGATGGCTTCCATGGGATTTCCCGCCGTGACAGCGGCCGCGGCCACGGCGCCCGCGGCATGAAAACAGATCTCAATATCTTTAAGCGCCCTCAGGCAATCCTGGGGATTCGTCAGGTCTGCCGGGACCGTCTCGATCCGCTCGCCCTTGATCACGAGAGGCCTGCGATGCACAGGTATCCGCACCCGCGCGCCCTCTTTCAAGAGCTCCTGCACGATATGCAGACCGACGAAACCCGTCCCGCCCGTCACCAAAACTTTTTTATCCTTGTAAAACATGGAATTCAGCTCTCCTGGATTTTGCGACGGACGTGCTCCCGGATGGCAGAAGCGTCCAGCCCGATTTTCTTGCGGATATCACTCAGAGTGCCGTACCAACTGCAGAACTTGTCCGGCAGGCCGTAATAACTCGCGGAGATATCCGGCACTTCGCAGACGGCCTCGAACAATCCGAAGGCGTCATGCACAACCACGATCTTTGTATGGCGGAAACGGCTGATCGCGGCATGATCGACCGGCTTGATCGTATGAAAATAGATGATATTAACGTCCAGGTCGCGGCACGCCTCCAGCACATTGGCAAGGATAGGCCCGGCGGTCACGACCGTGACCTTGGGATGCCCCTCTTTCAGCACAACGGCCTTGCCGAATTTCACGGGCATATCGACCTCGTGAGGGTGGTCGGACAATCTGAAATACGTCACCTTTCCGTTGTTATACTGGCTGCGCAAAAGGACATCCAGTTCGTGACGCGAGCCCGGCTGGATGATTTCTGTTTCAGGCAATAATCTCAGGATCGCCATGTCCGTATACGCGTGATGCGTCGCCCCGTCCCAGGCGTAATCAAAGGACGCGCCGCAGGACAGGATGTTGGCGCCGAAGCCGTTATAACACAGGTCCAGTTTGATCTGCTCGTAACTGCGTTCCGTGATGAACGGATTGATGGTGTGGATGAACGGGACGAATCCCTGGGAGCTCAAGCCGGCGCCCAGGCTGACCAGGGTATTCTCGCAGATGCCGACATTGTAAAAGCGCGACGGGTACAGCGCCTGGAAATCCTTGAAGAGATAAACGCTGACGTCGCCGAAGACCATGACGATCCTGGCGTCCGACTTGCCGATATCGAGGACAGTGTCCCTGAATTGTTTTCTCATTCAGCTACCCTAATTCCTTGCAGAATTCTTCAAATTCCTGATCGCTGGGCGCCCGGCGGTGCCATGCGTAATGGTCCTTCGTCATTGTCTGACAGCCGTAGCCTTTCTTGGTATGGGCGATGATCACGCGCACATGGCGGTCCTTCTTTCTGATCTCTCTTTTGAGGGCGCCGAGGTCATGGCCGTTCGCCTCGGAAACATGGCACCCGAACGCCTTGAAACGGTCTTTGGGATTAGGGATCTGCAGGCCCCTGGCATGAGACATGTTGTTATCGTAGATCACGGTAAGATTATCCAGTTTCAGGTTTGTGGCGACCATGACCGCCTCCCAGACGCTCCCCTCGTTGGATTCGCCGTCTCCGATCACCGTGTAGATGCGGCGTTCGTTCTCTTTTTTGATCTTCAGGGCCAGGGCTGCGCCCACGGCGATACCGATGCCGTGGCCGAGGGAACCTGTCGAGGCTTCAATGCCGGGGATCTTGAAGCGGTCCGGATGGCAGCCGAAAGAAGATTCGAACTGGCCAAAGGAATAGACCTTCGCAATGTCAAAATAACCGAACCGGGCCAGGACGCAATACAAGGCCAGGCTCGCATGCCCTTTGCTCAGGATAAAGATGTCACGCTTGTCCCAGGCGGGGTTCTTCGGGTCATGACGGATGACCTCATAAAGCGCGCATAAAACCTCGACGACCGAAAAACACGACGGGATATGGCCGTGCCCGGTCTCTTTGGCAATCTGCAGGATATCTTTCCTGATTGTTTTGCAGAGAGGCGTCATCTGATCTCGATATAGGATATGCGCGACGTCATCGGCATGCGCTGAACCTTCACGTTGCCCAACCCCAGGACCTCTTTGAGCGCCAGGGTCTCCCCCGGAAAGATGTCGTCGCACAGTTCGTCAAACACAAGGATGCTTCCTTTTGAAAGATACGGCTTGATGGCCTTGAGCGCGGCCTTCGTCGGCGCATAGATGTCGAAATCAAAGATCGCAAGCGCGATCATCGTCTCCGGGTGTTTCTTGAAATAAGCCGGGGCCGTCTTGACCGCGTCGCCCTTCACCAGCTCAAAGCGCCTGATATGCGACATCGGATTCAGGGCTTCCTGGATGCCGAGGATCTCAGCCAGATATTTCTCGTATTCCTTGGGGACGGAAAAAGAACCGTCATGGCATTGGATGCGGCCGCCATCTTTGGGGCCCACGCCGCAAAAACCCTCGAACGTATCGAAACCAATGATCTTGCGGTGACGGTTGAAGGGCTCGAAGATCCCCCGCAAGGCCGAAAGGAGCGACAAGGTCTGGCCCCACCGCACGCCGAATTCGACGATCACCCCGTGCATGCCCACGACCTTGCGGTAGAGCTCATAGAAAAACAAAAGCCGCGACAAGGTCTTTGAGGTCAGATACACACCCAGGTTATCCAGGATCTCTTCGGGCGGGAGCGGCGTATGCCTCAACAACTGGCCCAGGCGCGCCTGGGCGTTCTTTTCCAGGCCGCTCGACAAAACAATGGCGTCATGTTTCTTCGTTTTCATGGTCATCTCTTCCAGTGCCTCCTGTTTTGCTGCCACCAAGCCACGGTTTTGGCGATACCCTCCTCGGGCCCCACCTGTGGCTTCCAATCCAGAAGCCTCATCGCCTTCGTAATGTCCAGGACGCGCGAACGGATGGTCACGGGTTTATCTTCAAGATAAACGATCCGGCGAGGCGTATGGCCGGCGCTGCCGAGCGCCCACGTCACAACATCCCCTACGGTCACGGCCTTGCCGGAACCGACATTGAATGCATCGAACCGGATCGCCGCGGCGTTCATCATCGCGACGATCGCAGAAGCGAAATCATCCGCATAAATCACATCGCGGGCGACATCCGCAGACCCCCACACCTCAAAAGGGTCCTGCTTGTCGACGGCCTTGCGCACCAAAGCCGGGATAAAATTTGCACGCGCCGGGTCAAACCTGGCAAAGGGCCCGTAAATGTTGGCACACCGCGCCAACACAACATCCAGCCCCGTCTTCTCGTGCCAGAATCGGCAAAGTTTCTCGACAAAACGCGTCACCCAGCCGATCCCGAAATAAGCGGGATACGGATCGCAGTCAAGTTTCAGGTCTTCCTCGCGGACCAATCCCTCCTGGGGCTGATAAAGAGTGGCGGAACCCACGCAGACGACGCGCCTGACCCCCATATCATGACAAGCCTGAAAAATATGGGCATTCATGACGGCATTGTCCGTCACCTGCCGCCAGGGCTCGCGGACAGCCGTCTGCGCCCCGCCGGTCTGGGCGGCCGCCATAAAGACGCTGTCGCACCCCTTGACCGCTCGCCGGCAATCCCGAAGCTGACACAGATCTGCCCGGACATACTCCAGACGCCTGTCGCGCTCGACGTCGCGTGTCTTTTCATGAAAAACGGCGCGAATGCGCGTGCGCGGGCAATGCGCCAACAAATGCCTTAGTATGCTGCGGCCCGCCAGCCCCGTCGCGCCTGCCAAAAGCACCCGCTTGCCGTCAAGATACATCGTCTGCCCTTCTCACTTATGCCTGCCCAAAAAAGCCCTGACAATGATCATGAGCACCTGCCAGCCGTTACGCAAAGGCTGCATCTTGCGCTCACCGCCGATGCGCTTAGGCTCATCTCCGGGGATCTCGGAGGCCCTCAGCTTCAATTGTGCGCATTTGATGGCGCTGAAAGGCTCAAAACTGGGAAGCTTGGGGTCCTTGTCCGCCAGGGTCAAAAGGTCTTTCTTCCATGCGCGAAAACCGACCAGGGTATCGGTGTAATGAGCGCCGAACAAAACATTGATCATTCTCGTGAACATCCAATTCCCGAAGGCGGTCACGGCATCGTCATCATAGCTTTTGGCGCCGTCCAGATACCTGGAAACGATCACCATATCGTAGCCTTCTTTCATTTTTTCAACAAGAGGCGGGATCTTCTCGGGAACAGAATTTCCGTCCGGCGTAAACGTAACCACGATATCGCCGTGCACGCATGGCATGGCCTCCCGATAGGCATTCACCAGGCCTTTAAGCTTCTGCTCAACCACAAGATATCCGTTGTCACGGGCATACGCTACCGTGCCGTCGGTCGAACCGCCGTCCACAACGACGATCTCATCGACCCATTCTCTTTTGATCCTGGGCATAACGGCCTTCATGCCGTCGATCTCATTCAAGGTCGGAATCAAGAGTGTCGTCTTCATATCTAAAAAAGGCTCCTGGGCGGAATGACCCTCTGCGCCTGCAACAGCCAATAGCTGATGGGGTCGTATATATTCCAGTGGACGAACAAGTGCGCAAAATTAATGCTGTTGACCAGATAGATCACACAGACCGAAAGAAACACAAGAAGCGCGCGTCTCTCGTCCTTTTTGTCAACGGCGAAGAGCTCTTCGAGCATAAGGACCGCAAAAAGACAGACGCTGATCTCCATGCTCATCACGAACCGGATGATCTTGGTGTATTTCATCGCGCTCATGACCGCATAAAGCAAGACCAAAAACAGGGCCAGATAGGCCACGGGTTTCTCGACGCGGCGCTTGAGCAGAATATGAAAGAGATAACCGATAGCCAAAAGCACCGTCAACGGCGAAAGCATCAAGTCGTCCATGATGAACTTATACCACGGCCCCATGCCGAACAATGAATAGGCGTTGGTGACGGCGGCGGCGCCGGGGAAATGCACGCCCGCCAAATACCGCACCAGGGCCAACCCATTGGCCCATCCTCCCAGAAGCCAAAGATAAAGCAATCCCAAAACGACGATTGGAATGAGAAAGATACCTAAGAGTTGGCGGCCGTTGAGATGTGGGTCGTTTTTCTCCCTAAAAAGCAGGAAGGCGCAGGCAAAAAAGATCCAGAGAACCGCCGAAGCTTCCTTGATGGAGAGGCTGATACAGAAAAACAGCAGGAACGCCGCATACTGCCAACGTTTCTTTTCTATCAGAAAATCAAGAAAAAACCATATGGCAAGAGCCCAAAAAAGATTAAGCACGCTGTCCTGCAAAACCCGGCGGCCGGCCGTCATCAATAGCGGATGGATGGACAAGAGCACCGTATAGAGACAAGCCGTGCGTTCGCCGAAATATTTCCTGGAGAACCAGAAGGAGACGAACAGAAACAGGACGAAACAAAACCAGGAGAGCCGCGCCAGAGAAAGGAACGTGTCAGGAAAAATGCTCAACCAGCCGGCCGTCAGAAGGACATAACCTATGCGGCCGGGATGAGGGTAAAGCTGCGCCACTTTATCCGACAAGTGCTGACGCAGGAGCGCCGGAAATTGGGACACCCCTCCATCCTTGACGATCATCGCATACGTAAAATAATATCCTTCATCGGCGCCTCTGGCGAATTCCCCTTCCCGGGGCGTCGTCATAAAAACCGTAAGAACGGAAAAAGAAATCAGGACCCAGCTGACCAGACGTATCAGCCGGTCGACGCCGAAAGATTTATCAGATAATGTCATTCCTTCCCCTTGTCCTTGTCCAAAACCAGCTGCAAATATAGAGTTATAATTATATCAGAGAAACAGACATGTCTCGCAGGATAATTCTGGAGCCCCCATCTTGCCTTCGGCCTGCCCCTGACTTTCAGTCAGAGGCTCTCCGTTAGGCGACGTCCCGATCCGCTATGGTTTTGTCTACAAGACAAAACCATGACCAAGGGATCAAAGATTGCGGCAAACCCCGTTAGAGAACTTCACTCTCTAGCGGGACAAAATGTCATTTCATGATTTTCGGTGCTTCCAGAGCCTGCTGTGCTTCCCGCGCCGTCTTCTTGAAAGACGCAACCTCTTCCAAGGTCTTCTTGTGGTCTTCGCTTAAGGCCGTCAACTGGGCCTTCAGGGTCTCGTTCTCCTGTCGGCAGGCCTCCAGCGCAGCCGATGCGCCCGAAGACGCCGCCGGCTGTTTCTTCTTTAGGTCCTCAAATGTCCTGGCATAATATTTTAATTTTTCATTGGCCAGTTCCATCATGGCCTGGGAGACGTTGTTCTGCTTTTCAAGCTCATCGATCTTCTTCTCGGCATCTTTCAGTTTTTTCTCGGCCTGCCCGAGGGCCGCGGTTTTCTCTTTGGCCTCTTTAAGCTTACGGTCAGATGTCCCCGTCAGGTCTTTTTTCAACTTTGTCTCTCTCGCCGAAGCCTCTTCGGCCTGACGGGAGAGCTTATCACGCAAAGCCTGCGCCTCCAGAAGGGCCGCCTGACGCTGGTCTTCGGCGGCTTTGAGTTTTTCAGAAAGGACCTTCGCCTCTTTTTGGAGGTTTTCACGCTGCTGTCTGATCTCCGAAAGCTCGGTATCCTGGTCGGCAAAATACTCCGTCAGCCGTTTCTTCGTCTTCTCCAGCTCTTTTTCGGCGCTTTCCTTTTCTGCTTTGAGCTTCTGTATCCTTTCTGCCGACCTCTGCATGACGGTTTCTGCGTTTGCCAGGTCTTTTTTCAGGCGGTCGTTCTCATCCTTGACCTGCATGAAAACAGTATCCTTGGCATTGATCTTCCCGTCGAATTTCTCCAGTTTCAGGCGCGCGTCTTTCAACCTGTCGGAGAGTTCCGCCTTCTCGAGCTTCAATCTCTCTATCTTGGCATAGGCCTCATCCAGCTCTTTATTGAGTTCTCCGGCGCGGGACTCCACCTCTTCAATGCGCAGATGCATTTCTTCGGCAAGGGCCAGCTTCTCGGTCTTGAGATGGCTGATCTCGTCCATCAGCTTGTCTCTCTCCTTGCGGAGCTTGCTCAAGCCCTCGTCAAGGTCCTGAACGGCCTCTTTGCCGAACTCCGAGCTTTGGGAGAACGCGCGGCCCTGGAAACAACACAGAAAAAGAACCGCCGCGGCCGTCCGACGTATCCTTCTCCCAAAGGCTGCGGACATCAGCTGTCTCCTCAAGGAATCGTGGTGTTCGATATATTCGCGATATTCTGTACGCTCTTGATCCATGCGTCCTGCTTCTTCTCCAGCTGATCGACCTTTTTGGTAAGATTGACGATCCGCTTCTCCAGGTCATCCATCCTGGCCTTGGTCTTGTTGGCAAGATCGTTCAATTGCTGCTGGAGTTTGCTGAACTTAAGCTGGATATAGGCGTCCATATCCATCGGCCGGTAGAGGCCGGCCACCTTCTCGATAGGACGGTCTTCCTCCACCCAGAAGACGTGGCCGTCGACGACCTTCTGCACGCGGGTGACGTTATAGGCTGCGGACTCTCCGGCATTCGAACTGAATTCTTCAACGCTGAAGACAACCCGGGCGACGCCGAAAAAAAACATAAAAAGCAACAATACCCCAGCGGCCTTTTTCATTGTTTCCTCGTCAACAATTGTCCGGTAAGAATATCTGACGTATAGCAAAAGGCCGGACGCACTTTTTCCTCATATTTGTCCGGCCCCGGCATGCCATCGTTATATTCTTGAAATAAAAACAATGACCCCCAAGACAAGAACGATGATCCCGCTGATACGATAAGAGGTGTCCGACATGCCAAACCAGCGCGATGCCTTGACCTTGGCGACGGGCGTCAAAAACAGATAGACAGCCTTAGCGATACAGGCCAACCCCAAAAGCCAGATCAGCCAGCTGACAAGGCTGGAAGACGCCGCGAACAAAAGCATGATACCAATGATCAATGGCACGAGGCCAAGGAGCCGGGCATCTTTGGACTTGTCCAGCATCTGATGAGCCAGTTTGACGACCTTTTTCGGCGTCAAGATCAACAAAACACCTTCAACGATCAACAAAAGACTGACAAGAAACAGAAAAAACCCCATCGCGACCTCCTTAATCTCGCCTCTGGCGAGATTAACTCCGAGTGTAGCTGAAAAATTTCTGGTTGCCCGTCCGAACTCTGTGAGGACTGGATGCAAACAGAAATTTTTAGGCCCTTCGCTTATTTGGTATTGCGCAGGCCTACCCCTTGTGGGTTAGCTGTTTACACGAGGAGTCAAAGTTAATTCATTTATTCCTCGCCTCTGGCGGAATTAGACCCTCCGCTATGTGGAATGCGGAGGTCTACCCTTTCTGGGTTAACCCCTCGCGTATCTTGGAAATATCTGGATGTCCGTCCGAGCTCTGCGAGGACTGGCCGCAGACAGATATTTACAAGATGGTTACGCGAGGAATAACGTTAACTCCCCATTCTCCCTCTCTCACCTCTCATACGTCCCCATGAGGACTGCTTCTCCCAAAACATGCCCTTTCATGGCTTCAAGAAGCCTTTCTTTTGTGGCGGTCCCTTTGATCTCAAGAAGGCTGTCAAGGGCATAAAGCTTAAAATAATACCTGTGCGGCTTTCCCGGAGGCGGACACGGCCCGCCGTAGCCGATTTCACCGCCATCGTTTATCCCCTGACAGACGCCATCCGGCAAAGACGGGTCATGGGGAAACCCCTGAGGCAGCTCGCGGGCCGCGGCGGGGATGTTGTAGATCACCCAATGGACCCATGTCTTGGACGGCGCATCGGGATCGTCGCTGATGAGGGCAAGGCTTTTGGTGCCGTCGGGAACGCCGCTCCATTGCAGATGCGGCGAGACATCTTTGCCTTCGCAGGTGTATTGCGGCGGGATCTCTGATTCATGAGAGAATGCGGGACTTTTCAATTCAAGGGCCATGGCTCCACCTCCTGAGCACAAGACCATCAGGATCGCCAGAGAAAACCCGGCAAAAAGATGTAAAGGAAAATTGTTCATGGCTGGTTTCCCGAAGGTCCAAGATTCCGATAATGTGCGAGACACGTGGAATTTCATAAGTGACCATCCAGCATACCGTTATACTATCACAACTCTTCTGCAGGGGCAAGAAAATCAGAGGGCGCCGGCTTCCTGTCCTACGCAGCCGACAGGCGCCGGGCAACAAGAATAGAATTTACTTCATATCCCAGACCTGGGATTTGTATTCGTTGAGCATGCGGAAGGTATTGAAGCGGCCCGCCTCAGCCAGGCAGTGGATCATCATATCGATCCAGGAGGCGGATGGCGCATGGTCGCCGCCGTCCGCTTTTGTGCCGTAATAGAGGTGCGCCATCTCTTCGAGAGACGCATATAACGCGCGGGAATCTTCAGCTAACCTCAAAGAGAGGCCGTCGGTATAACCGCCCCCCATGTCTTCGTAGCCGAAAAATTTTCCGATGCCGCTGTCCTTGGCCTCGACAACCCACCCGTCCACGGTACTCAACTGGACCACGGCATTCGCGATCGCCTTCATCCCGCTGGTCCCCGACGCCTCATACGGCGGCAGAGGGTTATTGAGCCAGATATCAACGCCGGAAACAAGCATCTTGGCGATATATATATCGTAATTCTCCAACATCAGGATCTTGAGCAAACCGCCCGTATCTTGGGTCTTGTCGATCGTATTCATGATCTCGTTCACATAAGTGAAAGCGATGTTGTCGTTGGGATGGGCCTTGCCTGCAAAAAGGATCTGCAACGGACCCACACGCCTGGCAATATCCATCAGACGGTCGATATCCTGCAGAATAAGGCTCGGTCTCTTATAGGCGGCGATACGACGCGCCCAAGCCACGGTCAAGACATTCTCTTTGAGACGCCAACGCGCCAGAGTGTCGACGAGCCCCTTCTTGTTCTCCTGATGCGCCTCCCACAGGGCCTTTCTGAACGCCCGGTTGTCCTTCAGAGAAAGCACATGTTTCAAGAGGCCGGGGTCCTGGCGATAGTCGCCGATATCCTTGCCGAACCGGTCCAAGAATTCAAGGACCGGCTCCGAAACCCATGTCGGA
The DNA here is from genome assembly GCA_002421805.1 of Candidatus Omnitrophica bacterium UBA6210. Lineage (GTDB taxonomy): Bacteria > Omnitrophota > Gorgyraeia > Velamenicoccales > Velamenicoccaceae > Velamenicoccus. The sequence goes on from DISM01000004.1 coordinate 108,037, forward strand.
AAATGCACGCCGTTGGTGATCGCCTTGATGCGTTCTTTGTAGGCCGGGAACTGCAGCTTCATGACCTCGCCATGTTTCCAGGATACGGCGTTGATGCTCGACGCCGTATTCATGGCCAGGATCGTCAGATTCACGACGGAGGAGTTCGGGCCTTCAAGTCCGAACTCTCTGACAAGGGCCATGTCCTGAGGCTTGAGATACGTTTCGCACTCTCCCACACTGAACCGGTCATGGCCGGCGGGAACGGGCGTATGGCAGGTATAGGCAAATTGGGACTTGAGGGCGCCGAGGTCCGCGTTGGGCATATCGCCGGCCTTGCGCACGAAAGCGAAAGCGGCATGCCCCTCATTTAAATGGTGGATGCTGATAGGATATTTCAGCTCCTCGAGCGCCCGGATGCCCCCCATCCCGAGAATTAGCCGCTGGAGGATGCGTCCGGAGACATCGTCGCTGCGATACAGCTTGTCAGTCAGGCGCCGGCCGGCTTCATCATTCTCTTCGACATTGGAATCCAAAAGAATGAGAGGCACCGCATGGTCCTGCGTCCGGCTGTACACATAGTATTTCCAGAGACGCAGATAAATATCCTTATTCTTGAGCTCGAGCTTGACCTTGTCTTCCAAAGGGATAAGTCCGGGGAATGTCCAGGGGTCCCACTTCATCTCTTCGGGCAGCTGGCCGAATTTGAACCAGAACCGCTGCTTGAAATACCCCTTGCTCCAGAGGATGCCGACGGCCACCATGGGCAGCTTCATGTCCGCGGCGGTCTTGATCGTATCCCCCGCCAGGACGCCGAGGCCCCCCGAATAGATCGGCAGATCCACCAGCGCGTCGACCTTTAAGGAAAAAAGGTAATCGGCGATCCTCTCATTTGAGAAGACTTCATTCTCGATGATCTCATTGGCTTCCGACGCCGGATGGACGGACTTAAAACCGTTATAGACGCTTGTCGCCAGCCCGTACTCCATGGAAAAATAGGCGATCGACTTCTGTTTTCCCGCCAGAAGGGCGCGCTCGGCCGCAAGGATCGGCGCAACCGGAAAGCCAAAATAGACGTCATCGTGGATATCCGCGGCGTAGCGGCCGTAATCATCCTTGATGCGGACGAGGTCCTGCAAAGGGTTATGACTTTGGCTCATCCGCGACCACCTTGATGGAAGAAAGAAGACCTGTTTCGTCAAACGAGAGATAGACTTTCGGGGAATCGAAAAAGGCGACCGGGTCCCTGTAAAGGAAGGTCCTGTCCTCGCGCAAGACCGGCTCGCCGTAACGGGCCACAACGCGTTCCTGCCTCAACCCAGGCAAGAGACGGCCCCTGTGGATGTCGCGCAGAAGGACCTTGAACCGTTGCTGTTTCTGCCGCACATAAGCGGTCTGCTCCTTTTGTTCATTGCCAACGGCCATGAGCGTGCGCAGAGGCTGGCTGCAGCCGCAGCAACACAATAGCGCCGCCAGGGACAATACAGCTATGTTTGGTGCCGGATAATGTTTTGTCATGAAAAAACCTCTCACCTATCTGTTTTCGATGGCGGCGCGAATGAATTCCCTGAACAAAGGATGGGCGCCATCGGGTCTCGACTTGAATTCCGGGTGGAACTGCACGGCGACAAACCAGGGATGGTCCTTTAATTCAACGATCTCGACGAGCTCTCCGGAAGGCGACGCGCCCGCGATCCGCAGGCCCCGTTTCTCCATGATCTTCTTGAAATCCCGGTTGAATTCGTAACGGTGCCTGTGTCTTTCCGAGATCAGACCTCGACGGTAGGCGGCATGCGCGCGTGATGCGGGCGCAAGACGGCAAGGATAAGCCCCCAGCCTCATGCTGGCCCCTTTGATCCTGACGCTCTTCTGCTCTTCGAGAAGACTGATGACCGGATAAGGCGTCTTGGGGTCGAACTCCGTTGAATTGGCGCCTTTTAAAGCACAGGCATTCCTGGCGAATTCAATGACAGCCGTCTGCATCCCCAGACAGATACCGAAATACGGGATCCCTTCTTTGCGGGCGAACTCGATCGCGTTGATCTTGCCTTCGATGCCGCGGTAACCGAAACCGCCCGGGACGAGGATACCGTCGACGCCGCAAAAAAGGGCCGACGTCTTGTGCGCCTTGACGTCCTCGGAATCGATCTTGACGATCTCCACACGCGCGGCGTTGGCGATCCCGCCGTGGACAAGCGCTTCATAAATGGACTTGTAGGCATCCTGGAGCGTGATGTACTTGCCCACCACGGCGATCCGGCAGGCGGTGGCAGGATTTTTCAGGACGTTGACGACGCGGCCACTCCAGTCTTTCAGATCCCCCTTCTTGGAACTCAACTGCAGAAAATTCAGGATCAGATCATCCAATCCGTCGTTCTTATACATCAGGGGCACTTCATAAATACTCTGAACGTCCAAAGCTTCGACCACTGCGTCTTCGCAAACGTTGCAGAAGAGGGCGATCTTCTGTTTCACGTCCTGTTCGATAGGCTTCTCCGACCGGCACAGGAGGATCTCCGGCTGGATACCGATCTCCCGGAGCTTGCCGACGCTATGCTGGGTAGGTTTGGTCTTGATCTCCTGGGCGCTACGGATATAAGGCACGAGCGTCAGGTGGACGTTGATGGCGCAGGCAGACCCCATCTCCTGCTTGAGCTGACGGATCGCTTCCAGGAACGGCAGGCTCTCAATATCACCGACCGTCCCGCCGATCTCCACGATCACAATATCCGGCCGGCCGGTCTCCCCCACCTTCTTAATGGACGTCTTGATCTCGTCGGTGATATGCGGCACCACCTGGACGGTCTTGCCAAGGTAATCCCCCCGCCTCTCTTTGGAGATCACGGAAAAATATATCTTGCCCGTCGTAATGTTGTTATCGCGCGTCAGTTTCGCGTGGGTAAACCTCTCATAATGGCCCAGGTCAAGGTCCGTCTCGGCGCCGTCATCAGTGACGTAGACTTCACCGTGCTGAAAAGGGTTCATGGTGCCGGGATCCACATTGATGTACGGATCGCACTTGATCAGATTGACCTTAAAACCGCGCGCCTCCAGGATCTTGCCGATCGACGCGCAGGCGATCCCTTTGCCAAGGCTCGATACGACGCCACCTGTCACAAAAATATACTTTGCCATCGTTATCCTCCGCTTTACCTGTCGATAAATATCCCTCTGCGGCAGGGAAGCGGCATTGGTTCCGTTAAAAACAGACACGGGTACTGAACTTTTTTAGCCCAGTACCCGTTCCTGTCTTAAGCATCTGCTGCACATAACACCCAAAAAATCTGTTAACTATTAATAGCATGCCTGGAAACGCAAGTCAAACGATTCTTTAGCGAGGATAACTCTCGAACAACCTGCCCCAGGCGGTCGCGGCTATTTTTCTCTGGCGCCTTTTACCGATCAGCGGCCACCAGATATAATCGTGGTAGAAAAATGAAGCATAGACAAAAAAATAAACCAGCGGCGTGCGAAAGAAGAATTTTTGCAGGGACTTCAGAGGGCCGAACCAGACGGTCCTGCCGAAACGGCTGACCATGTTCTGCCCGACATAGAAATGAAAATTGACACCCCTGACATCCTCGCCCGCGATCTCGATGTCCCTGACATCCCCTGTCCCGATGCCATCCTCATGCGCCATCCGGATGTAGGGGATCGCGAGCGGCTCGAAGCCCATCATCTTGGCCGCGACCGCATCGATCGCCACAGAATCGCTGGATGCCAGCATGTAGCCCTTTTCCACAGGCACCATGGTCCGCGGCCCCGGCCCGCATCCACAGATCGTGCCGTCCATGACGCAAAAGATCCCGCTATGGATATCCTGCTGGATCTTTAGCAGATCGACCAGGACCTCGTGGATCCAGCTGTGCGTGTAATGCCTGTGCGTCCCCAGGAGACCCCCGAAGGCATTTTTCATGGCGCCCGTCGTCGTCGTGTAGATATGGGTCTTGACCGTTGGCAAGTGGACGATGTTCTTGCCGAAGAAATATTCCGGGACCATCACGTCATGCCCGTAAACCTTATGCAGAGCCCGCGTCTTGAATTTCGGATGATACGGGACCCAGCAGATCTCTTCCTTGTTGAAATTATACTTTTCTTCGACGCCGTACTTGCGATAAACGCCCAAGAGCCTGTTGAGCTTCAACCCTTTGTCCGGATCGGTCACCACCGTATTATTGTGGACGGCAACCAGGCGGTCCCAGCCGGACGCCTTCAGGGCCCGGATGACGCCTTCCAGCTGCCACGGCGTCGTATTGGCCGACAAAAACGGCAAGTGCCACGAAATATTGTCCTTAAGGATCACCGGCTGGCTTTTGGCCAGGGCCGCCGGCATATCCGCCAGCCGGCAAAGCTCTCCGATGTCCGCCAGGACACGTTCAGGGGTCGTTTTGATAACGGCAACCTTCGCCTTCATTCTGTGCATAAGACGCGGTATATCTCCATGGTATCCGACGCGGCTATGGTATTACCCGCATAGCGCACCTCGTACACCTTCTTTAAACATTTCCTGTCCTCGATCCAAGGGAACCATCCGGGGTAATAGGCCAGGTATTTCACATGGCGGGCCGCCAGATAACGCCACAGCATGCGGCGCCGGGGCTCCGGCGGCACAGGGGAACACATCACCCTTAGAACATTCAGCTTGATTATACCACAGATGTCCACCGTCGGCCTTTCCGAAACATAAGAAATGACGCCGACGTCATTGGTCGCGATCGCATCCTGGGGTGTCGTGTGTTTCTTGAGCCATAGGGCCGCGCGGTAATGCTGCCCATAAATGGATGCGCTGTCTGTCGCGTAAATCCGGGCCCATGAACCGACGCTAAACAAACCCCATGCAATCGCCAAAAACAAAAGAAAACGCAAACATCCTCCGCGCAAGATCCGCCGCATGCCCAAAAATCCTACAAGAGAATAGAAGGGGATAAAAGGCATGGTGTAACGGCCGTGATGGATAAGAATAGGTGAAATATGCGAGGCGGCCAGCGGGAACACGACAAGCCATACGCTCAGGAGCCCCCACCGCCTGCGGACGCACTCCCAGAGGCCGGAGACAAGAAAAGGCGCCAGGAACGGATTGTCCCAAAAGACCAGGCCGGCATATTCCTTAAGATAAGGCCAGGCCGTCATCCTCCAGGTAAAGAGCATCTTGGAATAATAACTGCTGCAGAACAACCTGTGTGTCAGGATCCAGGAAAAAACCAGGTAAGGAGCGGCCACGATCGTATACGCCAGGCCGTAAAGGATGATCCCCGGAAGGGCCTGCTTCCAGCGCCGGAAGCTCCTGATACAGAGTTCTCCGAATGCCAGGACAAAAAGCAGATGGCCTTCGGGTCTCGCCAGGGAAGCCAGGCCGAAAACCAGGGCAGGCAAAATACTTATCCTTTCCCCCTTCAGAGCCTTCTGATGCAGATAAATCCCCAGGGCCGCCAAAAAAGAAAAAAGCGCAACTTCCATGCCGGAAAGAGCGCCCCACAGAAAACGACCGGACAAAAGAACAAAAACCGCCGCATAAAATCCGGTCCGCTGGTCTCCTGTGATGAGCCTGGCGAGTTTCTCGACGCAGAGGGCCGTCAAAAAAACAAAAAGAATCCCCATGCTGAGGGCGGAAACCTCAAAAGGCAGCCCCAGGACTTTCAAAAAAGCAAGAAACGCGACCCATAAAGGAGCCGTGCTTCCGCTGGACGGTTCAAAAGGATTCAGACCGAAAGAATCATACTGGACAAGATTCCTGGCAAAACTGAAATGGATCCAGGTATCGTCAAGAGGAAAACCGATAAAGGGTTTCTGGCCGTCTATGCCGATGCCCAGGAAAAACACGGTCGAGGCAAACCAGATCAGGACAAGGACAAGAAAACGCCGAAGGGTCGTTCGCATGGTTTTATCTGGGCATGAAAAAACCGATGAAGACAAGATCCGCATCCCGACGCTTGCCTCCGGCAAGGCCGGAATGAATTCGACCTATAGTTTACATCACCAGGAGCAACGCGACGGTTCCCTGCCTGCCCTGGTAACTTATGTTCGCTCGTTACATAAGTTGCGGGCTCAGTGAAGCCTCCCTGGTCTAAAGACCAAGGCTTCCTCCTGAGCAGAACTTCACAACTGCATTCATCCACGGGCTCGCCCCGGCCTCGGCCTACGGCCAGGCCGGGGGCAGGCTCGTGGATTTCTGCGAAGGATTAAAAATACACCGCCGCAATGACGGCCGCCATGTAAAGCAACAGGTCAAAAAGGAGCGGCTTGTCGGAAAACAGGACTTTTTCCGGCGCCCCTCCTTCTTTCTTTTGAAAAACAAGATAAAGATACCGGAAAATACCATAAACGACAAAGATGATGGAATACTGGAGGTTCCTCGTATGGAATTTGGCTGTCGTCTGAGGGGAAAGCGCATACAACACATAGCTCAAGATGGTCGATGCCGTCACCACCGTCATCATCTGGTCGATAAACGGAAGGCTGTAATGGGCCAGGACCGGCCTGTGGTCGGCGGCGCGGCCTTCCAGAAGGACCATCTCGCCGCGGCGCTTCCCCAGCGCAAGGAATAGAGATAGAAAGATCGTGCAAATCAAGAGCCAGTTAGAGATCGGCACGTCGATCACGACGGCGCCTGCCACAACACGCAAGAGGAAGCCTGCGGAAATACAGAAGATATCCAGGATCACGACGTTCTTGAGATAAGCCGAATAAGAGAATTCCAGGATCAGATAAACCGTAAGGATAATACCGAAATTCCGGTTCAGGATATAGGCGGCAATAAATGCCCAAAGCATCAACGTATAACTCAAAACATGGGCTGCGATCGGCCTGATCCGCCCCGAAGCCAGCGGCCTGTTTTTCTTCTGAGGGTGTTTCCTGTCCGCTTCGATATCCAGGATATCATTGAGAAGATACAGCGCGCTGGAAGCCAGACAGAAAACGACAGCCGCCGCCAGGACAACAGCGCTTCTCCTGGAGTCAAAAAAATTCTGCGAAAAGATCAACCCGGCGAACAAAACGATATTCTTGACCCACTGTTGCGGCCGCAAAGCTATCAGCAAATCCTTCATCTTCTTTTCCTCCGTATGGCGTCAATAGGCCGCGCCGCTAGAACTCCACCTTCAGGCCGTCCGTCGCGGCGACCACATTCAGGCCCGTCTCCCAGCTCAATTGCCTGGCCAGGACATGAGGATGGTTTTTAAGCATCGTCAGGCCGAAATGGGTCAGGATCGTTTTTTTAGGCGCCAGCCGCGCGACGATCTTTTTGACGTCGCCGAAATTCAGGTGCTGGATGCCGGGCCGAGGCTCAAAAAAGACCACGTTGACGATCAGCACGTCACAGGCGAACATGTCTTCCAGCCCTTCAAAATATTCCGTATCCGACAACAAACAGACCCTGGTCTGACCCATCAGGAACTTCAAGCCGTAGGTCTGGCTCGGATGGCGCAAGGCCAAAGACGTCTCGAAAGAAAAATCTCCGACCTGATAAGACGTCTGCGGGGCCAAAACCTCGATCTTGCCCGGGAATTCCCGCGCATACTTGTAGATCACCGGATCGTCTCCCAGGGCGTCCTGCGGAACGTAGACCACACCGCGTTTTTTAAAGCCCCCCTCCGTCATGGCCTCGATCATGACGTTGATGTCATTGGCATGGTCCAGATGACGGTGGGTCAGAATGATGGCGTTGAGACCCGTCGGATCAAGCCTGGGCCTGACGGACGAACACCGCACGAGGCATCCCGGGCCCGGATCGATCAGGATCTGCGTCGAGCCGGACTTAAGCCATAACCCTCCCGAAGCCCGCAGTTGGCGGATCATGACGAACCGCGCCCCGGCCGTCCCCAGGAACTTGATCCAGTGATCGCTTTGATTTCTTCTTATCATATGTTGTCAGCTTCGCATTTATTTTGACTTGCAGCCTACAGCTTATGGCTTATAGCTGCTAGATATTCCACATCGCTGACGACCTCGATCCCGTTCTCTTTCAGCAATGCGGCTGTCACGCCGAGACCGGGGATGAGCGTCCCGGTGAATGTCCCGTCATGGATCTGGCCGCAGCCGCATGAAGGACTCTTGGCCTTCATGACAGCGACCTTCACTCCGTGCTTACGCGCAAAAGCCAGAGTCCTTCTGGCGCCCAGGACAAAAAATTCCGTCACGTCGCGGCCATCCTTGGAGACGACCCGTGCCCTGCCTTCCAGGACGGCACATCCGTCCCCGCCGCGGATCTCCGACGGCGGATGCGGAATACGCAGACCCCCCAGGACCTCGGGACAGAACAAAAAAACCTTGCCGTCCTTAAAGAGCCCGGCAAAATGGGAACGGCGGTTATGGCTGCCGTCATAAACACAGGCGACGCCGGCCAGACATGCGCTGACCATCATGACTCTTTGAGCCATAGGCCTTTAAGCTCCTGCGTGATCTTCTCGCGCTGCACGACGTTGAGGGCGTTCTTGAGATCGGCTTCTTTCGCGGCGGCCCGTCCCGCCCCCCTGCCGGCGCCGGGCGGCTTCAAAAAAACGGCGCAACCCATAATCCGCGCGCCTTCCCTGCGCACGGCATACCCCAGGTCCCTGTCATCCGTCACAACGACGATATTCCTGGGGTCCTTCTCCGCGCGCACCATCTCCTTGATCTTCTCATCGGCGGACTCGCCCGACGTAAAGATGATCTCGAACGTCCTGTTGTCCTTGAATCCGAACACCTGCGCAGATCCGTCGAACACAACAGCCAGCCTGTTGCGCACCGATCCGTGCGGCCGCCTGTTCTCTAAAAACAGAAAGAAACGCTCGCGCGCCTGCCGCAGCGGCAGCTCGCAAAAAGGCGCTGACCGCTTGATGACGTTATACCCGTCGACGATATAGAATAAAGACATAGCCGATGGCTCCCAAAAGGCCCAAAAGGAACATGTATCCGAAGTTCGCAAGCGACATCGCAAGGGCCTTCTCCGCCGCAATACCGATCTTGGCGAAAACGAAGACAGACGCCGTGTCCCGGATACCCAGCCCGCCAATAGAGACAGGCAAAGACGAGAATGCCGTGATCATCGGCACAAAGATCAGAAAATAGACCGGGGAATAATCCAGGCCGAAGGCGCGCGCCGTCAAATAATAGGTAAACGCCAATCCCACATGGGTAACGCAGGAGATAACCCAGGACACCCACAGAACGGCGCGGTGCCCCTTGTAAGCCTTCGTCTCCGCGTGGATCTTCTCAAAATATCCTCGCACGCCGGCAAACGGGATACATGAGGCGAAAAGGCCGAAGAAACGCCCGGAAAACATCATCCCGCAGAAAACAAGGACCGCGAATAAAAGGATGCCCGTAGCCAGAAAGATGCTGGCATCGTTAAAAACGTCATGACCGAACAGGAGGGAAAAAATAAGGACCGTCACGAGGCCGAGAAAACCGCTGACGCGGTCCAAAACGACGGTCGCCAGGATCCCGCTCGAATGCCTCTGGGTGTGCTGAGAGATATCGAGCGTGCGCACCGCATCCCCGCCGATCGTCGAAGGAAAGATCAGGTTAAAAAACAGGGAGACCAGGTAGGACAAAAAGAGGCGCGGCGGAAAAACGTGGATGCCGCGGCCGCGCAGCAAAAGGAACCATCTCAGAAAAACAAGGATGTTGAGAAAAAAGAACAACAGAAAAGCGCCGATGAGCCAGCGGAGATCGGCCTGCAGGACGACAGAGGCGATCTTGGCGACGGGCGTACGAAAAAATAAAAAGATCAGCAAACCGACGGTTATGCTGATCCTAAAAAATAAAGAAACGGTTTTTTTCATGGGATCCCGCGGACCCGCCTGCTGTGCCCCGAGGCGAAAACAGGCAGATGGTGCGCCGTATCGCGCCTGTTACGTTGCATGCTCCAGGAATCTTGCGGCCGCATAAGCGGCAATGGCGCCTTCGGAACAGGCGGTAACAACCTGATTCAAAGGCCTCTTGCGGCAATCGCCGCAGACAAAGACCCCCTCGACCGATGCCATCATCCGTTCATCCGTCAGGATATATCCTTCCTCGGTGGCTTCAAGCATCCCTTCCAGGAACGCCGTGTCCGGATTAAAACCGATAAAGACAAAAATACCGTCGCACGGCAGCGACTCCTCGTGTTTGTCTGCGACGTGCTGGATCTTCAAGGCCTCCACGCGGGACGTTCCGCTCACCTCCATGGGGACGAATTCCAGCTTCAGGCGGATCTTCGGGTCCTTGGCCACGCGTTCCTGGATCAACGCCGTCGCCCTCAGGCCTTGTCTGCGGTGCAAGATGGTCACCGTCTTGACAAAACGGCTCAGATACAATGCCTCTTCCAGCGCTGTTTCGCCTCCCCCGACGACCACGACGTTTTTATCGCGGAACAGAGGGCCGTCGCATGTGGCGCAATAAGAAACGCCGCGGCCCGTAAATTTCGACTCACCCGGGATCCCCAGCCTCCTGGGCCTGGCGCCCGTCGCCAGGATAACGCTCCTGGCCTCCAGGACCTCGGGCCCGCTTGCGGTATCGCTATGTACGTGGAGACGGAACTTTTTTTCGATCTTTTCCAGCTTATCGACGCTGGCGCCTTCCCGCAGCTCCACCTGGTCCAGATCTGCCAGCTGTTTCTTGACGACCTCGACCCATTCAAAGGAATTCATCCGATAGACACCGGGAAAATTCTCGATCAATTCCGTCAACAAGACCTGGCCGCCGACGGCCTCCTTCTCCAGGACCTTCGTCTTGAGTTTGGAGCGGCCCGCGTAAAGCGCGGCTGTCAGGCCTGCGGGACCTGCGCCGATGATAACCACGTCATAGATCATAACGCCCAGCCCTCTTGATCGAATCCCCTACTCCTGCTCGCGCAGGCATGCCGGCAACTGTTTATCCTTGCGATGATATGCGACACACTCGCAACACGCCCCTTTGCGGGGACAATGGTTGTAGTCGCAAGGACACGCGGAAGTATTGCGTTCGCTGTTGGGACAATCCATGTTGAGATACCTCCTTGCAAATGCATCCCTCTATTTATATCTCAAAAAACCGGCTCCCCGCCCATCAGGCAGCCATGACCTGGGGCCCTGTTTTGATCTCCCTGAGCCTGGCCTTCAGCCGTAACTTCACGAAGAAACCGGCGTAATCAAAGATCAGCTTGCCGCGCAGATGGTCGATCTCATGCTGGAGGGCGCGCGCCAAAAAATCCGCGGCCACAATGACGACCTTTTCGTTCTTTTCATTCAAACCCGTGACCTTGATCTTCCTGGCTCGCCTCACCTTGACATAGATCCCGGGAAGGCTCAGGCACCCTTCTTCCACGACGGCCGATCCCCACTTTTTCAATATCTTCGGGTTGGCCAGGGCTACAGGCCCTTCTCCGACATCCACAATCACCAGTTGTTTGCTCAGGCCTACCTGCGGCGCCGCCAGACCGACCCCTCCTGCGCAGCGCATCACCTCTTCCATCTGGACAAAAACAGCCTGTTCCAGCGGACCGACCGCATTTACGGGTTTCGATCTCTGGCGCAAGACGGGATTACCGTAAAAATGTATTCTTAATCTTGTTTGAAGAATCGACATGGACAACCTTCATCTTGAGGTTCTTCGCCTCATTCTCCGGCACCATCGCGTAAGCCAGAACGACGATCTCATCCCCTTCACAGCCGGACCTTGCCGCAGGGCCGTTCAGGCACATCTCGCCCGACCCTTTTTTGCCGGCGATCACATAAGTCTCGATCCGTGAACCGTTGTTCAGGTTCAGGACTTCCACCTTTTCTCCGGGAAGGATATCCGCGGCTTCCAGGAGGTCTGTATCGACGGCAATGCTGCCCTCGTAATACAGGAGCGCCCCCGTAATCCTGGCCCTGTGAATTTTTGACTTACACATGATCCTGTACATTTTGCCCTCTCTTGCGGCGCCTGGACCGCGACGGTCAGGAACTGACCACATGAAATGTCTGTTTGGCGATCATCAGCTCTTCATTGGTGGGAACCACCAGGACCCTGACCTTCTTTTCATCCAGAAACTCGAAGAGCCCTTTCGTGATCCGGTTGCGGACGTGCGCTTCGTTCTCGCCGATCCCCGCCGTAAACACAATAGCGTCCACCCCGCCCATCGCGGCGATATAACTGCCGATATATTTTTTGATCCGGTACGTAAAGATGTCGAATGCAAGCTTCGCCCTGTGGTGGCCCTCTTTGGCCGCCTCCCAGATCTCCCTCATATCGTTGCTTAAACCCGAAATACCTTTCAGGCCGCTTTTATAGTTCAGGACACGGTCGATCTCCTCCAGGCTGGTCTTTTCTTTTTCCGCCAGGAAGATAACGGATGCCGGGTCGATATCCCCGCACCGTGTCCCCATCACCAGGCCCTCCAGCGGAGTAAAGCCCATGCTCGTATCGATGGACTGGCCGTGCTTGACGGCCGTGATGCTGCAGCCGTTGCCCAAATGACAGGTAATGAGCTTTAATTTCCTCAAAGGTTTCTCCAAGATACGAGCAGCCTCGTGGGCCACGTACTGGTGGCTCGTGCCGTGAAAACCATACTTCCTGAGATTATATTTTTCGTAATATTCGTAAGGCAGGCCGTAAATATAGGCATGTTCCGGCAGGGACTGATGGAAAGCCGTATCAAACACGGCGACCTGCTTGACGTCCGGAAGGATCGCCTGGCAGGCCTCGACGCCCGCATAATTGGCCGGATTATGCAAAGGGGCCAACTCGAAACACTCGCGGATCTTGGTCATGACCTCGGCGGTGATCAACGTCGGTTTATTAAACGCCACGCCGCCGTGAACGATGCGATGGCCGATAGCGCAGATCTCGTTCAAATCCCTGATCTTGGCACCTTGCCCCTGGGTAAGCGTATTCAAAAGAAGCTGGATGCCCTCCCTATGGTCGTGGACGTTGGAGTCCTTGTGGCCGATCTTCTCGATCAGGCCCTTGGTGACGAGGGCAAAACGCGCACCGCCTCCCCCGTTCCTGGTGGCGCGGAACAAACGATATTTGATCGAAGAGCTTCCCGAATTGATGACGAGGATCTTGCAGGATGTCATATGCCCTCGCCTTCAACTTCATACTGGCAGCGGATCGCCGTGACGGCCGTGCAATCCACGACATCTTCCCAGCTGCAGCCGCGTGACAGGTCGCTGCAAGGTTTGACCAATCCCATCAACAGCGGCCCAAGGGCACGGCCCTTGGACAAACGCTCGACGAGCTTGTAAGCGATATTACCGGCCTCAAGGTTCGGAAATAAAAGGATATTGGCGTCCCCCTCGATCGGGCTTCCGGGATTTTTGTGCCTGGCGACCTCCGGCACGATGGCCGCGTCCACCTGCAGCTCTCCGTCGACCGCAAGGTCGGGCGCCATCTCGTGCAGCATGGCCGTGGCCTCCCGCATCCTCTCGATAAAACGCCCGCTCGCCGACCCCTTGGTGGAATAACTCAGCATCGCCACCTTCGGCGTGATCCCCAGGACCTTGCGGCCCAGGTCCGCCGTCGACATCGCGATCTGCGCCAACTGTCGGGTCGTCGGATCCGGAATGATGCCGCAATCCGCAAAAAGGAATGTTCCTCCTTCGCCGTAGGGGCAATCCGGAACCGTCATGATGAAACAGCTGGAGATCGTTGCGATCCTGCGGTCCACGCCCATGCAATACAGGCCTGCTTTGGCGACATCCGATGTCGTCGTATCCGCTCCGGCGACAAAACCGTCCGCCAGGCCTTGACGGACCAGCATCGCGCCGTAAAAAACAGGGTTGGAGACCGTCTGCTGGGCCTCTTCCCTGGCGATCCCTTTGTGCTGACGAAGCTGATAATATAATTCCGTGTATTCTTCGATTTTTTTAGGATCGAGCTTCCCCTTCTCCAGCAAAATGACCTTGGCAATGCCTTCCTGTTGAATGAACTCCGCCGCTCTCCTGACGCGGGGATCGTGCCCTTCCGGCAGAACAATCGTCTTTGATTGTTTTTTCGCCTTTTCTCTGATCAGCGCAATAGTGTCCATGCTAACCCAACAGCTCCTCTAATTTGGCCACAAGTTCCTGCTTGGCGACGGCCCCGACGATCTGCTCGACAACCTTTCCATCCTTAAAAAACATCAATGTCGGGATGGACATAACACCGTAAGCCGATGCCGTCTTGGACCCTTCGTCCACATTAAGCTTTGCGACCTTGACCCGCCCCTGAAATTCATCCGCTATCTCTTCAACGACCGGCGCGACCCGACGACAAGGCCCGCACCATTCCGCCCAGAAATCAACCAGGCACGGAGTCCCGGATTCCAAGACCTCTTTCTTGAAATTTTCATCGCTCAGATGGACCGCTCCCATGGGGCCTCCTTAAACTTAAAGTGACTCAAAAGTTATGAAAATTGCTGTATCTCATTAAGATGGATTCATTGGAGGGATATGACGCAAGACGCGCTCGTCGTGTTTCCTGTCCAAAAAAATCTTATATATTATAACAAATATTCATAAAAAAGAAATAAAAAATACGCCCCTCCTTAAACCTCGCAAGAAGGGGCGATTTCTTAGAAATATATGGCTATGCCAAATGTCACTAATCCTTGAGGCGCCGTTGTTTATCAAGCTCTATGGAACAGGTTTTTCGACATCGTCCTCTTGGCCGATCCTATGGTTCCCTGAGAACGAACAATCGCACGAACAATTTCATGGCCAGGTCGATCGCCTTCAATCCGCCCCAACAACACAGCAAGACGATGACCACCGTGATGACATATGCCAGGATCTCCGCAGGTTTGCTGCGTCTTTCATCCGGCGTATCGCGGCGCGGTTCTCTTTCAGATGCGGTTTCCACGTCCCGCCCCCTCCCTTGCGGTAAAAAAATAAACCCAGCGCCCCTGCCTTATGCCAATCGTTTACTCATCGTCCATGCGGGGCGCTCTTTTCCAACGATACCCTCCGACTGCCCCGCATTAAACAAAAAGGTTTAATATTTCATTTTATAAAAACAGGCTTTTCTGTTTTCCAGCGAAGATGCATCCATCCTCCCCACTCATGAGGATATTGTCGAATATACGTTTCAATAATCTTGGTAAGCTGAGCGGTATTGCGCACCAAAGATGACCCTTCATATTGAGACGCCACAAGTTTAACCGGCTCCCCGATAATAATTTTATGCCGGTCAACTCCGTCACCTACGATAAAAACTGGCAAGATAGGCGCCCCCGAGCGGTTAGAAAAAATCACAGGTCCCGTTCCTGTTGCTGCCGGTTTACCGAAAAAATCAACAAACACTCCGCCGCGTTCGCCGTAATTCTGATCCAACAAAACAAATAAAATTTGGCCATTGCGCAAGCTTTTAAATGATTGTTCTACACA
Source organism: Candidatus Omnitrophica bacterium UBA6210 (assembly GCA_002421805.1). Classification (GTDB taxonomy): domain Bacteria; phylum Omnitrophota; class Gorgyraeia; order Velamenicoccales; family Velamenicoccaceae; genus Velamenicoccus. The sequence goes on from DISM01000004.1 coordinate 123,300, forward strand.
CTCCTTATGCGGTAAAGAATAAATGATTCGAACGCCATTCTTACCACAGAAATCATAAACAGATTTCCCAAATTGCTTATCTTTCATTCTTCGCATAATACAATTAGTTTTATATCCGGCCCGGGCCATTCGTAAAAGCATTAACACAAAATTCCCAAAATGTGCACTAAGCAATATCACGCCGTGCCCCTTGCTAACGGCCTCTTCGAGATTTTGCCCGCCTTCGATTGACACCCTTTCTATAATTTTTTCTGGATGGTCAATAAGATAAGTGAGCTCTGCCATTCCGGAACACATATTTTTTAACCAGCTATGAGCCATATCATTAATTTCTTCTCTGGTCTTATCGTTACCAAATACAAGGTGTAGGTTTTTTAAAACGATATGCTTTTTTCTTTTAAGAAAAATCCTTCCGACAACAACAGAAAGAGGAGTTAGCATTTTAAAAACACGATAAGGTAAATGCCTTACAATCTTACGACTTACGTAAAACACATTTCGTCCCATAGCTCGGAGGAACCTTTTGTGCATCGAAGTTATCGACATTTATAGCAACCCCCAAATTCTTTTCTTTTGTTAAGCTAATGCTAGCTATTGCTTAGCTGAATCTTTCTCTCTAACATCTTCTAATCCCGGAGGAACCTTTTTCCAGCGATACCCGCCGGACGCCTCCTGAAAACCAAGATTATAAAGTTCCCGCATCTCAACAGGATCAAAAGGCTCTTTGGCCCTTGAAAGGTGAGCGCCGGGAATATACGCAAGATTGAAATCGGCTCCGCGTAATTTCGTAAATGTATATAACTGATAGATGTCCCCGACGCCCTGGGCATTGATCAACGTGTCGAGAGCGCGTTCCGCGATACCCACAAGCCTGTCGGGAACTTCCTGCCAGACGGCATCGACATAACCGTTCCTGATGACGTAGATCCTGTATTTTAATCTCGACGTATCCACACCCTTTTGGCGGGCGGCTTGCTCGAGGCCGCACACTATGTCGTGAAGAAAGAAAACCTGTTTGACGACTCCGCCGTCGACATGCATCTCATCGTATCTCTTATCGCCGACTTCCACCTCCAGGTAAACCGGCGGAAATGCTAGCGGGATAGATGCCGATGCCAGGATGACCTTGCGGAACAAACGCAATGCCCGCGCGTCCCCTATGGAAGCGATCTTGCCCATGTCCCAGATGACAAGCCGCTGCGCATCCAGATCAGTCGTCCCGACATAAAGCCTGCGGCCCCTGGCGTAAGCCGCCGCGATCTCCTTCAGGAGGCTCTCGTCAAAATATCTCTCGAGCAAGCGCTCCAGCGGACGGGAACTCGCAAAGGAATTATGGGACAACCGGACATGCATAATATCTTTTGTCGTGTAGTTCGTGCAAAGCTCCTCTAATTGACGATCATACCCGCTCCCCAAAAAGGCGAACGGCGCGATGATGGCCCCGACGCTTATCCCCGTCACGACCTGAAAGACCGGCCGCGAACCTTCCTGTGTCCATCCATTCAGCAAACCGGCGCCGTAAGCGCCGTATGCCGCGCCGCCGGAGATTGCCAGCATGGCATAGGTTTGGTCGGCCTTAAAATCAAAAAAAGACGGGCCGCCCTTTTCGGCCCGTTCCAGCAATCCAATAAAATCTTTTGTAAAAGAATCACTCGGGCGACCGCTGACCGCCCTGATATCCTGCATGCCAAAGACCGTCGCGCTGCCGAACAGGTCCGCCGGAACCGCATGTCGCGCCGCGGCGCAGCCGGATACCAAAAATACACAAACCAGCAACCAGCAGATTTTTTTCGACATCTTTTGCCTATTTGTTATGAGCTACAATATGCAACCCCACAAGCCTGGAAATGAAGATCGCGACATACATCTGGCCAGTGATGGCCTCCAGATTGGAAAGGGACATCGCCATCCTGTTCGCCGGGTAGACATCCCCATAACCCACAGTCGTCAAAGTTGAAAAACTGAAATAGAACAAGCTATGTTGATGGGCCGGCGAAGGAAAATTAAAAGCACAGGGGTCATAGATATACACGGCATAATAAAACACCGTCCAGAGGAACCCCAGAAGCAAATAGACGCTGATGCCGCCGGCGATCGTATCGCTGGTCACTTTTGAGAGAGCGAACATCTTAGAGACCAAAAGCGCTATGGACATCAATAAGAAAAACGCGTAGATCACGATGGGTATTTCAAGCAGGATCCTGCCTCCTGCCGCGGGAGTATAAAAGAACTCAAACAAGATGCCGATGGCCAATGCCGATGCGCCGGTCAAGGCAATGAGGAGAAATTCCGCCCTTTTGACTTCCAACGCCCTTAAAGAAAAAAGGATGCCGGACAAAAACATCAGCGGAAAGACGAAATGCTGCATCGGGCGGCCCGTCCCGAACGGCACGATAAAAAAGAAAACAACAAGCACAGCCAATAAATGGCAGTACTTGTTGTTCGCCAATACCCGCCATAAATAACTTTTCATAAATTTATTTTTTCATCAGCACCATAGCGTCGCCTGTAGCACCTTACGAATCAGGTTCTTTTTACGGACTCCAAAGACACGGCAAGTATGGACACGCCGTCCTCTATTATTTTTTTATCCTTTTCTGTTAAGTCTACGAAGATCGCTTTCAGCAAATCTTTCCGGCGCGCTTCTAACCGTACCAAGCAACACTTTCCTTTATCCGTGAGCATGAGACTTACCTTCCTGCGGTCTGTATCGCTGCGGCGGCGTATGACGAGTTTTTTTCTGACAAGCCGATCGGCGATGCTTGTGACACATGCCCCGGTAACAAACAAATCCTGTTTTATCTTGTTCATTTCAACCGGCAGGCCGCTACACAACAAAAACAACACCCGGCACTCCGATAAAGAAAGTCTTTGGGACAGTGAATAATGGTAGGCTTGGACATGGAAACCCCGCATAACCCTCTGCAATAATTCGGAAAGCCTCATATCATAGGGCGCCTCAGACATGATACTCTCCCCGCTCAAAAAGCGATACGCTGACATCAACGACTCCGGCATCATATAGCGAGCCCCGGTTCCGCATGAGCTCTCTAAGGGCGTCGTGCATGCTTAGGGCCGGCCTGTATACCTGCAAAGAAGTCATCGCATCAATCACATCGGCAACGGCAACAATCCTCGCGACAGGATGGATATCCCGAGCACACAGGCCGAAAGGATATCCCGAACCGTCCATCCTTTCGTGATGTTGAAGGGCGACCTCCGCAACGATGGACTCCGGCTTCGTGTCTTTCAAGAGAAAACATCCCAGTTCGGGATGTTTTCTGATGATCGCGATCTCATGACCGCTGAGACCACCCGGCTTAGTGACGATCTCTTGCGGGACATCGATCTTCCCGATATCGTGGACAACGGCGGCACAATGAATATGCTTAATCCCTTCGTCGCAGTACCCCATCTTTTTGGCCATGGCGCAGGCAATCCCTGCGACGCGCCGGCCGTGAGCAAAAACAGACCCGCTCTTATCTATAAACCTCGTCATCAAAAGCAGAATATCCAATTCTTTCATTTTTTGGAGATACAGATACACCTGGCCGCCAGATCAATGTTTCAGAAATCTTTTTTCGAAACGATCCAGATACCAGAAGACAACGGGAACAAGGATAAAAGTAAACACGATCGAAGCAAGCATGCCGCCGGCCATGACGCCGCCCATGGCCCTCTTGGCTTCCATGACCGACCAGAGCTGCGGCAAAACACCCAGGATGATCGCAATGGATGTCATCATGATCGCCCGGAATTTCTCGGTAGCGCCGATCCACAGCGCTTCCTTGACCGGCACGCCTTCCCTCATTTTGATCAGAGTATAGTCCAACAGCAAAATCGCATTATTGACCACCATGCCCACAAGCATGACAATGCCCATCATCGACGCGATGTTGATGGATAAACCAAGGAAAAACAAACCCATGATGATCCCGATCATCGAGGTCGCGACCGTCGTCATGATGGCCAAGGGATACGCGATCAACGAATTCATAAGGGCGCACAACAGCATAAACGTCAGGATAACCCCCAGGAAAAATGCCTTGCCGAGTTCGCGGGTCGCTTCGTCCAAATTTTCCGAATTCCCGACATAGCGATAGCCATAGCCCTCCGGGAATTGTATGGCCTTAAACCGCTTATCCAGGATGCCGCTAACAACGCCCAGCGAGCTTTTGCCCAGGAAACCGTCGAGATGGATAACCCGCACCCTGTCGCGGTGGCGGATCATGGGAACGGTTTTATCGATCACGAGCGTGCCGAGCCCATCCAAGGGAATAAGCCCTTTGCGCGAAAGCACGGATATGACCTTGATGTCGTCCGCCTCCTGCGCATAGACGTCGTTCAACTCAATATTGATCTTGTATTCCTCGCCTTTTTCCTTATACGTATTCGTATCCTCTCCGTATACCGACGACCGGAAGCTCGTCCCTACCGTTGCGGCCGTAAGCCCGTACTCTGCGATCTTTTCCTGCAACGGCTTCAGGCGGACCTCATCGCCGGGAAATTTGTAAGACAAAATAACGCTCTTGAAATAGCCGCTCTGCTCCATCAGGCCCTTCATCTGCTGCGACAGCCTGATCATCGTATCGTAATCAATGCCGTAGAGGTCTATGGCCACGTCTCCGGTGCCGGCCTCGGCAGACATCCCCCGGTCGTAGCTCACCTCCACATCGGGGATCGCGGCGATGAACTTGGTCAGCTCATCCATGATCTGCGTGTCTTTTCTTTTCCTGTCCTTCAAAGGCACCAGGTCCAACGTGATCTTGGCATTCTCAACCCCGTTCTCTCCGATGTTGGTCAGATACGATTTCTTCTCCGGGATCTTTTCAAGATATCCTTCCACCAGCTTGCATGCTTCCAGGGTGCGTTCGATCGTCGAACCCTGCGGCAGGACCATATTGATGATGAACTGGTCCTCATCGGATTTCGGAACGAAATCGCTTTCGATGAACGGTACCAGCACCAACGACCCGAAAAACAGCAGGATAACGCAGACGATGGTCATCTTGGGATATCGAAAAATGACATCAAAGATATACCTATACTCCTTTTTCATAAATTCCATGACGGCATCAATACCTTGGCGCATCCAGTGCAATGGAGCGAATAATGCCTCCGAGAGTGCGTTGGGTTTTCCGTCGGCCGCCTTTTTGCCTTTCTTGGGCCTGAGGAGCGCGGCGCACAGCATAGGGGTCAGGGCAAAAGAAGCCAGCAACGAAAATAACGTGGCGTAGACAACCGTCAGACCGAAACACTTCATGAACACCCCAACGATACCGCTCATCATGGACAGCGGCATAAAAACGACAAGATTGGTGCCGGTAGCCGCAAGGATTGGAATAAATACCTCTTGGGTGCCCTCAATAGCAGCCTTCTGGGGATCGTCAGAACGTTCAAGGTGTACCGATACGTTCTCAATAATAACGATGGCGTTCGAGATCAATGTCCCGAGCACCGAAGCGATAGCCAGCAGAGTCAGCATGTTGATCGAAAATTTCGACATCCACATGGGGAATAAGGTCGAAACAATGGACGTAGGGATAATGATGCACGCGATAAAAGCGACATCCCACCTTCCCATGAAAAGATAAAGGATCGCGGCCGTCAGCAAAAGGCCGATGAAGATATTCAAAATCGTAGTATTGGTCTCATCGACGATAAACGTCGTGGTGTCCGTCGCGACATCAAGCTTGACGCCGGGAGGCAGGATCGCCCTGAATGCATCCAGCTTATGCCTCATCTCTTTGGCAATGGACACCGCGTTGCCGTCAGAGGCCTTATTGACGGAAAGGCCTACGACTTCTTTGCCGTTATACCGCGCCATGGTATCGATTTTCTTATAGCTGTCTTCAATGACGGCGATATCTTTCAACAGACAGCTGGACCCATCGGAAGAGACCAGCTTCATCCGCGCGATCTCATCGATGCTCTCAAATTCCCCGGTAAACCTGGCCCCGAGCGAATTAAAACCCTTCTCCAGGGCGCCAGCAGGGATGTTCATGTTTTTTACCAGCATCGCGTTGACCACTTCGCCGATGCTGATGTAATGCTGTTTCATCAGCATGGGGTCGAGCCAAACATTGATCTGCCTCTTCTTGCCGCCATAGACATCGACCTTGGCCACGCCGGCGATAGAGGAAATCTTGGTCTTCAAAGTCTTATCGGCGTATTCATAGAGGTCCCGGCCGTCGAGCGTATCGCTCGAAAGCACCAGTTCCATGACCGGCACGATCAAAGGATCGTATTTTTCGATGATGGGCTTTTCTATGGCATCAGGCAGGTCGTTTAAGATCGCATCCACTTTGTCCTTGACCTCGATAGACTTGACATTGACGTCTGCCTCAATGAGGAACTCGATGGAAATAAAAGCCAGGCTTTCGTAGGCCTGGCTTTTGATCTTCTTGATCTCGGAGATCTCGGCAACCGCGTCTTCGATCTTTTTGACGACCAGCGTTTCCACCTCCAGGGGGGTTGCACCCGGATACGTCACCGAAACCGTTACAATGGGAAAGTCCATCTTCGGCGTCTTCTCGATGGGCAGGTTGGCATAACTGTATACGCCGAGGACCACAAACACCAGAACGAACATGATGGTGGTGATCCGATGTTTGACAAAAAATCCAATCATTGTCTTATGGCCTCATCCTGTCCTGTGTCTAGGGCCCGCCTATCGGCCCACGATCTTCACTTTATCGTTCTCGTTCAGCGAATCCTGGCCCCTGAGCACGATCAAATCCCCGGACTTGATGCCTTCGGCAACAAGGGTCCCGTAGCCGTTGCGGGAACCGATCCTGACATGGGCCTTCTTGGCCTTTCCATCTTCGACTTTCCATAAATACGAACCATCTTTAGCGAGATCGATGATATCGTTAGGCACAACCAATGCTGTTTTTAAGGTTTGAGTTTGCGCAAAAAGCACCATCCTGGAATCGGACGCGCCTGAACAATTGCTGAACGCCACCGTGACCGGGAACATCCCCGTCTCCATATCAAGCTCCTGGCCGATGATTGAGATCGTGCCGCAGGGGATCCTGCTGCTGGCATTCGGATAGACCTCCTGGCCGTGCGCGAGCTTGTCCTTGATATCTCCCGTGACAAAACCCTTGGCCGATCCATCCTGCCCGATGATGACGGTAAATTTCGTATACACAGGAACATCAACCGCCATCATCTCCTTAACAACCACCGGCTTGCCGTATCGCTCCCACTCGGAAACAAAACTGACGATCTGACGGCCGCGGTCAAGCTGCACAAGCACGATCCTGATAAACACGGCGATAACGCTGAATAAAAATATGGCCGCGTATACCTTTGCCCTGGGATCAAGATTTTTTAACGCCGGACATTTCATTGGCTTTCTCCGCGATCAACTTTTCTATCCTGGCCAACGTGATATTGATGTTGAACAACGTCATTTCTTTATTCAGCCTCTGGTTGGTCAGCAGAAGCTCTGCGTCGTTCAGATCGGTCAAAGTCACCTGGCCCGAAGCGAACATCTCCTGCGTCTGTTTGAACGACTCTTGCGCCAGGTCCACCGCTTCGATATTGGCCTTGAGATTATCCTTATACTGCTCGTACTCCAAAAAGGCTTTCTTGAGTTCCAGCATGTAGTTCCTCCACACCTGCTGTTTTCTCAAGACGGCGATGTCTTTGGTGGCCCTCGACTGGCTCAACTGCGCCTGCTTGAGCCCGCCCTCCCAGATCGGGATGTCGATCTTAAAGCCCACGAGGGAATAATTATCCAGGTCGCCGCTGGACGGGAATGAATGTTCATTGTTGCCCCCGGCATAACCCCATGAGGAAAAAGCGGATACGGTCGGAAAAAGGGCGGCGAATTTACTCTTGACCTTGGCGTCGGCCGATTCAATGGTCTTATCCAGGCTCTTAAGATACGGCTCTCTTTCGGCCATGACGAAAACAAGCGCCTCATAATCGTAGGACTCATATTTATCCTTAAAATCCCCAAGCAGGGAAATACTGCATTCATGACTCACATCAATGAGCCTCTTTAAAGTCTCTATGGCCGCATCGAACTCTGTCCTGGCCTCGTTGACCGCAGGAACGCGCGAAGCCACGTCCGTATTCATCCTGAGGATCTCATACCTGGAGCTGCGGCCGCCGTAGGAACGCTGGCCCAACAGCTCCTTGTTCTCGAGGGCATTCGCATACGACTTCTCGGTAATGGACAAGGTGTTCTTGGCCAAAAGACAGCTGTAATAACTCAACTTGGCGGTGTAGACGATCTCCTCTCTGGTCGCGTCCCTGTTGAACCTGGTCGCCTCCACCGCTTTTTTGGCGGAATTCACCGCATACAAGACCCTGCCGAACGACCAGAGGACCTGGGAGGCGTTGATGGTGCTTTCGGACTCGTAATCGGCGATCTCGGCGGCCGCGCTATCCGGATAAGACAGGTTGCGCGTCCATTGCGACTTGGCGGTAAAATGCGGCAGCATCTCCGCGCGCTCTTCCCGGTAGGCCCCCTCGCTCTTATCAACCTCTTTATCCTTGATCTTCAATTCTTCGCTGGTGTCCAGGGCCCTTTCGATGGTCTCATCAAGGCCTATCTCTAAAAGAGGGCATTCCTCGGCATAACCTGCAAAGACAATATTAAAGGTAAACACCGCAATAATGATTAAACTGATCGCAAAGACCAAACGTTTTCTCATCTTCCCCCCGCCGCCCTCTTCGCCCCTAATCCTTTCCAAAGAAACTGTAATTGACGCTTAAAATGATAAACCATGTCCTTATTGGCAGCGAATTTGGCCGCCAATAACGTCCCGCTCATGATCGTCATTAAAGATACCTGCAAGTCGTCGATTTTTATATCTCTGGGGATCTCGCCATGACGGACAGCCTCTTTCAGGCACTCGCTGAAAAAGTCATCCGGAAGCATCAGTTTTATATTCTCTATGCCTTCGCAGGCCGGCAGATAGATCTGTCTTTCCAGGTCGGATATGGTCAGAGCCTTGGGCCTCTGCTGCTGAACAATCATGAGGGCTATCAACTGATAGATGATATTGTCATAACGCAATAATTCCCTTCCCAAATTTTCAAGAACGGCATCGATCAAGGCCACATACGCACCTTCCGGCACGTCTTTACGGGCCTTCCAGACAACCTGAAGGAACTCCAGGTGCATATAATAGTTTATGATGTCGATCTTTTCCGGAAAATAGTTGAAGAAGGTGCCTTCGGAAACATCGACATCCTTGCAGATCTGGCGCACGGAGATATCGTCGAAACGCGTCTTCTCCAGGCGCTTGATAAAAGCATCCATGATCGCGATCTTCGTTTTGGCGTGCTTGCGTTCGCGCAGCGAATATTCTTTCTTGACCATCCTGTCCTCCATCAATATTTTGGTGTGCACATTAAAAATATAGCATACTATAATTATTCTGTCAACATTATTTTTTGAAACGGGGATACCCGACAGAAATGTTATTTAAAGAAGAAAAGCGGCGAGGGAAAAGATCATGCCTGGAGGCAATGCTTTTGCAGCAGGCCGGGGAACGGACTCAGGACGCGCGGCAGGACTCCTTGCAGATACGCGATGGCGACGCCGTAATTGGTCAAGGCGACCCCTTGAACCCTGGCCCTCTCGATCCGGGCCAGCATCTCGCGCCTCGTGAACATGCAGGCCCCGCAATGGATCACAAGACGGAAACCTTTCAGGTTTTCAGGAAAATCCTTGCCGGCACAGACCTCGACAGGGACATCAAACCCTTTGTATCGGCGCAGCCAGCGCGGGATCTTGACGCGGCCGATATCATCCTGGATCGCGTGATGAGAACAGGCCTCGGCGATCAGGACCTTGTCGCCGGGCTGAAGCTGTTCCAGCGCCAACGCACCCTTGACCGCTTCGTCGAGATCGCCTTTGCTGCGGGAAAATAATATGGAAAATGTCGTGCAGGGGATCTCCGAGGGCGTCGCTTCGACCATTTTGGTCACCACCTGGGAATCGCAGACGACCAAAGACGGCAGCGTCTTCAAATGTTTCAGGCACGACGCATATTCGCTTTCCTTGACGACGACGACGCCCCTGCCATGATCCAGCACATCGCGGATCGCCTGCACTTGAGGCAGGATCAGCCTCCCCTTCGGCGCTTCCAGGTCGATAGGGACGATGAATACGCAAAGCTTGCCTTGCGGCAAGAGGTCCCCGACCAGCGCCGGAGGATGGAGGAATTCCTCTGGGCATATCTCTATCAACTGCGCCTTAAAAGCATGGACAAAAGGATCACGGCCAGGACGGTCAAAACAACTGCAGGACAAGACGCGGGGAGAATGCCGGCTCAGCGACGCCATAAACTCAGCCGATGGCCTGAGGGTGTCGGCCTTGTTGACGACGATAACGACGGGGATATGACGTTTCTCCGCCTCTGAGAAAACCTCTTCTTCATAGGCCCCCCACGCTTGCGGTTCCGTCAACAACACAAGCACGTCGCATCGATCAAAAACCTTTTTGGTGCGCCCGACCCTCAAGACGCCGAGTTCCGAAACGTCGTCGAGGCCGGCCGTATCCAGGAAAACGACGGGGCCGATCGGCAGCAACTCCATGGGCTTTTCGACCACGTCGGTCGTCGTGCCGGGGATATGTGATGTGATCGCCACGTCTTGGCCGACGACATAATTCAAAAAGCTCGACTTGCCGACATTGGTCCTGCCGAACAATCCGATATGCAATCTGAGGGATTTGGGTGTCTTTTGCATGGTTTTGATGCTGAAAATTCCCGTGTGGACCGGAGCCCTACGGGGCGGCGTCCCCATAGGCCCGTGAAACCCTGGGGGATCAGAGGGGGATGGCGACGGTCTTCGCTTTGACGCCGGGGCAGGCCCTGAGCGCCTTCTCCAAAGCCTTTGTCTCGCCGGAGGTCCCGACAACCTCAAGCAGGATCAATCCTTCGTCCGAACACTTGTCCAACACACCGTCATGGATGCCCAGGCGGGTCTTAACGATACAGCCGTGATCCGTCAAGGCCTTCTGGACCTTGGCCGCCGCAACCCTGCGCCGATACATATGGATGACGATGATCGACTTCTGCACGGCACCCTACTTTTTTATGTTCTCTTCAACGGCCTTGAGCAGCGTGTCGGGTTTGATCGGCTTTTCCAGCACCGTCTTAACAGGGAGCCAATCGGAATCCGGCTCAAAACCGAACGGCAAGTTCATCTCTTTACGGATACCTGTGATCATGATGACAGGGATATCCTTTGTCGCCTCGTCGCCTTTCAGGTTCCGGGCGATATCGAAACCTTCGCTCTTATGCGTCATCATGACATCGAGCAAGATCAGGTTCGGGGCTTCCTTCTTGGCTTTTTTGAACCCCTCTTCGCCGTTCGGCGCCGAAATCACATCATAGTTCTTCGCCGTCAAAAGTGTGCTCATGGCGTCAACGTAATCCGCATCGTCATCGATAATCAGGATTTTATTCGACATGTCCCCATCTCCTCCCCTATAGTCAACCCATATTCCCCGGCCTCGGCCTCCGGCCAGGGCCGGGGCTTGTTTCGGGTTACTCTAAGCGGCCACAACAGTCTTGCGCCCTCAAGGGCGGAGCTCTAGGCCGCGCAGAGTGGAAATCCCACTTAATGTCCCTATTATATCACACCTTTATCTTTAAAGAATCCCCCCGGCCATAATTCACACAACGGCCGATAGCAGAGACCATTGTTTCCATGCAGGGAACACACGCCCCCAAGGTCTCCGTCAGGCAGCGCTTATGCGGATAGATCTCATAGGCCTGCCTGTAGGGCTGAGGCGTAAAATTCGGCATGAGAACGTTGGCGCCGGCCTTCAAGGCCGTGAGACGATGATCTTCTCCGAGACTTCCCACCGCCGTCGTGGCCGGCATGTGCGCGTTCTTGACCGCGATCCTCGTCGTCGCGAGCACCTTGAGCACCGCGAGGATGTCTCCGTCACTCTCTGACCCCAAAGGCGTTCCGGGGTGCGCGATGAAGGGGCCAATGCCGATCATATCGAAATCATAACGCTTGAAGAATAAAATATCCTGCGCCAGGTCCTCGAGCGTCTGTCCCGGAAGGCCCACGATGCTGCCGGAACCCACCTGATATCCCAAGTCCCGCAGAGCGCACAGACACTCAATCCTCCTGTCAATATCCATGTCCGGGTGGAACCGTCGGTATAATGCCGGATTTGTCGTTTCGATCTTCAACAGATACCGGTCCGCGCCGGCCCGGCGCCACAAGGCATACGCCTCCCGCGGCTTTTCCCCGACAGAAAGCGTTACCGCCATATCGCTGCCGGACTTGATGGCCCGGACAACATCCGCAAGCCAGAGGGGATCGAGCGTATCGTCCTCCCCCGACTGCAGGACAACCGTCTTGATGCCGCAGGCCGCAGCTTCCAAGGTCGATGCCAGGATCTCCGCTGTATCCATCCGGTAACGCTTGAGCTTCCGATGCCCCTTACGCAGGCCGCAATAAGCGCAATCCCTGGAACACCTGCTGGAAAACTCCACGATCGCGCGCAGCAAGATCCCATCGCCTAAGCGGGCGCGACGGATATCATCGGCTCGCGCAAAAAGCGCCTCCGTTTCCTCGCCCGAGGCGTCCAGCAACGCCACGATATCGGATATGTCCTGCGCATCGCTGACAGAGACCCTGTCCAGCAAACTCTGGAATTTAGACATATTAGACATAAACGTCACGGATGCCTTTTTGAATGTCTTCAAAAAAGACTGCCAGCTGCTGCCGGCTGTTCTCATCCAAAAGCGTCCTGGCTTGTTCGATCAGGCGGTATCCTCTCTCCTTGACGCCCGGAGAAGCAAAATCATCCAGATATTCCTTGAGTGTGATCAGGGCGTTTATTTGGCATTTACCCTTGATCGTCCCCGGCCGCGCCAGACCCATGAATGTCGCGCCCGTGCGCTCCTTGCGGTAACAGGCCGCGCAAAAACTGGGACACAACCCTTTTTCGATCAAAGACCCGATCACCTGATCCAGGTTGCGCGCATCATTCGGGAAAAACTGGCCGTCGTCTGCGCCGTCGTCCTGCGTATAGCCGCCCGGCGATGTCCGGGAACCGGCGCTGACCTGCGAAACGCCGACGGCAAAAAGCTCATCCCGAAACGACGGCGCCTCCCTTGTCGTCAGGATAATGCCCGTATAAGGGACAGCCAATCTCAGGATGGCGACTGTTTTCTTGAACTCTTCGTCCGACAGCTTGTAGGACGTCTCTGTAAAGAAATTAACACCGTGCGCCGGCTCGATCCGCGGCACGGAGATCGTGTGCGGCCCGACGCCGAACGTCTCTTCCAAATGACGAATATGTTCCAATAGCCCCAGGGTCTCAAAACGGTAGTCATAGAGGCCGTAAAGCGGGCCGATGCCTACATCGTCGATGCCGGCGCGGAAGGCCCGGTCAATCGCATCCAGACGATTGTCGGGGTCGCTCTTGGGGCCATAAGGGTGTAAACGGCGGTAACTGGGCTCGTGGTATGTCTCCTGGAAAAGCTGATACGTCCCAATGCCCGCTGCCTTAAATTTGCGGAAATCCTCAACGCTCAAAGGCGCACAATTAATATTGGCCCTACGGATCTGATGCGCCCCCACGCGAACACGATACACCGTCTCGATCGCCTCAACATAATCTTCCACGGGAGACTGGCGAGAACCAGGAAATTCCCCTGCAACCAGGAGAATGCGCTTATGGCCGCGGCCCAAAAGCCAGGCGACTTCCTGTTTAATCTCTCCTACCGTCAACGCCTTTCTCTTGACGCTCTTGTTGTCCGCTTTAAACCCGCAATAAAGACAGCCGTTAACGCAGAAATTGCTCGTGTAAAGAGGCGCAAACAAGACGATGCGGCTGCCGTAGATCTCGTTCTTCACCCAGGCCGCAGCCTCAAGGATCTTTTTCAAAAGCGCAGGGTCTGAAACCGACAGGAGGATGGCGACTTCTTTTAACGTCAACCCTTTGAGCGCGCGGCTTTTGGCAAGGACCGCCTCCACATCCGCGGCCGATACCTTTTGGGCATCCGCCAGGACATCGAATATCTTTTGTTCGTCAATATGTTTCACGTTTTTCTGTGCTCTGTGCTCATCACTTATTTTTTATAAAAACTCTGGAGGATCTCCACCGTCTTTTTAGGCGTCAGGGTCCCGTAGACCTTGTCATCGATCATCATGACGGGCGCCAGGCCGCAGGTACCCAGGCACCGCGTTTCGCCAAGTGTGAACATCCCATCCTGCGTCGTCTCTCCAATGCCCACCTTGAGTTCCTTCTTGACCGTCTCCAAAACCTGTGCGGCGCCTTTGACATAACATGCCGTCCCCAGACAAACAGAGATCGAATGCTTTCCTTTCGGCTTGAGATTAAAATAGTGGTAGAAGGTCGCCACACCCCAGATATGAGCTGTCGGGATGTTCATCGTCAACGCGATCTCATCCATCACCGCCTGGTCAAGGTGGCCGTAAAGTTCCTGCGCGCGATGGAGGATGGCGATCAGTTGTGACTCCGGATGCGCCCCGGCCCTGGCCTTCTCCATGAATTCTTTTAATGCCGTCTTTTTGTCTTCTGCTGCGATCATTTTTAGCCTCTCCTGAATTGTCCTTTTATCTGACCTTTAATTCCTGAGGAATGATGCCCCTGGGCTCCTTGGCCTTATAATGCGTATGCAGAAGCTGATGGGATTTGGCGCTCAAGGGCCGGCCCAGAAAATCCTTGTATAACCTCTGCACATCCGGGTTCTCATGGCTCCTGCGGATCGTCTTGTGACGGTCGATGCCGTAAAGCGCTTCCGCCCTCTTTTTCAGGCACTCTTCGTCCAAGGGCATCGAATTGATACCGGCGTAAGGCTGTCCGCCGCCGCCGATGCAGCCTCCGGGACATCCCATGATCTCGACGAAATGGAAACGATCGGGGTCTTTGCGCACCATATCCAGAACGGTCGCGGCATTGCCCAGGCCATGGGCCACAGCCACGCGGATTTCTTTTCCGTCGATCGTCACCTTGCCTTCCTTGATCCCGGCCAGGCCTCTGAGGGATTCAAGCTCGATGTCCATGAGCGTCTCTCCCGTATACAGCTCATAGGCCGTGCGGATCGCCGCCTCCATGACGCCGCCTGTGGCGCCGAAGATGGCGCCGGCACCCGACGACAATCCCAGGGGTTCGTCGAAATCTTCCCCTTTGATATGCAAAAGATCGATCCCCGCGGATTTAAACATCCAGGCGATCTCGCGGGTCGTCACCACCATATCCACGGCGGGCAACCCGTTCACCATCAACTCCGGCCGCGAGGCCTCGTATTTCTTGGCCGTGCAGCACATGACCGCCACGCTCAGGATCTCCTTGGGGTCCCTTTTGATCTTGTCGGCAAAATAGGTGCGCACGAGCGCGCCCATCATGGACATCGGCGACTTGCAGGTCGAGACATTTTCCAAAAGGTCGGGATGGAACTGCTCCACGCACTTCATCCAGGCGCTGGAACAAGAAGTGATCATCGGCAGTTTCCCTTTGCCCTGGAACCTCTCCAAGAATTCGCTCGCCTCTTCCATGATCGTCAGGTCCGCCGAAAACTGCGTGTCAAAGACATAATCAAATCCCAGCCTCCTCAGGCCCGCGGCGACCTCGCGTTCCATGGCGCGCCCCGGCTCCAGGCCAAAGGCCTCGCCGATGGCGGCCCTGACCGACGGCGCGATCTGGGCCACCTTGACGATATGCGGGTCGTTGAGTTTGGCAAAAAGGTCCTGCGTATAGACCTTCTCGACGAATGCGGCTGTCGGACAGACATTGATGCACTGGCCGCAGGTCGTGCAGACGCTGTCGCGGAACGGCATGTTATACGCCGGCATAACGACCGTCTGAAAACCCCGGTGCGCATGGCCCAGGGCCGTCACCTTCTGGACTTCCGAACAGATGCGCACGCAACGTCCGCAAAGGATGCATTTGTTCGGGTCCCTGATGACGGAGGTCGATGTCAGGTCCTTATCGTATTTCTTGCGTTCGCCTTCAAAATGCCTTTTGCGGATCCCCATAGAAGCGGCCAGCCGCTGCAATTCACAGTTGGAATCGCGCTCACAGGTATGGCAATCCTGGGGATGATTGTCTAAAATGAGCTCGACGATATCCCGCCGCGCGCGGCGGATCTCCTGCGTGTTGGTCCGGATCTTCATGCCGTCCATCACGGGATAGGCGCAGGACGCCACGTAAGACTTGGCGCCCTCAACCTCCACGATGCAGACGCGGCAGGCGCCTTCGATCGAAAGCTTCGGATGATAGCACAGCCGCGGGATATGAAAACCCAATTGGTCCGCCGCCTGCATGATGGTCAACCCTTCCTGTGTCCGGTATGTCTTGCCGTCAATGGTGATCGTTATGGTCTTACTTTCCATCGCATCTGCCCTTTCTTATGAACGCTTGATCGCGCTGAATTTGCATGTGTCAAAACATAAGCCGCACCTGACGCACTTGCCTTGATCGATCAGATGCAGGCTCTTGGGATTCCCTGTGATCGCGCCGACGGGGCAGGCCTTCTTGCAGGCTGTGCAGCCGACGCATTTATCGGTGATCTCATAGCCGGTCAATGCCGTGCACGCCCCGGCGCGGCATTTCTTTAGCTTGATGTGGTCCTCGTATTCGCTGCGGAAATTCTTGATCGTGCTTAAGACCGGATTGGGGGCCGATTGTCCCAGGCCGCACAGGGATGCCTTCTTGATGAGATTGCCCAGGCGCTCCAGCCTCTCGATGTCGCCTTCCTGCCCCTTGCCTTCCGTGATGCGGGTCAGGATCTCAAGCATGCGCTTGGTCCCCTCGCGGCACGGCGTGCATTTGCCGCAGGATTCGTTCTGCGTGAATTCCAGAAAGAACCGGGCGATATTCACCATGCACGAATCTTCGTCCATGACGATCATGCCGCCGGAGCCCATGATGGAGCCGGCCGCGGCAAGCGATTCATAGTCGATCTTCGTATCCAGGTAATCCTCTGAAAGACAGCCGCCAGAAGGCCCGCCCGTCTGGAGCGCCTTGAATTTTTTGTTATTCGGGATGCCTCCGCCGATATCGTAAATGATAGACCTCAGCGTCATGCCCATGGGGACTTCGATCAGCCCCGTGTTCTTGATCTTGCCGGCGAGCGCGAAGACCTTCGTCCCCTTGCTCTTCTCGGTCCCGATCGAGCTGAACCACTCCGCGCCGTCAAGGATGATGACAGGGATGTTCGCCCATGTCTCGACATTGTTGATCAGCGTCGGCTTGTCAAAAAGCCCCTGCACCGACGGATAAGGCGGACGGGGCCTCGGCATGCCGCGGTGCCCCTCGATCGAATGGATCAATGCCGTTTCCTCTCCGCAGACAAAGGCCCCGGCGCCGAGGCGTATCTCGATATCAAAAGAAAAATCGGAACCCAGGATATTCTCGCCCAGGAAGCCTTCCCGGCGGGCGTCGGCGATGGCCTTTTCCAGGCGCCTGATCGCCAAAGGGTATTCCGCGCGGATATAGATAAACCCCTTGGTAGCCCCGACGGCATAGGCCCCGATGATCATGCCTTCCAGGACGGTATGCGGGTCGCCTTCGATCGTGCTCCTGTCCATGAAAGCGCCCGGGTCCCCTTCGTCGGCGTTACAGATAAGAAATTTTTCGTCCGTCTTCTGCCTGGCCGTCAGTTCCCATTTGATCCCCGTGGGGAAACCGGCGCCGCCGCGGCCCCTCAGGCCGGATATCTTGACCTGCGTGATGACGTCGGCAGGCTTCATCTCGGTCAGGACCTTGGCCAGGGCCTCATAGCCGCGCACGGATAAATAGTCGTCGATATTCTCCGGGTCGATGATACCGCAATTACGCAGCACGATGCGCATCTGCTTGCCGAAAAAGTTGACGTCCCCGAAAACGCGGAAAAACCTGTTGTAAAGATGGTCCTCGTCGATACACAACCGCGCCACGGGCTTATTCTTCAGGATGTGGCTTGAGATGATCTCCGGGATGTCGTCCGCCGTCACGTTGCCGTAAACGGTATACTGGGGATTCACGGCCATGACAGGCCCCTTGGCGCACATCCCCAGGCAACCCGAAAGGTTGATGCTCACCCTTCCGGAGAGTTCGTGCCTGGCCAGCTCCGTCTCGATCGCTGTTTCCAGTTCCTTGGACCTCTTATGGATGCATGTCGGTCCGTCGCATAATGTGATAACATATTTCCTTGGCATGATGATGTCCTTTAGCTTCCCTTTTTGCGATAGTTATTGTCTATCCCCCGAGGGGCGGACAGGGGCGTCTATTTGATCGTCCACTCCTTGATCGCTTCGCCTTTTTTCAAATGCTGGTCAATGATCTGACGCGCCATTTCCCTGGTCACCTTGCCGTATTTGATGGGGATCTTGCCCTCTTCAACAACCTCGACCGTGGGCTCCAGATTACAGCGTCCGGCGCAGCCTTTCTGGCTCAGATACACGTCGGTCAGCCCCTCTTTCTTGATGGCGCTCTCAAAAACCTCCATCACGTCTTTCGAGCCGGCCGCGATCTCGCATGTCGCCATGCCGACATAAACGCGCTTCGTCGACAGGTATCCTTTGCTGAGGATGCGGTTGATCGCTTCGGCCCTTTTCTTTTTGATCGTGTCCAGTGGTGTTGTCACGTTCAGTACCTCCTTGATTTTGCCTATAATAAGGTTATATTCCCTGCAAAATCAACTCCGAGTCTGCGAAGGAAATTTCCGCCGGTACGGCGCAGCCGACCCTGGCGAAAAATTTCTGAGCGTTTAGACAAGGAGTGAATGCCTGTTCCTCATCCGATCTCAAACACAAACGCATTCCCTTGCGGCCGGGGCTCTACCCATATCCGGCCATCATGTTTTTCGACGATCTCCTTGCTGACAAACAGCCCCAGACCCGTCCCCTGCACGGCGCGCGTCTCCTCTGATTTCAACCGCGAGAACCTCCGGAAAAGCTTGTCGATCTGGTCCTGCGGCAGGGGCCGGCCGTCGTTATAGACCTCGACGCGCACCATGCCATCGCGGTTCTCGGCGCTCACGCGCAAGACACCGCCCCGCTGCCCGTATTTGACGGCGTTGCCGACCAGATTGTTGACGACGATCTGCAGGAGATCCACGTCCGCCATTACCTTCATGGCCGCAGGGACATCGTTGATGACCTGGATCTCTTTGTCCGCCGCCTGGCGGGAAAACGCCTCCAGGGCAGAATCGATGATGTGTTCTTTCAATAAGACCTCGGACTTGCGGACGGCGAGCTCGCCCTTTTCAAGCCGGCTCAAATTCAGGAAATTCTTGACGGTCGCCTCCAGATAGTCAAGGTTACGCGCCACGGAATCCAGGGCCTTGCGCTGTTTGAAATTCACCATCCCCAAAAACCCGTCACGGACCGTATAGGCATTCATGATCGTCGACGACAGGATGCCCTTGAGTTCATGCGAGACAAACCCGACAAGGTCCAGATAACTTTTGTTCAATGCCGCCAGCTCTTTATTGAGCGCCTCGAGCTTCTTCTCGCGCTCGTCGATCTTTCCCGCCATATCATTGAAGGCCTCTGCCAGGACGTCGATCTCCCGCACGCGGCTGTTGAACACCTCGATCCTGTGGGAAAGGTCCCCTTTGGAAAAACGCCCTGCGGCCTCCAGGAGCCTGGTGAGAGGCCGCGCCATGCCCTGGGCCAGGACAAGGCCAAGGATAACGGCCATCAAAGAGGCAAAAACCACAATGACCAGAAATACCAGAAAGACATTGCGGCGCATATCCGTAAAAGGCTTCTCCAGGATGCCGACATAGAGGATACCAATGACCCTGCCCTCGATATTCCTGATAGGCTCATAAGCCGTCAGATACCAGTCTGTTACGACAAAGGCGCGATCCAGCCAGGTCTGCCCTTCCTCGACCACCTTCTTGTAAACGGTAGCGGAGACCCTTGTGCCGATGGCGCGCTCGCCGTTTTTGTCTAAGACGTTCGTCGCGATCCTGACGTCATCCAGAAAGATCGTAACGGTCCCTGTCGGCCGGCCCTCATACATCTTGTTTTCAAACACAAAACTGCGGATCTTGTCCACCAGCTCAGAATCCCTGTTGATGATCTTGCCGCCATACATGACGGCCCGCACATGGCCGGCGTTATCAAAGAGCGGCTTGGCATACCCCGCGGCCATGGCGCTGTCCAGGACTTTGCGTTCCGTAGGCCGGGCTTTCGGCGTCGCCTTGATCTCGATCACGGACCTCTGATATAGCGACCGGCCCATCTCTTTGAGTTCTTCGGGGCCGATGATGCGTGTCGCGGCCAATGCCTTGCCGTCAAACGCCGCACGGACGACCTCGCTCCTGACGTCCGAAAGCCCGCTCCTGTCCACGACTGAAATATAATCCAGGCCGATCTGGTCTTTGAGTTTTTCCAGTTCGTTGGACGGCCCGACGAGATTGAACGCCAGACGGATCCTGTCGATCTCCGTGTTGTAGGCCCATCGGGCGACCTTCAGGTCGTTCTTGATCTGCCTCTGCGCCCGCTGGATGACGTTGCTGTTGATGATGTAATACCCCAAAATGGCGACCGACACCACCACGACGCAAATGACGGCGAAGAAAGACAGGATAATATTGGTCTTAAGATTTCTGCTCTTCATGGATCTCGGCGATGGATTTTTTCTCCTGAGTCATCCATAAATAATGGACGCATTGGAAGCCCGAATTTTGCTCCGAATGCAAGGCGCGACGACGACGGCGTAGTCTCTGCACTACGCCGAGGAGGAGCAACGCCGCAGACGGACAAAAGGCGGGCTTCCCCTGTCAATTGCATAGTAAAGGGGCTGGCTGCTTTTGGGCTGTGACATCGTCGCTCGTCCTTGGCGTACCACAGCGGGTACGCCGGCGTCCTCGCTTCTTGTCTCGCTCCAAAAATCAACTCAGCCAATGTGTCTATTATTTATGGATGACTCAGTACCGTTAATAATAAAATAGATCACAGTCTCCAGTTCCAGGACCAGGTTGACGTTGTTGATGACGCAGTCGCTTGCCGCCCTCAGGCGTATCGGCGCGAAATTCAGGATGCCCTTGATGCCCGCCGCCAGCATAAAGTCCAGGACCTGCTGCGCCGCGATATCCGGCACGGCGATCACGCCGATCCTGATATGGTGCTGGCGCACAAAATCTTTCAGTTGCTCCAGAGGCAAGACCGGGATATCGCCTTCCCTGTGGTTGTATTTTGCGGGATCGATATCGAAACATGCGGCGATCTTGACGCCTTCTTTTTCAAATCCCTTATACTTCATCAGCGCCGCGCCGATATTCCCCCCTCCGACAATCACCACCTTCTGCTGTTCGTTCTTGCCGAGGATATGGTTGAGTTTTTCCAAGAGAGTCTCGATCTGATATCCGCCGCGCTTGTTGCCGCAGATACCGAAAAGAGAAAAATCCTTTCGCACCTGGGAAGCGGTCACGCCGACCGCGTCCGCGAGGTTGTCGGAAAACACCCTCACAAACCCCAGGCTATTAAGCCTGTGGAGGGCGTTTTTATACCTCAAAAGACGAATAATACATTTTTTGTTTACCACTAGTGTCCTCGACGGTTACGCCCCCTCGGCGTTTTAAAAAACGACCTCGATTTGTGACGTCTTCGAAAGGAAAGATTTATTGTTCAAAAAATCACAATAACTAATACAAATATAACACATCGATAAGCCATGTCAAGGCTGTTTTGTGATTTTTTTCACTTTAAAAACCCGGTGGCCTTGCGGAGGGATAAATACAAAAACTCTCTTGCATCATTTTTGCGCGCGCCTCAGAAACTTCCAAAACACGGCAAAGGCGGCCAGCTCCATTATCACGACGAAGAAAATCACAAAACGTATATTCAATCCATACAGCGCACCGATGGCAAAACTGCCCAAAAACCATGCGCCGCCGTAAATGGTATTAAAAAACCCGTAACCAAACCCCCTCTTCTGGATATGCGTCAGGTCGGCAATGGCCGCGCGCATGATCGTTTCATGCATGCCCATCACAATACCCCAGAGGATCGCGACGGCGATGGCGGAGGCGGCGGCAGATGGCAAAAATACAAAAAACGGCACTACCAGGGTCACGACGGGGATCAACCCGAGAGTCTTGAGGCCCCAGCGGTCATAGGCTTTACCGACGACAAGGGCCGCCACGCCATCCACGGCCATGGTCAGCGCATAGACGAGCGGGATCCAGGCATCCAGCAATAACGCATGGACCTTCCAGTGATAAGAAATGATCTGGAAATTCACGAGACCGGCCACGCACAAACAGCTGAAGACGGCATAATGTCCATAGGCGGGCGCAAGCTTTGTCTCTTGTGCCGGCGGACGCTCCTGCGGCCCTTGAGATGCTTCAAAATCTTCGGGCGCCCGGCCCTGGGACTTGGCGAACACAAGAGACAACATGGTCAATACGGAAGGAATGACGAGGACACCGAACCCCAGACGGAAATTATTCTTCCAGAAGAGAACGGCGGCAAAAATCAAGGGCCCTGCGACCGCGCCGATCTGGTCCATGGCCTCATGGATCGCGAAACCCCACCCCCGCCCTACCTGCTTTGTCGCGTAAGACAAAAGCGAATCTCTCGCCGGAGAACGGATGGCTTTTCCCGCACGCTCCAGGATAATAAACAACGCCGCTACCTGCCAATTCCCGGTAAAAGCCAGGCAGGGGATCGCAAAGATAAGGCCATAACCCAGAAAAGTAAGCGGCCAATAGGCGCGCGTCCTGTCTGCGG
This sequence comes from Candidatus Omnitrophica bacterium UBA6210, assembly GCA_002421805.1. GTDB lineage: Bacteria > Omnitrophota > Gorgyraeia > Velamenicoccales > Velamenicoccaceae > Velamenicoccus. Next base: position 145,986 of record DISM01000004.1, read on the forward strand.
CCACGCCGGAGACAAGCCGCAAACCGTAACCCAGGAATTCCCCAAGCCCCGAGACAAAACCGACCATGACCGCAGAAGCGCCGAGAAAAGCCAGATAAGGCCCTGTCATGGCCCGGGCGCCCTCATAGGAAATATCGCCAAAGAGGCTCACCAGCCCCATCATCAGGATAAAACGCATTGCGGCTTTTCTGTCCATAGGTTAAACTCCACCCGGCAAAAAAAGGCAAAGCTCTTTACGCCTTGCCCCTCCACAGAACCCGATCCGTCACGAGTTCACCCTGCACCAGAAAGCCTTAAGACCCCCATTGGGGGATAAAGGTGCCAAGCCCGGAGGGCTTTCGGTACAGGATTTCGCTGTGCACCGTGAAGAAGAAGCCGTAAGGCTCCTGTCCCAACGATCCTGTCGGAACTCTATACAGAAGCGTCGGAGCAGGCGAAGCTTCATTTCTCATAACCATATTTTGTGTAATCAATACCGACCGACAAGAGGTCGTTCTTCATAAGGCCCTGAAAACCAAAAGGCGTTTCGGCAAAAAAAGCGTCGACCATGTCTTTCTCGGTGATCTCGGAACGGTTGTCCTGCCGGACAAGATTCTCCGCCTTCTGGATGATCGCCTTTTCGGCGGCAGGACGCATAAAGACGGGCATCTTGCCGATCAAAATCTTAAACTTATCCTGTGTTGCGCTCTCCCAATCCATCCCCAAAGGAACCTCCTGTTTTTTTCAATTATAGGACTGTTATCAAAATTATTCAAGCAAACCCCGTTAGAGAACATAGTTCTCTAACGGGGCAAAGGTTTCTGCAAAACAACGGGCGCTGCCCCAAAAGGGCAACGCCCGGCCTTTGCCGCTCATCCTGATTCATGCCGTCAGCCGATAGCTGTGGTGCCGCGCTCTTCCGTGCGGATACGCACGCATTCTTTCATGTCCAGGACAAAGATCTTGCCGTCGCCCGTCTGGCCCGTCTTGGCGCCCTTGATGATGGCCTGGATCGTCGGCTCGACGAAACTTTCGTTGACCGCGATCTCCAGGCGCACTTTGCGCAGGAGATTCCCCATTTCCTTGGCCCCGCGGTAAACCTCCGTCACGCCCTTCTGGCGGCCGTGTCCCAGGACCTCAGAGACCGTGATCAGGTTCACTTCGACCTTATACAACTCATCCCGTACTGCCTCAAACCGGGCAGGCTGAATGATCGCAATGATCAATTTCATAACACCCTCTCTTTCCTTGCATCATTTACGTCTTCTATTCTATGATCGTATAAGCCCTCTCATGGTGCTGCGACAGGTCCAGGCCCATCTCTTCGTCTCTCTCTTCGATCCGTATCCCCAGCACGGCGTCAACGATCTTATAAAGAATAAAGGTAACAATAACGGCATAGGCAAGAGTCGCGCCTACTGCGATCAACTGCTTCAGGAACAATCCGGAACCGCCGAAAAAGAACCCGTCCGCGCCTGCGGCATTAACGGCCTTAGACGCAAACAGCCCCGTAGCCAGGGCGCCCCAAATACCGCCCACGCAATGGACGCCGAAAGCATCCAACGCATCATCGTACCCCATTTTCGGCTTAATGATGGCTGCGGCAATATAGCAGAACACGCTGACCAACAAACCGATGACGACAGCGGAAATAACGCTGACAAAACCCGCTGCGGGCGTGATCGCGACCAAGCCAGCCACGGCTCCTGAGGCAACACCAAACATCGTCGGTTTACCGACACGGATCCATTCGATCAGCGCCCAGCTCAAGCCAGCTGCTGCCGCTGCTGTATTGGTGACGACAAACGCATTGGCCGCCAAACCGTTGGCCGCCAGCGCGCTGCCCGCATTGAAACCGAACCAGCCGAACCACAAAAGGGCCGTTCCTAAGACCACGAACGGAAGATTGTGCGGCGAAGGGACATTTCTATCCAGGCATTTCCTGCGTCCGATGACAAGGGCCGTGACCAGCGCTGCGATACCCGCGTTGATATGAACGACTGTCCCGCCGGCAAAATCCAATGCGCCGAGATTGCGGATCCAGCCGCCGACACCCCAGACCCAGTGGCAGACCGGGTCATACACAAGCGTCGCCCATAATAGCGTAAAGACGACAAAGGCCGAAAATTTCATGCGTTCGGCAAATGCGCCGATGATCAAGGCCGGCGTGATAATGGCGAACATCGCCTGAAAGATCATGAACGCCAAATGCGGGATAGTTGCCGCATACTCCACGAATGGCTCCTGGCCGACGCCGTTCAAACCCGCCCACTGCAGGCCGCCGATAAAACTGCTGCCCGGTGAAAACGCAAGGCTATAACCGAATAAAACCCACTGCAAGCTCATAACGCACAAAATGATAAAACATTGCATCAAAATGCTTAAAATGTTCTTTCTGCGGACCATGCCCCCGTAAAAAAAAGCAAGACCCGGTGTCATCAGCATGACAAGAGCCGACGACATCAGGACCCACGCCGTATCACCTGGATTCATAAAAAACCTCCTTAATTCCGCCTCTGGCGGAATTAACTCCGCAGCGTAGCTAAACAATTTCTGGATACCCGCCTCGGCTCTGACGAGGCTGGATGTAGACAGAAATTTTTAGCTGCTCACGCGAGGAGTAACGTTTATTTCCTTAATTTTGCCTATAGCGGGGTATTTTTCCTCACAAAATTAACCCCGAAGCTCACGAAGAAAATTTATTGCCGGCCTACCCTGGCAATAAATTTTCGAGTGTTTGAGCAAGGGGTCAAACGCTTATTCCTGAATCCCGCCTCTGGCGGAATTAGACCCTCCGCTATGTGGAATGCGGAGGTCTACCCTTTCTGGGTTAGACCCTCCGCTATTTGGAACATACTCTTGACCTTTTGTCGATCCAATTGAACAAATGCAGAATAGAACAAAACCTCCTTTCTGTTTTTTTGCCAGCATCTCTTAAACTATCAAAGACTCAATTTTTCCTGGACCAGCCTGGCATAAATTTTGTTGATCCGGCCCGTTCTGAACCAACGCTCGATGGTTGCGACCTGAATATCTAAAATGCGCGATAAATCGTAAAGCGTATACTCCTTCTGCGCCTTCAGCAGTCTAATTTTGCGTATCAATTCCGGATTTTGCATGGCCACACCTATGGGCGGTCCCTATCGGCTTTTTAAACAGCGCCATCACCCGTTTCCTTGGTGCGGATCCTCAAAACGTCGTCTACCGAAGACACAAATATCTTGCCGTCTCCTATCTCGCCCGTCTTGGCCGCCCTGGCGATGACTTCCACGAACTTCACCGCGTCGCCATCGCGCACCACCGTCTCAATCTTGATCTTCGGCAAGAGGTCTACCTTGAATTCCCTGCCTCGAAATTGTTCCGTCAGCCCCTTCTGGCGGCCATGGCCTTCGATGCGCGTCACCATCAAACCCGGCGCGCCGGCGGTTTTTAAAGCCTCCACGACCTCTTCCAGTTTTTCCACACGGATCACTGCTTCAATTTTCTTCATAGCAACACCTCTTTTAAAAGATGGCCGGCGACGCGCCGTTCTGGCGCGCCGCCGCCCGATCCCTGATTATTGATTGAGTGTGACGAAATTCGGATATGCAGGCGTTCCGTGCTCAGGGATGTCCAACCCCTTGATCTCCTCGACCGGAGAAACACGGATACCAAAAAGCTTATCCATGATCTTAAACGTCAGGAATCCTAAACCAAACGCCCAAAGAACGCAGACGCCGGCTCCGATGGCCTGAGCGATCAACTGGCCAAAGCCGCCGCCGTAAAAAAGCCCCTTGACGAACGGCTCCGTCGTGACGCCCAAACCATAGGTCCCGTCGGCAAAAAGGCCAACGCTCAACAACCCCCAGACGCCGTTAAGCCCATGGACGCTCACCGCACCCACAGGGTCATCGATACCGCGCGCCTCCCAGAAATACACGCCCATAACGACCAGGAACCCGGCCACGATGCCGATCACGACAGCCGCCCACGCCTCAACCCATGCGCATGGTGCTGTGACCGCAACCAACCCCGCTAAACAACCGTTAAGCATCATGCCCACGTCCCATTTCTTCGTGCGGGCAAAAACAAGAAGCAGCGCTGTCGCAGCCCCGCCCGCCGCGGCCAGGTTCGTATTGACGGCGATAACGGCGATACGCAGCTGATGCGCCGAAAACGTGGAACCAGGATTAAAACCGAACCAGCCGAACCAAAGAATAAAGGTCCCCAGGGCCGCCAGTGTAATGCTATGGCCCGGGATCGCTTTGGGTTTGCCGTCTTTGCCAAACTTGCCGAACCTGGGCCCCAGGATCATGGCGCCCGCCAAGCCGACAAAGCCGCCGATCGTATGGACAACCCCCGAACCTGCAAAATCAACATGGCCTACGCCGAAAGGTAACTTCGAAAGCCAGCCGCCTCCCCACACCCAATGGCCATACAACGGGTAAATCAAGGCGCTCACGACAAGGCTATAGATAAAATACGCATTGAACTTCAAGCGTTCCGCCACGGCCCCTGAGACGATCGTCGCAGCCGTTCCGGCAAACACCAGTTGCCAGAAAAAGACGAGATAGCGTCCGACATCGTAATTCTCCCCGTGCAAAAACCAGCCGGTCGTCCCCACAATTCCGTGATAATCCTGCCCCATCATCAACGCAAAGCCGACGGCCATAAAACACAGAGACGCCACGACAAAATCGATGGTATTCTTGGCCATGAGATTTGTCGCATTCTTGACCCGGCAGAAACCTGTTTCCACCATCGCAAAACCGGCCTGCATAAAAAAGACAAGAAAACCGCATATAAGCACCCATACATAATCGACGGGGGCCGTCGGTGTTGCGGCCAGCGTCGCGGCCCCGCTCGGATCCGCCGCCCAGGCAACAGACGCAAACCCCAACGTTGCCACCGCCAGCCCAATACTGTTTCGGACCATCTTCCATAAATTTTTCATATGAACCGCCTCTCCATCCTTCATCATGCCTTCAGAATCAATGTTAAAGCTCGATTTCGTTAAAACGTGTACGCCAGGCTGAACCCGCCCCAGAAACGCGACTTCTGACTGCCGTCGTCAGAAGCCGAAAGATCCGCAAAAGGAATGGTGTAATTCACCTTGGGTTTGAACGACAGCGATTTGGTCAATGGAACCGTCAACCCCGCGCTCATAGTCGCCTGGCCGCCATCTCCGTTAATAAAAAGGTGGTGGTTATACCCGGTGGTCACGCCCAGATCGAGCGATATCCCGGGATCCTTGATGACGACCGTGCTATACGCCAGCGCCAGCTCAAGATAATTCCCGTTGCCGCCGCCGTTTTCCGTAGACCCGTAATCCCGGTAAAACTTCAGGCTTGTAGAAACAGGAAGTTGTGTGAACGGAATGGTCGCCGTTCCCACACCCACATAGAATTCCCGGCTGTAGCCGTTCGTCCCGGGAAAATCATAATAGGTATGCCCTACGGACACGCTGAACTTGTCAAAACTCTTGGTGTAATCCACGATGAAATCCATCTCATCGGAGTTCACCCCGTCCTCGTTATCCGCATCCCAGTTTGACCAGAAGCTGAAGGTCAACCCCTTATAGCTCATGTTGAAGGAAGGCTGGACAACGGGATCGCGGTCAAGCGTAAAACCCCTCCAGATATACTTCGAGTAAAAATCAACGGCGCCCGAAGCCGTAATGCCAAGTTTGGAGAACAGCCCCTCCCCCTCCTCGGCAAAAACAGCTCTTGCGCAACCCGAAGCGAATAAAAAACATAGAATAAACCCGAATATCTTATGCATATAACGGCTCATCTTGGGTGTCTCCTTATTGGGTATTCTTTATTTTCTGTCCCGCCCCATCATTAAGAACACAGCCATGTGCCCATATGATCCACCCGCCACAAATCGCTGGCGGGTTGTTTTCTCCGGACGAGCCCGGAAAAAACAAAAACGTCCAAAAAGACTTCTTGGTCTCTTTGGACGTCGCCATCCTGCGCGGCTTCAATTGCCGCTTTTATTTTGAATACCGCCGAAAGACCCGGCGGATGGCCCACGATTCCAGCGTGGACAAAAAAAGAGGCATTCTCCGTCGGAGAATGCCTCTTTGCAACTTGACACACACACTGTGCCTTACGAGATAACTATAGCATACAATAAGGGAATGTCAAGAGGTTAAACAAAAAATACCGAAAATTTTTTACTCAAGCTTCTTTTCCAGTCCCGCAACCTCAGCATCGATCTGGCGGCACCGCAGCTCTATCTCCTTGAGCCGCTGGCCGTAATCCCTGGCCTTGGCCTGGTTGGCATATGTCCGCGGGTCGGACAGGGCGCGCGCCTTGGCATAACTCTCCAGCTCAAGCTCCTGCTTCTCTTTCTTAAGCTTCTGTATCTCGTTACCGACAGACATGTTATGCGCTTTACGCCTGCGCTCTTCTTCTTTCTTCTGCTTCTCCTCCTGCCGGGCCCTGTCGCGCTCCATCTGCAGGCGCGCCTTCTCTTCTCCCTGTTTCGGCTTCTTGGGCTTAAGGTCCGTCAGGCCCTGGTCGCGCTTTTCCAGATAATAATCGAAATCGCCAAAGAATTTGCGCACCATCGCACCCTTTCCGTCCTCGGGGGCCGAGGCGGAAACCTCATAAACGACATTGGCCACAGACCTGACGAAATGGATGTCGTGGCTGATGAATACCAATGTCCCTTCGTAATGCTCAAGAGCCCGAATAAGCGCATCCACGGCATCAACATCCAAATGCGTCGTCGGTTCATCCAGAAACAGGCAGTTGGGCGGATGGATGAGAAATTTTGCCAGATTCAGGCGGCTCTTTTCTCCGCCTGACAAAACGCTCACCCTCTTATCCACGTCCTCGCCTGAAAAAAGGAACGCCCCCAGGATCGTACGAAGCGCCTCCTGGGACATGGTGCCGGGCGCGGCGTTATACGCTTCCTCAAGCACGGTGTTCTCGGGATTAAGGGTGTCCAGCCGCGTCTGCGAAAAATAGCCTATATCGACGTTATGGCCGACCTGGCGGTTTCCTGCATCAAAAGGGATGACTCCGGCCAGTATCTTTAAAAGCGTCGATTTGCCGGCGCCGTTCTCCCCGGCCAGCACGGCCTTCTCTCCGCGCTCGATCTCAAAATCAAGGCCCTGATAAACGCGGATTTCTCCATAAGACTTGGCGATATTCTCCAGCTTGACCACGCGATGGCCGCTCGGCCGGGTGCGGGGAAAATGGAACGTGCGAATGCTCTCGCGCATATCCGGCGGCAGATGGATCTCTTCCATGCGCTCGATCGTCTTGCGTTTGTTGCGGACAGCGGCCGCCTTATTCGGCTGGGCATGGAAACGCGCGATAAACTGGTCCAACTGCTTGCGCTTCTTCTCCTGCTGTTCAAAACGCCTCTCCAGGGTCAGGCGCTGCTCTTCGCGCAGTTGTTCGTAGTGTTCGTAACTTCCCGTGACTTTTGCGATCTGGCCATGTTCAAGGACAAGCGTCTCATTCGTCACTTCCCTCAAAAACGACTTGTCGTGCGAGATCATCAGGAATGTCCCGCCGTAGCCGGCGAGATAGCTTTTCAGCCACAGGGCCGCGTTCAGGTCCAGGTAGTTGGTCGGCTCGTCCAGGAGCAGGATATCGTAAGGCAGGACAAGGAGCTTGGCCAACAGCACGCGCATCTGCCAGCCGCCGCTCATCTGCGTGATCGGCCTGTTAAAATCCCTCTCTCTGAATCCAAGCCCCATGAGCACTTTTTCAGCCTTGTGCTCCAATTCAAAATATCCCAGGATGTCGAGCTCGTGGAGGATCTCTCCGTAGCGGAAAGATGCGGCCTGGTCCGCACGCTCCAGGCCTTCTTTTTCCTTCAGCAACTCCAGGATCCCCTCGTCGCCGCGCGTCAACTCATCCAGGACCGTGTGCTCGGAATGAAAACTCGACTCCTGCGGCAGGTATCCTATGCGGACGCCTTTCTGTGTCTGGATCGTTCCTGCAGACGGCTCCGCATCGCCCAGAAGCAGATGAAAAAAAGTGCTCTTGCCGGCGCCGTTGGGGCCGACCATGCCGATTTTCTCGCCGCGGTTGATATTAAGCGAGATGCCTTCGAAAAGGGTCTTCTTGCCGTACGTTTTGGAAAGATTATTAATGAAGATCACGGGATATCCTACATATTCCTATAACCTGACAGCGCTTTGATCCGTTTGAGCATGTTGGGATGGGTGCTCATAAGCTCCATGAGCTTGTCGCCTGCCGTCAGCCGGACCGCTTTTCTGCAGATGGCGTCCAATTCGTCTGTGTCGATCGTGCCTGAATGGTCTACGTCTATCTGGCGAAGCTCGCTGATCTCTCTTGTCGCTCGCGATGGGTCGTTCAGGAAAAAGGCCTTCAGGCCCTCGACATCCCTCACCGTCTCTTTATCCATACGGGCGGAACCATAGACCAGTTTATACAGAGCGCTGGCGAGCCTCTCGGGAGGGTTCCCCAGGGCCACGGACCCTTTGTCCGCAAAATACTCACGGATACGCGATGCGTAAAGGACGAGAAGGTTCGTCACAAAATAAAATAACAGGGCTGCCAGGCCTATCAGGGCCGTATTGACGCCCGAATTATCCCGGCGTCGGCCGCCGCCCCAAAAAAGAAAATACCATGCGATGCGATACAACACCATCGGGATGACCGACAAGACCGTGATCGTCAGGACATCGCGGTTCTTGACGTGGCTTAACTCGTGGCCTAAAACCGCGCGCAGCTCTTCTTCGTTGAGCAGCCTCAAAATGCCATCTGTGACGCACACGCGGCTGTCCGACATCCACCGACCAAAAGCAAAAGCATTCGGCAACCCTACGTGCGCGATCCCTATCTTTGGCTTGGGGATACCTGCCCGGCGCGCCAGGTCTTCTACCATCTGATGAAGGGCCGGATATCTGTTTTTATCCACGTATTCAATGCGCATGGACCATTCCACCAGTTTCGGCCCCACCATATACTGGATCGCCATAAGCACCAAAGCGATCGCCGCATAGAAATAGAAATTATCCATCCCCATGCTCGTGCCGATGATGGTCACGATCATATAGACGATGCCGAAAAGAACGGCCAGCAAAAGATACATTCTTAATTTCAGTGAAACCATAAAAACCTCCTTAATTTTGCCTATACCGAGGTTTCTTTCCTTACAAAATTAACCCCGAAGCTCACGAAGAAAATTTATGCCGGATGGCCGTCCTGGCGAAGCCGACGGCCTACCCTGGCAATAAATTTTCGAGTGTTTGAGCAAGGGGTGAAACGCTTATTCCTTAATTCCGCCTCTGGCGGAATTAGACCCTTCGCTTATTTGGTATTGCGAAGGTCTACCCCCTTGTGGGGTTAACTCCGCAGCGTAGCTAAACAATTTCTGGATACCCCCCTCGGCTCTGACGAGGCTGGATGTAGACAGAAATTTTTAGCTGCTCACGCGAGGAGTAACGTTTATTTCCTTAATTTTGCCTATAGCGGGGTATTTTCCTCACAAAATTAACTCTGCGTTTACGCAGAAAATTTATGCCGGATGGCCGTCCTGGCGAAGCCGACGGCCTACCCTGGCAGAAATTTTCAAGCGCCCAAGCGCAGAGCCAATGTTTATTCCTTAATCCCGCCTCCGGTGAAATCAGGCCCTCCGCGATGTGGAAAATTAAGGCCGGTGACAATACGACCAGGCGACAAGCATTGGGCTTCTATTATACCATCCACCTTTATATTGACAATCCCCCCGCCCATGGCTAATATGAGAGCGTGATTTTTTCAACGCTCTCAATAGTTGCCGGAGGAATGAATAAGTATGCTGCCTGCAGGCCCTCTGATGAAAGAACACAGGCTGATCGATAAAATGATCGGCATCCTGAAATCAAGCCTTGGAGAGATCGAGGCGAAAAAGACATTTAATCCGTCTTTTATCGAAAAGACCGTCGATTTTTTCAGGACTTACGCGGACAGGACCCATCATGGCAAGGAAGAAAACATTCTTTTCAAGGCCCTGGCCGAAAAGAAGCTGAAGGCAGAGCACAGGGCGATCTTAGACGAGCTCATCAGGGAACATATCTTCGCGCGCGAAAAAGTCAAGGGCCTCCAGGAAGCGGCCCAAAGATTTTCAAAACAAACGGGCGCCCTCAAAGACGTCACCGATAATATCCGGGTTTTGACGGCGTTTTACCCGGCCCACATTCAGAAAGAAGACAAGCGGTTCTTTCTGCCCGTCATGGATTATTTCTCCGATGCGGAAAAAAACAAGATGCTTGAAGACTTCGAGGAATTCGACCGCAACATGATCCACGAAAAATATGCGCAGGTCGTCAAAAACTTCCCGGAAGCCACCTCATGACCAAAAATACCACCGCATCTTTTGTTTCAGCTCTGAATCCCCTCGCATGGATCCGCAAATCCTATGACTGGACCGTGCACTGGGCCCGCACCCCAAAGGCGCCTGTCGCTCTTTTCGGCATCGCTTTTATGGAAAGCTCCTTTTTCCCTGTCCCGCCGGACGTCCTGTTGATCGCCATGGTCGTGGCCGACCGCAAGAAGTGGCTGCGGGACGCCTTGATATGCACCGTGGGATCAGTATGCGGGGCGTTCCTGGGGTATTTTATCGGCTGGGGGCTTTATGAAACCGTCGGCAAATGGATCGTTGCGACCTATCATCTGGACTCCGCCGTCGATTTCATCGGTGTCCAATTCAACAAGAATGCATTTCTGGCCATCTTCGCCGCGGCATTCACGCCCATTCCCTACAAGGCCTTCACGATCTCCGCAGGCCTCTTTCGTATCCCTCTCTTGACGCTTATCTCTGCTTCGATCCTGGGCCGGGCCGGCAGGTTTTTTGTGGTGGCGGCCGCGTTGCGCATCTTCGGCAAAAAAATAGCCGACTCCATCGAAAAATACTTCAACATCTTCTCTATTATCTTCATCCTCCTCGTCATCGCCGGCATCGTGGCCATCAAATACGGGTCCCGCTGATCCCCCAAGCATAAAGGGCCGCCATGTGACCGGCGGCCCTTTATGCTTGGCACCAAAAACAATCCCACCTAAACGACGTTCAGATCCCTGGAATCCTCCCATAAGCCGTGGATGTTGCAGTAAGACGCCGCCAGGATCTTGCCGGGCTTGTCCGTCTTAAACACGACGATGCCTTCCGGATGCGAATAAACAGTACTCTTGTCCGCACCCTCGATCGAAGCCCCGTGGGCGCTAAATTCCAGATGCCCCACCTGATAAGGGAATTTCTCCCCTGAGGGATGAAAATAGACATCGATCCAGCAGATATGGTGCTCTGTCTTGTTAGGGTGCGGCACCTCTTTGCCTACGCTCACCATCACGCGAACATTCTCCCCCTTTTTCGCTTGAGCAGGGGCTTCAATGGCAGGCACGTGTTTTTCTTTTTTCCAGTCTGCGCTCTGAAACAGGTCTTTCATGGCCATAGAAAGCTCCTTAATCTCGCCTCTGGCGAGATTAACTCCGAGTGTAGCTGAAAAATTTCTGGTTGCCCGTCCGAGCCCTGCGAGGACTGGGTGCAAACAGAAATTTTCAGCTGTTTACACGAGGAGTAACGTTTATTTCCTTAATCTCGCCTCTGGCGAGATTATCCCTGGCTGTTCCTGGCCCCGAACCGCTGTTAGCTCAGACCAGATACGAGAGCAACAAGAATCTATTTACCGATATCTTCATTCCAGAGGTCGGGGTGCTTGCGGATAAAACCTTCCATCAACTGCCGGCACTCCTCCAGGTCAAGGTCCGTAACGCTCACGCCGTGCTGCTCCATAAAATCCCTTGCCCCTGCGAAGGTGCGGGATTCGCCGGCCACGACCTTCTTGATGCCGAACTGCACGACGGCCCCCGCGCACAAATAACACGGCATCAGGGTCGAATACAGGACCGTGCCTTCATAGGACCCGATCCTGCCGGCCTGCTGCAGGCAATCGATCTCGGCGTGAAGGATCGGACTCGCCTGCTGGACCCTCCGGTTGTGCCCCCGGCCGATCACCTCGCCGGCCCTCACCAGGACGGAACCGATCGGGATCCCGCCTTCCCTCAGGCCTTTTGTCGCCTCCTCGAGGGCGGCTTGCATGAATCTATCCATAAACGGCTACGCGCTGGGCTTATTGTTGTCTTCGACGAACTTTTTAATGTCCTCGATATGCTCCAGGATCAACCTTGCCTTGCTCAACCCGAAAGAAAACGGATACCTCTCATCTTCGCTTCTTTTCAAGATAAGAACGGGCTTGCCTTTGAATTCTCCTCTTTCGACCACACGAACCTCCCGGTAGCTGGATCTCTTCTAAACATGACAAGCGCTCCCTGCGCCCTTTTCAACCTTAAAAGAAGAATACGCCTGTTCACTCTTCCTGTCCATATAAACTTGTTTGAGGCCCCAGGTGTAGACTTGGCCGTCCTCAAAGACGCCGGCATCGACCGTGACGGAATACTGGTCTTTAGGCACCTGCTTGACCATGATCTGGGTGGCTTCGACCATCTCTCTCCCTTTATAAAGCCTGAAATCATAATACTGCCTCTCCCACATCCGGCCGATGAACGGGCTCCACTTGAACTCCAGGGTCTGTTTGCCGGCCAGATCGACCACTTCTCCTGTCGGCGACAAGAGTTCCGGTTCCGGGGCAAGATCCGGCCAATCTGTGGCCGTCACCAAGCTGCCGGCCAGACACACGAACCCCGCAACGACCACCACCCACACCAACGCCCTTGCCATGGCTCCTCCTTGATTCCGCCTCTGGCGGAATCAACTCCTCCACCCGGCCCCATCGGATGGGCCGGTGTGCCGCTTTCTGCGGCAGTGTATCTTGAGAATTTATGGCTGCCCGTCCGAACTCTGTGAGGACTGGTCGCAGACATAAATTGTCAAGATGCTTACACGGGGAGTAACGTTTATTTCCTTAATTTTGCCTATAACGAGGTAATTTCCTTACAAAATTATCCCGAAGCTCGCGAAGAAAATTTATTGCCGGATGGCCGTCCTGGCGAAGCCGACGGCCTACCCTGGCAATAAATTTTCGAGCGTTTGAGCAAGGGGAAAAACGCTTATTTCCTTACCCCTTCCGTGGTCTCCCTATTTGGCCGCCGCATTCATGGATTTCTTCACGTCTTCCATCATGCTTTTGACCTGTTCAGAAAGTTTATTCCTGGCCTTATCCAGGATGGCCTTGGCTTCTTTGGAATTTTGGTCCAGATCGGAGAGGACATACTGGGCCGTTTTGATCGCTTCGCTATAGTCCTTGGAACTCAAGAACGCATTCGCCTGGCCGATGAGATAATCGACCTTCTGGTCGGCCGTCTGCATTGTCTCCGACTGCCTGATCGCCTCGGCGCTCGAGGCAGCCTTCTGGGTGCATCCCATCGTCGCGCATGACACGGCTGCGGCAAAGATCAAAAGAACAAACATGGCCTTACGCATATCTGCCCCCTTCTGTGTGTCCTCTCCTGCCCGGGAAGAAAAAATAAGGCAACCCTCCCTGTTTGTGAAGAGTTGCCACATCAAGGAACGGTTCAAAGCGTCCCTCTTTTTTCCAGCCGGTCCCAGTTTACGCCAACCTGCGAAAAAAGTCAAAATATATATATCCACAACTTCCAAGAATGAAGCTCCTTGCGGCAAACCGCAGGGTATCTTAATAGCGAAATGCCTTCGAAGCCGAATACCCGATGACTCTGCTTCGTCCAAAGCGCTTTCGCCTTTGGGCTTCACAGAAGTTCTTCTGTCGCCTTCATCCCCACAGCAAGCTGCGAGGTATTCGACGAAGAAGAATAATCCTTGCTTCCCCGTCCAGGTTAAATGTAAAATATCATCAATTCATCCTGGATGCGGGGCAAGATGATACAAAACAATGTATTGGAAAAAATAGCTGGCAGATTGACGCTCCCGGGGATCCGCAGGGCATTTTTTTATTTCTTCCTTCTCCTCTACCTCATCCTGTGCCCCATTGTCCTCTTTTATGCCTTCGGTTTTATCATCCGGCCCCAGGAACAGAAACTCGTCCAGACAGGGCTCGTCTCCATCAACACCTATCCTTCCGGGGCGTATATCTATCTGGGCCCCAGCCGCTATGTCCAGCGTTCTCCGGCCATCCTCTCGGAGCTCCTGCCCGGCCGATATGACCTGCGCGTCTTTTTAAATCAATACAGGCCCTGGTCCAATAGTTTCTATGTGAGCGCCGGCAAGGCGGTCCTCTTCGACAGGATCCTTCTCTTGCCGAAGGCCCTGGCGCCCCGGACGATCAGCAGACAATCTTTCATCAACATCATACCGCTGGAAAGCGCTTCGAGCTGCATCCTGGCCAGGGGCCATACGTTCAAAGACAACTACCTTTTCGACGGAACCGAGATCAGCACGGATCCTCTCGCCAGCAGGATCTTTCTCTATGCCGACGCCCGGCTCCAGGATGTCGCAACGATCCAGGACAACCCGCTGGCCGTCCTGACGCTCGTCCTCCAGAAAGAAATCAAATACCTTCTGTTGCAGCCGGATAAAGATTCCCTGATGGATATCTCTGCGATCATCATCCGGCCCCCCGAGAAGTTTTTTTTGGACCCCGACGACATGTCAACGGTCTATTCCCTGCATAAAGACCAGATCGACATGATCAAACCACAGACAGGGGCGCTTTATCCCGGATATGTAGAACATGTCCGTGGATTCGGTGCCAAGGGTAAAAAACTCTACATCCTCTCGCAGGAGGGGATCCTCCTGCGCATGAACCAGGACAGGACAGGACCGGAAATCCTCCTTTCCGACGCGTCCGTCAGCGCGTCCATCTTCGATCCCAAAGGTATTTATGAGATATATCCTCTTCTACCCGGCACATTCGTCTTTCTGGGTGACGAAGGACAGTTGGCGACGAACCATCTGCCTCACAAGATACGCGACCGCGGCTGCAGGGGCATAGCCTTCGACGGCCAGCAGAACCGGCTTCTCTTCTGGACAAAGAATGAGATCGACACCATTGAATTCCTGCGAAACGCCCCGGACAACGACCTTTTTTCAAATGGCTCCGTCATACAGCGCATCTTTGAAGAAGGCAGGAATATCCAACAGTGCCTCTGGATCTACGAAGGCTCCCACATCCTTTTCAGGGACGCCAATAAGGTGTTCCTTGCCGAACTCATGCCGCAAGGGCCTCCGCATATCGAATTCCTCGTCCAGGTGAAAAACAACACCGATATTTTCTATTCCGAAGACACGGGCACCATATACTACCTTGACGCCAAAATCGAAGGGCTCCAGGCGCTCAACATTCTGCCGAAGAATGCCCCTGCCCTGGTGGAACCCCCAACAAGCGAAGAAGGACCATGATATTCGCCTACAGCCGCCACAACCTGGACCGACGCGAGCGCACCCTTCAGCGTTTTTTTGAGGTCCTCCCCGGAGCCACAAGCTGGACCATCCTTCTGGGGTTCATCCTTTTGTCCCTCTGGGAACCCCTTGTTTCCGCGGCCCTGATCATCGCCTTCGACCTTTATTGGATCCTCAGGCTGTTCTACATGAACATCTTTCTGGCCCTTTCTTATGCGCGCCTCGCCTGGGAACGAAAAACAGACTGGTTAGAACGCATCGCCTGCACCCGGGATATCGACAGGACCCTGTCCCATCTTGCTGCGCCGGCCCCTGAAAACAAACTGCCTGAGGTCATCTCTCAGGTCATATGGCGCCGGGAACTGACGGAACTCAAAAACAGCAGGCAGGCCATCCCGTCCTACGACGACATTCATCACCTCGTCATCATGCCTGTTGTCCGCGAGTCGCGCAACATTATTGAACCAGGCATCAAAAGCCTCTGCGAAGGGAAATTCCCTGCCCCAAGGGTCCTTGTCGTCCTGGCTGTGGAGGAACGCTCCAGGCCCGAAATTCGCGATGCCGCCCAAAAACTCGCCGCTGAATATCGCGGGCGTTTCCTGGATTTCTTGGTCACCCTCCATCCGGACGGTGTCGCAGGCGAGGCGCGCGTCAAGGGGGCCAACACGACGTTCGCCGCAAAGATCGCAGGAGAATTCTTCACAAAAAGAAACATCCCGTTTGAGAACGTCATCGTTTCCTGCTTTGACGCCGACACAGTGGTCAACCCGGACTACTTCAACTGCCTCACTTACAGTTACATCGTCACGCCCGGCCGCACCCAGGCCAGCTACCAGCCCATCCCCGTTTACCACAACAATATCTGGGAAGCCCCGGCTTTTGCGCGGGTGCTGGACATCGGCTCGTCCTTTTTCCAGCTGATCGAAGCGACGAACCCCGACCAGCTCGTCACCTTTTCCAGCCACAGCATGAGCTTCCGGGCCCTCGTCGATATCGGATACTGGCCCGTGGACATGATCTCCGACGACTCCGCCATCTTCTGGAAATCCTACATCCACTACGACGGCCGCTACCGCGTCATCCCCATCGCGACAACGCTCTCGATGGACATCACCGAAGCCAAGACCTGGAGAAAAACGCTGGTCAACGTCTATAAACAGAAAAGACGGTGGGCCTGGGGCGTTGAGAACTTCCCCATCGTCATGCGCGCCTTCCTGGCGTCGCCCACGATACCCTGGCGGCAAAAATTGCGGCACGCCTTCAAACTCTTCGAAGGCCACATCTCCTGGGCCACCTGGCCGTTCCTTCTGACCTTCATCGGCTGGCTCCCCACCATGCTCGCAGGACGGGAATTCAGCCACACGGTGCTTTACTACACCGGCCCGCGCATCACGGCGACGATCTTCAGCCTGGCCAGCATCGGACTGCTCAACTGCATCGTCCTGAGCCTCCTGCTTCTGCCAAAAAACCCGTCCAAGAACACCCTTTGGACAAAGATCGGGCAGGCGCTGGAATGGCTGCTCATCCCCCTCATCACGATCTTTTTAAGCGGGATGCCTGCCTTAGACGCGCAGACACGCCTGGCGCTGAACAAACGGCTTGAATTCTGGGTAACGGAAAAGGAAAGAAAAGGTTAACGGGTTGGCGAGTAGACGGGTAAGCGGGTTGAGAGATTTAGGATGGAACGGATCAAAGAATTAAGATCAAGCGCCGCGAGGGGCCTAGGTTAGACCACTTGTAGATGCCGATTCCGCTTTGAAACCCTGGGAAAAGAAATTTTCACCCCGCGCCTACTCATCCCACTCTCTTTCTTCCAGATGGCTGTCCACATAAACCGCGAGGAATTCCGCGGTCCTTTCCGGAGGGATGACCTTGAAATAATCGTCAATGACCGCGTGGGCCATTTCGTGGGCAATTTGTGAATCCGTCACATCCTGCATCGACGTGTAAATAGTCTCGAAGGACCGCACATAGAAAGACCTGTAGCGCTCCGCCGTTCCATACATCCGCATACACTCCACGCTCAACGCGTCGCGGGTCGTATACACTTTTACTTTTAGCCTGAGGGAAGGCACGTCCATCCCCAGGACCTGCTCGACCCGCAGCAAGATGGACTCCAGCCGGGCCAGGATCCTCTGATCGACGCTATAGGCCGGATTTGTAAACAGGTCTCTTTCGGCCGCTGAAACAGTGAACCAGCGCGAGCGCAGCCGGCCTTCCAGCCTTCTCAAGTTGACTTCAGGGGAACACAAAAGAGTGATGCGGTCCCCCTTGTATTCCATCCACGCGGCCGGCCGGGCTGTTGCCGGTTCCGCCTCCGGCGTCTCGCCGGCAAAGACAGCTCCGCAACCCAGAAAAATAAATCCCGCCAAGATGATGAGGTTGGTGACCCGAGTTTTCATCCGTTGCTGTTTAGCGCCTGAATTTCCTCAATCTGTCCTTGATATTTTCCAGCTTCTGCCGGCCTTCGCCGGAAAGGCTGTCCGCGGGTATGCCCACGATCTCTTTGTCTATCTCCGTCACCGTCTCGCGGAAAAATTTAAGCAGCTGGTTCAGGGTCTCCGCCAGGTCCTTCAATTCGTCTTTGTGGCGCAGGCGGATCTCCACTCCCAGGTTCCCTTTATTGACCTCGGCCACGTCCTTTTCCAGCCTGTAGAGCGGGCCGGCGATGCGGAAAGAAACAAGCAGCGTGATAGCTATCGTGATGATCCCCGTAGCCATGACCGCCACAAGGCTGCTCAACAGCAAAAGCGGCAGGATGAAATCCGACGTCCTCTTGATCACAAGCCGCGAATTCTCGAATGCCGTTGTCGCGGTCGTCATGGACAACCCGTAGACGATCCCGGAGATGATCAGGGCCGCCAGAATAATGACCGCGCAAAATTTCAGGATAAAACTCCTCTGGAACCCCATCCTGACGACACGGACCCTCCTGCGTTCATGCGCCTTATTTTTCATCTGCCCCTCCGTCTTCGCTGCGCAGTTTCCTGAGATCGATACCCTTGAGCACATCGTCATATATTTTTACATCAGCGGCCTTCCTCAAGCCGGTGACCCAGGCATCAAGCATCGCCTGCGCCTTTTCCCTCTTCAAGGCTTCCCTGATCCGGCCGGAGACCTTCTCATAAGGCCCTATCCTGCCTTCGCTCTCCTCGACCAGGCGGTCATATCCGGCCTTGACCTCGTCATCGCCGACCACTGCCGCCGCCAGGAACTCCTCGCCTTTGATACGGATGAGCCTTTTGATCAGCGTCTGCTTCCAATAATTCTCGATCTCTTTCATGAAACGTTCGTCTTTGTCGAGACCCATTTTCTGGGCCTGCTCCAGAAAAAGCTCCTTGGTGATCATGTCATCGAGGATCTGGTCGCGGGAAGCTCCGGGCAGGTTCATGGCAGCCTCCTGCCTGAAATCATCCACCGTCGCCTGGTAACGGTTGATCCTGGCGACGACCTGGCCCTTGTCAGGCCCCTGGCCGCAGCCTGCGGCCAACGCCAACACAGCCACCGCCGTAAAGATATGCATATTCTTCATGCTCAACTCCTTTTTCAATGGACAGATCATCCGATAATCTCTTTCATTTTTTTAACGACCCCCGCATTATCCATCCTGTCGGCGAGGACCTTAAGGTCTCTGAGCTTCCTGCGAATAGCCACACTGTCGAAATCCTGCGGCTGGCTGATATATATCTTTTCGTGCTTCGTCACCCTGTCTTTTTCCTTATCCAGGAGTATTTCCTCGCTCAGCTTCTCCCCTGGCCGCAAACCGATGATCTTGATCTCTATGTCCTTGCCCGGAATAAGCCCAGATAATGATATCAGATTTTTAGCTATGTCCATGATCTTTATTTGTTCGCCCATATCCAGGATAAAAAGCTCTCCCCCGTTGCCCAGGGCGCCCGCCTGCAAGACCAGTATCACGGCCTCTTTGACGCTCATAAAATAACGCTCCACATCCGGATGCGTGATGGTGATGGGCCCGCCTTCGGCGATCTGCTTCTTAAAAAGCGGCACGACGCTTCCTGAAGAGCCGAGCACATTGCCGAAACGCACCGCCATGAACTTAGTCTTGCTGCTCTTGGCCCTTGTCTGCAGGATGATCTCTGCGATACGCTTGCTCATCCCCATGACGCTGGTCGGGTTGACCGCCTTATCCGTAGATATCAGGATGAATCTCTCGACACCGTAGTGGCTTGCGATATACATCAATGTGCGGCTGCCGAAAACATTGTTCTTTGCCGCAGCAACGGGATTCTCCTCCATCAACGGCACGTGCTTGTGCGCCGCGGCGTGAAAAACGACATCGGGCCTGTTTGTCGAAAAAAGCTGCCTTAACAGACCCACATCCCTGACATCCCCGATGATCGTTTTTGTCTTCACCTTGGGATATTTCACCTTGAACTCGATATTTAAAAAATAGAGGAAATTCTCATGGTGGTCGAAAAGGATGACTTCTTTGGGCACAAAATAGGCGACCAGACGCGCGATCTCGGAACCGATGGATCCGCCGGCGCCCGTAATCAACACAACCTTGTCCTTGATATAAGCGCTGACGTCCTTCAAAAGGTCTATGGAAACCGTCTCCCTGCCGAGCAAGTCTTCCGGCTGGACTTCCCGCGGCCGGATCACCAGCTTGCCGCTCAATATCTTGTCCATCTGGGGGGCCATCTTGATCTTCGCTTTGGTCTTCTCGCAATACGACAGCACCTCGCGCATCTGGTCGCCTGTAACCGTGGGCATGGCAATGACGATCTCATCCACATCGAACCTCTCAGCGACTTTGGGGATGGCCCGGCGGGTCCCCCAAACCTTTATGCCATGGATCGTCTCGTTCAATTTCACCCGGTCGTCATCCATAAATCCGATGACCTTACCCATGTCCGGATGCTTGCGGTATTCGCGAAGAAGCATGACTCCCGTGGCCCCGGCGCCGACGATGAGGATTTTCTTAAACCCGAATTTATAATTATGATAATACCGTTCCCGTATATAACGGGAAGAGAAACGTATGCCTATCACTAAACCTGTACAGATGATCCAATCGATCGCAAATATCGTGCGCGGAAAATCCTGCAAACCGAAAAGGGAGACTTCACTTAAAATAAAAATAACGGTTGCTATCAGACTGGCTTTGGCAATCTTCCATACATCATCAATACTTACATACTGCCACAGGCCTGAAAATACCCCAAAAATAACAAAAGCGATAACCTTGGAACACAACAATACAGGCAGACGATGATAAAATGTTATCCAATATTTAAGAGGAATATTGAAATCGAAGCGTAAAAGGAAAGCCGCCCAAAAAGAAAATACAATGATAAAAAGATGCGTCAGGATAATCAGGATCCTGCGAAAACTCACGATTGAATCTTTAATCTTTTTCATCTTGTCGCCTTCTTAAGAATTCTTTTCATATGCTCTATCATATAATACATATCTTCCTTGTTCAACGTGGGGTGCACTTGGAACATCATGGAAGTCTCGCCTAATTCCTTAGCAACAAGCAGTCTTTTCTGCCGAGGCCGGCCTATCCTGTGATAATAATCTACAAAAGCTTTTTCCATATATACTTCAGGGCACGAACCGGAACCACAATGAATTCCGCTCTTGTCAAGTTCCTTTAAAATCCTTTCTCGTGACCAACCGATTTTCAACGCCTCCGGGCGCACGTAAACATAGTATTTATAATATGCATGATACACCTCTTTTGGAGGAATAGTTACTCTTAAGGCAGGCATTTCAGCGAAAGGTTCATTCAAGACAGAAGCAAGCTGGCGTCTCTTTTCTACCCAATTGTCCAATTTCCGCAACATTATCCTGCCTATAGCCGCCTGCATCTCGGTCAGGCGATAGTTTGTCCCAAAAGAATCTACGATCCAGGCGAAGCCAGCCCCTTGTTTTTTATTGAGTGCCTTATCACGATTCCTGCCGTGATCCTTCAAGCTCCATGCGGCATCCTGTAACCTCTTATTATTTGTTGCCAAAAGCCCACCCTCTCCCCCTGTGGTAATAATTTTATCCTGGCAGAAAGAAAAACAGGCAATGTCGCCAAAACTTCCAACGGGCTTGTTGTGATATCTTGCTCCGTGCGCCTGCGCGCAGTCTTCGATCAGGTAGATATTCTTTTTATTACAAAAATTCCTCAATTCATCCAAAACACAGGGCCAGCCGGCCAAATGCACCGCAATGACCGCCTTGGTCTTAGAAGTGAAAACCTCTCTAACTGTCTCTTCAGTAATGTTGCCACTTTGCCTATCCACATCGGCGAATACAGGAATAGCTCCTCTTAAGGCAATACAGCTTGCCGAAGCGACAAAAGTCCGAGAAGTAACGATAACCTCGTCTCCTTTGCCGATCCCCAGCGCAGTCAAAGCAACATCCAAAGCCACGCTGCCATTTGCAAGGGCAACACAATGCCTTACCCCTAAATACTTGGCATACTCTTTTTCAAAAGCTGTAACTTCCGTTCCAGTCCACTGATTTACCTTGCCGGACCGCAATACCCTTGTTACCGCTTCTATCTCTTCCCTGCCATAATATGGCCAGGGGGCAAATTTTCTATTCATGGAACGGCCTCCCAAAAACCGTCATCAAGAGATACCTCATGTCCCCTAAAAAACTCTGATTCTTGACATATTCTCTATTAAGACGCACTTTATCAGGATAAATAACATCGGCATTATACTTATCCGGATCTGCCTGTGCCGCCAGAAGCGCCTCCTCGTTCCTGTACTTTAATGTAGCAGGGCCAGTGATTCCCGGACGCACAGTGAGAATAATTCTATCTTCTCCCTGCAACCTATCCGCAAACCCTGGAACGTCCGGCCTCGGCCCCACAAAACTCATATCACCTTTCAGCACATTGATCAACTGAGGCAACTCATCCAACTTGAACCTACGCAAAAACTTCCCTGTAGGCGTAACCCTCGAATCGTGCTTTGTCGTTACCGAAGTTCCAACCTTATCTGCATCAACAACCATTGTGCGGAATTTATATAGCTTAAAAATCTTTCCGTTTAGACCAACACGCTCCTGCCGGTAGAACAAGGGGCTGCCGGCAGTAGCCTTGATGAGCAAAGCCGTCACCATGAGGATCGGTGAAATAACAATAAAACCAACAAAAGAAATAGAGAAATCAAGCAAACGTTTCATAATAACCAATGATTATCCGCGTCCCGTTAAACGGTAATAAACATGAGGTTTATATCTACGCAACATCGTGCTAATAAAAGGATCTATATGCACAATAGACGGTATATGTACCACCGGAAAACCCATACGTTCCTTGAATATAACGAGATTAGAATCTTCACGTGAATGCAACCCATAGACTACTTCGTGGATCCCGCTTGAACGACGACATATTTGGACAAAATCATATACAAGGGCGGTACCTATTTGTGTAGACAAATACTCGGTTGCGAGGATTAACGAATCCATGTAGGCTGTTGATCCGATAGCATATCCCATTAAGTAACCACCTAGTTTATTTCCAATAATTCCAGCTAAAGTTATGCTCTGAGTCATGAAATGTTGAGCGAGAGATTTTTGATAAATATCTTTTGTCGGTATTGAAGAATGGCCTGTACGCGTCAGGGAAGACCTAAAGACATCGTAGCCATTGGCATCAAGAATTGCTGGACCAGTCAACTCGACAACTGCAACTAAGTTATAACTTTTTCGTAAGGCATTACGCCTTTTAGCAGGAAGGTGATCAAGATCGTATTGTGAAATATCCTTCAGAAGATGCACGGGCATTGTGCCATTTGCTATTTTTGCATCAACCTCAGCCACAGTTGTACGATAACCCCAGCAGAACGGCGTGGGCCTGATGGCTTGGGTAGCCGGCATTTTTGCCAACCAGTGCACTGCTTGATAGAAACCTAAAAATGTTTCCCGCCAAAATCGACCTTTATTTTCAATAATCTTATCACCCACAGCTTTGCGGTCACGCGCAAATTCAGATTCGGTTTGGGACAAGATGAACGATTCGCTTGCTGGGCGTGCTTGTGAAATCGAGGATATAAAATCCATTGAAATTCCCTAAATGGTTTTAGCCAAACAAGAATAACCAAATAAAAAGCAGTGAACCTGACCAATTTCAAAAAATCCAAATTTTTTGCATAGCGAAATTGATGCATAATTCTCTTTCGTAGTAAGCCAGTAAATATCACCTTCTCCAGAGTATCTCTTAAGTATCTCAGAAAGTACATAACTGGCTATTCCCTGTTTTCTTATCGCAATATCTGTCCACACAGGTCCTATATAAAAATCATTTTCTTTCATGAATGGATATTTCCAATATTTCGGTAATACGAAACTATAATGCTTGATAGAAAAATCAAGAGCATCACGTATAATAAATATTATATAGGAATCTCTGCCCAATAAAATCGGTATAAAAAACGAAATATACAGAACAATAAACATCCTTAAGCTGCAATTCGTTGGCATCGCCTGAAACAGCCTTGGCTTCCAGATTTCTAATCTATAATCAGACGACAAAGTTATTTCATAATTCATTATACTCTTGAGAGCTCTTTTCAAAAGAATATGGGTCATTTTATTCTCATTCATTTTTGTTCTGGAATCATTACTATGAAGAAATAAAAAAATCAAAATGATTTCATGAGCGATTTATCTCTTCCAATCTATAAAGCGCAGCTAACGGCTGATATAGTTTCCCTAACATGTGACGACAAGGATATGTTAAAAATATGCATCTATCGACAAGGGGGCGATAATACATTATTAATCTGACCGGTTGTCTCCTAAAATGAAACTTTTCTGTAAGGTATTCTTGAATATTCGTTTCATGCAAAAGACTACGAAAACCAGCATTCGCATACATAAACTTCTCTTCACCCAAATAATACTTATTCATTTCATAAAAAAGGGCGTAACTTGGATAAAGATTAAGAAAATCGTGATGAAACCTTATTACCCAGTAATTAACTTCGATTTTGTCATATAAATAATTTTGTGCGTATGCAATAAATTTACCCGTTTCTTTCTCAAAGACTCCCCAATAATGAACAATATCGTCAAAACCATTCGTCAGATCAATATTTTTCTTAAATTGTTCTTCGGAAGCCATCAGCCAATCTTTTTTATATCGCTTAAAGCCAGAAGAAAATACTGACCAGGCATATTTCGTCATGAATGGCACATCAATCTTGCGTACAATACAATTTTTTAGCCCACGCCTCACCTTGCTTCGTGTATTACCTGAAAGATTTGCCAAATCGGATGGATGATCACAAAGCACTGCATACCAAGCATTAGGAGTTTCAACAAATCCTCCTCCTGTTCGGATTAATATGCATTCTTTAAAAAAACACAATAAAGCATCTCGGCATCTTTTCGAAGGAATTGTATAATCGCAAGAAACAGGGCCTACTGGAACAATCATCTTTTGATAATGCATCCACAATATACCATCCAACAAAATGGTTTTGTTGCCTAGATGTTGAAACAAATCTTGATATCTTTTGACCGAATCAAACATTGTTAATTTTTTATACCAATTTCTTTCAAGATTACTGAATTTACCTCATGAATATTATACCGTTCTTCCGCATAATCACGGCTTTTCTTGCCCATAGCAACAATTTGATCTGTGTGCTCAAGAAAGAATAATATTGCCGATACTAACGATCCTACGCTCTTTACTGATATCATGATACCATTGCTACCAATTTTTAAACTGTTTACTTCCTCCGCTTTACATGTTACCTCAGTAAGTGGTTTTTTGATCGTTTCCCTACATCCCGGCATATCAGTTGTAATGATTGCTCTCCCCGAAGACATTGCCTCAAGCACTGTGCGAGGCGTCCCCTCTCGATAAAAAGAAGGTAGGACATAAACATGACAATTTCGAAAAAGCGGCCGCACATCATCAACATGCCCAACATAATTAATTATTCCCTCTTCTTGCCACAAATCCAGTTCTTCCTTTCCTATAGAGCTAGGATTGTCGTCTAAGTCGCCTGCGAGCACAAATTCAGCATTTTGATAAGTTGTTCGCACTATCCTAGCCGCTTCTACGTATTCTCGGACACCTTTATCTCTTAGGAGACGAGTAATCATAAGGAATCTAACACAAGAAGATTCAGGCAATTCTTCTTTTGCATAATATTGAAGATCAACCCCAATACCATTAAGCAATATTGCCTTCTGCTTAGACACATATCGTTCTTGAACGAATTGGTTTAAGTCGTCTGGGTTAAGAAAGAAAACACGCTTACAACTCAGTAGCCCCACTCGATATAACCATCTAGCTACAATTGAAGACAAGGCATGAGATAGCGATTCATATGGCATAAATACGTGACCAAGGCCCTCAATCATTGAAAATATATTTTTGACACCACATATCCTTGCCGCCAATCCACCATAAATAATCGGCTTAATTGTGTAACTTAAAACTATACTTGGTTTAACACGACGCATCAAATTGATTAAATCCGCTATGGTAAATAGATCGACCAATGGATTCACCCCGGCCCGCTTAATGCGGATCGGATAATACTCTACCCCCATTTCCAACAATTTAGTTTCAATATAAGCATCCCCTCCATTTGCAGCAGCGTAAACTTTAGCTCCTTTCGCAGCTATGGCTTTGATTAATGATCCGCGGAAATTGGTTAGCGAACCAGGCAATGCCCCAATAATCAAACAGGAAATTTCGTCTTTCATCGTCGTTGATAACGCTTCTTTATTCTGATATACCTTATAAATTGCTGCCAAAATGCATCTCTCCTATCATCCACCCGTTCTCCGTAGTAATTCTGAGCCTCGCTGAAATTCCGCTGAGCCTGTTGAATACGCCAAAAAATATCTGAGACCATCTTTTCTAATTGCCTAGCTAATGTTTTGTGATCCCCAGGACGATGTAGACACTCCATTGGTAATAATTCAGGGATACCTCCGCAAGTAGATCCCAAAGCTGGAAGCCCCCTGCTCATGGCTTCTATAAGTGCCCGAGGCAATCCCTCTTGAAAACTTGGTTGAATATAGATGTCCAGATCATCAAGCCACTTCATGACTGGATTTCCACTCGGCAAGCATCCATCCAGACGCAACGAATCAATAACTCGCAGTTTTTTGGCTTCTTGACGCCAAACCTCTAAGTTCCCATCACCCAAAACACGTAATTCAAGCTTTATACCTTGATTTGCTAACCTACGCAAAGCACGCAACGCAATATGCAATCCTTTATAGCGAGTAAACAGTGAACCAATCATGCCAACTACAAAAGTTTTTGAAAGGTCTGGCTGTGTTGTACGCCATCTGGAAATTCGTTGTTCCAGAATTATCTTAGAAACCGCATTAATCTGTACATCTGAAACACCACAAGACACCCCCCCACAAGGGTATCGCCTTTGCAAGTATTCACGGGTTACATACTTTGCAAAATCCGCCCGTCTAATCCAAAAAGATGAATCCAGCCAGGCGATAGGCGCATACAACTTGCCCAGAAACGTCCCGTAATTCCAATAAGCATCCCAGATATCGCATACTACTTCCACTGCCCATGGAATTCCCCTGCTTTTTGCCTCTCGTGCAGCCAACCAACCGAGCAACGATTGACAAATTACAACTGCATCACAATTATCCATCTGCTTTCGAATAATTTGCAATTTTTGTCCACTCTGCAATTGCATCAGAGGATTATTATGATCGTCTGGTGTTCCTACGAATGTAACGCTCGGACCAGAAGATAAATTCCACTTTTTTGGAATTTCTTTACAATTAGACATCCGACAAACTAAAACCAGCGCATCAAAATGCCTCAGATACCGCGTCCAATAACTATATGGGAACTGGCCATTAGAATATACCCTACCATCAGGTGTGCGTACAAAACGCGCGCTGTTAATAAGCAAGGCTTTCATGTATCTTATTTTCTTGTTTGTTGTGTTGTCAAAATTTCAAAGAATAATTTTTCCACCTTTAATTCAAAATTACCAGTCTCTCCAATATGTTCCACCAAACAAGATAGACATATAAGGAGGACAACCAAACGTAATACTATTTAAGTAAAACGAACCAAGCGCAAACAGAGCAAATAAAATGGCAACCAATGTCCTCTGATTAGGCTTAAATAGCATTAACAATGAAACAATTATCACTGGCTCTCCTACGCTTAACAATATTCCACAACGTGAAGCAAACAATGCGATATCGTTGAAAATGAACCTCCACATAGTCGAAGCGCAATAAAAAACAAATAAAACATTAAAATACTTCAATTTTTGCATTAAAAAATCCCGATACTTCAATGACAATAAACAAATTACCAGTTGCTTCAACATTGTCGGCCTTAACACACCCGCTGCGTAACCAAATCTTTCATCGCTAAGATAATTCAAACCATTATCTAATAGCATACTGCTACCTTTGAACTGTATAAAATGACTAAATAGTAAATTTGCGATAGGCGTAAAGGCACCTAGAATAAAGGCCCCGACCAACAAAAAGAATAACGTTTTCGTTGAAAGCTTTAACCGATACAATAGATAACCGAATAGAACAAAAATTGAAGAGATGTGAAAAAAACATGCAACGAGAATCACAATGAAAAATTTTAAATCATTTTTATTAACCAAATAAGACATCCCAAATAAAACAAATGCCATTGCAATGCCGGTTCTCATCGCCACCATTACCCCACTAAAATAATGTGTTGCATAGAAAAAAACGACAGTAAGAATAAAATATGGTGAATATTTTTTAAAAGCGTATAAGTCTAAGGCTACGGTGATAAAAGCGAATGATAAAAACATAATAAGAGGATTATCAGAAAAACACTTGAGGACAGAGTTAAAGAGAACAAAAAGATATTCCATTCTAAATTGCGTAAATGCCCCCCCACATAGAAATGCTGGCAACGGGGGAATCATATCGTAAACCCATACATATGCTTCTTGGTCACTCCAACCAACTCGGGTACCGGCAAAAATCGACAAAACAAAAACCAAAAGATAATACAAAATCATCTTTTTCTTTTCACTATTTTTTCTAAAATCAAAAAATAACGACAAACAAATTAACAAAAATAAAAAGAAATAATATATGTACCGTCCTCCAATAATCATATTTGATGTTCCTTGTTATGATAAAAAAATAACAATCGCCGTATATTTGTTTTTAACTCAAAATTGGAATTGTAATATTTAGACAAAGGCACTTCAGAATCTTCTTTCTTTGAATGAGAAAGAAGATCCTCTATCTTATTAACCCACTCATCAAGGGGTTCTCCTAGATTCAATAGTATTGCGTTTTTGGCATCAAGGATAGCTTCTTCAGAGAAAGTATCTGCTCCTAGGCAACAACAACCAGCCAATTGAGCCTCAATAAAAGCCAACGGCATCCCCTCATATAAAGAAGGAAGCAAGAAAACATCGACAACTGATCGCAAAAGATTTGGCACATCATCTCTAAGACCTAAAAAAATAACCCTGTCAAGAATTCCTAGATGCCGAACTTGTTTTTCAACAACTCCTCTTAGATTCCCATCACCTATCAATACTAAATAAAGATCATTGCCACGATCTAGCAGCCTTTTAAAAATTCTAATGAGAAAAAAATGATTTTTCACTGGCTCAAACCTACCGACATGTCCAATTACCTTAACGCCAGCGGGAATGCCAAGAGATAATGGCAATAATCTATCTCTGGGGATATCAAAGCGTTTAAAATCTATCCCACAAGGCAATATTTGCCATCTAGCATCTTTGACCCAATTTTTCCCAAATTGATCTTTCGCCGTTTCAGAACTTCCTCCTATACCTTTTGTTGCGAAAAAATGAATGAGAATGCGCATTGATTCAACATATGCCCTCCTCCAAATACCACTATGACTTTCCTTGAGCCTAGTATCCGTATGTGCATGCACAATGCGTACAGGTATTTTCAAAATATAACCAACCAACATAATAAATCCACTAAAATAATGCACGTGAGAATGGAGCACATCATAAGGTCCATTTTCACGTACAACTTTTTTTAAATCACTATAAATCGAAAGAACAGATGGCCGAATGCTTTTTGTTTTAAAAATCCTACATCCTAACTTGAAGACTTCATTTTCAAGGGGAGCCTCCTTAGGAGAAACCGCAAAAAAATCAAATTGATAACCAGGTTTGGGAAGATTTCTCGCTACATTTAGCAACCATGTCTCAACACCTCCAACGTTAAACCCACCGATAACATGCAAAACCTTGATCGGTCTTTTTTTTTCTTTTCTCATACTAGTTACTCCTGACTGCTCGTCTAACGATAAAGGCACCACCTACAATCTGAATCAATGCTGATACAATAAGTGCCATTGCCGCACCGTACAATTTAAAATAAGGAATTAAGAGAAGGGAAATCAAAAAAGTTGCTACAAGAACCGTTAAGAAAAGAGGCACCTGCAGATTAAATTGTCTGGCGGCTGTCATTGCATAACCCAACGCAGATGCTACACCCGAGAGCGTAGCGGATATCATGAGTACTATAAAAAGGTTCGAATATGCTGCGTATTCATGAGTATAAATGAGGGATAATATTTTCTCGCCACCGATAGAAATAATTAACACTCCCAATAAACCAATCGTGAGGTTAATGAAAATCATTCTTTTAAGAAGCTCTCTGAATGCCGGTATATCATTATCTGCAAAATGTCGGGCCATCCTTGGTACTACTACCTGTCCCAACGCCTGTATAAACATATTAACAACGACTGTGGTATATGCCAACGCGGCAAAAATACCAAGATCTCTTGAGCCAAGATATTTTGCAATTGCATAATTAGGTATATTTGCATTCAACGAAATAATCCCCATCACAATCCCCAATGGAAAGGCAAGAACGATAATGCGAAAAAGGATTGTTCGGCGATCTAGGAATGAAAAAAACGACAACTTAGCCAATGAACGATGAGAAATGTCTTCCACTGTCTCTAATAAACGCCGCCCCATCTGCCAATCATAAAGAGCCAGCACCACCATCCATGCGCACAAAAGACCAAACAACGACCAGGGGAGGCTTAATGAGAAATAAAATACAGAGCCTAAAACTACGACGGAAAGTACCCCTTTGATAATCATAGATTTTGCAATAACAGACATCTTCTCGTGTTGTTGAAATAAACCATAAAAGACATCGCTTAAAGACTCGACCGATTTGGCCAAAGCAAGAACAAGTGTTGCCAAAAATACAATTTTTTTAAAATGCCCTACGCAAAGAATTAATAATACTATGGAGAGGGCTACGACCGTTGATGCAATCCTTACAGCCATATAATCGGAAAAAAAATATTCTTTTTTTGCGTCAGTCGCCTGGACTCCACGCAATTGCATGTTCGTGATCATGATTACAGGCGTAATGATCGCGGAGGCCAGGGCAAACTGCCCTACGACTTGCGGACTACCGAGCTTAGCAAGAACAACCAACATCCCCCATTGACAACCTGCATAGATTGCATTGCCGACTAGAGTCCAAGAGAAGTTTTTTTTCAAAGAAGTCATTTTATCTTTTGAATTCCTCAACTCCCACCCAATCTGATTATCTACGGCATGCGTCAAAATCCATCGCTCCAATCGAGCATAAACTCTTGTTATTACATAGGCAAGAATCCGAACAATTCATTTTTATATGCCCTTGTAACGACGACGGATATACCTGTCTATCTCCTGCGCAGGGATACGGTAGCCGCCGCGGCGGCCCTCTTTGTAAGCGGCAATCCTCTTGTCCCTTATCAGGGAACGCAGGTATTCCTCGCTTACGCGTAGGATATTCGCGGCCTCTTTGGTCAAAAGCAGTTTTTTTTCCATATGTTGTGGGGGCTGGCCCCGTTAGAAAGCTCGCTTTCTAACGGGGTAAATGCTGTTTAACACGATTTATCACAATTCAAGACAAGGTAAAAAAGTATAACATATCTTTTTCAATCGTCAAGGTTTTGGTTTTAAAATAGATTTAATAAGTATTATTTGTAAGGGCTGCTGCTAATGGCGCGTAGGTAGCGTAAACCTCTTGATACGCCTTACTGAAAGGCTTAAGCTCAACCGCTTGTTTGATCTGGGAGAGGACGAGACGAAGAGTAAAATAATCGGGTGCCGGGTTTTTCCCGGCAAGGTCCAAGGCGTAACCCATATGATATTCCGCCCTTGAGGGTTCAGTTTCTATGGCTTTCTCAAACAGCCCCTTCTTATAATAATATTGCGAATCAAGGGGGTTAAGAACGCTCGACTCATAGTGGCTTGCCGCCAATAAGACCAGAAGATAACCGCAGTAAAACACGCTTAAAACGAGCATTGTAATCTTAAGCTTCATGTATTTACCTTAATTTACGCAAGGCCGACGCATACAAGCGGACAAAATATATCCAAAACGCCGCAATAAAAAACAAGCCAACAATGCCTGTTTCAGACACAAGCTGGAGATAATCACAGTGCGCATAGAGCAAAGACTTTTCTCCCCATTCATGGGTGCGGTATTTGGGAAAGATGCTCTGGAACGTCCCGAAACCCGTGCCCGTCAGAGGAAAATCCTTGATGATATTTTTCGTGTCCTGCCACATTTGCGGCCTTATTTCGCTCAAGACTGAAGATTCATGAATAACGGAGCGGATGGCACTGTTCAATTGATAGAATCTCTCAAAAGTCTCATCAGGGCCTATCCAGAAGGTGAATACCCCGCTCAATAGAACGATCAGGATAAAAAAGAACATAAGTCTTCCCCGGCGGCTTTTTCTGGTCCGGATGATGATGAGAAAATAGAAAACAAACACCGCCATGACGAAGCTCAGGATCCCGCCGCGGCTGGAAGAATAAAATATGGAGCCGATCATCACCGCCGCGCATAGAAACTGGCGCAGGGCACTGCTGGCCTCCTGTGTAGAGAACCACATCAACTTGTCTTTCAGGCCTTTGAGCCTGAAAAGGGATGAATAACGCACCTTGGCCATAAAAGACGCCAAAGCAAGGCTCGAACACATGCCCATGAATCCGGCATAATGGTCGTAATTAACATAGGGCCCAAAGTGTCCACCGTCTTTTTCTATCACCCAGTAGATCTTGGCGTTGCCGCTCAACTTATGCGCGATACCGAACAAGGCTATAAAAAAACCGATAAAAATAATGGCGTTAACCGTTTTCTGAATAAAGGCGGCATCGACCCCGCCCCCTTCCCTGTCGATCACAACAGCCAAACCAAATAACACCGTGAAATAAAACGCATTGGCTGTGATGTGCAGGTTAAAATCAACCAGGCTATGCAGAAGGATCGCCAGGACCCCTGTCAGACAGCCGAGTTTCAGGTAAACGAGCGTATTGTGTTCCAAGTCAGTGGTCTTGCGGCCGTTACCCTGCGACGCCCTGAAAAGGATATATAGGAATACGAGGCCGCAGGCGATGATCTTGATAAATTCCGATATGGTCAGCCACGGA
The DNA here is from genome assembly GCA_002421805.1 of Candidatus Omnitrophica bacterium UBA6210. Lineage (GTDB taxonomy): Bacteria > Omnitrophota > Gorgyraeia > Velamenicoccales > Velamenicoccaceae > Velamenicoccus. Next base: position 178,679 of record DISM01000004.1, read on the forward strand.
TAGACGCTGATGGAGCGCCAGGAATTTAGCCACGGGTATGTGAGGGAAAAATCGGAGTAAAATTTAAATGTGTTGAACGAAAGCGCCTTGAGGATGGCCGGCGGTAAAGGGACAAGCTGGAAAATTACGTATCCGGCAAAGACAACGCTCATGACCACGACGGGAATAGAGAAGAGTTTTTTGAAACTGAAATCGGGGTGGAAAACTGCGGAGTTGAATAAGATGACTGCGGCGGTCGAAAACAGCGTGATGGACCACGGATGCACCGAGCCCAACGCCAGAGGCAGGAATATCAATAACGCGATAAACAAGGCATCGCTATACCTTCTGAGCATTCTGCAGGTAATAATTGTAATACGCGTATTCCTTGGAATCCTCCAGCTTCGCCATATTCAAGACACTGCCGAGGATCCTGGCATGCACGGAATGGACAAGTTTCGCCGACCTGATGGCGGCCTGCCTGTGCGTCAGGCCGGCCTTGCAGACGAGGATGGCGGCATCGACCTTTGTGGAAAGGACGACGGCGTCCGTAGCCGCCAAAACAGGCGGAGCGTCAAAAATGATCCTGTCATAATGCTTGGAGAGCTCCTCGATCAACAGCCCCAGCTTCTTTGACCCCAACAGCTCCGCCGGGTTCAAGGCAATGGCGCCGCAGGAGATAAAATCGAGGTTGGCGACACCCGTGTCTTTGGTGTATTTCCTGAAATCCATGTGCTCGCTGGCCAAAAGCTCTGTCAGGCCGTTCTCGCAGGGCTTGTTGAAAACCGTATGCAGGGCCGGCTTGCGCAAATCGCCCTCGACAAGAATGACCCTGCCTTCGAATTTTGCAAAAGCAGTGGCCAGGTTGACGGCAGACGTTGTCTTGCCTTCGGATGGCCCGGCGCTGGTAACCAAAAGGACCTTCTTGCTTAAATCAGGATTGCTGTAAATGATCCCTGTCCTCAAACTCCTGAACCTCTCGGCCAGGATCGAGCGGCTGTCTTTGGCAGAAACAAGAGCAACAGGGAACGAATCTTTCGCGTCTTTCTCCGGCTGATAGGGCGGCACAGCCGCCAGGCACGGCATATGCAGAAAATTCTCGATGTCCGACGGGTTCTTTATGCTCTGGTCAATGTTTTCCAGGAGAAAGACGAATGCCACTCCGGAAAAACCGCCTAAAAACAACGCCAGGACCAGGTTAAACACAAGCTTTGGCCGAACCGGCGATTTTGCCACCTGGCCGGAATCCAGGACTTTGACACTGGCATTGAAGCTCTTCTGTCTCTCGCCTTTGATCTTGGCATCGATGGCTTCGATTTCCGAGCGCAGACCCTGGATAATAGGGTGTTTTTCCTTCACATATTTCAAGTTCTGGTCGATCTCCGTTTCCAGCTCGCTCTTGCGCTGGATAAGCTGGTCCATCGAAGAAAATACAATATACGCATTGACCCAGTTGTTGACGATCTCTGCCGCGAGCACAGAATCCACGTCTTCGGCGCTGATCTCAATGATCTGGGTCATACGCACAGGGCTCACCTTGATATGCTTCAATAGGCGGCCTATGCGTTCATCCTTGCTTAGCTTTCCCGAATCCCTGCCCCTGCCGCGCAAACTGCCCCAGGGTTGATATCCGCCGAGCGCATCATAAGCCAACTGCCCGACAGACCGGCTCTTCAAGACCTCGATCTGCGAATTGTAATAGTTGGCGCGGTCTTCGTAGTCGGTAAAAACCTGATCGTCCACCTTGGTGATGCGCGGGGCCTTGTTTTCGACGAGGATACGGGCTGTGGATTTATAGACAGGCCGCGCGATCAATGAATACAAAAACGCGACGCCGACACACACATAAACAAAATTGAGGATCAGCCTGTGGTGCTTTTTGAGCTTGGCGATCACCTCATGGAGGTCGATCTCGATGATGGCATCTTCCTTGTGGAACGGCTCGTTTTCAGCAGAGGGATTGAACATTTTAGAATAAGCTTTCCGGAACGACAAGCACGTCGCCCGCCTGAAGGTAGATATTGTTTTTCTGTTTTTTGCCGTTGATGATGTCGCTCAGCCTGACCGGAATTTCCTTCTTTGTGCCGTCATCGTTGGTGCGCACGATCTTGGCGCGATTGGGAGAGGCGATCTTGGTGAAACCCTCGGCAAGCGATATCGCCTCGACGACCGTCAACTTGCCCTTGATGGGATACGCGCCCGGTTTTTTTACTTCCCCGATCACCGTCACTGTGCTGTATTCCTCGATGACGACGCTCACCTGCGGATTGACAAGATAGTCTTTTTCAAGAAGGGTGTAGAGCTTGTTCTCAAGCTCCGATACGGTAAGGCCCTCCACATCGACTTCTCCAACAAGAGGGAATGTGATAAGGTTTTTGGAAGAAACGCGCACCTTCTGGGAGATCAGGCTGTCCTTGCCGTAATGCACGTCGATCTGCAGAAGGTTCTCCGGGCCGATGCGATAAGCCTTTTCCTCTTCGGCAAAAAGCCCGCAGGACATCGACAAAACAAACAAAAAAGCTATCGCCGTTTTTAATATAGGGTGCTTGGGCATAGGAAACGTAATGGCGGGGCTATATCATCAAGGTAACACTCACCGTCACCTGATTGTCCGTATAATCCTGAGTATCTATGTTTGAGAAGTCTTTGGCAAAGCCGTAGCCCACCCTTGCCTTGATCCACTCTTTGGCCTGATATTCCAGGGCCAAGCCGGCATTAAGGATGGTATCGCGGCGCTTTTTGTTCGCCGTAGGGCTGACTTCCGGATAAAGGTTCCTGTCGATGCCCAAGTTACAGATCAGCGTGTAATTACGCGCCAGGCGCTGTTCCAACTCCATCTGCAGGGAATTATTATTGTAATAGTTATTGTTCTCATAAATGGATTCGATGGCTGTATCCCAGAACGTCAGCCTCAATTGGGTGCGGTCGCTGAACTTGGTATATGTGCCTATTTCTGCTACAAAATGATTAAAGCCTTCTTCGCCGGCATCGTTATATTCCCTGTTCTGGTAGCCGAATTTCGCAACACCGATCGTCTTGCCCGTGAGGTCGCCTTTAAAACCTGCCCTTATCTGGTTAAAATGCCCGTCGCGGGAATTATCTTTTGTATAATCGATGACGGCGTAGTTGTATTCCACCAGGGCCTTTGTCTTGGGGAAAAGCTGGTAGTATAACGTGTCCGTGCCGACGTCTTCGGTATAATTGTAATTATTAAGGTCCAGGGCGTTAAAATGCCTGGAAAAATGGCCAAAGGCGACTTCATTCGCCAGTTTGTTGAACTCTGTCCCTAAAAATACCTCTCCTGTATTTTCCGTACGCCTGAGCAAAGTGGTGAATTCCGTGCCTGCCCTGTCCGACGTCTTATTAAAGAAATCCCTGAAAGCAAGATACCCGAAAGGAAGCCGGAAGTTAAGCAAGCTGGTAACATCCTGGTCCTGATAGTTGTTTTTGGAATAATTAAGATAGCTGCCCAACCTGGCGTTATAGAGAATCTGAAAATTATGGCGTTCGTCGATGCCGAACGGCAGGTCCATGAATACTCTCGGGTTGATCTCGTTGATCAAGTCCGCTTTTTTATCATCGGGGGAGAGATAGATGTTATCATCATAGCCCTGAGAAACTGTCAACGATCCCCTGAGCCTTGCCTGCCCGACGCGTATGGCGTTCTCTTTGTTGAGCTCTTTGCCCAGGACAATACCTTCAGGCTGAAACTCCTGCGTCAGGATCTGGGTCTGCCAGATACTGGCATGGGCCTGGCCGGCCAGAAGGAATACAACGGCCTGCATCAAAATCAACCTTTTTAAGAACTTCATGAGATTCTCCCTTTAAGGGCTTTTTAAGAACTGTTTAAGCTGAAGGACTGAGGATTTCTCCGCGGCCACCTTCCAATTGTTCGGCGTTCGGCGTCCGAGGGAATCTGAAAGCCTCAGGCTTCCTTGTTACGACGGCCTCGCCCAGGATAATGGTGGAATCAACTGTGCCGTCCGGATTCAGGCGAAGATTGACCTTGGAAGTCTCTCTGATCTGCAGAGTATAAGCGCCTATGAGCACCGACGCCGTAGACTTGCCTGTGGTGCTAACAACAGCGCTGCCGTCCATGATGGTGATCACAGAACCATCGGGAATAGTCGGCATCTCTTCACCCGGCTTGACGACGATCTGCTTTCCATCGGGCATCATGATCTTTACTGTGCCCGTGGGGTTATCCACGTTGATGGCGGCAAAAGACACCCCTGAAAGCATAAAAACGAACAACAACACCCATACGATCAGCCTGAGCTTCATATGTCTCTCCTTATTTAATGTTCCTCTATCTATTCTTAAAGATGATTTTCCGACGGGTGAAAACCAAAGATGATATGCCTCGGAAGGAAAATTGTTGTCTGTCTGGTGCGACAAAGGGAAACCCCCGACAACCTGTTTGCGACCGCAGATAGGCGCCTGTTCTTGTTTTCTGGGCCCTGCGAGTCAGTGTTCGAAATTATACCATACTAAACACTTTTGTAAAGATTTTTTTTATTTATTTTTCCGGATGAAAAACGCGCCCGCAAACAGAACTTAAAACAAATCAACGAGTTCTTCCCCTGACAAAACTCGATTTTTATCGTCAATTTGCTTTCAAAACTCTCTCATAGATATGAAAAGTCTCGTCCGCGGCCTTATCCCAATGATAGCGCTCCAATATCTGTCTGGCTTGCGTATCCCTTGCTTCCTGCGGCATAGGCTTATCGACGAATTCCTTGATCTTGTGGATAAGGGTCACCGCATCCCACGGCTTAAAGTATCTGTCCTCGGACAATCCAAGCTCCTGATTGGCCGGAATATCCGAAGCCAGGCAGGAAACTCCATAGCTCATGGCCTCAAGCAGGGACAGCGGCAGGCCTTCATAATAAGAAGGAAGGATAAAAAGCCCGGCGTGGGCATATAATTCCCAGAGACGCGCGCCGGAAAGATACCCCGCCAGGACCACATTCTTGTTCTCCCTGGCCTTCTTTGTCAGCGCCTGGCTGTAAGGCGTATCGTGTTCGGCCCAGCCGACGATCACAAGCTTCCACTCCTGATAGACGGCAGAGGCGTTCGCAGACTGGAACCTCGCAAAGGCATCGATCACATGATGGAACCCCTTTTCCGGGACAAATCTGCCTACGCAAAGAATATACTTTCGTTCGGCCAGGGCAAAATGCGTCAAAGTCGTTTCTCCCGGGAAAACCTGCGGCACCGTAACGCCATAAGGAATGACCACTGCCGTCCTGCCGAAATGCTTGCGGATATCCGCGCCGATCGAGCCGGAAACGGCGATGACTTCGTTGGCGAACTTGCACCCCAGGAATTCTCCGGCCCTTAAGAACATCCTGGCGATCCTCCCCCACTTCATGCTCTGGTAATCCTGGCCGTGATGCGTCATAACGGCCTTGATACCGAAGATGCGCGCCAAAGGAAGGCATAATGCCGGCCCTATGCCGTGAAAATGAACGAGGTCCGGCTTTAACTTGCGCGCGGCAAAAATACCCTTCAGCGTATGGACGAGGGCCTCGAAATAGGGATTTGTCGGGCAGTCGATCGGGACCAGGGAAACCCCCCTATACTCCTTTTGGGGCTCGATCACGTAAGGCTGGCGTGTGAAAACAACAACCTCGCACCCTTTTGCGGCCAGGCGCGGATAGAGGTTCTCGCAATGGGATTCGACCTTTCCCCGGATATTCGGGAACCCTCTTGTGCCTATCACAACGATCTTCATATTATTTTTCCTTAGGAGGTTATTTCGTCTATCTTACCTCAAAGATGAATTTTTCGCAACAGAACATGTTGCGCTTCCCGCTACGTTGCAAGGCATTACGGAAGTAATGAGAGGATGAAAACGCAGGGCGTTACTCGTATCGCAGGGCTTCGATGGGGTCGAGTTCCGAGGCTTTTTGGGCGGGCCAGAGGCCGAAGATAATGCCGACAGCCAGAGAAAACGTCGTGGCCAGAATGATGGAATAGGTGGAAACCCTGACGCTCCAGCCGGCAATGACGACCACGAGCATGGCGATCCCGCTGCCCAAAAGGATGCCGGAAAGGCCGCCGATGATCGACATCAAAACCGCTTCGATCAGGAACTGCACCAGGATGTCCTTGTTATTGGCGCCGATGGCCTTGCGCAAGCCGATCTCGCGCGTGCGTTCGGTGACGGACACAAGCATGATATTCATAATGCCTATGCCGCCCACCAGAAGCGAAATGGCCGCTATCGCGCCGAGCAAAAGAGACATGGTCTCCGTCGTGGACTCAAGCGTTTTCTTGATATCGGCCATATTGCGGATGTGGAATGATTCCTGCTGGTCTTTGGTGATCAGGCGGTGCTGTTTGATGATCAGCTTATCGATCTCTTCCTCGGCGGTATTGATCGTGTCCGCGCTGCTGGCTTCCACATAGATCGAGTCGATATATTGCTTGCCGAGGACCCGATACATGGCCGTCGTGATGGGGATCAGCACCGTGTCGTCCTGGTCCATGGGCCCGGACGAGCCCTTGGCAGGCAGGATACCGATGACCTTGAAATTGATCAGATTGATCTTAACGGTCTCGCCGATAGGGTTGGCGTCCCCGAAAAGCTCTCTGACGACCGTCGTCCCGAGAAGGGCCACCTTGTTCCTCATCTTGACTTCTTCCTGGGTGAAAAACCTCCCGATGGTCGGAACGCACGAACGCAACTCCGCATAATCGACAGCGACGCCTTCTACCTGGGTATTCCAATTCTTGTTCGCATAGACGATCTGCGCCCTGGATTTTACCGAAGGGCTGACCCTCTTGACGGAATCGGTGAGCTTACTGATCGCTTCGACGTCCTGGAAGGTAAAGCGCGTCGTCGTCCCGGCCTGGAATGCCACGCCCCCCGACCTTGTGGCGCCGGGACTGATGACAAGAAGGTTGGAACCCAAAGACGCCAGCTGTTTCTCGATGGATTCTTTCGATCCCTGGCCGATCGCCAGCATGGCGATCACCGCGGCGACGCCGATGAGGATGCCCAAAATAGACAGAAACGCCCGCATCTTGTGCGACAGCATCGCGGAAACCGCCTGCTTGAGATAATCCAGGAATTCCATGCCCCCCTTGACCCTGCTGCCGGACGCAGACAAAATATCCCTGACGGGATTTTCAGGCCTCAAAGAGCCGGCTTTCGGAGCTGTTGTCTCTTTGGAAACGGCCTTATCGGAAATGATCTGGCCGTCGCGCATCATGATGACCCGCTTGGCGTGCACCGCGATCTCATTCTCGTGAGTGACAATAACGATGGTCTTGCCTTTTTTGTTGAGCTCTTTCAGGATGGCCATAATTTCTTCTTTGCTCTTTGAATCAAGATTTCCCGTAGGCTCGTCCGCAAAGATAATCGGCGGGTCGCAGACCAGGCTCCGGGCGATCGCCACCCTCTGCTGCTGGCCGCCGGACATTTCATTGGGCCGGTGGAGCATCCTGTCTTTGAGGCCGACGCCTTCGAGCTCTTTCTCAGCCCTTTCTTTGAGATGCCTCTTACCGGCATAGATCAAGGGAAGCTCTGCATTTTCCAAGGCAGTCATTCTCGGCAACAAATGAAATTGCTGAAAGACGAAACCGACCAACTGGTTCCTCACCAGGGCCAATTCCTTGTCGGTGAGTTTTGTGACGTCTTCGCCCCCCAAAAAATACTCGCCGGAATCCGGACGGTCCAATAATCCCAGGACATGCATCATCGTGGATTTGCCCGATCCCGAAGCCCCCATGATGGCGACAAACTCCCCCGCGGCGATCCTGAGGGACACGTCCCGCAAGGCCTCTACCTTGACATCGCCCATTTGATAGGTCTTGTATAGGTTCTTTGTCTCAATCATCCTTACGGCGGGCCCCCCTTGTCTTTCTTTGAGCTGGACATCTTGGGCAAAAACGGATTGCTGCCCGTGCTCGTCGTAGGCAGGACGTATTTCGTCGACGTAATCAGCAATGTATCTTCGGCCGTTACTCCGGAGAGGACCTCATAGTTCTTGTCATCGGTGATCCCCAGCTTCACAGCGCGCTTGACCGGGTTCGTGGCGCCTTCCTCTTTCACAATAACATAACTTTCGTTGTTCTCTTTGTGCACGGCGCCGACCGGTACGAGCAGGGCATTCTCCCTGGCTTCCGCCTTAAAATCCACGGTTGCGTTCATGCCGGAACGGAAGAATGCCGGCACCTCATCGGGAACAAGGTCCACTTTATATATGGTCACGTTGTTGGATGTCTCGGATTCATAATAAATATGGTCCACCTTGGCCTTAATAGCGATATCAGGATACGCGTCAAGACTGATTGTAGCCTCTTGTCCAAGCTTGATCTTGCCGATATCCGTTTCATCCACCTGCGCGCGGACGATCAGCTTATCCGACAGGACGACGACCGCATCGGTGGTTGTCACGGTCTGGCCGGGCTGGGTCGTCGCCACGATCACTTCCCCATCGATAGGCGCCGACAAAGGAATGGGTTTATAAGCATCCTCCCAATACTTCAATGTCTCCTCTCCCTGGCCGCGGGCATTATCCAGGAGCGCGGCGCGCTCGGTCGAGCTCATCCAGGCAAGGATCTGTCCCACCTTGACCTTCTCGCCCTCTTTGACCAAGACTTTCTCGATGCGGCCGTTCACCGGCGGCTTGATCTCCAGACGGTTCTTGGGAAGGACAGTCCCTGTCGTCGAGATCGTCGTGTAAATCGTCCCGACCGCAGGCTTGACGATCTGTGTGATCTCCCCTTGCGTCCCGCCCCCCTTGAAGACCGTCGCCTTCAAAACAATAATAAGACCTGCAACCACCAATAGCCCGATACCGATCTTGCGCAGATTATTTTTCATGTTCCAGGGTCTCTCCTTTCGCCAGGATCCAATTGGCCTCCGCCAGCAGGGCAGCGGCCTGGGCGTTTAAGAGGTTTTTCTTCGCCGACACCAGGTCATCTTCGATGATCGTCCAGTTGTCATAAGACATCAGGCCGATCGAATATTGGGCTTGGGCGATCTTGGAGCGTTCCTCGGTCGCGGTCAAAAATTTCTGTTTGACGTTCACGTTCTCCACCGCGTCCTTTAAGAGCGCCCATGTCTGTTCAAGGGTCACCAGGACACTGTCCTTGGTGCTGCGCTCCGTGGCCTGGGCCGCTGTCAGAAGCGACTTGGCCTTATTGAGCTCGGCAGTCTTCAGGCCCCCTTCGAACAACGGCAAAGACAACCCCAGGCCCACGCTCCAGGTATTCGACTGGGGCGGCCAGTGGGCGCTCGATTTACCGATGCTCGTATCGGCCGACACAACAGGAAAAAAGTTTTCTTTAGCGGACTTGACGCCGAAGACGGCCGCATTCTTCTCGGCCACCGTCTTCTGTAAAGATGGGTGCTTTGCCGCGATCGCCTGAAAATCAGGTTCTTGTTCCTGGGATTCCCTGACATCGAAATCGCCCTTCGCCTCAATGGCCGCAAAATCCGTCCGGCCCATGGCTTTGGTCAACTGCCACTGCGCCACGGTCACGTCCCTCTTGGCCTGTTCCAGCTCAAATTTTGCCTGGGCAAGATTGGCTTCGGCCGTCAAAAGCGCCCCCTTATGTTCCAGGCCGGACTGGTATCTCAAAGAGATCAGGACGAGATTGGACTTGCGGATACTGATGATATCTTCCGTCACGCCGACAAGCGTCTGGGCATAAAGAAGGTCAATGAAGGCGCTGCGCAGGCTCTGGCGGACATCGGATGAAACAAAGCGGTAGTTCTCCTTGGACGCCTGAATGTTCTGCTTGGCGGCATTGACGTCTGAGACGGTCTTAAAACCGTCAAACACGAGCTGGGAACCGGAAACACCGTAAGTATAGGTGTCCGCGGTCCCGCCGCCGGCAGCCTTGCCCGTCGTGGCGCCGACGCTGCTGGCGACCTGCGGATAAAGCGCGCTGGCCGTGATCTGCTTGTCCGATGTCGACTGTTTGACGCCTTCGACGGCCACGATCAGGTCGGGATTGTTCTTGGCCGCCTCTTTGACGCAATCCTCCCATGTCAGCGTCTCAGCCGCCCAGGCAGGACGGCATAAGGCAACAACGGCAAGAACTATGGAGAAAAACAAACTCGGCTTCATCGTGTTATTTCAATCCGGCCTCAAAAGATTCACGTAACCTGGATATTTCAGACAAAAAGCGGCTGAATTCCTCGACGGGAACCAGGCCGATCATGCCCTTGCCCTTCGAGAGAACGACCATCTTGTCATTCGCGCGAAGACTGAGCTTTTTGCGCAGCTCAACGGGAATGACCACCTGCCCCTTGGCGCCCAGGGTTACGGTCCCGTAGACCTTTGGATGCATTTCATGACTCATGAGCTACTCCTTTTTTATCAACAAATATATGGACTTGCAGACAGCCGCCTGACGCAGACTGAATGAAGCGATCATTTCCTCAAGTATGACTTGTATGAAATGTAGGAAATGTTAGATTTATTCTACTCCATCACAGCGCATCATGCAATTGATTTTTCGGGGAATTTTGAAGACAGGGAAAAACTTATTTCCCTAAGATCATCTTAAACGGCAGGGAGACGACCTGGATAACGCTTTTGGCCCCGGTCTTGGCCGTGCCCCAGGCAGCGTCGATCGTATCAGAAACGCCGGACATGGCGGGTGCGAGGGCGAGATTGATCAATTTCCCGATATCCGTATTCTGGATCGCATTAAAAATGATCAGCTTGACGACCTCGTTTTCATCCTGAAGCCTGACGAACGCCTCGTCCTTCATGCCGATGGTGTAGCTATGGATTTTTTTACCGGAAGGCGTATATTCCGTATAATTGACCGTCCCGATGCTCAGAACAAGAACGTCGAAAAAGAAGGGCGTCCTGTCTTTGTCGACGGCGTCCGGGTCCCTGATCGGAACCAATTCCTTGATATTCACCTTGCCCTCGCGGTTCTTGATGATGGAGAGCCGTTCAAGGTCAACGGCCAAAAGATAAATATGCGGTTTCTTTTGAGTGATGACGCCGCCCAGGTCCCAGACGAGATGGATCGCGTTGATATAGGCCAGTTCTTTCTCGTCGAATCCGGGGGGATTGTAGATGGTGACCCCCTCGGCACAAACATGGGTCAAAAGCGGCGAGTAAGTCAGTTTCTGTATCGTGACGTTGATGCCCAGCTGCTGTTCGATCTCCTGCTCGACCAGGTCTTTGATCTTCAGGTGTTTGATGATCGCAAACGTCGAACAGGAAAGAACGATGACAAGAAGGAAAATAATGCCCAGAGCGACCGCAAAAGTTCTGATGATTCTCACGATGTTCCTCCTCAAAGACCCTAATTGTCAAACCCCAGATAATCCGATGCCGTCAAAACGACGTCTGTAATGCAGTTCAATAAGGCGATCCCGAAGAAGACCCAGAATGCGGCGCCGGATGCGCTGATGACCATGGGAACGTCTTTAGAAAAAAACAAGTCGAAGAACGCCACTGGTGTCCCGCTGAACGCCACAAACACGACAAAAAACAGAACGATGGAAACAGAATTGTTAACGCACCACTTAACGAACGTCCAGTAATGGGCGCGCTTTTTAAACAGCCTCATCCTGAAGGCGATCGTCAAAAGCCAGACGACGTTCGCCGATAACAAACAGACGAACCATTCAAAGAACCTGTAGGCATTCTCCTCACTGCCGGCGATGGCCAGACACATCGAGTAATAGGCAAAGGAATGAAGCAAGAGCAAAGGGAAATCGAGGACAAAGACAACCCAATGCCATTTCTTATGTTTTTCGGCAACCAGGGCCGCCGAATACAGGTTCCTGGTCGGAGCAAAAAAGAACCTGATCAAAACGAAAGTGCTGATGACCAAAAGCGGCAATGTGGCCCAGTTTTTGGCCCGGATCACGGCCTCGGCCGAAGCCGCATATCCCCAGGCCATGAAGATCGCGTAGATGATCTCGGCCCGGACGATAAAATCGTCGAAACGTTTGTGCAGCTCCGCCCCGCAGGCCGCGCACACTTTTCTATGGCTCCCGCACACATGGCACTGTTCCATAGGTCTCCCCATGTCTTCCTTTAGAATTTCTCAGTTTTTTGGATCTCGTCTTTGAAATATGTCAGGCCCAGGCCGCCGGTCTGGATCCGGTAATGGTCCCCTTTTTCTTCCAACAACTCGCCCTCGACGACGTGGCCGTCCTTGAGATAGATCCTCAGCCCATGGCCGGCGGGCACGTCGGCAACGCCCTTCTTCTCGCCTGCCGGCGGCCCATCCTGGTCTTCAAATTCGATCATCCTGGGCTCTGCCGTCCTCGGGGCGTCCTGCGCGGCCGCCGTCGCTTCCTGCGTCTGCGAAGGGCCGCCGAGCTGGCCCAAGAGCGCGGCGCCTTTGGTTGAAAGGACTTCACTGCTCTCCCCGTAGATCTTGGCAATGGCCTGGCCAGCCACATCTGCAGCCGTGCTGCCCTGACCCGCCCCTTCCTCTTCGTCTCCGGGATCTTTCGGCTTCTCTTTTTTGGCTGCGGCGGCCGCGGTCACGGCCCCGGTAAGGGCCGTATATTCCAGCGTTGACTGGGCCTGCGCGGCATCCGCCAAGACAAAAATACAAAAGAGGCATCCCGCCGCAAACAGCAAAATGCCATACGGGTATCTGACAAAAACAGTCCCTCTATTCCTCGTTTTCATGTAACGGCTGCTGCCCCCGGCTCAGACGATGAATAATAAGATCAGCGATCTCTTTTCTGTCCTCTTCGCTGATGTCCAGAAACCTGATGCCGGCCACATTGAAAGCGCCGGTACCGCTTGCGTGCTTCTCTTCCTTGGCATCGAATTTGCCCAGCCATACCACCTTACCGCGGGCACGGATGACGCTGCCGCCCGGCAGCGCGAATTCCAGCTCTAACGCCCCTCCAATACCCACGGGTTCCCGCAAGACCAGGCAGATCCCGACGACGGAGATATTTCTCGACAGGGCTTTCTTCTGCGGCCTGTTTGCCGCAGAATCCTCGGACGTCCTCCATTTAACCGTTACGCTTAATCCGACCCTAACGCAGCTTCTTCTCTCTTCCATGCTTGTCCTGATGAACGGCTTATTTTCCCGTTTCCGGAAACATGATCCCCAAGATAACAAGGACCCACAAAAGTGAACCGATGACAATGCCGAAAATATTCCATCCGTTGAACCGGCTGTCCACCCGGGTTTGCGGCGACAATCGCTGGCCGAGGTTATTGATGCTTCTCTGGACGGTTAGAAGCGGAATAAAAGAAAACGACGAGATCAGGTCAAAGGGGCTGGGCAATTTATACGTGATGATCATAAGAATGTAGCACGTCGCCAGGACACCTTCCTTTATGCCGGTCTTGAGCTGGTGTTGCTCGCTGTATTCCCTGACAATCTTAAAAAGGCTGTAACAAAAAAACGGGCCAAAGATGCCTCTGGCCAAAGGACTCACCTTGAAATCGTGTTTTTCCTTCAAGAACTTCCAGTTCCTGTAAAACCAGTAGATCTCATAAAAGCCCCATGTAAAAAAGGCCATGACAATCAGCTTTTTCGGCGTGACCGCAAAAAACGGCTGCCCCACATCCTTGCGATAATCGCGGCCCTTGAGCATCGACTCTTCGGGATTCTTCTGCGCCGGCGGCTTGACTCCCTTGGCGATCAATTCCTCCTTGATGATATTGAAAGCGCCCTCAGGCCACTCATGCCGCTTGTTCTCGACCCAGATGTCCTGAAGCTCCTGCTTGGTCTTCTGCCGCAGGGTGCTCCTCAATTGCCCTTCTTCCATTTTATCCACGGGCCCTCCTCCGATATACGCGCCCAACCGCCTATGAAAAAACCAAGAACGCGCTAAAACGCTCTTGGCCTTTTCTCCAGGGATACGGTATCCATACTCTCAAAAACCGTTGCAACCCATTGAAAAATTTATAGTTACCTACGCTTCTTATATCGCTCTTTGACAGCGATGTCAAACGATTATTCCTCGCGCGACAGCAAACCGTCCCTCTTGAAAAGCTTCATCTGCCGGCCGGCGGCGGATATCCGTATAACCCTATTTTCTTGCGATGAGACATGGGCTTGAAGTGCACGAAGATACGGCCGAAATTTTTGTCGTCTTTCTCGACCCGGTGGTAAAGCTGCCTTGTTCCCGGCTGGTCCAGGAAGCGTAGGACGCGTTTTTTCAGCTCCCCGCTCCCCTTGCCAGTGATGATCTCCAGCAAGGAAATCCTCTTGCTCAGGGCCTCATCCATGACCCGGCGGAGTTCGGCATCGATCGCCTCTCCCTTATTAAAAATATCATGCAGGTCTAATTTTATTTTTGCCATTGTTAAGATGCAGCCTTAAGTCTGCTCCGACGAGAATTTCTTCCTGCAAACAGGACAAAAGCCGGCTTTTTTGGCGTCGGTGTCAGTCACGGAATCTGAAAAATACATGGCGCAGTGCCGGTTGCGGCAATGACCGAGCCGGAAGGTGTGCCCAAGTTCGTGTATCGCTTCCTTGACGACCCTGGAATGGAACAATTCCCTGTCCTGTTTTTGTCCGTAAAACTCGGGCCTCAGGCGCGCCAGCGAAACCAAACAGCAGGCGGTCCTGTGGTTGGCGAGGCCAAAAATAAAATTCATAGGGTCTGTATGCATGTCGGCATCGAGGATACCCAGAACCCTTTCTTCTTTTTTGTCGATAATGAACTCGTCGTCAAGATCATCCAGGATGGCATTGGCATAATACTGGCGCCTTTGAAAATCATAGGCCTCTTCCGTGATCGGCCTCCTGGCCGTCATCTCAACGTCTGCAGAAAACACCTGCGCCAGGCTGCGCTTGAGAGCGCCGAAGACGCCACCCCGGACCGTCCCGATAGGAATGACAAAAATCTTCATGCCCCTATTATACCCTGACGAACGTAGAAAGCAAAGAATCTGCCCGGGGAAACCGCACCTTGCCTACCTTGGCCTCGGCCTTCGGTCAGGACCAAAGGCAGACGAAGCCATGCCCTCCATGAGTCATCCGTCACCGGTGCGTCAGCCACCACTTCTTCGGCGGACGGCCGATAACGCTCTGGTAGCGGCCGCTGGCGGATTTCCCCGCCTCCGGCGGGATTTCGCCGGGTGGAATGTTTCGGTGCTCAAAATTCGGGCAGATGACTTACGTCACCAAGAGCAAGGCGACGGTTCCGTAAGTCATGCCCTCATTAAAATATCACGTAGTTTTTAGCTTTGGCGAGGACCTTGGTTTCTTTGCCGAGGTCTGCGAGAGAACGGATGCGGATGCCGCTGTTTCTGGCGGCCAGGATACGTTCGACCATCACCTGGCCCAGGCCGGGCACCCGCAGAAGGCGGCCCTCAGCGTCCCTGTTGACGTTGACGGGAAAAAATTCCGGGTGCGCCTTGGCCCACATCTCCTTGGGATCGCACATCAAAGACAAACGGCCCCCCGCCTCCAGCGGGATCTCATCGACGCGGAATCCGTATTTACGGATGAGCCAGTCCACCTGGTAAAGGCGATGTTCGCGCATCAATAAGTCGCTGTTGGTCTCCCGCGAACGTTCGCCGGGCAGGTCAGGCGCGCCGGCGCCGCGCTGGTAAGCGCTGAAGTAGATGCGGTCCAAACCCGATTCTTTGTATAATTTCCATGCACTCTGCATAATGTCTTTGTCTGTTTCGTTAGAGGCGCCCACTACAAACTGCGTCGTCTGCTTGACCCTGTTGAAAACAGAGCCCTTGGCCGTCAGACGGCTGATAAGCTGCAAAGGCCGGATGATATCACGGGTATAATTCTTGGTGGTGCTGAGTTGTTTGAAATATTCCTCCCCCGGGGCCTCGATGTTCAAAGAAACAGCGCTCGCCAAGGCGATGCTTTGACGGATCGCCGCGTCGGAGGCGCCGGGAATGATCTTCAGGTGGATGTAGCCGCGGAAATGCATCCTGCGCAGGATCAGGGCCGTGCGGTTGATACGCTCCATGGTCGCGTCCGGGCTGTCGCTGACGGCGCTGCTCAAAAATAGGCCCGAAACCCGACGGGCGCGGTAATAGTTCAAAAACACCCGCGTCAATTCTTCGGGAGCAAGGCCGCAGCGTCTGGCGTCCGAGCCGACCCTCAAAGGGCAATACTTGCAATTGTTGACGCAGACATTGGAAAGAAGCGTCTTGAAAAGATAGGTTGAGCCGCCGTTGGGAAGGACCACAGGATAAACCCACTTGTCGTCTTTGGACCTGCGGCGATGTTCGTCGTCGCGTGTCGCGCAGGCGCAAGCCAGATCATACCGGGAATCCTGGGAAAGGATCTCCAGCTTCTCTGTCGTGTCAGGCGTTTTCCTGATAAGGAGTGCCATCCGATACCTCGTCCTTCTATGCCCGGCAGGGACTTCAAAGCAAACAAAAAACCTTCACCGGGCGCACAGACCCGATGAAGGTTTTTATTTCGGCAGAAAGCCGAACACCGGCGCAATACCATATAAGCGCCGTGTGTTTTTAGAGTGGCGGATTTATCCCTTCAAACGTCGCCACTATGTTTCATATGTAATTTCAGAATATCACCTCAAAACCGTGTTTGTCAAGACCGCGCCCGTTTCAGACCGACATGCTGCGGTATTTTGCGTCTGCCTGCATATCCGCCTTATTCTGATGCACGTAGCAAAAGCAATCGTGATTATAGACGCTGAGGGTGATCTTGCAGCCCGGATGTTTGCACTTGCGGCCTCTATGCGAGACCTTGATCTTCTTCATGTCAGACCTTTCATCCGGGACGGCGCGATGGACGATATCCACGACATCTTACGGTTATTCCGTTTCCACTCTTTAATGATCAGATAGCCCATGAAACGGAACATGGCATTCCTGAAACGCAGGCCCAGGAATAGAACGAACGACTTGTAGAGAGAATAAAATTTTGCGTATGCCCGGACGACGTTCACCTGCAGTTCCCTGGCCGACAATAATTTCGGATTGAAAACGACATGCTGACCGTCATAGAGGTTCCAGTCTTTGGTAAAGATCCTGTTCTGCGCCTGGAGGTCCTCATAAACCTTTGTCCCGGGAAACGGGGTCAGGATCATCATCTGGATCGTGTCGATCCTCTGTTTGACGGCAAACTTCAGAGTTTCCCAGACAGAGCTTCTGCCGTCGTCTTCCCCTCCCAAAACGAACATGCCGTGGATCTTGATATGCTTCCTGTGGAAGGAACGGATGGCTTCCACGATATCTTCCAAAGTCTGTTTTTTCTTGTAAGCTTTGAGTGTTTGGGGATTGACGGACTCAAAGCCGATGCAAACGACACGGCACCCCGCATCGGCCATCAGGTTCAACAGATCTTTGTCCTTGGCCGCATCACAACGCACCTGACAAATCCAGTGATTGAACTTGTGCTTCACAAGCTGGTGCAATAAGAGACGGGTCCGGCTGGGTTTGGCCGTAAAATTGTCGTCGCAGAAAAAGAACTGCTTTGAATTGCGAGACTCAAGCTCCCCGATGACGTTCTCAGGGCTGCGGAAACGATAGGCGCGGCCGAACATCTTGGTGACAGAACAAAAACTGCAGTCAAACGGGCATCCCCTGGACGTCGAAACAGGCAAAACAATCGGGGACGACGAAAATCCTTTGATCAAAGAAAAGTCGGGATAGGGCAGCGCGTCCAAGTTTTCGACCGGGCTGCCCTGGACGATCGGCTCGGACCTGCGGCCCTCGACGACATCGGCAATAACGCCTTCAGCCTCGCCGACCACCACCTGCCTGGCATACAAAAGCGATTCCTCAGGCAGAAGGCTGGCATGAACACCTCCCATGATCACCTTCTGCCTGGGGAATTTTTTGGCGATTTCGTAGCCGCGACGGGCCGTCGAGGTCAAAATAGAGATCCCAACGAGGTCTGCATCCAGATGTTCATAATCCGGCGCAAGGATATCCTCATTATAGACCTCGACCTCATGTCCCCTGGCCTTCAGGATGGCACCTAAATAGACAGGGCCCAAAAGAGGCATACGGATCTTGCTGTAGACATTCGCCTCTGAGGCGCGCGGCTCGATAAAAACGATCTTCATCTCTTATGCCTTAATGCGCACGTTGATCGCACGCGGCCCTTTGGGCGTTTTTTCAACGTCGAATTCCACCTCAGCGCCATCGCTCAAGCCGTCAAACTTGGCATCGACAAGGCTGCTCTGATGGAAAAAAACCTCGCTGCCGTCGGTATCGCTGATAAAACCGAATCCTCTATCACGAACTAATTTCTTTACCTTTCCCGTATGCATCTTGCGACCTCCTCTTGGCCCGCTCATGCTCAAGCTTATTGACGCGGGGACTGCCTGTAGACAAAATAGGGCCCGGCAATCAGAAGATGCCGGGCCCTGCTGGATTTTTTAGGTTATAGCTTGACGACGTTAACCGCCTGCTCGCCCTTGGGGCCTTGTTCGATATCGAACTCAACCTGCTGACCTTCGTCCAAAGACTTGTAACCTTCGCCCTTGATCGCGGTGTGATGCACGAAGACATCCTTGCCGTTCTCGGGGGTGATGAATCCATAACCCTTCTGGTTACTGAACCACTTTACGACTCCTTTTGCCATTGCTTGCTACCTCCTTTTCTTGTTTGATTATAGCAACAACCCATTAGATATCCGCATCGCTTGTTAGCTGCTAGATGCTCATGCTCTAACGGGCATAACAATGACACTACAAAAAAACCGCAAGGTTAGTTATCCCACCCCCTTGCGGTCCTGAGATTTCTAATCTTTGTTCACTACGGAAAATATATTAGCAGAATTTCCCGTCGTGTCAAGATATATTTCACAATATCCCTACAAGCCCATGTTTTGGCCGATCTTACGCCTCTGCAGAGTTCACGGCTTCTGCGGCGGACCTGCGGAAGCGGCTTTCTTTCTTCTCAAGACCAGGTCCCCGATGATAACGATGACAGCGGCCGCGGCCAGGGCCCACAAAAGAGAAATGATGGGCCTGACGGCATTTTGATAGGCATACACGCTGCTGGCGTCCATATCGATGCAGAGGATCGCAACGGCTTTTCCGCCGGGGCCATTGATCGGCGCGTAGCCCGAAAGCGTGACACCCCAGGCGTCTGCATTGATATTCCTGTCGGCGCAGACCATGCTGAAAGCATTCCTTATCTCAGTAAGGTGGCGTACATCGTACTTGTCGCCGGGAAAAGACCTCTGGCTCCTGGCAGTGACGATCTCCGGCAAAGGGTCGGCATCCACGACAAATTGCATGATCCCCGGCTGATCCGTCGTGGTCAAGATATACGCGTATTTAACTACTGGGTAAGCCTCTTTGATCTCCCGCAGCGTATCATAGAGTTCTTTGTATTCCGGGGTCTTGTCGCCCTCCATCGTCAGAGGAATCCGGGCCAGAGCGGAAGCGTCAATGGACGGCGAAGACTTAGCGGCAATCGCCATCAGCTCTTCCCGCATCTCCTGAAGTTTTGTGTTCTTGGCATGTTCATAAAACAGGATGCGTCCCAACGCCCCCAAAACAACAACGCAGCAGACGGACAACAACAGGATCCGTTTCATCTTTTACCTCCCTTAAAGAAAAAATATCGGCCGTTAGAAGAACACATGACGCTTTTTATAATTTTATCCTGTGCAGCCTCAATGCATTGCCGATCACGGAGACCGAACTGAAGCTCATGGCCGCCCCTGCGATCATAGGGCTCAGGAGCAGGCCGAAAAACGGATAAAGGACCCCTGCGGCAATGGGCACGCCAAGCATATTATACACGAAAGCGAAAAAAAGGTTCTGACGGATATTCCTCATGACCCCCCTGCTCAAATGCAAGGTCCTGACAATGCCGTTCAAATCTCCCTTAACAAGCGTGACGGCCGCGCTTTCGATGGCTACGTCCGTTCCCGTGCCCATGGCCACCCCTACGTCCGCCTGGGCCAGCGCCGGTGCATCATTGATGCCGTCGCCGGCCATCATCACGACAGCGCCCTTTGCCTTCCACGCCTTCACGATCTCTTGTTTGGCTTTAGGTTCGAGCTCCGCCTGAAAACCGTCGAGACCCAACTGCCCGGCGATCACTTCGGCGGTCCTGCGATTGTCGCCGGTCAACATGATGACCTTGAGCCCCATCCTGTGCAGTTGCCCTATGGCCCCGGGCGTTGTCGCTTTGACCGGGTCCGCGATCCCCAGGATCCCGGCCAATCGCCCATCGATTGCAGCCCAGACAACGGTCTGGGCCCGGTTTTCCAGATCAAGGGCCTGCTGTGCGACAGCCAAAGGAATGTTGATCCTGGATGCCTCGATGAATTTCTGTTTGCCGACGAGGACGGATGCGCCGCCGACACTTCCCTTGATCCCGCCGCCCGTCACCGATTCAAAATTCTCAACGCCTTGCGGCCGAATATCCTGTTCGTTGGCAAAATCAACAATAGACCGGGCCAAGGGGTGCTCGCTGTTCTGTTCAAGAGAAACGACCAAACTTAAAAATTGCCTCTGGTCTATCCCTGGGGCCGCGATGGCCGTGATCACACGAGGTCTGCCCTCTGTCAGCGTCCCGGTCTTGTCCGTCAGAACATGCGTGATCTTTTCTGCCTTCTCGATAGCTTCCGCATTTTTGATCAGGATGCCCGCATGGGCGCCGCGGCCGATACCCACCATGACAGACATCGGTGTCGCCAACCCCAAGGCACACGGACAGGCAACGATCAAAACGGCGATGGCATTGACCAAAGCATAGGCCAACCTCGGCTCCGGTCCCGATAAAAACCATACGATAAAAGTCGCCAGAGAAATCCCCATGACAGACGGGACAAAATACCCGGATATCCTGTCGGCGATCTTCTGGATAGGCGCGCGGCTCCTCTGGGCTTCGGAAACCATGTGGACGATCTGCGCCAGAACGGTTTCAGAACCGATCTTCTCGGCCCGCATCAGGAATGTCCCCGTCTGGTTGACCGTCGCCCCTACGACCTTGTCGCCTGTTTTCTTTTGGACAGCCATGGGCTCGCCGGTGATCATAGACTCATCCACGGCACTGCGGCCCTCGATCACGACGCCGTCGAACGGGACCTTTTCGCCCGGGCGCACCCTTAAAACATCCCCCTTGCCGACCGCCTCCGCCGGGACATCCTCTTCGATACCGTTGCGCACACGGTGGGCATTCTTTGCCGCGAGGTCCATGAGCGCCTTGATGGCTGTGCCTGTCCGGCTGCGTGCTCTGGCCTCCAGGTACTGCCCCAGGATGACCAAAACCGTAATGACGACGGCGGCCTCAAAATAGAGGCCGATCGGACCCGCTTTCCTTAATATTTGCGGGAAAGCCTGGGGACACAAGACAGCCGCGGCGCTGTAGCCATAAGCCGCCCCGACGCCCAGCGCGATCAGTGTGAACATGTTCGGGCTTTTGTGAACAAGAGACCGCCAGGCCCTGATAAAAAGAAATCCCCCGGCCCAGATAACAACCAGCGTCGCGAAGAAAAATTGGACCCAGGAAGAAACGGCGTAAGGAATCGGCAGCCTTGCGGCCGGGATCATGTCTCCAGCGGTCAAGATAAGAACAGGCAGGGCACACGCCAACCCTATCCGGAATTTCAAGGACAACGACCGAAGCTCCCCATCTTCTTGGCGGCCCGGCCCCGCAGACACCACAGGCTCCAGGCTCATCCCGCACTTCGGGCAATCTCCAGGCTTGTCACGCCTGATATCCGGATGCATCGGACAGGTGTATCCGCCGGCCTTGGAGGATTGCGCAGTTTTTTGTCCGCCGCCCGACTCCAGGAATTTTTCCTTGCAATGCTCGCTGCAAAAATAATAAATAAGGCCGTCTCGTCTCAATGAGATGGCCTTGTCTTCTTTGACGTCCATTCCGCAGATGGGATCTTGAGGCATACGGTTATTTTTTGAAGAAACACCTGGCCCGGATAAACAATATCACGAATAAACCTTCCACCGCCAATGAAGCGACGCCCAGAGGTTCCAGCCATGCGTCGGGTTCGGCCGGGATAAAAGGCAATCCCAGCGTGCGGCTGACGACATAGCCGGCGATGGAGCATGCCGCGATCACAAAGCCAAGGTTCCAGCCCCAGCGGCTCTGTCGCAAAATACCGACAGCCGCGGCGAGCGCCCCTGCGCCGTTAAGATAAAAAAGCCAACCCTTATACGCCGCATCTTCAAAGCTGTCCGGCGCGTCAAGCACATGGATCAATCCCGCAGACAAGATCAACACGATCCCGGCCCACGTCAACACGTTGTGCTTCGGATACATCGAAAGCCTCCTCGACTAGCTTCTTATTATATAACGGATATCTCTTCCTTCAAACAAAAAGGCCATGACCGCAGGCGCGATCATGGCCTTGTAAACTGAAGACGCGGAAACCACCCTCGCGGGCCCCTCACCAATTCCCAAGCAAATCCTTTGCTTTATCGAGAGAGGAATTCAGCTCGCCTTTAAGCTTCGTCTTGCACGCCTCTGCTTCCTGGGCGGCCTTACCTTTGGCTTCATCGATCTTCTGCTGCGCCTGGCCCTTAAGCGCGGCTGCCTTTTCTTCCGCCTTCACCTTGGCCTGCTCTTTAAGCGTCGCGGCCTTTTCCTTGGCTGTCGCCACACCCTCGGCGGCCCTTGCTTTCACATCCTGGGCGGCCGACTGCGCCTTGGCCTTGGCTTCTTCGCACGCCTTCGTTGTCTGGTCCTCGGCCCTCTTGTCCCGGCGTTCCTGCAGGACCTTTTCTTTCTCCTCGGCTGTCTTGCCTAAAGTGGCATACCAGTCGGAGATATTGTCAAAGAACGACGCCTTGGACGTCTCGGTCCCCTGGGAGGCCTGCGTGTCATCCGCCGCTTCCTGCGCAAATACCCCGGCGCAAGGGTATCCGAACAACAAAGCCAAAAAAACAATGGTGGCCGCTGTAAGTCTCTTCATCTCTTCTCCTTCAATAACAATTCCTCGGCGGAGCTATTAGATATGCTTCTCTGCGATATCGCCGGCGACCGGCAGTTTGAATTTTTCTCCCTGATAGGCCTTGACCATGAGAATGACCCACAGGATCAGGGCAACCAGGATGATCAGCGTATTCAACAAAGAAAAAAGAGGAATGAAAAAAACCAGACGCATCATGATGAACGCCCCCAGCAGCATGCCGACCCCTATCTGGGCCACAAACAAGGCGCCGAAAACGATCATCGATTGCATGGCATGAAACTTGACGAATTTATTGTCTTTCTCGATAAGAAAGAAGATGAGCCCCGTCACCCAGCCCAAGACATAGCTCAACAACCCGGCGACATTCGCCTCGATGCCCGTTGAGGTCTTCCCAAGGTCTTTCGTCTTCGACGTCATTTGTCCTCCTTCTGTTAATAACTAGACGCACGGTTTCACATAAGGCGATCGTATTTGGAACCCAATTGATACGATTCTACCACAAGTTGCTGTTTTTTTGCGTCAATATTGAACACCAAAGAGTAACTTCTCCTTGATGTTGTCTTAAAGAACGACATGGTCGCAAAGGTCTTGATGATGGTCGGCTTGCTTCCCAGCCTTGGGCTTGTGCTGAAATGGGCGGCGCGCAATGCTGCATGCAATGCTTCGCCATCCTTCCCCGCCAGGACACGTTTCACCGCATACGTGAGACGGTTCTCGATGACCTCTCCATCCTTCCTCGTCTCGGGCCCCGACGATTCGGCAATAAGCTTGGCGTCCCCGAAGACGCTTTTCAGCACCGGCCTGACGACACGGTCAAGGTCCTGGGCCGTGGGGTCTTTAGCGGAAAGCCCGCTGGAAACCAAAAATGCTGGGTTGACAGAAGTTCCGCCTGTAGCCTGGCTGCGGCGGCCGGATGTCTCCTGGGCCTGCTTCGTCAATCTTGCCAACCCCTCCTGCGATGTATACTTGGTGGGCTCATCACCCTCTCTCTTGCCGCACCCGCCGCCCAAGACACCGGCGGCGACACAGGCCGAAAGAAAAACGAACATGGATCTGCGCATAAACATCCCTCCTGTACGACGTTCTCTGTTTTATCCTGACAGATCAAATAGCGGTCGCGTGAGCGCCCGATTTCTTGGGCTGGCTTGATCCCGTCGGCCTCGGACTTTCTATGCGGATCGTCTTCGTCTTGGAATCCTGAAGAGAACCGGCTGATAATTTCAATTTGATAGCCACATTATCAATGCCCGGGACGCTGCCGGCGGCCAAAGGCAAAGCCAGCTGCACATCTCCGACAGACAAAGCATTCAGATTCTGCGAATAGATCTCCTGGTTGCCGGAATAAACTTTCAAGACGGCATTGCCGACCGCATGGTTGACCCTGACAGAGGCCGAGACGTTGACAGTGCTCGTTACCCCCCTCTTAACAGTATCCGGCTGGACGTCAAAACTCCTGATCTCGAAATCGCTCAAGACGGGCGTCACAAAGGTAACGCTTTTGGATGCCGATTTGACCGCCTGACCCGACGTGCCGTTCGCCAGAAGCAAGCTGGTCAGGTCAACCTTGTAGCTGTGTCCATCCGTCAGGTTCGACAGGTCCAGCGATACCGGCGATGTCAGGACACCCACGTTCTGATTCAAGATCTGGGTGTTCGTCGTCATATCCCTCAGGACAACCTGGTGCTGTAATGTCTTCGGCGTAGAATCGATATTCAGTTTTGCGCTATTGCCCGTGATATGGTCCACCGCCGCATTGAGGGTTATGCTGGGCTGCGATGTATAGAAAAATGATTCGTTGGCTACGACCGTATTGCCGAAACCATCCTGGAGCACGACTTTGAACTTATAGGCTGTGCCCGGATTCAAGCCGGTCAACTCAAAAGAAAATGAGCTCTTGTTTGATTGTATCGGCGTCTGATAAAGATAATTCGCGCTTGATTGCGGCCCAAATTGCACGAAAGAAGAACAGGGCGACTGTGTATCAAAAAAGACCGTCGCTGTATTTGTGGTGACCCATCCCACGTCGACGCCGTACGAGGTGACAGCGGGAGGCACATGCGCCAGTTTGATCTCGATATTCTGCACCTTGGCGCCAGGTGCCAGCGTCATCGAACCCGATGTATAGGGCGTGTATCCCGTCTTGGCTGCCATGAGACTGACCTGCAGCGAGGCGCCGGACGTACCCAGAACTACCGTAAACGCGCCGTTGGCATCCGTCGAAACAGATATTGTCGTCGGCAAGCCGAGAATATTGACAGTAGCCGAAGCGATCCCGGAATTCGAAGAAGCGTCTTTAACTACGCCCGAAACAAAAATACGGGCGTCAGCCAAGGTGAAATCCACAGGCTGTATCTGGCCGGCCACAAGACCGGAGCATGTGGCCGTAGAAGCGAGATAATTATCCTTCTTGACAGTAACGGTACGCGCCCCCGGGTTGACTTCAACGGCATAGTCGCCGCCGGCCCCTGAAGTCGCCGCAGGTGTCGTTCCGTTATCTACATATATTTTCGCCCCGGCAACGGCGTTACCCTGGGCATCCTTGACTTTGCCGCCGATAATGGCCGTCGTCGGCAGCGTCGTTATGGAATAAACGCCCTGTTTGGCCACATTGCTGGGATTGCCTGAAACCATACGATAAGAGTAAACAATGTAATAATATGTGGTGCCCGGATTCAGGTTGTTGACGGTGATGCTATGATTGGTCGTCTCGGGATAAGCGTCCCCATTATGGATGGAAGCAAACATCTGCCCATCGGCAGTCCCCCCTTGAGGATTTACATCCGGCTGTGTCTTGTACATCAGCATAGTTCTGGCGCTCGTGGAAGTCGTCCATGTCACCGTGATACTGTTGGTTGTCGACGTAGCAGAGACATTGGTGATCGTCGGCGCCGTATAGTCAGGAGGAGGCGGCGTCGATGACCCGCTGCTGCCGATGCCTAAAAGACCAGCCACTTTCCCGGAAGCAGACTTCCACCCGGACGAAAGTCCGCTGGCGACACTGGAAGCGCCGCTGGAGATGGCCGAACCGACTTGGCTGGCGGCCGAGGATGCCGTACTGTATGCCGAAGAGCCGTAGCCGCTCAACGTATTGATAATCCCGGAGACCTGCGAAGAGACAACCGAAGAAGCACTCTGCAGTTGGGAGATATTCACGGGCGCCCCCGTAGCAAAGTTTGAAGGAGTAACTGAAGGCAAATGGCTGACCACGTTATTGATAGTGCTGCTCGCCTGCTGCTGGGCATTATTATACGTTTGGGATGCTGTCGAATAAGCCTGGCTGGCGGCCGAGGATGCCGCGGATGTAGCGCTGTTATAAGCGCTGCCTGCCGCCTGCGCAGCCTGATTGGCTGCGTTGACAGTCACGTTGACGGCATTAGAGCCTGCGTTTTGGGCATAGTTGATGGCTACGGAAGCACCGTTGGCAACCGCTCCGGCTGCATCCGAGGCTGCACCTGCAACCGCTTCTGCCGCATTATGCGCGGCCTGAGAGGCCTTGGCGGCTGCGTCTGACGCCGCAACGACGCCATCGCCCAATAAGTCTGTGGCTTTGACCAGACCCGCGCCGGCAACGCCCAAACCCCTATTCAACGCATCCCCTGCGGCCCCGATACCCTCAAGGAACTTTTGATAAGCAGCCCCGCCGACACCGCTCAAGAAATCCTTGACTTCCTTGACCGCATCCTCAAACGGCTGAATATACGGATCCAGGGTCTTCTTGGCCGTTGTCAGGCCTTCGATGCCTTTGGCGATGGCCTCGTCCCTCTTCTTGGCCACCTGATCGACGTAAGGCGTCAACTTATCCGTGATCGTCTTGATATACGGCGACACCAGGTCCGTAATCTTGTTTTTATACTTATCGATGATACTGTTGGCCTTTTCTTTCACCAGGTTGGCTTTCTGTTTGGCAAGGTCATAATGCCGCGTGGCTTCGTCACCGACGGCATTTTTGGCCGCCTTAATTTCCTGCCCCACTTCCGTCAAAAGCTGGTCGATCTCGTTAATGACGGGCTCAGCCTGTTTCTTGATGCTCGATGCGGCGCTATTGGCCTGGCTCGTCACCATATCTATCGCACCCTGGTAAACATCCGTAATGCCGCTCGTCAGGCCGTATAACGCGCCCTTGGTGTCATTCCTGAAAAGAACGACCTTTTCCCTTAAAACAGCGGCTTTCTCAATGACCTTATTCTTCGCAGTCCTGTACGCGTCCAGATACTCGGCAGGCAACACAGATTCTACGCCGCTAAAAATACTTTTTACGCCGTCTATCAAAGCAATGATACCGTCGCAAACGCCGTCAACGGCCGCGTCAATGGCTTTTTTGGCGGCGGCAACGGCGACATCGACAACTTCCTTAAGATTGTCCAGGGCGGTCTTCACGCGCGCAAGGATCTCGTCGACAACGACCTTTTCGATCGCATGATAGACACCCTTGGCCGCGCGGACCACGACAAGCATGTCCTTGATCCACGGCTCGGTCATGCGTGAAAGATTTTCCATGGTATCGCCGGCGTCCTCTTCAATGGTTTCTTTCTCATCGGAAGCGATCTGCATGGTCGTATCCGCCAGCTGGTCGGCAATACGCATTCCCTCGGCGATCAATTCGCCCGCCGGGCCTTTCAATCTCATGATGCCGTTCTCGATGGTGATGCTTACGGTCGTGCTCTTTCCGGCCGCCGAGATCTTTCCGGAACCCGTCACTCCTTTCAAGCTGATGTTCAATGTCGCATCGCTCACGCTGATGCCGCAGAGCGTCACCGCATCTGGATAGCCCAAAACAACGGTCTGGCCGTCAAAGGAAAAAGTACCGCTCAACGAAGTACCGATCCCCAGGACCCCGGTAAAAGAACCCGTGGCCGTCCCCGAGATCTTGGAAGGTGTCATGTCCAGGCCGCTGAAAGTCAAGGCGCATTCTGCGGCGCCTCCCAGCCCCAGGCTGAACCTGGCCGTATCCGCATGCAGCCCGGTCTTGGAAACAGCAAGTTTGCTCATGCTGGTGACATTGATAAAACCGATCTTGCTTAAACTGGAAAACTCAAGCTTTCCGTCGCGATAGATCGTCCCGTTCAGTTTTTGTTTGGCCAGGCCAGGGATCCCCATCTGCCCGTTAAAACCGATCCCTGCGCTGTTATCGGCCGGCAACGTGAAATTACCTTCGGCGAGGGTGAACGGGCCGATGCCGGCATCTCCGCTCAACGTCGTGCAGGACTCATCTTTTTTAAAAACCAGGTCGCCCAAGGGAATAGTGATGACATTGGCGATGCCGATCTTACCTTTAAGATGCACACCGTCATTCTTCACGAGGATCTCAGGGCCTTCCAGCGGGAAGTGTTTGATGGCAAGGCCGGCGACCTGTCCGCCCAGTTCTCCCAAGACCTGGCCGGATTTCATGTCGATCTTGATCGGAAGACTGATCTTTTCCAGGTCAAGAAGCTGTTTAAGGCCCGGCGGCAACATAAAATTCCCTTTGCCGTCGAGAACAAAATTCGTCACCTTGCCGTCAAACCCGGCAAAAGTCCATAAAGACGCATAGAGATCGCCCTGCAGGGTCACTTCAGGATTGGACGCATCGTAGTGCTCCACCTTGACGAGAAAATTCTTAATGCCGAAACCCAAGGCATCCCCCGTAAAAGGCATGATGGAAAACCCTGCCTTGCCTGAAACGCTGATGGTCTTTTGTTTGCCGTCGATGGTCAGATCGCCTTTGACAACCCCCGGGATCTTCAACATGCCGTTGAGGATAGACATGTCCTGGGAAAGCGCAGACGTCAATTTTACCGACGGGATATCGAGGTTCATCTGCTGGCCCAACAGATTCATCTCGATCACCTTGCCGATAAACATACCGGTCTGTGTCTTAAAGACCATCACACCTTTGGTCTGGATATCGACGTCGCCCTTGGCGATATCGATAATACTGAAAATAGAAGCCTTCCCGGTTCCGGAAAGGCCCTGTTTCGTCAACGTCGCTGTCCCTTCAAGATCCACTTTAACGGGCGGAACGGGTCCCGGGAGCGGGACCTCCACCGTCATCTTGCCGGTGACATTGAATCCCTTGGGGGGAATGGCGGACGAGAAACTGCCGCCCCCGCTGGCGATCTCAACCTCAAGCACGCCCGACCCTTTGACGGAAAAATTTAAAACAAATCCGCCGGTCGCCGTGGCGGCGATCCTCGATCTGGAAACTTCAAAATCCAGAAGACCCTTCAAGAACTGAACGTCTGTGCTGATGCCGGGGATCTTGAGGGTCTGGTCAAGGACGCCTTTGAATTTGATCTGGAGCGGATTGTCCTCTACGATAAGGCTCTGTATCTGCGCTACTTTTCCATAAATGGGGATCTCGATATAACCGACCCCGTCGATCCTTTTGTTCTTGGTATCGATGGTGATCGTGCCGGCGCCCCCCAGGGATATATCAAAAGACCAATCGGGCCGGATGGTCCCCGTGGCTTTATAAACACCGGGCGAGGTTTCCGTGAACTGCCCCTTGAACTTGATATCGAACAAACTGACCTCTTTCACATTGGCGCCGCTGGTCGTGATGTCGCCCACCGGCTTGTCCTCTTCGTCGTCACCCACCAAGCCATAGCTGACACTGGGCTTGTTCTCATCTTCTTTCTTATCATCCTTCTTTTTCTTATCTTTGTCGCTTTCGCCTGTCAGATCGCTCAATTTCACCTGGACAACGTTATCATCTCCACCGGAAGACTTTGTTGTCTTGGACTTTGTGGTTTGGGTAGTAGCGGTTTTTGACGCCGTGCCCTGAGTCACTGTCGTTTGTGTCTGTGTCGTCTGTGCCTTTGTCGTCTGAGAGCCGGATGCTGTTGTCTTCTTTTCACCTACGCGGAATGTCCTTGAGGATTTATCCTTAAGCTTCAGCGTCTCATTGATGATCTCCACAGTCAATGTGTAAGAGCCGTCTTCAGGCTTATTGGTCAAGTCCCATTTGAAGGAATTGGAGCCCTGCTTTAAGCTTTCAATACTTTTGGCAAACTTCTGTTTCTCCGTGCCCTTTTTCAATTCCAGGTTCACGGCAAACGGCCCTGCGAAATTTTCTGAGGCCTTTACCTCGACTGAAACCATTAATGGGAAACCCGAAGGCACCGCGCCCTTTTCTTCAGCTTCTAAAGTTATTTTCTTAATGTCTATCTTGGGAAGGGGGCTTTTTAACTGTGTCTTATCTGTTGTCGCTGTCTCTTGAGGCTTTGCCGCTTGCCCTTGCGTCTCCGTTGCTGCTTCCTCTGCTTTTGTCGTCTGAGAGCCGGACGCTGTTGTCTTCTTCTCACCTACGCGGAACGTCTTTGAGGATTTGTCCTTAAGTTTAAGGGTTTCATTGATAATCTCTACAGAAACCGTATAACTGTCATCTGCGGGCTTGCTGGTCAGGTCCCACTTGAACGCATTGGACCCCTGCTTCAGTTTTTCGATACCCTCTGTGAATTTCTGCTTCTCCTGTCCTTTTTTCAATTCCAGATTAACGACAAATGGACCGGAAAAATCTTCTGATGCCTTGACTTCAACGAGGACTATCAATGGACGGCCGGACGGCACGACGCCTTTTTCTGCCGCTTCCAAAGTGATCTTTTTAATATCGATCTTGGACAGGGGCTTTTTCGACTCTTGTTTTGCCTGATCCGCAGAGGCCGTGCTCGTCGCGGCTTGCGCAGTCCATGGCGATGCTAAAGAAAAGATCAAAAAAAGAACCGCAGCATAGACAACCCGTCTCATCTTGGGCCTCCTTTTAAATATTCTGATGTATGGAAATCCTTGTGTGGACATTACCAGCCGCCACCGCCGCCTCCCCCGCCACCGCCGCCGGAAAAACCGCCGCCGCCGCCGCTGTAACCGCCGGAACTCGATCCGGGTGGCGTCGAAGAAGCGACGACGGCATGAGAAAAAGAACTCGACAGATGCGACGTAAAACCGGCAATTCCCCGCTCGCTCCAGCCTGCACCGGCATACCATACCGGCACATAGACTGTTTGCGTCTCATGGAGGCGCCGGAAGACATCCGCAAATTGCTCGGCCCATTCCACCTCGACATCCAGCGCCAACGCATAAGGCAGATATTTCTCAAAAAGCTGGGGCGTTTTTTCAGGCGGATTCAGGATATTGAGCCTGTCTTTTTCGGCGACCGACAGATACATGCGAAAACCCTCGATCTGGTCGATCACCTTTCTGCCCAGGCGCGTCGGCGCCTTCAAGAGGCGATAAAAAAGGATATTGATGAAAATGGTGAGCAGAACGATGGGAAAATTGATCCACGGATTGAAAAACATAAGAAAAAACGCCCCAAAGAAAAAAAGGAACGACAGGACCAGGCCGAAGACGAAAAAATGACTGTTGGTCAAAAAATAGACCTTTTCAAAGCTGTTCCTTAGCGAATGCGTCAGGTCCCTGACCGCGGACTGGACGGTCATGTAGTTCTCGTTTCCCAATGCTACCGTGGAACCGCCCGCAAAGAGTTTAGTTGCTGCGGCGGACTCATCCGGGCTTAACGAAGACAGGATCGCCCCTGTTCTAACCAAAGAATACGCCCCGGCATTCTCTTCGATCCTGATGGCCCCCTTGACCGCCATATCGACGACAGCGGCGGTAAAAGCCTTGTGATCATATCCCATCTTAAAGATACACCGGATTGCGGCCGGAGAAAGGCTGCACGGAGGGGCGTATAAAGGAATGATCGTCCCTTTTTGGGGGTCCCGGCCAAACCGGAACCAGACGACCATATAATAGAAAAAGATAAGAAAAAACCCTGCGACACAATAGGCAACGGCGAAATTATTCAGGAGAAAGACGCCGATCTTCTGCGAGAACGATGGTTCGCGGACAAAACCCTTGGGCCACGAGACGACGATCGTCAAACCCTCGCCGGCGGCCAAAGGGCGTGTCGTCATGATGGCGACGTCTTTGCCGCCGCGCACAACCCGGAAATCCTGCCCCCGGGCGCCCTGGGGGCCTGTATACGCCGTCATCTCGCTGATTTTGTCTGCGGCGCCTGCAGGAAGGTTGATCGTAGCGCTGGCTTCTTCTATAGGAAATTCCCAGCCGTTCCCTGTGACATTCCAATAGAGTTCGTCGTGGTCTTTAAAAAATCCGATCTGCCGGCTTGTCCGGTAACGAAAGGCATACGTGTAGACCCCTCGGGACAACAAGACATCACTCTTGCCGAAATAGATACGCGTGCCGTTCGTGAGGGGCGCGAAATGGTAACCTTCGGGTTGACCGTCCCTGAGGACATCAAGGGTCTCAAAATCGACGATATAACGATTGCCCAGGCGGTCCCTGTATTTCGTCGGAAAATCCCGGTAAATGCCGTGGCGGATCTTTTCGCCCTCGGCGCGCACCCGGATCGTCTCGACGACGTCCATCGTGGCATCTTCATTCACCCGGATATCGCTATGATAGGAAACAATGCGCTCTGCGTCGCGGGCAAAGGAAGCCCGGGGACACAGGAACCACGCGCACAGCGCCAGGATCGTCCAGAATGTTTTTTTCACGGCCGAAAACTCCGGTTGCCGAAAACCAACAAACGCCGCGCTACAACTTCACTTCGGGCACGGCGCGATCCACCGACGATTCTATTTCAAAAAAATCCGCCGCTTTGAAACGGAAAACAGAAGCATACAGATTGCCCGGAAACGTCTCGATGAGAATGTTGTAGTTGCGCACGGTCCCGTTGTAATAACGGCGGGCAAGCTGGATCTCGTTCTCTACTTCGGCAAGGCTTTTCTGGAGTTCCAAAAAATGCTGGCTGGCCTTCAAGTCGGGATAGGCTTCGACGACCGCAAAGATGGTCTTGAGGGCCCGCGTGATATCGTTCTCCAAAGAGGCCCTTTCTTTGACGCCGGTCGCCTGTCCGGCCTGGGAACGGAGCTGCGTGACCTTTTCGAGGACGGCGCGTTCATAGCCCATATATCCCTTGACCGTCTCTACAAAATTAGGGATAAGGTCATGGCGCCTCTTGAGCTGGACATCGATCCCGCTCCACCCTTCCTGCACATGGATCCTGCCCCGGACAAGCCTGTTGAAAATAACAATGCTGCCAACCGCCAAAAAGACAACAAAGATAAGGAGTAAATACGGATTCATTTTACCTATACCCTCAGATATTTGCGGGTCAACGCGATCATGAAAAGCGGCGCGACGATCAAGGTACAAAATATCTCAAAGACCGCCATCGGGCGGCAGCAACCGGCAGCCGTGATATCGCCGTAACCGACGGTCGTAAACGTGACCATGCTGAAATAAAAAGCGTCGGAAAATGTCGGTTCAAACGGCACGCCGCCCCTCAGTAACGGCCCATGCCAATAAACCATGCTGGAAAAAAAGATCAAGAGCACGCCGAAACCTAAAGGCCTCACCGGCCGCTCACCGTGCCCCCATAACAAAAACGAGACCGTCAGGGAAAACCACATCCACAGCCTCTTGAGAAAGCCGTTTGTCCCTTGCGTCCCCAATGCAGCGGCGCCGATAGGATGGATCTTCTGCGGAGCAAAGAGGCTGCGCGCCAAAAACTTCCTTAAACACTCCTTGGACGCATAAAAACAATCGGAAAAATTAAGGAACTCCATATCGCGCTCAAAATTGATGGCCGCCTGCCTGTAAAGCAGGGACGCGTATTCCAGGTCTCCGGCCAGCTCAGACTCCCTGGCCGCCTCCTCATATGCCCTTGAGGCGTTATAAAAGATCCTCTCGCCGGATTTGATGGCCCAACAGCTGGCAGCCGATGCCAGGCATAGGGCCGCTTCTTTATGCCGGCCGCCTCCCTTATACAGCTCCCCTGCCTTGCTAAAAGAAAGATACGCATCGTAAAACTTTTCCTCCGCCAGCAGCCTGTGCGCTTCTTTTTCCAATATCTGAGGATCATTCTCCATAAACAGCCCCTTATTTGAATGTGCCAGCCGTTCACCTTCCCAGGACGATCAGCGTAATATCGTCGTGCTGGGGACAGTGAAGGGTAAAACGATCCAAGGCTTCCATCATCGCCGCGGCGACGTCCGAGGATTTTTCGCGCGCATGGGCCGCGACCACTTCTTTGACCTTTTCGATACCGAACTCCTCGCGCCGCACATTGCGCGCCTCTGTCAATCCGTCGGTAAAAATAACGACCTTGTCTGACTCGCCAAAGTCAAAAACGGCGTTCTCATAGGAAACGCCCTCATCAATGCCCAAAGGCAGGCCTGCGCCGGCCCCCACCTCCGTCACCGCTCCCGTTCTGCCTCCATACAATAACAAAGGCGCATGCCCTGCGGACGCCGCGGAAACTTTTTTAGCCGCCGTATCCACGATAAGATACGTGCAGGTGACAAACCGCGCGGATATCCTGCCGACGAGCTCCTTGTTGATCGCCTGCAAGACCCCGGCGGCATCGGGGATCCGGGAGGAAAATATCCTGAAAAGGGAAATGATCTGGGCCATGATCAAAGACGCGGGCACACCCTTGCCGGAGACGTCGCCGATCAATACGCCACACCTGTGGTCGTCTATGTTGACGAAATCAAAAAGGTCTCCGGCCACGAATTTTGCCGGCTGGATCAAAAAAGAAATGTCCAGGCGGTCGAAAAGCACCTCACCCTGAGGCAGAAAACTTTGCTGAATGGTGTGAGCGATCTCCAGCTCTTTTTCCAGAAGCCCCCTCTTTTTTGTCTCCTCAAAGAACCTCGAGACAGTCGAAACAAGATAAACCGCCAGCACGATCGCCAAAGGCAAAAACAGGTCCACCCAGATGCCGAAAAAAATAAATAAAGCGACAGCTGCAATGAAATAAGCGGCGCCAAGGATGACGCTGCCCAACAGCGCCTTCAAGGGGTTCAGGCGCTGGCAAACCATTAGGCCAGCGGCAAAGATCAAAAGGGCGACAAGGGCATTGGGAAGGTCTCCCGCAGGCGTGATGAATTGCCGGGTCAAGAGGCCGCTAAAAACGCTCGCCTGAAGGCCGACAAGAGGATAGTTATTCTCCAGCGGCACAGGCCGGAAATCGGAAGTCCCGGCCGCGGTCAGGCCGATAAAACATGTCTTACCCCGGAAAAAGGACAGATCCAGGTCCGGCTTCTGGCCTTCCTTTTGACGGGAAAAGGACTTCAAAACCTCAAAATATGAAAAGTGCCTGAACGAATCCTGCCACTTGGCCGGGTAGTTGACCAAAAAAGAATTGAGGCCTGCCACAGGCACAGACATCTTGCCGTCGATGACGACCCTGTCTTGCGCAAAAACGACGCGCCGGACATCTAAACCGAGAGAACCGCATGCCGCCAGAAAACCCAGTTGCGGCACCAGACGTCCCTGGTATTTGACAAATAAGGGAACTTGCCTGACCTTGCCGTCCGCATCCAGAAAAACGTTGATATGGCCGATGCCGCACGCCCCTGCGGCCAATGTCCCGACAACATCCGCCACCATCAGGGACGTCTCGGGCACAAGTTTCCTGTCGGTCTTTTTCTGGTCGATATAAAAAGCGACGGGCAGATACACCCGGCCCGACTCTTTGATGGCGCTGGAAAACTCCGTATCATACAGGGTAGGCTCGGAAAAGAGGATATCGAAGACCACCGCCCTGGCGCCCAGCTGTCTGAAGACGTCCACCAGGGTGGCGTGAAAATCGCGGGGCAGGGGCCAGACACCAAGGTTCTTGAGCGTATCGTCAGACACTTCGATGATGACGGCCTCGTCTGCCGTCTTCAACTGCGGCCGCCAGCTAAGCCTCAGGTCATAAAGATAGGACTCATAGTCCTTGAACGCTCCGGTCAAGGACAAGAGCAGAACGAAAAGACAGGCGCACACAAACCACCCTGTCTTCAAAAGGGTCCGGCGGGAAAGATTCATGCTTTAGAAGCGGTATTCCCAGCCCACGGTCACAACGTTCTCGTTGTATTTTTCCAGGGGCTCGTTGGTATCATTATCCCGGTAGGTATAAAAAAGAGTGGCGCTGTTATTCGCGTTGATCTTGTAGCGACAGCCGGTATTGACATAATAGACGTTATCGTTCTCTTTCTTCGAGGAATCTGTGCTTACGGTGCGGCTGTTATAGTTCTTGCGCAGGAAGATGAAACTGGCGATCAGGTCGATCTTTTCGGAAAGCGCATACTGGACCGATGGTCCTCCTTCGTAGGATTTATAATCATAGAAGTCCAGATATCTGGCATTGGAATCATTCTCGGAAAACTTCGCCTTGAATGAAACAACGAGCTTGGATGAGACCTTCGTGCCGATGGTATAGGCGACGCTCTGCCTAGTCTCCGTCAGCTCTTTGTCCTGGAGCACCAAAAGGGAGTTGGACAACGCCTTGCGGCTCGTGTGCCTCTTGTAGCCGTATTCCAATGTCAGCTGATGATACGTCCTGTCGGAAAGATTGTTCCTCAGGTAAACAAACCCTTTATGGAACATGTAATCGTCGTCGGCATTGGTGGGATAATAGAAATAGGAAAAATCATAACCCACGCCCGAGCTAAAAAGCTTGTTCAGTTTCTTGTTCAGGTCCAGGCGCAGGTGGTTCATCAGGTTGGAAAAGTGGGCCGTGTCGCTGTAATTCAGGTAATCGAGATCGTAATTCACGAAAAGACGGCATCCGCCGGACAGCGGCGTGTCGAATTTCAACGCGTACAGGAACTCATGGAAAGCCGACCCCTTGCCATCCGGGCTCAAAGAGACATTGCTGTCGTAGCCGACAAAGATGCCTGCCTGGGACGTCAGATGATACGCCGGGACCGCCGGCTTCTGCAACATCTGCATCTGCGCGACCCTCGCCTGCTTCTCCTCCCCGATCTGGGCAGAAGACCTGCCGGGAACCGTCAGCACGCAGCAGATCAAAAACACTAAAAGATAGACGGGTTTACGCATCGCCCCTCCTTGACTGGACACATCGCTTGCAAAAAGGACTTTTTCCTTCACGCCCTTGCCTGTATCTTATCTTTTCTCGTGAGATCCCGACCACTGATCCTGACGCCGCTCTTGCGCGTCTTCTCCGCGGGCATCTTCACGCTGGTCGTCTCTATCATCGTCGAACCCGTCGTCGCCCGAGCCGTCGTCTCCTCCGCCCTGCAGGCTGCCGACATAGCCGGTAAAATCATTCCACTCCTGATAATCGTTGTCGCCGAGGGCATATCTTGAACCGAGCTGCCCGCCGCAGACATCCATGCCGTTGCCTTGAGGCAAGTTGGCCTCTCCTGTGATATTCCCCTGGGGATCAAGGCCCTGGACATACGTGACATCGTCCAGGCACTTTTCAGAAACGCACGCGCCCTTATACTCCGTGATCCAGCCCGTGCCCCTGGCGCCGGCGACCGCCGTCGGCGTCCTGACTTCGAATTTCTCGCTCTTGGAAAGGTTCTTGATCAGGGAAAAGACCCGTCCCTGCGGCAGAAAAACCGCGCCGGGCTTGATGCTGTCGATCCGTATCCGTGAATTCTGCTTCAAGGTCACGATATTCTTCTGCTCTTCATCGAACGCAAGCGTGCAATAGGAATTCTCCTTGGTCTCAAGCTCCGCATCCTTGTTGAGCACCATGTTCACCTTGGCCTTCTTCCAGTCGGCCGAAGCATCCGTTTTGACCGTGACCTTGCCTCCGACATCCACGATCTTGGCCACCTGGGCGAAAGCATAACAAGGAACAAACAAGAATGCCGCCAACATCACCAGCGCGTATTTTATCTTCATCGTGCCTCCCTTCATCCATAGACAGTCCAAAAACCTCGGGCCCCTGCTATTTTTTAGGCTTAAACAACAGCTTCCACGGGTGTTGTTTCAAGTCTTCGCTGAACTCTTCAAAATTCTTTGACGTCGTTTCCATGTTCTGCGCGATAGATGAGATCCTGCCCTTGTTCTCATCCATCAGCGTGTTGAGACTTGTCATCAACGTATCGATGTCCGCATACGGTTTCCCCTCAAGGATCTCCCCGGGCGCGACGCAGGAACTGTTTCCCGCCGAGGATATCTGGATATACTTCTCGCCCATCAACCCCAAGGTCTTGAGGGAGACCTCGGCATCGGTACTCACCCGGACATCTTTTTTGAGCCACAGCTTGAGCGTCAAAAACGTCCTGTCCTGGTCATAACCCAGCACAATGTCCTCGACCTTCCCCACCTCAAAGCCGTTGAGCATCACCGGCGCCTTCTTGTCGAGGCCGGCGACCTCATCGAAGACAACATAGATATTGTATCCCTCCTGGCCGAAAGTGACCTTGCCGGTGGAGAGCACCAGATACGCCAGACCGATGAGGCAGAGAATGACGAACAGACCGACCTTGAACTCCTGCGTGAATTTTTTCATCTTCATCCCTCTCTTGTAATGACCTTAAAAATCCTGGATGATGCCGATGTCTTCTTTGAAGAAATCTATCGGGCCCTCGGGCCTGCCGTTGATGAACTGCTGGATATACGGGTTGTCCGACCGGCGTATCTCATCGGGCGTCCCCACGGCAACGATCGCGCCTTTGTGCACCATGGCGATCCTGTCGGCGATCCCAAAAACACTCTGCATGTCGTGCGTCACGACCACGGACGTCATCAATAATTTGGCGCTCAAGTCTTTGATCAATTTGTCGATGACGCCGCCGACCACGGGATCCAGGCCGGACGTAGGCTCGTCATAAAAAACGATGTCGGGGTCCAGGGCGATCGCCCTGGCCAGGCCCACGCGCTTGCGCATGCCGCCGGAGATCTGCGACGGGTAATACTTCTCATAACCGCGCAATCCCACCAGCGACAGCTTCATCTTGATGATGATCTTAATGATCTCGTCCGCCAGCTTCGTATGCTCGTCCAAGGGAAGTGCGACATTCTCTTCGACGGTCATCGAATCGAGCAGGGCCGAATACTGGAAGAGCATGCCGAAGTTTTTTTTGATATTGGCAAGGGCCTCGTCTGAAATATGATAGATATCCTTGTCTTTGATGAACACATGGCCTTCGTCCGGCCTGATGGTGCCGTTCATCACCCTCAAAAGCGTGCTCTTGCCGGAACCCGAGCAGCCCATGATGATGAAAGTCTCACCCGCGTAAATGTCAAGGCTCACGTTGTCGATGACCTTCTTGTTCTGGAATGTCTTGGAGACGTTCTTGAGCGAGATGACCGGGTTTTTGGAATCCGTCGGCTTCATATTTTTGAAAAATAGAAAAATGCGGTGATGACGCAGTCGGCCAGGATGATCAAAATAAAGCTGATCACGACACTGCGCGTCGTGGCCCGGCCCACGCCTTCGGCGCCGCCCTTGGTGTTAAGGCCTTCGAAACAGGCGATGAGCGCGATGATCATGCCAAAGACGACCGCCTTGATCAGGCCCGTATAAACATCCTTGATCTCAAGGTGTTTGAAGGTCGTCTGCATGTAAAGGTCCGGATTGATATGGAGGCTTCCCGTGCCCACGATAAAGCCGCCGAGGATGCCCGAGAGGTTGCCCAGAATGACAAGACACGGCACCATAAGAAGCAGGGCCAGGAAACGTGAGACACAGAGAAAACGGACAGGATTGATCGACATCGTATCCAGCGCCTCGACCTGCTCGGTGACCTTCATTGTGCCTAATTCCGCGGCGATGGCCGAGCCGGCGCGGCCGGCGACCACCAGGCCCGTCAGGACCGGGCTTAACTCGCGGCACATGGAAACGGCGACGAGCGACGCCACATAGATGACCGCGCCCATCTTTTCCAGCTGGTAGGCGGTCTGCATGGCCAGAACGATGCCGGTGAAGAAATCGACGAAAAAGACCAGAAGGACGGAGCGCAGGCCCGCGAACACCATCTGCTGGAAGATATAGCGCCGGCGCGGAAACTTCCCTTTGAAAGGGCCGAAGACGATCCAGTAGACGATCCCGGACAGAAGGGCGCCGACCCCCTTGCCCCATTCCAGATACTCGATGACCGCCTTGCCGATACGTGAGACCATCTGAATGTCTACTCCACCGGCCGCATTCTGCGGCTCGTTTAAAAATCCTTGAGCGCGGCTTCCTGGCTATCGAAAATCTCGAAAAGCTTGTGCAGCTTGGTGATCTCAAAGGCGTTCTTGACCTTCTGGCTCATCCCGGAAAAACGCAGCTTGCCGCCGATCTTCTTGAGACGCTGGAACATCTCGATCAAGGTCGCCAGGCCCGAACTATCGATATACTCGACGCCGGAAAATTCCACGAGGACCTTTTTTTCGTTCCTCTTGATCAGATCGTCAAAGACCTTGCGCAACTGCACGGACGTATTGATGTCAACCTCTCCTTCGATGACGCAAAGCAATGCGTCAGCCTTTTTTTCTTCTCTCGTCTTCACCTTTTGCCCCCTTGTGAAAAGCTTTTACCATTTGAATTTTACGGCCGCCGTCAAAAAACTCGACGCCGTCCATGAGGTTGCGGATCAAAAAAATACCGCGGCCCGACAACCTCTGAAGATTACCCGGTTGGGTAGGATCCATGAGGCGCGCGGCATCAAAGCCATCCCCCTGGTCCGTCACGGTCATGACAAGAGAATCCTTGCGGGCCTCCACGTCCAGCCGAACAGGCAACACCCGGTTCAGCCGGGAACCGTGCTTGATCGCATTCACCAACGCTTCTTGTAAGGATAATTTGATGTCGTGCAGGGCTTTATCGCCCAAGTGAAACTTTTTTATCTCTTTGAGGGTGTCGGACAGGAGTTGTGGAACAAGTGAGAGGTCAGAAGCTATTTCTTTGGAAAAATTAAGATCTTCCATCTTTTGAAGGACCGCCTGTGGGATGTTGGAAAACAACGAGAAAATCCTTCTTATTATAACCCTTTGGCCCGTTATGTCCAACAGGAGTTTCGTCAGAGGCTCATAACACGCAACTTAAGCCTTGGCAGGCCTATGCGATATAACCGACAGGAATAATACACAAAGGATATTGCCCTTCGGGAAGACCAAGTATCTTTGCGACCTGCGCGTCATCAAAAGCGCCTATAGACACGGAACCCAGGCCTAAAGCCACGGCCTGCAAATGGACGTTCTGGGCGATATGGCCGGCCTCCATATCGACATAACTCTTGCCGCGCTCCCCATATCTGGAATACGGCCTCTCATAGGTGGCGCAGAGGACGATATCCAGGCCCGCCTCCTTCACCGGCTCCTGACCAAGGCTGGCGACGCACAAATCGTTACGCAGGTCGCGCTCCAGAACAAGCACAAGCGCATGTTTTTCGGGAAGATAACGATACTGGCCGGTCTCAGTGACCGCGTAGACCTCCATCGGATACAACGCGCCGGCCGATGGAGCGCTGCGGAAATAAAAATTCCCCGGCTTGGCCGTGACGCCCTGGGCAGCCCAAAGCAATTGGCCGATCTCCGCCGGAGATAACTGCTTCCTGAAAAAAATCCTCTGGGAACGTCTCTTGGCTATCGCCTCTTCAAGCGAAAACCTTCCTCTGGCTGCAGGCCGCGGCAACGGAATATATTTCGTCTCTGCCATGGTTCCTCCCCTGCCGAACAAAAAACTTGCTATTGTTTTTCCTGCTCTTTAAAACCTACCAGGGCCTTCTGCAAAGGCCCTTTCATGTTCGGATAGCTGTCGCGGAATTCCTTCACAGCCTCTTCTTCCTGGTCCAGGACTTCCTCAAAAACAGCTTTTTTCTTTTCCAAGCTCATCTTAAGGGTCCCCAGATACCTCACCTGCCCGGGCTTCACCTCGAACTCAAGGATGGCCTGGTTCCGTTTCCCGGAGTCAGAAGTCATCAGCTCATGGCCGATGGCGCCGAAAAGATATGTGGCTGCTTCGGCATTATCGCTGATCTTCCTGACCTGCCACGTCCCGGCAGGCAGTTCAACGAGAAAATACGTCGGATCATACCTGAAATTGCCGTTAAACGAACCCTTTTCGCGCAAGGCCAGTTTGATCCCTTTTTCCTTGGCCTCCCCGGTCTCCGAAAACAGATAAAAATAGACAACGGGCACGATGACGCCCTTGCAATCGAGTTTGAAAAACACCAGGCCGGTATCTTCCATCTGGGTCATGGACGCCTTCTTATCTACGACCTTCACCGAAGACGTCGTCGCACAACCGGAAATCGCCAGAAAGAGAGCCAAAAGACAAATACCGTTTTTTGCATACGCGCGTAATTTCATCTCCATCTCCTTGAAATTATGTTATCACCTGTGCCAGAAACGGGACATATCGTCCTGCCGAACCCCTGAATCCATAGATTTTCATTATAACTGAATTATGGGGAGTAACAAGAAAATTTGGCCGCTCGGGAAAAGCCGTCCTTGCCCCTTAAGCGCCGGATTCCTGCGATTCTCTTTTAAGGATCTTCCCCGTCCATACGATCCCGATGATAGCAGAACATATGTCGGTGGCCAGCCTTCCCCAGAAGATCCCGGAGATGCCGAAGAATTTCGCTCCGAAATACGCCAGAGGGATCATCAAAACGATCACGCGGACCGCATTCAAAAAGGCCGAGGCCACCGGCTGATGGATGCCCGTCATGCAAAAGCCGGCATAACGGTGTACTTCCAGGAACCCGTAGCCAAAGCATGTAATGTAGATATACCGAACAAGGATATCCACGACTTCGGAATCAGAAGAAAACAGCCTGCCCAACGGCCGCGCGATGAGCAAAAAAACCCCGGCAATGACAAAACCGAAAATGAGCGCGAACATCATGGCGCCTTTGCGCACGGTCTTGATGCGGTCAAAGCGCCGCGCCCCGTAATTCTGCGCTACGAAGGGAACCAAAGACATCCCTACGGTCATGGGGATCATAAAAGCGAACATCTCGATACGGCCGGCCACTCCTGTGGCGGCAACCGCGGCCTCGCCGAAACCGGAAACGATCTTGATCACGACTGCCGCGGAGATCGGGGTCAAAACAGAACTTAATACCGTCGGTATGCCGATACGCAGGATCCTGCGCCACGACGCTACGATCCGCAATCGTGTATGCGAAGTAAAAAGGATCAGATGGTACCTTTTATGAATAAAATAGTATGCCCACATCAATACCAGCGTTTCGGAAATGACCGTGGCTAAAGCCGCCCCCTGTATCCCCATCTTAGGCCA
The DNA here is from genome assembly GCA_002421805.1 of Candidatus Omnitrophica bacterium UBA6210. Classification (GTDB taxonomy): domain Bacteria; phylum Omnitrophota; class Gorgyraeia; order Velamenicoccales; family Velamenicoccaceae; genus Velamenicoccus. The sequence continues at coordinate 221,451 of DISM01000004.1, forward strand.
TCCCCATAGACCAAAGATCATCATGGGATCGAGGACAAAATTCAGCGCAGTCCCGGCTACCATGAGGAAACTGACCGCTTTGGTGTTGCCTGTGCCGATAATGATATCGGCAAACATCATCTGAATCACCCGAATGACCAACCCGCAATACCAGATCCACATATATCGCTGTGTCAGAACAAGCATCTCTCCTGTCGCGCCTAACCGTGTAAAAAGCGGCCTGATCGTCAAAAGACCGGCTACGGTCAGGCATAAAGCCACGCCGGAAGACAAAAAAGCCGCGTGCGTCGTGATACGCGCGGCGGTTTTCTGCTTACCCCGGCCCAGCGCATGCGCCACAACCGTCATGGCGCCGGTCCCCAACCCCCGCATAACAAACCCCAGAAGCATGACAACCGGGAATGTGAACGACATCGCCGCCAGCGCGTCTGTGCCCAGGCGCGAAACAAACCAGGTATCCGTCAAATTATACGCGTTCATGGCAAAAGTCCCGGCCAACATGGGAACAGCCATACGCATGATCGTCGGCAAAACCCTGTCTCTCACTAAAAGAGGCATCTATTTTTCCTTTGCCCTGAAACCACTCACATAAAAAAACCTTCGCTCGCACCAAACAAGCGAAGGCCAATCTCATACAACCACCCTCACCCTGCCTGAATCAAACTTCCTTCACAAGGCTTTTTAACAATTTCTCGATCGAATCGACGTCTTCCTCCTTCAGCGCGCCGGAAGCGCGATACCGGATGACGCCCTTACGATCGATCACGACGACATTGCTTTCGTCTGTATTAAAATCATAATCCTCGGCCATCTTGCCGTCCCAATCGCCGTAGACCGCGATCCCTTCTTTGACCGAATGGTCCCGCAGGCCCGCTTCCCAGGCGCCTTTGAACAGAACGCCCTGGCAGTCAATGACCCCGACGCGGGCGATACCGTTCTTAATGTCCTGCGGCTGGCGCACGTAAAACTGGTTCAACACGTTTTTAAGCGCGCGATTCTGCTCGATAGACCTCTTGGCCTCATAAAACAACACGATCACCCTGCCTTTGAGTTCATCCAAGGTCAAAGTTTGTTTATCGCCGGACACGACCTTGAAAGCCGGGGCCGGGGCATCAACGCCGGGTTTGGCCGCAAAACAAGGGACAGAAGAACAAAATATGGCAGCACAAACGAGTGAAAGATATTTTCTCATCATCGCAGGAAGAAGCGGTTCAAAACCGGTCCCATGTTCTTTCCAAGGCCGATCTGGCAGATGATGTCCCTGCCGACAGCCACCTGGCCTATGGCCGTCATCCCCACAGCCAGTTGCCCCAGGCCATAGGCAATGCCAACGGCGAACTGGGCGACGGCAAACACACCAAAAGCAAACTGGCCTATGGACACTATACCGACGGCAAACTGCCCGATGGCGATTACGCCCTTTGCGACAAGGAGCTTACCTGTCTTCTGGTCCCTGCCGACGGCAATATGCACCCAAGGCAAACCCAATATGTCGGCCCTGCTCTTCCACTCGAATCCGCCAAAACAATTATTTTTAAGCATTAGGAGGGATCGCCTGCCGTTATTTTCTCGTTGATATAGTTAAAGGTGTCCTCTGGAGAATTGATAAGCAATTGTATGACGAGCGCGTGAAACGAAGGAAGCCGATCTCCGGTTTTTTTAGAAAAAGCTTCCCTGTATTTCGACTCCATATCAAGCTTGAGCTGTTTATCCCGCTGGGCCAAATTCTCAAATTGATAGATCTGTTCTGCTATACGAAAATCACCTACATCCAGGCTTTGAGACAGCTCATCCATAAGCTGGCATTCCTTGATGAGTTTATCAATTTTTTCTTTTGCGCGACGGGATACATTTCCTTTTTTCAACAATTCTTTAAGAGTTGTTTCTGTTGATAAACAAATCCCGGGTCTTTGATTAGGGAACAGATAGGGCCAGTTTTCAATCAGCGTTTGTTCTATGTCATCAACTTTTGCTTCGAGACTTTCTTGCCGGCCGGATCTTCCGTTCCCACCCGTTACTTTTTCTATATTTACTGACTCGGGGCTGATGGTCACTTCTGTCTGAGAATAGGATCTATTGGCCGTCAAAAACAAGGCCGCCGCAACAAACACGATGGCTCCAAGGATTCTCACGCTCCCCTCCTGCTTATTGCTGCAAATATTTCTGGATCTCGACCGCTATCTCTGAAGCGAGCTTGCGGACATCTTTCTCGGGCGCGCGTTTGGACAGGACGAACTTCGCCGCCAAGGCATAGGGATTGCCGCAGATCGCAACCCCCAAAAGACCGCCCGGCCCCTTACTGCCGGTCGAAGACTTCAGATCAAGGGTCTTTTCCGGCTGGCTCTCGCCTAACGGAAGCTTACTGATCATGACCGTGACTTCCATGTCGGTCGCGCCTTGCTTAAAACCGACAGCCGCGCGTTTCAAAGGATCGCCCTCATCAAGCTCTACAAATCTCCCCTGCACCAAAACACCATTACTTCCAAGCTCATCAAGACCGGATGCCCGGCTTGCGATGATGCCCTTGGCATTCAGTTCATCTACCAGACACTGGGACAATAGCTGCACAAGGTCTTGCGTCTGGCCCTCTGAGCGCTCCTCGTCTATCTCTTTTAAAACCCTTGGCCTGAGCCTCTCCAAAGGCCCCTGCCTTGGACTCTCCTGCTGGTCCAAAGCCTGTTGCTCAACGACAAAATCAGCGACATAAACATGCTCTTGGACCCCCGCCATGGCCTGCGTCCCGATGGCGCAGACGGCAATCGCCAATCCCATGGTCAAAACCATACCCATCTTTTTACGCATCTTCACTTCCCCTTCAAAAAGTTGGATCTATTTCTGCTTCAGCAAGGCAAGCCCGCAGATGACACACAATATAACCGTCGCGTAATTATGGATATTCCAATAAGCGTCGTTCTGAATGACCATACCCACAACCGTCGCCACCGCCAAAACCAGCAACAGCACTCCGAGAACTTTGGTCTTTTTCATTCACGCTCCTTTTTTGTCTTATACAATCTTATCCCTCTTCTCCATATTATGCCTTGCACAGAGAAGCTGAATGTTTTCGGCAACTAATGCGGCACGAAATTTTTTACCTCATTCAGATTTCTCTTTCGCTGAATGGTATCTTCAAAATGCCGCTCGGCCGCTGCATTTCCACCCGCAACAACGATAAATATTTTTCTTAGATTTGGCATGATGCTCCGAATGCGCTCCCTATGTCTCCTTCAAATCCCTCGCCAAAAGCAGGATTCTTCTTTGGCTACTTCTTCGACTTGTCGGGATCGTTGACGACGATCGCCGGCCGGTCGACTTCCATGACGATAACGCGCCATTGGGTGCCGTATAGAGAAACAGTGTCCCACGCCGCGTATTTTTTGACGATGGTCTTGTCTTCCAGGCCCTTGGCGTAAAAATCATAGGAACCGGCCCCGTCCCTTGCCCTCGACACAGTTTCGGAGAATGAAACAAGGTCTTCAAACGGCTGAAAAAGCTTGTCGGTAAATATATTCCTGCCTATCTGGTTCGGGTCCGGGTCATAGACGATCAGACCGTCTTTCTGCATTACCCAGGCCTTGCACGGGATGCCTTTGACGAGCGGCGCGATGATGTCCCCGGTGAGCGCCTGCTGTCTCACCAGCATGCTGACGCCGCCGAGGAACTCGCCTTTGTCGGAGAATACCGGATAAATAAAATCGACGACCTCTATGCCTTCGACGGAAAGGAAAACCTCGCTGAAAACAGGCCTCTTGTCGGCCAGGAATTTGATGATATGCGCCTGTTTGCTGACGTCTGTGCCTTCATATTTTTTATACTCCTCCGGCTCGACAACGACCATCTTGCCGGCCGGATCGATCACGGCGCAATCGACGACATAATCGCGCCCCTTGCACAAACCGCTGAGTATCCTGCGCGCATCCTCTCCCTTGACATCAACTTTCGACAATCTCCTGGCGGCGACCGAAAGATCCTTATTGATGGAGAAAAGCACGGTCGTTATGCTCCCCCTGGCTTTTTCAAGCGCCGACATCATGACGTCTATGTTCATACAAAAAGCATTCGACGCAATTAATACGGTCATCACGATAGCCATCGGGATAATCCTGCGCTTCATAACTCTCTCCTTTGTTTTCACTTAGAGACAATAATAAAATAAAAGCCCAAGCTTAAGACTTGGGCATCCACAATCTCTCGAATCTGTTTCTCCGGGCCATGGGGCGACTTTCCCCTTGCGCTAAACACATATCCTCACCTGCGGCCATACGTCATAGATAGATATCTATTATATCGGATTCAAGGCATACGGCAAGGGGCGAGTGAAAACAAAATGGCCGCCCTGAAAGGACGGCCATTTGTTGATTTTTACCAATCGGTTACAGACTAGACAACCCCCTGGGCCAGCATGGCGTCTGCCACCTTCACGAACCCGGCAATATTAGCGCCTTTGACGTAGTCGATATAGGACCCGTCTTTGCCGTATTTCACGCAATTATCATGGATATTGACCATGATATCATGGAGCCTCTTGTCAACCTCTTCGCGCGTCCATGACAACCTCATGCTGTTCTGGCTCATCTCAAGGCCGGATGTGGCCACGCCGCCGGCATTCGAGGCCTTCCCGGGGGCATAGAGGACCTTGGCCTTCTGGAATACGCTGATCCCTTCGGGCGTCGTAGGCATGTTGGCGCCTTCGCCGATCGCGATACAGCCGTTCTTGACCAACGCCTTGGCATCGTCCCCGGAAATCTCGTTCTGGGTCGCCGATGGGAACGCGATATCGCACTTGACCTGCCAGGGCTTCTGCTTCTCAAAATACTTGCATTTGAATTCCTTGGCGCATTCCTTGATGCGTCCGCGACGGACATTCTTCAGATCCAGGACGCACTTTAATTCCTTCTGGTCGATCCCGCCCTCGTCGTAAATAAAACCGTCCGAGTCAGAAAGGGTAACGACCTTGGCGCCGAGCTGAAGGAGCTTCTCGACCGTATATTGGGCCACATTGCCTGAACCCGACACCGCGCAGACTTTCCCTTTCAGCGATTCGCCGCGCGTCTTGAGCATTTCCTGGACAAAATAGACGCAGCCGTAACCGGTCGCTTCAGGACGTATCAGGCTGCCGCCCCAGCTCAAACCCTTACCTGTCAAAACGCCGGTGAATTCATTTTTGAGCTTCTTGTATTGGCCAAACAGGTAGCCGATCTCACGGCCGCCGGTGCCGATATCGCCGGCAGGAACGTCAAGGTCAGGGCCGATGTGCCTGAAAAGCTCGCTCATGAAACCTTGGCAGAACCTCATGACCTCATTGTCCGACTTGCCCTTAGGATCAAAGTCAGAACCGCCCTTGGCGCCGCCCATGGGCAGCGTGGTGAGGCTGTTTTTCAAAACCTGCTCAAACGCAAGAAATTTAAGGATGCTCAGGTTGACGCTCGGATGCAGGCGGATGCCGCCTTTATAAGGGCCGATCGCGCTGTTCATCTGGATACGATACCCGCGATTGATCTGGATCTCTCCTTTATCATCAACCCACGCCACGCGGAACATGACGACCCGTTCCGGCTCGACCATCCTTTCGATGATCTTGGCTTCCTTGTATTTGGGGTTCTTTTCAAGGAAGGGAGTTAATGATTCCACGACCTCCCGGACGGCCTGATGGAATTCCGGCTCTCCCGGGTTCCTGATGATAACGCTTGCCATCATTTCTTCGACCTTGGCCTTCATGCCCGACTCCTTTGTTATGCTGATTTCCTGTCCAAGTAATCAAGGATAGCGCTGGCCGCCTTCTTGGCCATGCCCATGGCCTCGATCACGGTCCCCTCTCCCCCTACGATATCTCCGCCGGCAAAGACACCTTTAATGGATGTCTCCATGGTTTCAGGCTCGACGACGACGTCGCCGTATTTATCGGTCTTCAACTGCGGCGTCACGCTGGTCAGGATCTTGTTGGCGCCCAGCCCTACCGCCACCACAGCCAGATCGCAATCAACCTCGAAATGGCTGTTCGGAATAACAACGGGCCTGCGCCTTCCGGAACTGTCCGGCTCTCCGAGCTCGCACCGGCTGGAGCGCATCTTCCTGACAAACCCCTTTTCGTCGCCTGCAAATTCTTCCGGCTTGACCAGGAAATCGAACTTGACGCCTTCTTCTTTGGCATGCTCGATCTCAAGCCTGCGCGCCGGCATCTCGACTTCCGTGCGCCGGTAACAAATGGTCGTGTCAGGCGGGACGCCGGCAAGATGCTGCAGCCTGATCGCGACACGCGCCGCGTCCATCGCCGTGTTGCCGCCGCCGATCACGACAATATGCCTGCCGATATTGATCGGGGTGTGGCTGACAGGGAACAGGTGCGCGTTCATCAGGTTGACCCTGGTCAAAAATTCATTGGCTGAATAGACATTGCAGAGGTTTTCTCCGGGGATGCCCAAAAACGACGGGATCCCGGCCCCCAGGCCGAGAAATACGGCGGAAAAACCCTCGCCGAAAAGCTCGTCGATCGTCCTGACTTTGCCGATGATGGTGTTCAGGCGGATCTCGACGCCGAGTTCTTTCAGGGAATCTATCTCTGAATCAAGGATCTTCCTAGGAAGACGGAAAGGAGGAATGCCGTAGCGCAGGACGCCGCCTGTCTTGTGCAGCCCTTCAAAAATCACGACCTTGATGCCTTGCCGCGCCAGCTCGCCCGCGCAGCAGAGCCCGGCCGGGCCTGACCCGACAACAGCCACCTTCATCCCTTGATGTTTGGCATCACCGGATGCTTTTACGTGCAGGCCTTTTTGGGCGCCGTGGTCGCCGATAAATCTTTCCAAGAAATGGATATTGATGGCCTGGTCGGACGCGAAGAGCTCGCCTTTTTTGGTGAAAACGCATGCCTTGCGGCACTGGTATTCGGCAGGACACACCCTGCCGCATATGGAAGGAAAGTTACTCTTCTGGCGGATGGTCGCGTAGGCCCCGTCATAATCTTTTTTCGTCAGCTGGCCGATAAAGGCCTTGATATCTATCCCGACAGGACAACCTGCGATGCACTTGGGGTCTTTGCATTGGAGGCAACGCGACGCCTCTTCCAAAGCCTCCTGTTCAGAAAACCCGAGGACGACCTCTTCGAAATCCCTGGCCCTGGAAAGCTTGTCCCTCTCTTTGATCTTGACCGGTTCTTTTCTCATGAATGGCTACGCCTTATCTTTCAGGCGGCAGATGTGTTTTTCTTTTTCGGTATAAATGCTGTTACGGTTCAATAATTCCTGCCAATCGACCTGGGCAGCGTCAAATTCCGGGCCGTCGACACAGCTGAACTTGACCTTGCCTGCGACCGTCACCCTGCAGCAACCGCACATGCCCGTGCCGTCGACCATGATCGCGTTGAGCGAAACGAGGGTCGCGACACCGAAGGGCTTTGTCACTGTGGAGACGGCCCGCATCATGGGGATGGGGCCGACGGCATACACCAGGTCAACTTTGGATTTCTCGAGGAGTTCTTTGAGGGCTTCGGTCACAAATCCTTTGCGGCCGTAAGAACCGTCGTCGGACATGACGATGCATTCACTGGACGCCTCTTTCAATTCGCGCTCGAGGATCAACAGTTCTTTCGTGCGCGATCCGATGATCGAGGTCACATGGTTGCCGGCATTCTTCAAGGCGCGGGCCACGGGGTAGATCTCGGCAATGCCGACACCGCCGCCGACAAGGATGACCTTTCCGTATTTCTTGATCTCAGTGGGATGGCCCAGCGGGCCTACGATGGAATGGAGGGAATCTCCGGCATGGACGCCGGCCAGAAGTCTGGTCGTCAAGCCCGCCTCCTGCGCGATGAGCACGATAGTGCCTTTTTCAGGATCGGCTTTGACGATCGTCAGAGGGACCCTTTCTCCCTCTTCTCTGACCATAAGGACAACGAATTGTCCTGCCTTGGCTTTGGCGGCGATCTCCGGCGTCTGGATGGTCAACCTGACAATCCGAACCCCTTGATGATCCGCCAAGACATCTTTGTCTAAAATCTTCATTGATTTTATTTTTTGCTGTCCGCGCGTATTTTTTGGGGGACGATGCAGGTGCAAAAAAAAGACGTCCCCAGAAGATCATATGGACGCCTTTGTCTCATACTACTCCACACGCACGAACCAGTATATAAACTCACTAGAAGGATATAATGTTATATCCGTTTGTTCTTGATGTCAAATATTTTTTGCGCTAAACGCGCAAACGGCTCAATTCTCTTTTTTCAGCTTTTCCGGATGGTGCTTGACGACTTCCGCCTGGACCATATAGATGACGTCTTCGGCGATGTTCGTGGTGTGGTCGCAAATGCGCTCCAGAAATCTGGCTATCAGGAGCAACTGCACGGCCCGCGGCGTCGAAGAAGAATCTTTCACCATGTAGTCATCGACAAGTTCCTGATGGATCAGGTTCCTCAGTTCGTTGGCCTCCGGCTCCGACGACAGGACCTGTCTGGCTAACGCGATATCCGCCCTCACAAAAGAATCGATGGCCGTCTTGACCATTTTTTGCGCCACAGCGGTCAACTTCGGAATATCCACAAGGGGCTTCAACAGCGGCTTGTCCACCAATTCAAGGGTCCTCTGGGCGATATCCACCGCTATGTCGGCTATGCGTTCAAGCTCCGCATTGATCTTCATCCCCGTCGTGATGAAACGCAGGTCCTTGGCCATGGGCTGGTAGCGCGCGATGAAATCGATGCATTTCTCGTCTATGGCAAGCTCCAATTGATCCACAAGGGCATCGTTGTTGATAACGCTTTGTGCCATCCCCTGGTCCCTGTTCTTCAGCGCTTCGACGGATTTATAGATGGCCTCTTCGGCCAAAGCGCCCATCTTGAGGATGTCCTCATTCAATTCTTTCAGCTCCTGATCAAAATGTCTTTCCATGGAAATGGCCTCCTTTTTTTCGTCAGGGATGTCATCAGCCGTATCTGCCCGTAATGTAATCTTCCGTGCGCTGGTCCTGCGGCGCGGTGAACAACTGATCCGTTTTGCCGAATTCGATCAATTCCCCCAAAAGCATGAACCCCGCGTCATCCGAGATCCTTGCCGCCTGCTGCATATTATGCGTGACTATTATTATAGTATAATTATTTTTCAGCTCGCGCATTAATTCTTCGATGCGGGCCGTGGCCTGCGGGTCCAGGGTCGAACAGGGCTCGTCCATCAAGAGCACGTCCGGCCTGACGGCGATCAGCCTGGCGATGCATAATCTCTGCTTCTGCTCCAGGGACAGCGATAATGCCGGGGCCTGAAGCCTGTCTTTCAGCTCATCCCACAAAAGGACGTCTTTGAGGCTTTTCTCGACGATCCCGTCCAATTCATCCCGCGTGACGCCGGCCCCGTGGATCCTTTCGCCGAAAATAATATTCTCATATATGGACAAGGGAAATGGATTCGGGCGCTGGAAGACCATCCCCACCTTCTTGCGCAACGCGACCAGGTCCGCGCAGGGATCCAGGATGTTTGCGCCGTCGATCAGGACCTCTCCATCCATGCGCACGCCTTCGATCAGGTCGTTCATCCGGTTAAAAACCCGCAGCAGCGTCGACTTGCCGCAGCCGGACGGACCGATGATGGCTGTGATCTTCTTCGGCTCAAAAGAAGCGTTCACATCCTTCAGGGCGTGAAAATCGCCGTACCACAGATTTAATTTCCTGGCGGCTATCTTGGCCATAAGATCATCCGAATTTCCCGCTGATATAATCTTCCGTACGCTGGTCCTGCGGCGCCGTGAAGATCTTGTCGGTCCTGTCCAACTCGACAAGCTCGCCGCTTAAAAAGAAGGCTGTTTTATCTCCGACCCTGGCCGCCTGTTTGACATTGTTCGTCACCAGGATGATCGTGTATTTCTTCTTGAGCTCGACCATGGCGTCTTCCACTTTAGCCGTTGAAATGGGGTCCAGCCCCGAACAGGGCTCGTCGAAAAGGATCACTTCCGGCTGGACCGCCAGGGTCCTTGCAATGCACAGGCGCTGCTGCTGGCCGCCGGATAATTTAAAGGCCGACTCATCCAGCCTGTCTTTGACCTCGTCCCAGAGATATCCCTGCTGGAGCGCCTCTTCCACCTTTTCTTCCAACGTTTTCCTGTTTTTGACGCCTTGCATCCTGATACCGTAAGCCACATTCTCGAAAATGGACAGCGGCAGAGGCAAAGGCAGGGCAAACACCATGCCTATTTTGCGGCGCAATGTCTCTACGTCCATGCCGCGGGTATCCACTCTCTCCATCTCGACGATACCGGACATCCTAAAAGATGCGTGGAGATCGCTGAGACGGTTCAGTGTCCGCAAAAAAGTCGTTTTTCCGCTATTGGATGGCCCTATCACGCTCAAGATCTCATGAGACTGGATCTCCATGTTCACCTGCTTGATCGCATGGGTAGGGCCGAACCATACATCGAGGTCGCGGATCTTGAATTTTACCATTTTTTCTTCTTTCTGAACCTGGTACGGATGACGATGGCGATAAGATTCATGACCAGGACAAGCGCCAGAAGCACGAAGGCGGTCCCGTATCTTATCTTTTCATCGACGTTAGGCACCTGGGTCGAGATCACATAAAGGTGATACGGCAAGGCCATGGCCTGGTCAAATATCGAGTGCGGGAGTTGCGGCAGATAAAAAGCCGCGACCGTAAAAAGGATCGGCGCTGTTTCGCCGGCCGCCCTTCCCAGGCCAAGGATCGTCCCTGTCAGGATCCCGGGGATGGCATTGGGCAGAACGATATGCCGTATGGTCTGCCATTTGCTTGCGCCCAAAGACAGGCTCACCTCGCGGAAAGAAGACGGCACGCTCTCCAGGGCCTCGCGCGAAGCCGTGATGATGATCGGCAATATCATGATCCCCAGGGTCAGCGACCCCGAAAGAATGGATGCGCCGAACTTGAAAAAAACCACAAAAAGGGCCAGGCCGAAAAGCCCGTAAACGACCGACGGAACACCGGCCAGATTAACAATGGCCAACTTGATAAGACGGGTCAGCATGTTCTCCCTGGAATACTCGCTTAAATAAATGGCCGCCAGAAGCCCTATGGGCAAAGCAAAGATGATCGCCCCCGCGACCAGATAAATCGTGCCGACGATCGCAGGGAATATCCCTCCGGCGCGCATGCCCTGCCGGGGCATATCCGAAAGGAACTGCCAGTTAATGGCCGGCAGCCCCTTCTGGATGATGATGACGACGATAAGCCCCACAGGGACCACGATCAAAAGAGTGGCCAACAATAAAAAGAAAAAGGCGATCTTCTCTGTGCGGCGAGGGTTTCTCATGATTGTTTTTTATGCAGGCATAGATCGGCCGTGACATTAATGGCAAAGCTGATGACAAAAAGAACGATGCCGATGGCAAACAAGGCAAAATAATGCTCGCTGCCCACCACCGCCTCCCCCATTTCGGCGGCAATGGTCGCGGTCAATGTCCGCACGGGCACCAGGATGCTGTGGGGAATGACCGCAGCATTGCCCGTGATCATCATCACGGCCATGGTTTCGCCGATCACGCGGCCGATCCCGAGCATCACCGCCGCGAGGATCCCGCTTGATGCCGCAGGCAACATCACCCGCCATATGGTCTGCCAGTGCGTCGCCCCAAGCGCAAAAGCGCCTTCTTTATATGTCTTGGGGACGGAATACAGCGCATCCTCGGCGATGGATACGATCGTCGGCATGGCCATGAATGCCAGCATGATGGAGCCCGACAGCGCCGTCAAGCCGGTCGGCAGATGAAAGACATTCTTAACCAGGGGCACCAGGGTCACCATCCCGATAAACCCCAGGACAACGCTCGGAATGGCTGCCAGCAATTCTATCCCCGCTTTAAGGACTTCTCTTATTTTTAAAGGTGCAACCTCGGCGATATAAACAGCGCAACCGACGCCGATGGGGACAGAGATGACCGCGGCCCCGACAGTCACAAGCAAAGAGCCGAGGATCAAAGGAAGGATCCCCAGTTGGGGCGGCTCGGAGATAGGATACCAGCTCTTACCGAACAGGAAATCAAAAGGACTTGTGATCTTGAACAGCGCGAGGCCTTCTTTGAGCAAAAAGAGAAATATCAGGATCACGAAAAAGATGGACGCAAGGCCGCTCAAAAGAATGAGCTTCTCTATCACGAACTCTTTGATCTTACGCATGGGATACCTGGCGGAACCGGATAGCGGCCTTATGGGTTGACGGGGACGAAATCCGTTTGCAACACGATCTCCTGGCCTTCTTTGGAAAGACAGGCATCGACAAATTTTTTGACAAGCCCCTGCGGCTGGCCGTTCGTGTAAAGGAACAGCGGCCGGGATATCGGGTATTTTCCGTTGACGACATTTTCAATGGTCGGAGCCTCATATTCCGAAGCTGCGTCCTTGGCGACCATGACCGGTTTTTGCTTGGGCGAGATATACCCCATGCCGTAATATCCGATGGCCGAGGGGTTTCCGGCCACTTCATCGGCAATGGCCTGGGAAGAGGACAAGAGCAGGGCGCCGGGCGTGAATTCTTCCTTGCTGTTGGGGTCGCCCTTCCTGAGTACGTGTTCCTTAAAATAAACATGGGTCCCGGAATTGACTTCGCGGGAAAGGACGACGATCTTCTCGTCTTCTCCCCCCACTTCTTTCCAGTTCGTGATCTTGCCGGTGAAGATCTGCGCGAGCTGGTCCAGGGTCAGCCGCCCCACAGGATTGGCCGGGTTGACGACGACAGCCAGGCCGTCCATGGCCACCCTGATCTCGTTCGGATCGATACCTTTTTGTTTCGCCAGGGCGATTTCCTTATCCTTGATATTCCTCGAGGCCATGGCAATATCGCAGGTGCCGCTGATGAGGCTGGAGAACCCCGTGCCGGAACCGCCACCTGTCACCGCCACAAAATCACCGGGGTTTTCCTGCATATACTTCTCGGCCCATGCCTGGCCCAGGTTCACCATCGTATCCGAGCCTTTGACCTGGACGGCGTTGTTGCCTTTCGCCGCGAAAGCCGGCCCGGCGAGAAAAAACGCTACAAAAAGCACAAAGATCTTTCTTATCATCTCGTCCCCCTTTTTATCTCTTATTATAATAACCCATATTATATCCCTGTGAAATCCATGTTAAATCTGTGTAAAATAAAAAACCTCCCCTTCGCAAAAAGGAGAGGATTTTGCTCAACAAATGAAACGATATTATTTATTGCCGTTATTATTGTTTAATTTTTCCGGATGATGCTTCACCACCTTCGCCTTCACGCGATAAATCGTGTCCTCGGCAATGTTTGTCGCATGGTCGCAGATGCGTTCCAAGTGCCTGGCGACCAAAAGCAAGGGCACCGCGCCCCTGATCGTCGCCGGGTCCTTAAGCATATAGTCTTCGATCAAATCCTTTTGGATGCGGTCCCTTAGGCGGTCAGCCTCGTTATCCATCAGGATCACTTTTGTCGCGAGGTCCATATCTGAAGCGATGAACGACCCAATAGCCTCCCTGGTCATCGTCTGGGCCAACATCGTCAGCCGGGGAATATCAACCAGCGGCTTGACAAGCGGCTGGTCGCCTAATTCGACGACCCTTTGGGCGATGTCTACGGCCAAGTCTGCCATGCGCTCCAGGTCTGTCGCGATCTTCATCGCCATGGAAATAAACCTCAGGTCCCCTGCCACGGGTTGCCTTAACGCCAAAAGATCCAGGCATTCTTCGTCGATAGCCAACTCCGCCTCGTCGATCGATTTGTCGTCGTCGATGACTTTCTTGGCCATCGGCTTGTCCTGCCCCTTAAGGGCCTCGACGGACCGGTAAACGGCCTCCGCGACCAGATCGCCCATGTGCCGCATATCATCTTTAAGCCGGCCAAGCTCTTCGTCGAAATATCGCTCCATGACGCATTCCTTCCCTGCTTTAGATCGTTGCCTTGATAAAATCCTTAACTTTCTTTCTTATGTCGTCTCTGACTTTACGAAAAAACGCGAGTCCCTTGCCGCCTGGATCCGCAATCTTCCATTCAATATGCCGAGAGGCGGGAACATAAGGACACACATCCTTGCAGCCGAGCGTGATCACATAGTCGAAACAAGTGGCGGGGAGAACCTCAAAGCCCTTGGATTGCTGGGAAGAGATATCGATCCCGACTTCTTGCATGACCTTGATGGCCTTCGGATTCACGCAGCCGGACGGTCTGGAGCCTGCGCTATAGACATCAAAACAACCTCCGGCCAAACTACGCGTAAACCCCTCGGCCATTTGGCTACGGGCTGAATTTTCAACACACAAAAAAAGCACTCTTTTCTTGACCATAACTATCCAAACCTCCCTGTAATATAGGCCTCCGTCCTTTTGTCTTTAGGGGCCGTAAAGATGTGCTGCGTCTCTCCCATTTCGACAAGCTCTCCCAAAAGAAAAAAAGCAGTTCTGTCAGACACCCTCGCCGCCTGCTGCATGTTATGGGTCACGATCGCGATCGTATAATCTTTTTTCAACTCAAGGATCAACTCTTCGATCTTGGCGGTTGATATGGGGTCCAGACTGGCGCACGGCTCGTCGAATAAAAGGACTTCGGGCGCAACCGCCAGGCATCGGGCGATACACAAACGCTGCTGCTGGCCACCTGACAGCTTGAGCGCGCTATCACGCAGCCTCTCCTTGACCTCTTCCCAGAGGGCCGCTTTCTTTAAAGACATGACGACCCGCTCTTCAATAACATCCCGATCCCTGTATCCGTTGACTTCAAGCCCATAGGCGATATTCTCAAAAATGCTCTTAGGAAATGGGTTAGGTTTCTGAAACACCATGCCCACGCGGCGCCTGATCTCGACAGGATCGACCGCAGGTGAAAATATGTCCTGCCCTTCCAGATAAATGTGTCCGCGTAAAACCGTGTGCGCAACCAAATCGTTCATCCTGTTTAAAAGACGGATAAACGTCGATTTCCCGCAGCCCGAAGGACCGATGATCGCCGTTACCCGGCCGACGTCGATATCCATAGAGATATCCTTCAAGGCCTGCTGATTGCCATAAAAGAAATCCACGTGCTGCGCCTTGATCTTGACAGGGTCAAACATGAAAACGCCCCCTTTGCCGCTGGCGCAAAAAAACAGCCAACGCAGATATGGCAAGGACCAGTAGCAACAAGACAAGACTACAGCCATAAGCCATACCCGTCTGTTCCTTTGGATGCGTGCCCTCCGTCATCAGGGCATAAATATGATACGGCAGGGCCATCACCTCGGAAAAAACGGACTTAGGGAATCCCCTCAAATAAAAGGCGGCGGCCGTAAAAAGGATAGGCGCGGTTTCCCCGACGACGCGGCCGATACTCAAGACAATGCCTGTCAGGATCCCCGGCAAAGCTGCCGGCAGGACAATGCGGCGGATCGTCTGCCACTGCGTGGCCCCCAAAGCCAAAGACGCCTCGCGGATGGAATGCGGCACAGCCAGCAAGGCCTCTTGCGCCGCAGAGATGATCACGGGCAACACCAGGATACCCAGCGTCAGGCCGCCGGACAGCATAGAAACGCCGAATTTAAGGAACTTGACAAAGATCGCCAATCCGAACAGCCCAAAAACAACGGACGGCACACCGGCCAGATTATTGATGCCGACACGGATAAAATTGACGACCCACCCCTTGGGGCTGTATTCACACAGATATATGGCGCAAGCCAGCGCCAAAGGCAGTGAAAAAAGAATGGCGATAAGGGCCAAATAGAAAGTGCCGACGATCGCCGGGGCCACGCCTCCGGCTGTCATGGCCTGCCGCGGCGCCTGCGTCAGGAATGTCCAGGACAAGACCCTAAAGCCGCGGACCCCGATGAAATAAATGATGGAAAACAAAACGAGCAACGTCAGGGCCAGGCTCGAAAAGAGAAAGGTAAAACCCAGAGTTTGCGTGAAATTTCTTTTCATCCCGATAATCCTAATTTGATCCTGAACCTGCGGCTGACGAACTCCGCCATAATATTGAAGGAAAAGGTGATAAAAAACAAAACAAGGGCGATGGCAAAAAGCGCATGGTAATGGTCGCTCGCCATGGGCGCTTCGCCCATTTCCGCAGCAATGGCCGCTGTCATGGGCCGTACGGGCTCCAGGAACGAATGAGGAATCACAGCGGCGCCCCCTGCGACCATCAGCACGGTCATGGTTTCGCCGATGGCCCGGCTCATCCCCAGAATAATGGCTGTGGAGATCCCGGAGCCTGCGGCCGGCAGGACAACCCGGGTCAAAGTCTGCCATCTGTCGGCACCGACAGCATAAGAGGCTTCGCGAAAAGATTTCGGAACAAAACTCAGGGCGTCCTCCGACAGGCTGCATACCGTGGGAACAGCCATGACGCCAAGGACCAGGCTCGCGTTAAAAGCGCAGAGACCCGTCGGAAGATGAAAAACCTTCTGTAAAAAAGGGGTTACGATCATCATGCCGAAAAACCCATAGACGACAGAAGGAATGCTGGCCAGTATCTCGATGACGGGCTTAAGGACCGCTCTTTGTCTTTCAGAAACCAGCTCATGCAGGCACAAGGCGCTTCCCACACCCAAAGGCACGCAAACAAGAACGGCCCCAACCGTGACCCAAGCCGACGCCAATATCAAAGGCAGAATGCCGAACTCTGGAGGAGAATGGGTCGGATACCACGCCCTGCCGAAGAGAAAAGAAAAAAATCCGACCTTTTTAAATATCGGCAACCCTTCTTTAAAAAGAATAATGACGATACCGACAAGAAATACCAGGGAAGAAAAAGCTAAAATCGCAAAAATCGTTTTATATATTCTTTCTTTCATGACGATCCTGTCTATAGGACACAAGGAGGGCAGCGGCAGAACAACGGCTCTGCCGCTGCCTGAGGATCATGAAGCCGGCATCCTTCCTACTTCAACCCCACAAACCCTTCTTCCTCCACGATTTTCTGCCCTTCGGCGCTCAGGATAAAATCAACAAATTCCTTGGCGAGACCTCTGGGCTGCCCATTGGTATACATGAACAGAGGCCTGCTGATGGGATACCGGCCGTTGAGCACCGTTTCTCTTGAGGCCTTGACACCGTCGACATCTAAAGCCTTAACGGAAGGCGCCACATACCCCAACCCCACATAACCGATGGCATCCGGCGTCTGCGCCACTGTCGATGCCACGGCCTGGTTGGAAGCCTGCAGAAGCGCATCCGCTCTCACCTTCTCTTTATCCAGGGCCAATTCTCCAAAGGCCTCGAACGTACCGCTGGAGCTGTCGCGCGAGATCACGACGATCTTCGCATCTGAGCCGCCCACATCTTTCCAGTTCGAGACTCTGCCCGTGTAAATATCCTTGATCTGTTTTTTCGTCAATGCTGAAACGCCATTGGAAGGGTTGACGATCACACAGATCCCGTCCATCGCCACCACATTGGCCTTAGGCGTCCTTCCTTTATCGACAGCTTTTTGCACTTCTGTATCCTTCATGGCCCGCGAGGCATTGGCAATATCTGTCGTTCCATCTATCAGGGAAGCGATGCCCACGCCCGAACCCCCGCCGCGGACCGATATATCGGCCCCGGCATGGCTATCCATGAACACTTCAGCGGCCCTCTGAGAGATGGGCAGCACCGTCGTCGAACCCTCGACGACTATTTTTTCCGCGAAGCATGGCACGGCTAAACCTATAAATACCGATGCCAAAACGCCCAGCCTTGTGAAAAATCTCATTTCTCATCCTCCTTGTTCTCGTAAATACGTTGTTAAGACGCATGATCTGCGCGCACCTAGAACTTCATGTTCCAGTCCACCTGGACTAACGTTTCAGGGGCCTTTCTCGATATGCCGTTGATATTCCATGAACGGTAGATATCGACGCCCAGGAACGTGTTTTTTGCCAAACCGAAGGTAAACGCGCCTTCATGGCTTCTCATGCCGGTCTTTCCGCTATAGCGGTCGGAATCCGGGGTGGTGTCGAGGACGGCATCTTTCTCGAGCATGGCGTAGATATATTTAAACTGCCAATCACCCCATTTTTCGATCTTCGCGTGGCCGAGTTGAAATCCGAAAGCATAACCTGTATTCTTATCCGAAACAGCCGTGTTATTCACATATTCACCGAATAATTTCAAACTCTCTACGTTCAACCCCAAAGCCTTAAGGGGCTCCTGAATGGTCGCCTCGAATGCAGGGCTGACCACCTGGTAATTATAGGCCCAAGCCGACCCATTCTTGGTATTGCTGCTCTTATACCAACTGTCCGTAGGAAACGCTGTTCCCGCGACATTCGTCCAATCATATAATGAAAAGGTGCCTTTCAGTGAAACGCGATCGTTAAACTTATAGCTGGCCCCCGGCTGGACAAGATACAGCATGACAGGGTCGCTGTTTGAGCTCGTATCCGCAGTGCCAAAGAGCGGCCCGGTTTTCAAGAAAACCGTCGCCTTCGACCCTAATCCCTTTTCTAGCCCGAATATCCCTCCTTCAGGAGTTATGTCCGTATCCCAGACCAAGTCCGTAGGCTCCCAAAGCACGTCGCCTAAAGGCATCTTTCCTCCTTCGACCGTTAACCATGAAAAAGGCAGATACTTGGCATAAGCGTAGTCGAGACGGACATCCATTTTGGATGAATAACCTCCGTTCTTGTCTCCAAAGGTAATATTGGTTGAGCGGGGGTCCCCTCCGGAATTGGTTGCAATGCCTATGCCAGCCATTATTTTTTCGTTGATCTTGCTCTCCAAGCCAACCCGCACGCGGACGCGCCCAACGGATGTATCGCTGGCAACGTTGTTATCGGCCTTATCGTGCTTATACTGATACCTTAATCGGAAGTCCCCTTTCAACTTAATGTTCCTGACCCAATCGGGCAAGCCGGGAGTTTTTCCTTTGGCCGCCTCGACCTTCGCCTCTTCTTCGGTTTCCGTGCGGATCTGAGAAGCCTCGCCCGGCGTCAAGATATCCTTGTCCACCAACTTCTGAAGCAGAATATCCACTTGGCTGGCAAATGAATATCTCGCCCCCAAACACATAACGCCCCAAAAACCTATCAGAAAAACCCAAAACAACTTCTTCATGCTCCTCCTCCTTTTCTCTCGACACCCTAACTTTGGTTTCGGCCCTTTTGGGCCACCGGGCCGCTCACCTTCTCGCGGCCGCGCTAAACAGTCCGACTTAATCGTCGGACCAGCGCCCTTTTGTTAGTTACAGACGCATAATTTGCGGATCTGTCTGAGATCCTCTTCGACCCGCTTGATATACTCCCGGGTATAGTCACTGTTGACCTTCTGGGATTCGACGACATCCAGAAGATATTTCAGCCGGCCAAGCTGGGAGCGCAGATGGCAGGCAACAAAATCCCGCCGCATACCAGACATGCCTTGCAACATATAACACCTCCTTTTTAGTCTGGGCACAATCAATGCTGGTGGCAGAATTCATCGACCCTTTTGAATTCTTCGTCGATGATCCTGTCAAAAAAATCCCTGAAGGCGCGGATCATTTGTTTGAGGATCTTTTTCATAGCCTGTCCTTTTTTATATTTCACGATGTAAATATAAAACACAGGCATTAAATCCGCTTCAAGGACAGGTAAAATGCAGGTAAACTTTCCAAAGGGGAACTACAGGGAATTACAGGGGTTAAGAGGACCTACACGGGAAGGGTGAACCAGAACTTTGAACCGAAGCCTTCGGTGCTTTCGACGCCGACATTTCCTCCGTGCAGCTCGACGATATGCCGGACGATGGAAAGGCCGAGGCCCGTTCCGCCGAGTTCGCGCGAGCGCGCTTTATCGACGCGATAGAACCGCTCAAAAATACGGGGGATATCTTTCTGGGGGATGCCGATGCCGGAATCTTCAACGCTGATATGTATCTTGCCGTCAAGCTCCCGGCTGCAGATCTTGACGAAACCATTTTCTTTGTTAAATTTGATGCCGTTATCGATCAGATTGATGAACACCTGCTCGATCCTCGTCTTGTCAACCCTGAGAGTCAAGCCCTGCGGCAACTCATTCTTGATCTCAATGTTCTTCTTTTTGAGCTGGGACCCGAACCCCGGGATCACACCCTGAACGAGTTGATACAAATGGCAATCATCCCGCTGAAGCACAATCTCTTTCGATTCCAGGTGCGACAACGAAAGCAGGTCATCCACCAGGCGGTCAAGCCGGTCCGCATGCTCCTGGATGATCTTTAAGAAACCTCTGTTGTTCTTCTTGTCGTCCAGGGCGCCCTCCAGGAGCGTTTCCACAAACCCCTTGATGGACGTCAGCGGCGTCTTGAGCTCATGAGAGACATTGGCGACAAAATCGCTGCGCACGGTCTCGAGCCTGCGCATCTCCGTGATGTCATGGATGACCACGAGACATCCGTTCACGGCCTCATTGTCGAAAATAGGGGTCGCATTCACTTCAAAGATCCTGTGCACGGGATAAACAAGCGTTATCTCCGTCGAAAGAGGTTTACCGTGCCCCAAGACACTCTTGATGATCTCCGCAATATCGTTATTGCGGACGGCATCCAGGAAAACCTTGCCCTCGACATCATTTTTCGAAAAACCGAATATCTTCTCGATCGACGGATTGACGGAAACGATATGCCCGGCCCTGTCGATGACGATAACACCCTCGATCATGCTGTTGAAGATCGCCGCAAGCTTCTGGTTCTGCGTCTTGATCTCCCTGATCTTGTCTTCTATGTCCTGGGCCATCTTGTTCAGCGTTGCGGCAAGCTCGCCGATCTCGTCGCCCGAATGCTGGACGATCCTGCGGCTGAAGTCGCCTTCCGAGAACTTGCGGGAGACCTGGATCATCCTGTTGATGGGCTTGATGGTCTGCGATGCCAACAAAGACCCCAGGATAACGGCAACCCCTAATGCTAAAAGCAAACCCAGAATGATTGTGCTTCTCATGGCCGATAGCGTCCTCTCGATATTTTCCAAGGGCAGCGCCAATCTTAAAACGCCTGCGATCTCGTGATCCTGGCGGATCGGCAAGGCCACATACAACATATCGATCTTGAGGGTCGAGGAGTAGCGCGTATCGATACCCGTCGCGCCGGCCAGGGCCTCTTGGACTTCCGGACGATAAAGATGATTTTCCATGAGGGAGATCTCTTCCTGCGGCTTCCTGGACTCGGCCAAAACCTTCCCCTGGCTGTTGATGATGGTGATCCGGCACTCTATCTTCGGATCCAGCGTCTTTGTGAGCGCTTCCAGATACGCGGTATCTTGTTGTTTCAATCTTTCAGGGGAAATCTGGCTTTCGATGAGCCGGGCCTGGCCGATCAGGGAAGACTGGATGTCGCGGAGGGAATTTTCGCTTAAATTCCTGTCGAGGAAAAAAGCGATCAAGACAAAAGATGCGACGATCAGCAATACATAGGAAAAGATGAGCTTGGTTTTAAAACTATTCTTGATCAACAAACGGATTTACTCCTCTTCGAACCTATACCCGTAATTTTTTACGGTGACGATCCGCTTTGCCTCGCTTTTTAACTTCTTTCGCAGCGTCCTGATATGAACATCCACCGTACGCGTCTGGATCTCTATCGCATGGTCAAAACCCCAGATGGTGTCCAGGAGATAATCCCGGGAAAGGACCCTCCCCTTGGCCTTGATCAAGGTTTTCAGCAGCTCGAACTCTTTTGCCGTCAGCTCTACAGGTTTATCTTTAAGCAACGCCCTGATCTTGGAAAGATCAACGGTCAGCTCGCCGATCCTCATCAATTCAGGCGATCGGTCTTTTTCTGTCATGCGGCGCAGCACGGCCTTGATCCGGGCGATCAACTCCCTGGGACTGAAAGGCTTGGTCATATAATCGTCTGCCCCCAATTCAAGCCCGATGACCTTGTCCGACTCCTGGACTTTTGCCGTCAGCATGATGATCGGGATCATTGCGGTCTTGGCGCCCTGTTTAAGCGCCTTGCAGACCTCCAGGCCGTCCATGCCGGGGAGCATCAGGTCCAAAACAACAAGGTCCGGGTGGTCCCTGTTGGCCGCATCCAGGGCATCCTCTCCATCCCGGGCAGACAAGGTCTTAAACCCTTCTTTCTGGAGATTATACTCCAGCATCTTGACGATATCTTTTTCGTCTTCAACGATCAAAATCGTTTTTTTCATTTCCTTCTCCTGTGCTCTTGAACCATATCTTAACAAACAACCCGAAACAAAACAACGGTATTCCTGTGCCCCGCGGAATATTCCTGCGAACAAAAAAGGCCATTGATCCGTATCGATCAATAGCCTTTGGGCTCTCTTCGTTTTCTATCTAACCCGAGATGGTCTTATATCGCTTCCATGGTCGACGGCGGCTTGGGCGTAATGTTATAGGTCACGCTCACAACGCCCGGGACTTCCGTCACGATGCGCCGCGCAAGAAGGCTCAGGGTCTCATAAGGAAGCCTGGTCGGCTCCGCCTTGCGGGCATCAATGCTATCCCAGCAGCGGATCTCGATCTGCATGCCGAAGTCCCTTTTGCCGTCTCGAATGCCCGTGACCCGGTCGTTGTGAAGGATAGCCATGCATTGGAATGCCTTCTCACAAGCAAGGGCCTCCTCCGTGATGGCGGTGGCAAGGCGCACCATCTCGATCTTCTCGGGCGTCACCTCGCCGATCACGCGGGCAGCCAGGGCCGGCCCTGGAAACGGCATGCGGCTGAACACCGAAGGCGGCAATCCCAGCGCCTGGGCGACTTTCCGTACGCCGTCTTTGCGCAGCTGGACCAGGGGCTCCAAAATCTTATACCCAAAGGCCTTCTGCGGATCGATCCCCAATTGCTTGAAGACATTGTGTTGGCGTTTGATACCGGCGACCGTCTCATCGACGTCCGTCAGAATGGTCCCCTGCAAAAGATACTTGGCCCTGCTGTTCCTCACCAGCCCGCCGAACACATCCTTATAGAACGTCCGGGTGATGGCTTCCCGTTTTTCTTCGGGGTCTGTGATGCCTTTGAGGGCCTTAAAGAATTTCTCTTTGGCGTCGATGATGTCCACCGTAACGCCCAGCCTCTTGAATAAAAGAGCGATCTGGCGCGGTTCATTGCGGCGCATGATGCCGTTATCGATAAAGTAGGTCTTGAGCCTCTTGCCCAGGGCCTTATGCCCCAGCATGGTGACGGCCGACGAATCGACGCCGCCGGAAAGGGCGTTAATGGCAAGACCGGATTTGACGGCACGGTCGATGTCCCTGACTTTTTCAGCGATGAAAAGTCTGGAGTTCAGTTTGTCAGCCGGGATCTCTTTGATCTTCATGCTGTCCTCCTTAATTCCGCCTCTGGCGGAATTAACTCCGAGTGTAGCTGAAAAATTTCTGGTTGCCCGTCCGAACTCTGTGAGGACTGGATGCAAACAGAAATTTTCAGCTGTTTACACGAGGAGTCAAAGTTAATTCATTTATTCCTCGCCCCTGGCGGAATTAGACCCTTCGCTTATTTGGTATTACCTGGCTCCATCGGATGAGCCATGCGAAGGTCTACCCCCTTGTGGGGTTAACTCCACCACCCGGCCCCATCGGATGGGCCGGTGTGCCGCTTTCTGCGGCAGCATATCTTGAGAATTTATGGCTGCACCTGGCTCAATCGGAAGAGCCAGTATTCCGCTTTCTGCGGAACCCGTCCGAACTCTGTGAGGACTGGTCGCAGACATAAATTGTCAAGATGCTTACACGGGGAGTAACGTTTATTTCCTTAATTTTGTCTATAACGAGGTCTTTTCCCTGCAAAATTAATCCCGAGTCTGCGAAGGAAATTTTTCCGAGTGGTCGGCTAGCAAAGCTAGCTAGGCCCTCCTGGAAAAATTTACAAGCGTTGAGACGAGGGATAAACGCTTATTCCTTAATTTTGCTTATACCGAGGTATTTCTTCCTTACACCTGGCCCTATCGGAAGGGGCCAGTGCGCCGCTTCCTGCGGCGCAAAATTAACCCTGAGGGATTACGTCACGCTCTTATGATAATCCTGTAGCGCCTTCGGAACGATCTCCTTATTGCGCATGGCCTCGATCGCGTCGACGCTGGCCTTGGCCGCGGCCATCGTCGTGATATACGGGATCTTGTGTTGGATGGCCATGATCCGGATATAACTGTCGTCGACCTTGCCGGATTTGCCCACCGGCGTGTTGATGATCAACTGGATCTCCTTATTGATAATGGCATCGGCAATATTGGGCCGGCCCTCGTGCAATTTCATGATCACCCTGTTGTCGACGCCTCTTTCTTTCAGATGATGCCCTGTGTGTTCTGTGGCGTAAATATTGAACCCCAACTCTTTGAGTTTACGCGCCAGCCCGATGGCCTCTCTTTTGTCGCTGTCGGTCACGGTGATCAACACGGTCCCCTGAAGGGGGAGCCTCGAGCCCGCCGCATCCTCGGCCTTAAAAAAGGCGGCTTCAAACGTATCGGCGGCACCCATCACCTCGCCCGTGGCCCTCATCTCGGGGCCTAAAACCGGATCGACCTCGGGAAACATATTAAAAGGAAAGATGGCTTCTTTGACGCCCACCATGGGCGCTTTAGACCTGCGCTTCAGTTGAGGGAAATCGGCGATCTTCTTGCCGAGCATAAGCTGGGTGGCGATACGCGCGATCAGGATCCCCGTGACCTTGGAAACAACGGGGACCGTACGGGAGGCGCGCGGGTTCGCTTCGAGGACATAGACCCGATCGTCGCAGATGGCATACTGGATATTCATCAGGCCGACCACCTCCAGGCTCTTGGCGATCATGTCCGTATATTTCATGATGGTCTCGATATGCTTGGGTTTGATGGACCTGGGCGGGATCACGCAGGCGGAATCCCCGGAGTGGATGCCCGCCTGTTCGATATGCTCCATGATGGCGGCCACAAATGTCTCTTGTCCGTCGCTAAGTGCATCCACTTCAGTTTCCAGGGCCTCCTCCAGGAATCTGTCGATCAGCATGGGATATTCGGGTGAGACGTTGATGGCTTCCAGGGCATATTTGGCCAGGGCCGACTCATCATAAATGATCTCCATGCCCCGGCCGCCCAGGACAAACGAAGGCCTGACCATCAGGGGGTAGCCGATCTTTTGGGCGATCTTCAGGGCCTCGTCGAGCGAACGCGCTGTCTGGCTTTCCGGCTGAAGAATATTCAAATCCAGCATCCTCTGGCGGAAAAGCTCGCGGTCCTCGGCCATGGCGATGTTTTCCGGCGTGGTCCCCAATATCTTGACCCCGCAACGCTTGAGCTCTGCGGCGATATTCAGCGGCGTCTGACCGCCGAACTGGGCGATGACGCCGATGGGCTTTTCCTTCTCGTAAATAGCCAGGACGTCCTCCACCGTGACGGGCTCGAAATAAAGCTTGTTGGACGTATCGTAATCGGTTGAGACGGTCTCAGGGTTACAATTCACCATGATGGATTCATAGCCTTCGTCGCGCAACGCGAGCGCCGCATGCACGCAGGTATAATCGAACTCAATCCCCTGGCCGATACGGTTAGGGCCGCCACCCAGGATCATGACCTTCTTGTTCGGAGAAACCTTCACTTCGTCAACGCCTGCGCTATATGTAGAATAATAATAAGCGGCATTGTCAACGCCGCTGACGGGCACCGCTTCATACCGGGCCTTCTTGCCCAGGGCCAGGCGTTTTTTGCGCACCTCGGATTCCTTGACGTTGAAAAGTTTCGCTAGATACTTGTCGGAAAAACCCCACTCCTTGGCCTTGATAAGGTCCGTATCGGGAAAAACGCCCCAGGAATACTTTTTCATCTCCTCTTCAAACTCCACCAGGTCTTTCATCTCCGAGATGAACCACGAGCCGATATGTGTCAGCTTATTGAGCTCCTTGACGCTGACACCTTTGCGCAGGGCCTCATACATCAAGAACACCCTTTCACTCGACGGCATCGAGAGACGGTCCAGGAGCTCTTCGGCCGAAAGGCTACCGAAATTCTTGGCCATGCCCAGCCCATGGCGGCCTATTTCAAGCGACCGGATGGATTTTTGAAAGGCCTCTTTAAAATTCTTGCCGATGCTCATCACCTCGCCGACGGCCTTCATCTGGGTCCCCAGCACGTCTTTGGCCTGAGCAAATTTTTCAAAAGCCCAACGCGCGAATTTGATGACGACATAATCCCCGCTCGGCTTATACTTCTCCAACGTCCCTTCTTTCCAATACGGGATCTCATCAAGGGTGAGGCCCGCGGCCAGCCGCGTGGACACCAGGGCGATAGGAAAACCCGTTGCCTTGGATGCCAGGGCCGAAGAGCGCGACGTCCTTGGGTTGATCTCGATGACGACAAGCCGGTCATCGGCCTTATTGTGCGCAAACTGGATGTTCGTGCCGCCGACCACACCGATGGCATCCACGATCTTATAGGAAAGCTCCTGCATTTTTTCCTGGAGCTTCTTGGGGACGGTCAGCATCGGCGCCACGCAAAAACTGTCGCCCGTATGGACACCCATCGCATCGATGTTCTCGATGAAGCAGACGGTGATCTTCTGGTTATTTTTGTCACGGACCACCTCGAGCTCAAGCTCTTCCCAGCCGATGACGGCCTCTTCGATCAGGACCTGATGGACAATGCTCATGGCCAGGCCGCGCGTCGCGATGACCTTGAGCTCTTCGCCGTTATAGGCGATGCCGCCGCCCGTCCCGCCCAGGGTGTAGGCGGGCCGGACAACGACCGGCAAGCCGATCCGCGAGGCGATCTCCTGGGCCTGCTCGACGGTATGTGCGATCTCCGAACGAGGCACCGGAATGCCCAATTGCTTCATGGTCTCCTTAAAAACCTCGCGGTCTTCGCCGCGCTCGATCGCATCCGCCTTGACACCGATCACTTCGACTTTATATTTTTTCAGGATGCCCGCCTTATAAAGGCTGGAGGCCAGGTTAAGGCCGGTCTGGCCGCCTAAATTTGGAAGCAGGGCATCGGGCCTCTCCTGGGCGATGATCTTCTCAACGCTCTCGATGGTCAGGGGTTCAATATATGTCCTGTCCGCCATGCCGGGGTCGGTCATGATCGTCGCCGGATTAGAGTTAACCAAGACGATCTCATAACCTTCCTTTTTCAACGCCTTGCACGCCTGGGTTCCCGAATAATCGAACTCACACGCCTGACCGATAATAATGGGGCCGGAACCGATAATAAGGACCTTATGGATGTCGTTACGTCTGGGCATGAAACCTCCAGGAAATGGCGAAGACAGGGTTAAAGACAGAGTGAGATACGGGGTTAAAAACAAGGATAGCGTTACGGTAAGAACGATCGCCGTTGATCGTCAGATCCATCATGTGGATAAAAAAATTTGGTATCTGCGGGGAGAATCTTCGTTGATATCTCCCCTTGAGCGTTTAATCCGGGGTAAATCTCGGATGCATCAGATTTTCATTATAGCCAAAATATGGGAGGAAACAAGAAAATTCAGTTCCTCAGAAAGGTTTTGGGCGCCCGATCCAAAACACTCCCTGCTTTGTCCTGCCCATCCCATGAACGATGGGCGAGTTCATTGCCGGTTTTCGTTTTACGCTTCAAGTTCTTTTCTATCCCCTCTCTCTTCTCTTGTGAAAATAAGGGCCCTTCTTGTGACGAAAATCCCTGTTGTCATTACCGGGTCGTTTCTCAAAAGGATTTTCATGACTGGGACCGCTTCCCCGTGAATGACCATAAGACTTATGGCTCTGACCCTCTTCTCCGTGGCGCTTGTCAAAAGGACGCCCATGGGAAGGCCCCCTTTGCCCAAAGCTGCGATCGCGCTCTCCCCGATCGCGCCTGTGGAAACGGTCAAAGGACCGATAGGGCTTCTCTCCAGCCGGCGCTGCCTGGGACTGCTGGATCAAGATATCGATCTTTTTTTCCAGGTATGTCAACTGCTGCTGCATCCTTTTGATCAAAACCACCGCCTCCGCTTCGCTCTGGGCCGACACCGGAGGATTTTCCTGTCCCTGTTCTTCAAGCATTTTTCCCTTCTTTCTTTTTAACCGCTGGTATGTTGTTTTTCGTTTTGCGCTTTACGTCTTTCTCGTCGCGATCAAATTGGCCCCTAAACCTAAAAAATCCGCAACAATAATATCCCCGACATTCAAGGCCTGGGTCACCCTGATCTTTCTGATCTCGGCTGCGGCCTCCCGTATCTTCGCCTTAGGGATGGGCTTATCGGTGCGCACCGGGACCATTTTCAGCGATAACCCCTGTGCCAGAACGGTTGCAGTCAAGATCCGAAGGGGATTTTCAACTTCGGCGCGGGCATATTCGTCCCCTTTGGGACAGAGATTGCCGCTGACGTGGGCCACGCGGCAGTTTTCTATATCCACGGCCAGCGAGCAGCTTTTCGGGCACTGGATACACGTCAGTTTTTTAACCATTTGAACCCTTCAGATAAGCTGCGGCAAGACGCCCGCAGGCCGCGCTATCACGCGTTACAGAATCAACCACATCATACACCTTAAATGCATTGCCGCAGACAAAAATACCCGGAATGGATGTCGTATTCAGCGTATCCGAAACCGGAGAGTTTGTTTTCTTGTCCAAGGCAACGCCCGCCATCTCGACGAGCTCATTTTCAGGAATAAGTCCGACGGACATCAATACCGTGTCGCAGCCGATGCGGAATCCCGTATTTGGGATCTCATTCAAACCCTCATCCACGGCGACCACGTCAACACCCTCCACCCGGTCTCTGCCATGGATGCGCGCAATCTTGTGCCGGCAATACATCGGGATATCAAAATCCTCGACACACTGCACGACGTTACGCGTCAAGCCCCGGCTCTGTTTCTGGATCTCGATGATCCCCTTGACCTGAGCGCCCTCAAGGATAAAACGCCGGGCCATGATCAGGCCGATATCTCCGGAACCGACGATGACCACTTCTTTGCCGGGAAGCAGCCCCTCGATATTGATGAGCTTCTGGGCCAGGCCTGCGGAGAATATCCCGGCGGGCCGGGTCCCGGCAATATGCACCATTTCACGGGTTTTTTCTCTGCAGCCGGTCGCCATGATCAATGCCCGCGCCTTCACCGTTTCAAGCTCTCCCGGACGCAAATAGGTGAGCGTTTTGTTCTTCGCCAGATGCACCACGAATGATTTGAGGCTGACCTCGATCCCCTGCAATCCCAAAAGATTATGAATAAAACGCTCGGCATATTCAGGCCCTGTCAACACCTCCTTGAAATATTCGATCCCGAAACCGGTATGGATGCACTGGTTTAAAATGCCCCCGAGATATTGGTCGCGCTCCAAGAGAAGGATGTCCTTAACGCCTTCTTCATGCGCGGCGATCGCCGCCGCCATGCCGGCAGGCCCTGCGCCCACAATGACTAATTCACGCTCATGCATCTCTTCTGTCTCCGGCAACGATCTGTGAACCCTTTCCCCTTTTAGTCACTTGCGTCAAAGGGATCTTTCTTCCTTCTGCCAATATCTTCATGACCCGTGTGGTACAAAAACTGCCATGGCACCGGCCGGCCTGGGCGCGCGTCCTGAATTTGATGCCGTCGAGGGTCTTGGCGCCGCGCTCGATGGCCTCGCGCACCTCTTTGGCCGAGACCATCTCGCACCTGCAGACAATATCTCCGCACGAGGGATCTTTTTTGATCAGCCGCCTGGTCACAGAAAAAGGGATGGAAAAAAGATGCCTCAGCTCCGTTTGGTGCGCGCGAAAGAAGAACTTCTTTTTTAACGCGAGGCCGTGGTCTTTAAGGATCCTCACGACCATCCGCGCGATCGCGGGCGCCGCGGTCAAGCCGGGAGACTGGATCCCCGCTGCTGTCACGCATCCGGCAACCGCATTTTCATGACGGATAATAAAATCTTCTCCGGCCACCGGCCGCAAGCCGGCAAAATAGGCGATAATATCGTCCGCGCTTACCGAGGGGATCATCCGCTGCGCCCCCTCAAGCACTTTCTTCAATCCGTCGTCGGAGGTCGAAAGGTCCTCCTTATCCGAAATGTCCTGCGCCGTCGGCCCGATCATAGGGTTGCCATCGGAAGTCTTGATCACCAGGATCCCCTTGGAGATCTTTGAGGGAAGAGGGAAAAGGAGATGGTTAGCCATGTGCTCTCTTTTCTTGTCCAGGATAAACTCTTCGCCCTTGCGGGGAGTGATCGTGACATCCGTCACGCCGACCATGCGCGCGATCTGGTCGGCATACAAACCAGCGGCATTGACAAGAAAGCGGGACCGGAATACGCCGCGGGGCGTTTGCACATCAAAACCATCCCGTGTTTTGACGATCCCCTGCACCGGACTTTCGGTAAAAAGCTCAAGCCCGTTTTGGATGGCATTTTCACAGAGATCGAAGACAAGGCGATAGGGACTGATGCTGGCGGCGGTAGGAGCATAGAGCGCGGCGAGCGCCTCGCGAGAAAGGTTTGGCTCGTGTTCCTCGAGCCATTTCTTATCGACGATCTGCAGACGGGGCACGCCGAGCGCTTCGGCCTGTTTTTTCAACTCGTTGAGGCGGAAGGTCTCTTCTTCGTCAAAGGCAACGATCAGTTCGCCGACCTCCTTAAAATCCAGGCCAAGCTCGCGAGCGAGCGTTCGCATGAGACGGTTTCCTTCAACGCAAAGCCTCCCCTTTAAAGAACCGGTGGGATTCTGGGTTCCGGGATGGATAATGCCGGAGTTTGATTTTGAAACCCCAAAACCAACCTCCTCTGATTTTTCAAGGATAGCGACGGTTAATTTATAGCGGGAAAGTTCCCGGCCGATGGCAGCGCCAACAACACCAGCCCCAATGATAACAACGTCGTAAGGCCTCATCTTGAAAGGGTCCGTTGAACGGCTGCGCGCCAACCGGCATAGAGACGAGCGGCCTCTGGCCGCGGCATCTTCGGGACGAATACGCGGTCTTTCTGCCAGCACCGTTCGATCTCGCCTGCATTCTTCCAATACCCCACCGCGCGGCCGGCCAGATACGCGGCGCCTAAAGAGGTGATCTCAATCACCTTCGGCCTCACGACGCTGATACCAAGGATATCCGCCTGAAACTGACAGAGGAAATTGTTTGCCGCGGCACCGCCGTCAACCTTGAGGTTTTTTAGTTTAAGCCCTGAATCCTTCTGCATGACCGACAAAACATCCTTTGTCTGGTAACAGGCAGCTTCCAGGGCCGCCCGGACAAGATGGGCCGCATGCGTTCCCCGCGTAATCCCGTAGATCGCGCCCCGAGCATCGGCATCCCAATAGGGAGCGCCAAGACCTACCAGTGCCGGAACAAAATAAACCCCGTCATTACTTTTGAGCGACGTCGCCATTTTTTCGGATAGCGCCGCGGACGTGAGGACTTTGAGTCCGTCACGCAGCCACTGGATCGCGGCGCCGGCGATAAAAACCGATCCTTCCAACGCATACACCGGCTCGCCGCTTGCCCCGCAGGCCAGCGTTGTGATCAATCCGTGCTTTGAAACCGGCCGTTTCTTGCCGGTATTCAGGAGAATGAATGAACCTGTGCCGTAGGTATTCTTCATCGTCCCCGGCCCAAAACAGGCCTGGCCGAACAAAGCCGCCTGCTGGTCTCCGGCAATGCCGCAAATCGGGATACCCGCCGGAAGTCTGCCGATTTTGACGGTCCTCCCGAATTCTCCCGAAGATTTTTTTACTTCCGGAAACATCCGCGAGGGGATCGCGAACTCTTTGATCAGATCAGGGTCCCAGCAGAGCTTCTCGATATTAAACAGCATGGTGCGCGAGGCATTGGTAAAATCGGTCGCATGCGCCGCGCCGCCTGTAAGTTTCCAAAGGACCCAGCTATCGGTTGTGCCAAACAGGGCTTGCCCTTGACGCGCCTTTGCCCGTGCGCCGGCAACATGCTCCAAGAACCACTCGATCTTGGTCGCGGAAAAATAAGCATCGATGGCCAAGCCCGTGCGCCTTCTGACAAATTCAGCCATGCCTTTTTTGCGCCTGAGCGCGGCGCAGCGGTCAGCCGTGCGCCGGCATTGCCAGACAATGGCGTTATGAAGAGGTTTTCCGCTCTGCCTGTCCCAGACGACCGTCGTCTCGCGTTGATTGGTGATGCCGATGGCAGCGATCTGCGCGCCAGCAACGGAACTGAGCACTTTTTGGATAGAATGATGGACGCTGCGCCATATGTCATCCGGGTCGTGTTCAACCCATCCGGGCCGGGGGAAATACTGCCTGAACTCCTCATAGGCGCTGGCGATCTTCCTGCCGGCCTTATCGTAAATAACGGCACGGCTCCCCGTCGTCCCCTGGTCAATAGCTAATATGTATTTCACTTCCCGCCCTCCTTCATCCGCACGCGGACCCACCGCAGGATATCCTGGAATACCTGCTCGCGCCCCAAGTCCATTGACAGCGCATGGAACATCTCAGGGTACTCGATGAACTCTTTATCGCGCGCCTGCAAAAACCCATAAACCTTCTTGACTGCCGCGGGATCGACAAACACGTCGTGAACACCGGCGGCCAGGAACAAAACGGGGATTTTAAGCGCGCCGGGAAAAAAACGGGCGCGCAACCCGGCAAAGAAGATATGCAAAAGAAGCTGGGGGGTCGCATAGCGGTGTTCCCGGGAATCATGTTCCATCTGTTTCATATATTCATTATCGCGCATGCACATGGCATAAGTAAACGGCACGTCCACAGGCCTTTTCACATGGATAAGCCAGAAAAAAAGGATGCGCGCATGCGCCCACCACCCAAACTTCAGTCTGCTCTTGAAGGCAGGAGAAAGACAGACGAGGCCGGCGAAGGCATCCGGCTGACGCTCGGCCAGCAAAAAGGAAACAAGCCCGCCCATGCTTTCTCCAACGAGAAAGATGGGTTTTCCGCCGGATTCGCTCTTGATGATATCGCAGAGCGCCAGAATATCTTTGAAATATAAATTAAAGGAATCGACGTGGCCTTTGGCATCCGGCGTTTCACCGAACCCCCGCAGGTCGATGGCATAGGAAGAAATGGAATTCTGAAGGAAATACGACGCCAGACGCTCCCACCTGCCGCCGTAAGCGCCGAGGCCGTGGACTAATAAAAAAACCGCATCCGGCGAAGGACATGCCCAGAGGCGGTATATCACCCTGGTGACTTTGTCTTCGTTGGCGGCAGGCGACGTCATTTAAAATCCGGACCGACCCTTTTGTTTCTCTGAATTTTCTATCTAACCCCTGACGATATGGTTATATTCTATCACATAACGGAAAGTTATTCTTGAAGCCATTCAATAATCCGAAACTTGATCTTATCCCTGACCCCCCTGGTCCTCTCCAGTGTCTCTTCCTCCGCCCCCTGAAACCCGGAAGGGTCTTCAAACCCCCAATGAAGCCTTTTTCCTCTTCCCGGGAATATCGGGCATTTTCCAGACTGCGATTCGTCGCAAACCGTGATCACATAGTCATACGACCTGCCCTGCTTATAGAAATCAAATACACTCTTGGTCTTATTCTGTGAGATATCTATGCCCGCCTCTTTCATGACCTCGACGGCCACGGGATTCAGCTTGCCCGGCTCAAGGCCCGCGCTTTCCACTTCAAATCTATCCCCAGCCATTTGTTTCAAGAAGGCTTCAGCCATCTGGGACCGCGCCGAATTATGGACGCATACGAACAGCACCCTCTTCTTATCCACAAAAATATCTCCTTTTGAAATATAACGCCACGTTCACCAGGCCGATGAGCACGGGCACTTCAACGAGGGGTCCGATGACTGCGGCAAAGGCCTGGCCGGAGTTGATCCCGAAGACGGCTACGGCCACCGCAATCGCAAGTTCAAAGTTATTGCTCGCGGCGGTAAACGATAGAGTTACCGTCTTTGGATAGCCCGCCCCGAACTTCCTGCCCATATAAAAAGACACCAAAAACATGAGCACAAAATAACTCAAGAGCGGCAAAGCGATCCTGAAAACATCAAGCGGGATCTTGACGATATATTCTCCCTTCATGGAAAACATAACGACGATAGTGAATAAAAGCGAGATCAGGGTCAGGGGGCTTATTTTGGGGATAAATTTCTCATGGTGCCAGACCTTGCCTTTCGTTTTGATCACGATAAACCTCGTCAGCATCCCGGCGATGAAAGGTATGCCCAGATAAATAAAGACGCTGTGCGCGATCTGCCCCATAGAGATCGAGGCGACCATGCCTTTGAGCCCAAACCAGACAGGCGCGACAGTAATGAAAAACCAGGCGTAGGCAGAATAAAACAGAACCTGGAAAAAAGAATTAAACGCGACCAGCCCCGCGCAATATTCGGTATCCCCTCTGGCAAGCTCGTTCCAGACGATCACCATGGCAATACAACGGGCCAAACCTATCAAGATCAAGCCCACCATATAATCTGGATAGTTCCTCAAGAATGCTATGGCCAGAAAGAACATCAAAACCGGGCCGATGAGCCAGTTCTGCACCAGGGACAACGCAAGCACTTTTTTGTCCCTGAGCACGTCGCCTAATTCCTCATAACGGACCTTGGCCAGCGGCGGATACATCATGAGGATCAGGCCTATGGCTATCGGGACGTTGGTTGTGCCTACCTGGAACCTGTTCCAGAAATTAACGATCCCGGGATAGAGATATCCCGACAAGACTCCGATGCCCATAGCCAAAAATATCCACAGCGTCAAGAATCTGTCCAAAAACGATAACCTTTTGACCGTATCCTGGCTCATGGGCATCCTCCCGCGGCCTCGTCATGCAGCAGCATCACGCCAATATTTTCTGCAAAAAATTAAAAACATACCCCGTAAAAATGATCCCCAGCGTGGTGATGCCGAAGAAGATCGCAATCAATTTCAGCTTCATGGCCCTCCGGAGCATGATCGCCTCCGGCAGGCTCAACGCCGCTACCGCCATCATGAACGCCAGGGCCGTGCCTAAAGGGAACCCCTTTTGGAATAAAACGACCGCGATAGGCACGATGGCCGCGCAACTGCCGTACATGGGAACGCCGATAAGAACAGCCAGGGGCACAGAAAAATAACCCGTCTTGCTCACGATCGCATGGACGGCTTCCTGCGGGACGTAATTATGGATAACAGCCCCCATCCCGACGCCCACAAGCACCCATATCCATAGCTTCTTCACGATGCATATGGCCTCATTGAGGCCGAAGACGACCCTCTGCTTCATCTTCATGGGCTCGATTTGGCACTGAGCTTCCTTGTCCTGGGCCGCTGTGATGTCCTTTTCAATGTATTCTTCCAGTTTCATCCTGCCAAGGACCATCCCCGCCAAGGTCCCGATGACCATGCCGCTGATGACGTAGGCCAGGGTGATCTTCCATCCAAAAAACCCTATCATCAACACCACTAAATACTCGTTGATCAGGGGAGACGTGATCAAAAACGAAAATGTGGCGCCTAACGGGACCCCTGCGTCCAGGAAACTTATGAAAAGCGGGATGGAAGAACAGGAACAAAACGGGGTAACGGCCCCGAAAATGGAGGCAAAAAAATTACCCCACCCTTTCTTTTGCGTGATCCAGATCTTGACTTTCTGCTGCGAAACAAAACTCCGCAAGAACCCTATGACCGCAATCATCACAAAAAGAAGCAGCATGATCTTGACGGAATCATAGACAAAAAAGTTGATGGCAGCCCCCCAATGAGACTCCGGGCTGATCTTCAAAACCGAATAGGTCAACCAGTCGACGGCTACTTGCAGCATGGATCGTTCCTCTTATCGCTTGGCCGGCAGCAGCAGCCTTTGGCCCTGGCCTTTTCTTCCATCTTCCTGTCTAATGTCTCGAACAACCTGCCAATGAAACACTTCTTCTTAGGCTCGTTTTTATTCTCGGCTTTCTCGTTCATGGTCCCCTCTCCTTTCATTGTTTGATCCTTCCTTTTATCTTACAACAGCCGCCCTCGATACGGATGGCCTTGATATTCACTAACCCGTCGGCGATCTTTCGCTGGGCGGAGGTCAAGATCCGCGAGAACGTCGGCCGTGAGATTTTCATTAATTTTGCGGCGTCCGCCTGTTCTAAATCTTCCAGACAGGCCAGGCGTATAGCCTCGAACTCGTCGATGGTCAAAGAAACACCCTCACATTGACGCATGGGCCTGCACTGCGGTTTAAAACAGCGCTCCCCGGGAACGCATTTGACCCATCTTGTTTTTTTTGGCCTCATCAGACCCTTCCCCATGTTATGAACATGTGTTCATAACTACTTTACCATAATTACATGATGTGTCAAACAAAAAATTGATGGCATGGACATGGCGACAAAAAGGCCATGACCGATCGGATCAATCATGGCCTTAAACCCCTCCGATTACAACGAAAAAAGGATGTTAGTCAGAACAAGGCGCCATCGTTGCTCAACATCCCTGCCCCTTCCTTTACGCCCGTAAATTTTGCCCGGGGCTCGGCCGACCGAAACCCGGCGGCCAGCCCGTCAAAATTACCTTCGCAGGCTGCGGGGTGATCTGAGCTAAGACAGCCTCTAAAGACAGCTTCAAAAACTATACTTGGCTGTTAGCGAACCGCCCCCCTCATAGTAACCATCCTTAAATACGGCATCGATATCGGTCAACAGGGTCAAATTCTTTTTATTGAAAAATTCAAATCTCACACCGAAATTAAAACTTGAGGGCGCAGGCCGCAAACCTTTGGTCTGAAAAGATGTTCCCCCTCCCGAGAAGCTGGAGAACGTCTCCTGGCTGTCGTTGACGACGGCATAAAAATAACGGAAGTGCACTTCCGGAGTAAAAAGCAGATTTTCAGTCTCCATGGCACGGCTGATCCTGAAACCCGCGCCTAACTGCAACGTATCATAGCTTTGCGGCCGAACGCTAAGGTTCAGGGCATCGGCACCCGTCTCCGTGTAGCCAGCGATATGCAAATGGGTATAGTCTATAGCCAGCAAAGGAATCACATCAACGCTCCCCGTCTTAACTTTATAACCGCCCTCCACATAGGCCGAGACCTGTTGACCGCTATAATTCGACCTTGCGGTCCTTTCGATCGCTCCCACGGTGACATTTCTGGAAGAATCGTAATCATTGTAGCCATACGTCAAGACGCCATCCAGAACATAAGGATGGTCTTTGGCGTCGTATTCGCCGTAAAAACCGGTCTGATAACTCATGACCCTTGTGCGGCCGCAGTTGTCCTTGGACAAAACACGGCCGCCGCCGAAGCCCTCGGCGGCACCTAAACGCAGGCCGCTATCCGTAAAACTGCGGTCGATGCCGATGATCACGCCCCATAACCGCGCCAGATAGCCGTTGCTTAAGCCTCGCGCGTCCTGGTGGGCGTAATTTCCATAAGTCTGCAGCCAGACATCGTTCTTCAGGGGGTCTGTCTGCGGCAACGCGGCCTCGCCCTCCTCCTCTTCCACCTTCGAATCCTGCAGACGAAGGATGGCCTGCCCCACGAATTTATCGAGTGAGGCATTCGTGGAATCGACCAACCCCCCGTCGGCCAAAGGCGCCATGCTGCTCTCCGCAGATGCCACCTCTTCAGAAGACAAATCTTCAAGCGTATCAAGGATAAAGGTCATGTCCGAAGACGGATCGGCCACATTGTCGAGGACGGCGCCGACCGCGGCCTCATTAGAATTCCCGCCCGAGCTCTGGAAGCCGCTGGACGAGCGGTTGGCGACCAAAACGAGGTTACCACCAGAATCATCTGCGCTGAACTGGATGAACGAATCCGTTGAGGTCACGGTATCGGGAACATCTCCGATACCTAATCCCCCCGTATTGATAATCTCCAGGGTGGCGTTATCGGGGATATAGCCGCCGACTGTGACGTTAACGGTGCTGTCGGCATCCACCACGGCGACGTGCCCCACGGACGCGATCTTGCCGAAGCTCGAGGAAGAATTCGCGGTAAGCTTAAGAGTCGAACCCGAGGATTGCGTATAGGTCCCATCCACCGAGAGATCGGTCGTGCCGATGTCGAGCGTGGCATTATTCGTCAGGGCGCCGCTGCCGACGGCGGCGGCATTGCCGGCTTTGAGCGTGCCCGCGGTGATCGTCGTCCCGCCGGAATACGTATTGGCGCCGCTCAAGGTCCAGGTGCCGGCGCCTGTCTTGTTCAAGGCGACCGTGCCCGTCCCGTCGCCGATAACGCCGCTGACCTCACTTCTGCCCACATTAGAGCCGCCGAGCGTGAGGGTCTGCGTGCCGCCCGAGACGCCGGAGGTGATGCCGCCGCTGAAACTCAAGTTGCTGCCGCTTGAGACAGAATCATCCTCAAATGTGGCATTTCCCTCCAAAAGGACCGTCGAGGCAAAAGCATGGGTCAAGGAAAGCTCATTGTAGAAGTTGACGATGGATCCACCGGCCGTCAACACGAGGGTGCCTCCGGAGATAGCAAAGGCATTTTGCGCCGAGCCGCCGAACTGGATGAATTTGATATTACGCCAGGCATCCACTGTCACGGCCGTATTGTCGGCGACATTGAAGGTGGCATAGCTGATATCGCTCGTGCCGACGCTGGATCCCGGCGCCGACCCGCCGTCCCAGTTTCCCCCTGTCGTCCAGTTGGCGTCGTCCCCCTCGCCGGTCCACGTCGCGCTGACGGGGACGGGGCCAACAGCAAAGGCAGAGGCGCAACATACGCCAAGAAACAACAAGACCAAAAGGACAAGAGTTATCTTCTTGATCGCATGCCTCCATCCAGAAATGCATCTTTTCTTCCCATAGGCCCTTTTATTATCTTAATGCGTTGCGCTGATGATCACCTTTGTCTCATTTTAACCCAAAAAAAACCCTCTGCAACTTTTTAATTTGCAGAGGGTTAAAATCTGGGGTCCCAGGAATATATCACCCTGTCAGACCTCTCTGAATCCACAAGTTCCCATTATAGTCTGATTATGTAAGGAAACAAGCCGATTTGCCGATTTAGAGAGGTTTTCCCTCACCAATTGAGCACCAAAATGTCTCACTTTTCAGCGAAATCCTGAGCGAAGTCGAACGGATTTTGTCCTTTTTGTCCACTATTTTTTGGCCAAAATATCTTTAACTTATTGTTAAACAAAGAGTAAAGATATGTCCATCAATAAGAGGTAGACATTTATAACATGCCAAGATTTCTCATAGCTCTTTCAATCAAAGGTCTCTTGTTCTCAGGACATGGATTCTTGCGATCGCGCCCAACCCGCGCTATCTTTTTGAAAAATAGCCACAATTCCAGAGATGAGGATCAAGAAAAGATAGAAATTATTTCTCGAATAGAACCTTAAAAGGCGAATTACTCGTGAAACCTGGCATCTGTCTAACCAACTCACTATAGGATGGAATTGCTTTATCTTTCAAAAAAGAAATGAATTCTTCTGGTTTCATTTCAAATAAATCCAAAGCTATGTTTTTTAAATAATTCTCATCAAATTTTAGCTTTTTCAAGAATTCTGCAGATCTATAATCAAAGAAATATGCACAGGAAGGATACCAATAAGGAAAATAAGAACTATTTGGATGTCTAACAGTATAGATAAAGCATAAGAGATCAAAATCAACAATGTTAAATTTCATACGCTCAAATATCTCATCCCGAGGTAACACCTTTTTATTTTCTGCAATATCCAAGAAAAAACTAAATCGGGCCACATAATATTGTTTTTCCGCTTGCTTATTCCTTTCTTCAATAAAATTACCTATGACGTTCCAATCTAAAATTGATGAATATTTTTCTCTGGTCAACTTCTTAACAGAAAATAGCTTTTTAATAAAAATAAATTTATCGTATTTTAATGCTCTGCTGCCGATGAGCAGAAGCAATGAATAAAATAGCTGGTTGATTAATCCATCGCGTCCATAGCGTTCTCCACTCTCATTTAATGAATAAATCTCTTCGAATAATTTTATAAATTCGTTCCATTCATTTAACATTTCAAGTTTTAAAAGATGCTCTGCAAATTCCATATTGGACTTTGCTTTTTCAAACAGATCTACATACGATTCCCAAAGATCTTGCCAAGAAGGATTTATTAAAGAGCCATATACAGACTTAACAGCATCCATATAAATTTTTCTCTCATCCTGAAGCTTGACCAAAATTTCTTTAGCATTAGGTAAAGTCAAAATCCTCTTAACCCGATCGCTTATTATTTCAAGATCACCTTCTATAGATGATTTATGTATCACTTGGATACGATCAAGTAAGTCCGCTAAAAATTTACTAGCTGAATCAAACTTAATTAATCTTCCATCTTGTCGTTGCATTATTTGTTTTACTTTTTCATTCGCTGTTGAGCGATGTTGCCAAAACATCGGATATCTCAAAAATTCTCTATTTTCGAAGCATTTCATCACGCCCGCATCAGCTCCACGATAACCTATAACAATTACTCCATGCCTATCAATTAATTCCTGAAAATCTTTTTTAAGATGCTCCCCTAAATTATCTAATTCGCTAATAGTATTTCTAATAAGCCCCTGGTCTTTATCGCCATGGAGTTTATAAATCCTACAGGTTTCAACCTTATCCCATGAATCAGAATGTTTAGCTTGATCATCTGTAGAAATCACAGAATATCGATCTTTTAATCCTTCTTCATCTAATGCTTTTTCAATTAAATTATCAAAATTAGTAGTAATAATAAATCTAAATACTCCAATTTTTACTAATTTTGCAATCAACCTATGCACTTCTCCTGGCTCTTTTCCCTCAAAGAAGCTATTCAAATAAACCCTTCTCTGTTCAATTCCGGGGAACAAATGGTCTAAAGATTCCGAATAACCCATCTTTTCATATTGCTTATTTTCGGAAATCCATTTTTTAAATTCGCCTTCATCGAAACTAACTCTTTTTATTTCTTGTTGATAAATTCTTTTTTTTAAATCAATTAAAATATCTGAGGCTGTAGGGATAGATGCATCACGAGAAATGCCAGCTCCGCAAAATAGAATAAAACGACGACGCAAATCAGCAATATTGATCGCTAAAGAATACATTGGATTAATATTAATTATTTTCTTATCCATTGTTTACAGGTGCAAATTTAGCTTATGTCGATTTATCTGTCTCAATAATCTGAACTTTTACCTCTGCTTTAAATCCTTTGGGTATTCCTCCATACTCTCCGGCTACCTTAGAAAGGTCAAAAAAACTTGACTCGATTGCCTCCATCAGTTTCTTCTGTACCTGTGGATCTTTAAGATATTTCTCTAGAAATTCTTTGACGCTAGTATGGACTGGATAATTACCATAAAGAGGGCGGCCCGTTGCCATGTCGTAATTACCGATTTTTCGCGAACCTTTCCATAATTCAACATGTGGTGAAGGACGACCCTGCAAATGCTCTGATTTTCGAAATATAATTCGATACTGCCCATACACTCGTTCAAGAGGACCGTCATTCATGGGATTATCTCTGGTTCGCAATCCAGAAACACTTTCAAAAAAACATCATTTTATTTTATATGTATAGAAACTTTTGTTCGATGAAGCAAAAAACCTCCGCCTTTTTTGGCGAAGGTTTTAATTGATTAAAGTGGCGGATTTACCCCTTCTAACTTCACCACTGATTTCTCAATTGTTAAAGAAATTATATTCCCTAACTATTTTATTGTCAAATATTTTCAAAAATATGGGTGGGTAACGGGATTCCTCCTCCCCCACCTCGCATTCGCTCGGTTCCTCCGTCGCCGGCCGCCCTCGCTCGGACCAGTGGCGCTCGGGTCGGCTTCGAATCCCGGTCTTGCCGGATTCAAGGCGTCTATTCGTGGAATAAACGAATTTCGAAATCAAAGGGTGGGTAACGGGATTCGAACCCGCGACAACTTGAGCCACAGTCAAGCGCTCTACCAAGCTGAGCTATACCCACCATAAAAATTTATATAACCAAGCTGCCCCTGCAGATAAACGCGGCGTCGATTTCCTGCGCGATACATCGCGCGAGAAATCTCCTGGCATCTGCGGGGTCAATTCGGCCTTCAGGTTTATTTTCTCTCGCTACGCTCACTCAATAAACCCGGGCCTCATTGAAGCTATACCCACCATAAAATCACACAAAGGACGAAAAAATCAATCGCCCTTAAACATTTTCTTGAATTCTTTCCCGATCGCCTCGAACTGCTCGCCCACCTTCTTGTATTGTTCGATCGTTTCCTGCGGGTTGGTCACGGCGGCCTGGATGCGGGATCCCAAAAATGAACCCTTGATCTTCAGGTGCTCGAACTTCGGATGGTCGAGTTTCGTAGTGATGGAAAAATCGAAAACGGCCTTTCCTTCAGATGAAAGTATAGAGTCAAAAGCCAGATACGTCAAATCTTTAGTGTCCTTAGGCTGTTCCTGTGCCCCCTCTGCGGCCGGGGCCTCTTGCTTAAAGGCGATGTCCATCAATTCCACATGGGTGTCGACCTTGAGCTCATTATGAACGGCCTTCATGCTGGCCTGCGCCTGCAGATGCCCTGACTGCAGGTCTTTCTGCAGGTATTGCCGGTAATAAGGCTCCAGATACGTCAGATCGGCATCTTTGAGGGCCATGACGGCATCGGCGTCTTTCGGGATCCAGTCTATCCAGCCGTTCCCTTGAAACGTTGCCACCTTTTCTTCTTTGGTCGTCTTAACGACGGCTGAAGCGCGGAACCGGATGCGCGTCGGCTGCATCAAAGAAACCTGCCTGGCCTCAACATTGAGATCATCAACATAAAGGGTAAAAGGGCCATCGTCCAGGCTCTGGTCCACAAACTCGACCCGGCCGCCTTTCACAATGATCCGGCGCACGACAAAGCTTGCCTGGGGTTTCTTGCGGTCCCCGGCCGACGGCAGGCCAAAATCAAATGTGTCCTTACCTGTGCGCGTCACCTTGACATAGGGCCCCTGGAACACAATCCTGTCAAAGACCATTCCAATAGTGAATAAACCTGTAAATCCAGGGACAACAACCACCCTCTTGACCTTGATCGTCTGGCCTACAACGAGGTCGTCCATCTGCGCCGCAAGAGGCCAGGAGAGTCTGATGGCCGAAGCGCTCACAGAAACCCCCAGGCTTTTTTCCAGCCGAGGCAGAATGATCCCGCGGGCATTGAGCACAACGAACGCCAGGCCGGCGCCCAAAAGAAGGACAACGGCGACAAAAACGACAAGTATGATCTTAAGTACTTTTTTCATGGCTGAAATCTCGTGCGCCTGGGCCGATTCGAACGGCCGACCCTCTGCTTAGAAGGCAGATGCTCTATCCAACTGAGCTACAGGCGCAAATTTTATTGTCTCATCCGTAGCGAAGAATTCCTTGTAACCAACGACCGAGGGAAGCATCTGTTGCTTCCCGAGGAAGTCCCGAGGGCAGAGACCCGAGGGGCTGAGCTACAGGCGCAAAACAGGATGTTTTGCGCCGGCGCCATTCCGAATAAGCGCCGGGTGCATAACTTATCAATTTTTGAACATCAAGGTGCCGGGGCCAAATCGGCCTGCTCGCCTTGTCCTCTGCGAGGAGGCTTGCGCACTCGGCTCGCGACGGCCTTATCGGCACCCGACAATTTTTTGCTCTGCCGCAAAAAATTGTCGGGGAGGTGAGATTCGAACTCACGACCCCTTGCTCCCAAAGCAAGTGCTCTAGCCAAGCTGAGCTACTCCCCGGATACCGTTATTTCAAGGTGGGGTTCATTGTATCATCCAAAAGGGGGTGTTTTCAAACACTTTCAAAAAGGTGTGCTATAATAGTTCCTTATGAAAAAACGTTCCATATTTCTTATCATCTGTGTTGCCATTGCCGCCCTCCTGGCAGGAGGATTCTATTACGCCAACAAGGTCCTTCTGCCTTCAGTCGTGCGTCAGAAGATCGTCCAGGGGCTTTCGGATTTCACGTCTTCCAAAGTGACCCTTGGCGGCCTGCGCCTCAATCTCCTGAAAGGCCTTGTGCTGGAAGACCTTGTCGTTTACGACAAGGATGCTCCGCAACAGCGCCTGGCCGAAATAAAAGAGCTCTCCGCCGGTTTCCTTATCCTGCCGTTGTTCAAAGAAAAAAAAGTCATCATCCCTTCCTTATCCATCAAACAGGCGACGCTGGCCCTGGGCCGCCGAAAAGACGGAACGCTCACCATCGCTTATCTTCTGGATAAATTAAAATCAAAAGGCGCAACGGGTTCCGCGCCAAGCGTCGTCGTCACACAAATCAGCCTCAAAGACAGCACGATCTTCTGGACGGATGAGACCCTTCAGCCGGCGGCATCGGTCCACGTCCGCCTCAAACAGGCGCAAGCGCACCTGGGTCTCAACAAAGCGATCCTTAACGTATCGGGCGAGGTCGTGCGCGGCGATACGACCACATACATCTCCATCGACGCAAACTATGTCTTCAGCACGAAAAGCCTGGACGGCCGTATCGTCCTGCGCGATCTCGATATGGCGCGTTACCTGGATTACCTCCCAGGCGCGCCCTATGCGCCGACGCAGGGGATCGTTGATACGCTCGAGGCGAGTTTTACCCTCCAGGAACAAAAAACCCTTTCATCCCAGGTCCAGATGCGCTCCAGGAAAATCAATGCGACATACCGGGATATCGCCGTGAGCGATGCCGAGATCAATGCAAGCTTTTCCTTCTCCGTCCCTACGGATAACTGGTCGGCCTGGCAGGGCAAGGGACAGATGGATATCATCCGGGCCGCCCTGCGTTCAAAAACGCCTGTCCAGGCGGAGACCCTTATCACCGATGCGCATGCCGACGTCACATGCGGTCAAACCGTCATCAGCATCGCCTCTGATCTTGCCGTCAAGGACTTGCGTGCCCAAAACGGAGACATCAAGGCATCGGGTATCAACGCTTCTGTCCATGCACAGATCGATATCCCAAGGCCTGCCGCCGGGGCGGACGCCAAAGACATCCTGCCGAAATATAAAGGCGGCGTAAACGTCACCTCCGGTGAGCTCGACGGCCTGCCTTATACCGGAAAGGCAAAAATCGTATCGCTCCAGGCATCTTTTGAAGAAAAAAATATCAGCCTGACCCATCTGAGCGCCGAACTCCTGGGAACGACGGTCGCCGCCAGTGGTGCGCTCAAGGATAACTCACTTGACCTCAAGGCTTCAGGAAAAATAGGGCTCAACGTACTCTTGTCTGTCATCAAAAAACGCTATGGCTGGCCCATCAAAGAACTCTCCGGAGACGCAGATGCAAATGTCCGCATCCTCGCAGACATCGCCCAAAAGAAAACGTCCTTTGAAGGAGAAGTCTTCCTGCATAGACCTGTCCTCGTCTTCGGCGACGCC
The DNA here is from genome assembly GCA_002421805.1 of Candidatus Omnitrophica bacterium UBA6210. Classification (GTDB taxonomy): domain Bacteria; phylum Omnitrophota; class Gorgyraeia; order Velamenicoccales; family Velamenicoccaceae; genus Velamenicoccus. Next base: position 266,420 of record DISM01000004.1, read on the forward strand.
GCCAGGCCGCTCACGGCGTCAGGCGGACGCATCAGCTTCAATACGCAGGAAGAAAAAATATCATGGCACCTGGAAAACATCCCCCTTCTTGAACGGGCCTTTGTCCTGGACGGAACATGGACAGGCTTCAAAACATCTTTGTGCGTCGTAAAAGCGACGGCGCAAGACATGGCGTTTGAGGCGCGCGTCAACAAAACGGACAATGCTCTCGATATCTCCTCGCTAAAACTCTCTGCCAAAGATTCACGGCTGGAAGGTTCCGGGCAGTACGATCTGGCCACAGCCGCCTTTCATCTGAATGCCGGCGGCGACATCAACATCGCCGACCTCAAAGAATGGGTGCCGCAGAAGGCCGTTTTTGAAAAACCCATCGATCTCAACGGCCTCTGCCATATCCAGTTCGACGCCGCAGGCCCGGCCAAAAGCTGGACGTCCTGGAAGATCAGCTCCAACATCACCAGCAAGGCCCTGCACATCAAAGGCTTCACGATCAAAGATATCACGCTCAACTATACGCAAACAGCCGGGCAAGGCCTCATCAATTTCCTGAACTTCACGGCCTACAACGGGCCGGCCACGGTCAAGGGCCGGCTGGACCTGAATACAAAAGGGCCCCGCTATTCGCTGACGGGCGAGATCAAAGACCTTGACCTCAATCTCCTCAAGAATGATATCCCGGACATGAAAAACAAGACTTTTTACGGCAAGGTCAGTATCCAGGCGGTCGCCGAAGGGACCGGCGCGGACACGAAATCGATCAGCGGCCAGGGCCAGATCGTCGTCACGGACGGCAACATCTGGGAGTTCAACCCGCTCAAAGGATTGGGGAACTTCATCTTCATGCCGCGCTTCGACACGCTTGCGTTCAGCCACGCGACAGGGGACTTCATGGTCAAGGACGGCTGGATGACGACGGAGAACCTGGATCTGATGGGACAAGACGTGGAACTTCTGGTCAAAGGAAAGATCGGGTTCGACGGGACGCTTGATCTTGTGGCGGTCACTCAGGTCCCGACGACAGGGCCCGGACAATCTCCCATCGGGGAGGCCGTCAACACCGCAGGCGGCATGACGGCGATCAATATCACGGGGAGCGTCGAAAAACCGCAATACAAACTGCAACCCATCACACAGAACATCTTCAAAAAGCTGGGCGATCTTTTTTCAAGTATCGCTCCATAAGCCCCCGAGCTTTTTTCAAGGCACGGAAACGATGGCTCATCGCATGCTTGATCTCAGGCCCCAACTGGGCGAAGGTCTTGCCGAATTTCTCGATCAAAAACAACGGGTCGTAACCGAACCCGAACGTCCCTTTCGGCCCAAGCGCGATCCGGCCGGAACAAGTGCCGCTGACCACCCCGATCAGTCCGCGGCCGTCGGCCAGGGCCACGGCGCAACGGTAACGCCCGCCCCTCTTCTTCAAAGGTACCCCTTTGAGTTCCGACAGAAGTTTGCGGTTATTTTTCGGATCAGTGGCGTCCTCTCCGGCATAACGCGCAGAATAGACGCCCGGACGATTATGCAGGACCTTGACCTCCAAACCGGAATCCTCGCCTAAAACCAGTTTGCGAGTATAAAGGGCGATCGTCGCCGCCTTCTTGATGGCGTTCTGCTCGAAGGTCCTGCCGTCCTCGACGATACGGGGCGCTCCCGGATAATCCTCAAGGGACGTCACGCGCAACGGCAAATCTTTCAAGAGCTCCCGGATCTCCTGGAGCTTCTTTTTATTTTTCGTCGCTACCACAAGTTCTGTTATCGGGGCCGGCGGCATCACGCTATTGCACATCCTTAAGCAGGTCTTTCTGCATCTCGATGAGACGCGTGATGCCCTTTTGGGCCAATCCCAAAAGCGCGTCCATCTGGTCTTTGGAAAACGGCTTGCGTTCCGCCGTGCCCTGGATCTCGATAAAGTTGCCGCTGGAGACCATGACGACGTTCATGTCCACTTCCGCCTTCGAGTCCTCCTCATATGTCAGATCCAGGAGGGTCGCGCCGTCGACGATGCCGACGCTGGTCGCGGCGACAAAATCCGTGATCGGGACGCGGCGGATCATCTTGCGCTTCCTCATGACGTCGAGGCAATCGACCAGCGCGATAAAACTTCCCGTGATGGAGGCAGTCCTCGTGCCGCCATCGGCCTGGAGGACGTCGCAGTCGAGGGTAATGGTCCTCTCTCCCAGTTCGCGCATCGCCACGACCGTGCGCAGGGACCTGCCGACCAGCCGCTGGATCTCAAAGGTGCGGCCGGATTTCTGCTTCTCGCGGTTAACGCGCGTCTCGCAGGAACGGGGCAACATCCCGTACTCAGCCGTGACCCACCCTTCATTCCTGCCTTTTAGAAACAAAGGCACCGTCTCTTCTACGCTCGCCGAACAGACGACCTTCGTTTCGCCGACCTCGATCAAACACGACCCTTCGGCGTGTTTAAGGAATTTACGCGTCACTTTCACTTTTCTCAACATATCCGCCGAACGACCGTCTGTGCGCGCCATTATCTTTTCCTTTCTTGATGAGCGAAAACATCCCTGCCCTCGGCGTCAATACCGACGACAAGCGGAAAATCCTTCACCGTCAATTCCACAACCGCCTCGGGTCCCAGGTCTGCATAACAGACCAAACGGGCGGACCTGACCTTTTTAGACAAAAGGGCTCCGGCGCCGCCGGTCGCCAAAAAATAGACGGCCCTGTACTTACGGATGGCCTGGCGGACTTCCGGCGAACGGCGCCCTTTGCCGATCATGCCTTTCAGCCCTGCCTTAAGCAAAGGCACGGTCATCTTGTCCATGCGGCCTGCAGTTGTCGGGCCGCAGGAACCGATCGCGCTTCCCCGTCTCGTCTTTGTCGGACCGCAGTAATAAATGACACAACCCTTGATATCGACGGGAAGCCTTGCCCCTTTCTTGAGCGCCGCAACGATCCTCTTGTGCGCCTGGTCTCTGGCTGTCAGGACCTTGCCGGAAAGCAAAACCTCATCCCCTGCCTTGAGAGACCTCAAGGCAGAAGGATCAAGGGGTGTCGAAAGGCGGATCATCTTAGGCCCTCCGCTATGCGGAGTGCGGAGGCCTACCCTTGCTGGGTTAGGCCCTCCGCTATGCGGAGTGCGGAGGCCCACCCTTCCTGGGTTAGAGGATTTCACTGGCGCTCCTTAAGACATGACAGCTGATATTGACGCACACGGGGAGACCTGCGATATGCGTGGGGTATGACAGGATGTTGACGCCAAGAACAGTTGTCTTGCCGCCCAGCCCCATGGGTCCGATACCCAGACGATTGAGCCTCTGGATGAGGGCCTTTTCCATGCGCGCCACGTGCGGGACGCGGCTCCTCTTGTCGATAGGGCGCAAGAGAGCCTCCTTGGCCAACTGGCAGGCGTAATCCGAACTCCCGCCGATACCGACGCCGACGATATAAGGCGGACAGGCATCCGGGCCGGCGTCCCTAACGGCACCGACAATAAAATCTTCTATATCCTTCGCATCGGACGTGGGCGGCATCATCTTCAACTGCGTCTTGTTCTCGCAACCGAACCCTTTAGGCAAAAGCGTCACCTTAAAACCTTTACTGCGGACAAATGTCGTGTGCACGATGCACGGGCCGAAACCGGGTTTCCCCCGGCGCAGAGGATCCGCAACGATGGAATTCCTCAAAGAACCCTCGCGATACCCTCGGACCACGCCTTGCTGTACCGCTTCCGTCACGTTCACGCCGCTCGCATCCACATCGGGGCCGATCTCGACAAAAACAACAGGCAGACCTGTATCCTGGCACAGGGCCAGGCTGTCGCGTTGCGCGATCTTTGCATTTTCAAGAAGCTCACGCAGGACCCTGCGGCCGCGGGCCGAGACCTCTCTGCCTGCCGCGGCCCAAATCGCGCGGCGCACATCGTCTCTCAAGCGGACATTCGCCTTCAAGGCGAGACGGCGGACACATTCACGGATATCTTTTTCTCTGATTTTTCTCATGTTGATCTTCCCAAAAAGAATTCGCGATAATTCGCGTGACCTGTTATCAGCAGAAATTCGCGACCATTAGCGCTTATGATACTCTCTCGTCACGACGGTCGCGATCCCGCCCCTCGGGTTGAACCGCGTCACGATCTTGGCCCAGCGCGGCCGGGCCGCCTTCACAAAATCATCCATCAGCTTATTGGCGAAATGTTCGTGGAAAATGCCGACATTACGGTAAAAAACCATGTATTCTTTGAGCGATTTCAGCTCAATGCAAACATTGGCCGGGACATAGTCGATCAGGATCACGGCGAAATCCGGCAGACCGGTCTTCGGACAGATACACGTGAATTCAGGGATCTCGATATGGACAGCAAAACGCTTGTCCGGATATTGATTTTCCCAGACCTCGATCGGAGGCGTCTTTAAACCCCGTATGTGCTTTTGCAGGTTTTCGTAAGAAGATTTTTTCATGTTTTTCCTCTGGGTGATATGCCGCAACTACTTGATCCCTGCCAGCTTATGGGCCTGAGAGAGGATGTGCACGGAATTCAGGCCGTGCTCAGCAAAAAGACGTTTGAAGACCTCCATCTTCTCCAAAACCTCGGGCCCCATGTCCTGCCACGCCGGCTGCAGGACAACAGGGATGCGGCCGCTGAAAGGCGCCAGGATGACAGATGAGGCAACGATGTCCTGCGCCTGCGTCGATAAGCCTACGACGATCTTGACAAAGGTATCTTTGGGAGCGGCAAGCTCCAGGAATCTCTTGTGCTCGTCCCAGCGGGGCTTCTGCCCGCCACTGGAAGGCAGCTTGATATCCATGGCCACAATGTCCACGTCGTCGCGCACAAGCGAAAACTTCCGCCACAGCGTGCCGTTCGTCTCCAGGTATATCTTCGGTGCGTCCTGGCGCATCAAAGACAAAAACGAAACAAGGAACTCCGCCTGGACCAGCGGTTCGCCTCCGGTCAAAGACACGGAATGATAACCGTCGTAAGCGGCGACCTCACGGCGCAGGTTTTGCGCGGAATATTCCCTGTAATGCGCAAGCGGCGTGTCGCAAAAAGAACAGGACAGATTGCAGCCGTAGAACCTGATGAAGAGCTGCCGCTCGCCCGTATACAGGCCTTCTCCCTGGACGCTCTCGAATATCTCGGAGATCTTTGCCTTCATCGTAACGCCGGGTCCTTGACCCCGGCCTCCATGAAACCCTTGGCCCGCAGTAAACAGCTATCGCAACGGCCGCACGGTTCCTTTGCGCCCTGATAACACGACCAGGTCATTTCATAAGGCACGCCGAGCTTGATCCCCAACCTGATGATCTGAGATTTCTTCAGGCGCAAGAGCGGAGTTTCGATCTTGATCCTTCGGCCTTCCACGCCGCTTTTGGTCGCAAGCTTCGCCAATCCCTGCCAGGCCTTGTAATACCGCGGCCGGCAATCCGGATAGCCGGAATAATCCAGGGCATTGGCGCCGATAAAGATGTGGGCCGCGCCGATACTCTCGGCGTATGACAAGGCAAAACCCAAAAAAATGGTATTGCGGGCCGGAACATAGGTCGATGGGATCCCGCGCATCTGTTTGCGGCCCTGCGGCAACGGCTTCGAGCTGTCCAAAAGCGCCGACCCTTTCCAGGGCAGCTCGATCTTGAGGACATGCGCAGGACATTTCGCCCGGCGCGCGATCGCCAATGCCTGTCTCACTTCCCTGTCGTGGCGCTGACCGTAGCGAAAGACAAGGGCGCGGACATCGAAACCTTTTGACATGGCCAGATACAGCGTCGTCGCAGAATCAAGCCCGCCCGATAAAAGGACGACGGCCTTTTTCATGGCTCGCGATAGGAAGCGACGCTTGTATCCGTCTCCCAGACCTTGACACAATCCACGAGGACAGAAGAACCCCTCATCCGCTCCTTCATCTTGCCGTAAACGATCTTTGCGATATTCTCTGACGTCGGGTTCATCTTTTTGAAATAAGAGAGGGTATTGAGATATTTATGGTCGAACAACGACAGGATCTCTTTGAGCTTGCCCTTGATGAACGTAAAATCCTCCACCATGCCGGCCTTATCCAGGCGCTCCGCACGCAGGACGACCTCTACCTTCCAATTGTGGCCGTGCAGCACTTCGCACTTACCCTGATACCCCCGCAGGTTGTGCGCGGCGCTGAAATTCATGGAAACGGAAACTTCATACATAGGCGGCAGCCCTCTTGACATCCTTCAGTTTCTCGCCCAAAAAGCGGCTGGCGACATTGGCAAAGATCGCCACTTCATCGCTGACAAAATATTCGCGTGTCGATCTCTTCTTTCTGTTCTTGTTCAAAAGGCCTTCCTGGATCAGGACCTGACGCACCTCCTGCGCCACCTGCTGGGCGGAATCGATCAAGCGGACCCCGGGCCCCAGAACCGCCTGGATCTTGGATTTCAGCAGCGGATAATGAGTACATCCCAAGATCAGGGTGTCGATATCCTTCTCTTTTAAGGACGCCAGGTATTTGTGCGCCACGTGCAGGGCGATCTCGTCATTCACCCAGTTCTCCTCAACGATCGGCACGAACATCGGGCAGGCCTGGCTGAAAACCTTGATCTTGTTGTCCAGGCGTTTGATCTCCCGCTCGTAGGCGCCGCTGTTGATCGTGGCGCGCGTGCCGATGACGCCGACCCTGCCGTTTTTGGTAGCGTAGACCGCTTCTTTGGCGCCGGGAAGGATCACGCCGATAATGGGGATCTTGAAATGTTGACGGATCACCGGGAGTGCCAGGCTCGAAGAAGTATTGCAGGCGACGACAATTACCTTGACGTTCTTCTGCAAAAGGAAAAGCGTATTCTCCAGGGAAAACTTGATGATCGTATCCTTGGATTTGACGCCGTAAGGCACGCGGGCGGTATCACCGAAATAAACGATGTTCTCATGAGGCAAGAGCCTGAAGAGTTCTTTGACGACGGTCAAGCCGCCGATGCCGGAATCGAATACTCCGATCGGTCTGTCCATTGATTTCCCCTTTGATTTATTTTGTCTGGAAATCACCCCGAAGTCTGCGCAGTAAATTTCAAGAGTCGAAAGACGAAGTGAAATTTACAAGCGTTTAGACAAGGGGTAAGTTTTCCCTTACAATTTTTTATTGCGAAGCTTCTGCGTAAAATTTGAATTTCATGATCCCCGCAGCGATACTTTCGGCCATGCGCTTGCGGTATTGAGGATCCCGCAGCTTCCTTTCGCCGTCCCGGTTCGAGAGATAACCGATCTCTACCAAAACCGACGGGATGTACGAACCTTTCAGGACGGCGAATCCCGCGCCCTTGACGCCGAGCATCTTCAGGCTCATGGAGGCGGAAACGACGTCGCCCAAATCCCGGGCCAACTCGATCGACTCCTTGCGGTTCTCCGTCTGGATCATGTCCCATAGGATCGCTTTTAATGATAACGACTCAAGGAAATTCGCATCTTCCAGGTCCAGGGGCGCGTTCTCCGCAGCCGCCAAGGCCCTGGCATCATCGTCAACAGCATTGCTCAAATAATAAACCTCGAACCCTTCGATCCAGCGGGACCTCGTGGCATTGGCGTGGATACTGACAAAAATATCGGCCTTTTTGCGCGCCGCGATCTTCGGCCTCTCGGCAAGCGGGATGAACCGGTCGTCGTCACGCGTCAGATAGACGACAACGCCGCACCGTTCCAGTTCTTTCTGCACCTTTGAGGCGACATCCAGAACAACATCTTTTTCGCGCAGGCCGTTCTTGCCGATGGCCCCCGGGTCTTTGCCGCCATGCCCGGGATCGAGAACGACGATCCTGACCGGCCTCAAATAAATACCTTCCTTCTTCCCGGCCTTCACCGCGACCGGGCAAGGCGCGGGGACAAGGTAAGAACGCACCTCAATAGGCGCCCAAACCACGCTATCCTTCAAGACCACGGGCTGGGACAGCTGGATCGGCACATTCTCCAGGATAGCGCGGTCGCTGCCGACCAGAAGCTCAAGCGTCCTGCCGTCCTTCTTGAGAATCAGGACCTGGCTCAGAGGGTCGTAATCCCACGTCACCCCGTCGGCCTTGCACATCTCCATCACAGGGAAATAGGCGGTGTTATGGATGACCTGTGTCGTAAAAGGGAATTTTGGCGCGGTGGCGCAGCCGCCCACCAATAAAAGCAACGCGCACGCAAAAAAGAACTTGTTTTTCAAATCACGCTCCTTTTATCTAAAAAGAATGTCGCTGACGATGCCCAGACGGTGGCGCAACGTCAGACTCCGATAGATACACATTATATAGTGCAATACCCAGCCCGCAAAACCCCGGACAGGGACGCGCAGGACCGTCCCGCAGGCGCGAAAATTCGCCATCGGCACCAGATACCCAAGGTCCAGCGGCCTGTACACCTTAAGTTTCTTGCGGCCCGCGCATAACCGCAGGATGTTTTCCGCAGCCAGATGCCCTTCGTTGAGGGAAAACTGAATAGCCATACGTAAGACCCTGCCTTTTTTCACAAAGGACGCCGCGTCGCCCGCCGCAAAGGCCCCTTCGGAAAAACTCAATGTCCTGTCGACCTTCAGACGCCCCTGAGGGTCCTGTTCGCAGGGCAGGCGGCGGACGAACCCGGGAGTCTGCACCCCCGCGGCCCAAATAAGAAGACAATCATCGACCCGGAGCCCGTTGGATAACGTCACGCCGTTCTCTGTTAACTGGCTGATGGAAACACCCGCGTGAAGCTGGATGCGTAAACGGCACAGGTTGATACGGCAGTAATCCCTCATCCACTCCGGCAACGCCATGAGGATATCTTCCTGGCGCTCAACGACATGGATGCTGTACTTCCTCGTGCCGCGCCGCTTCAGGAGCCTGGCGATATTCGTAGCGATCTCGATGCCTGTATAGCCGCCGCCGACGATCAAAAAACTCTTCTGCGGATATGTGACCACCGTGTTCTGGATCATGGCGGCATCGTCGGCCGAATCCAGTTTCAAGGCGCGCTTTTCAATTTCAGACGCCCCGTAAAAATTCGTCACAGACCCACAACACACAAGGAGATATTCATATCCCAAGGCATGGCCGTCCTTCAGGCGGACCTCGCGGGCCGCCATATCCACGGACGCCACTTCCCCGTTCTCAAAATTCACCCCGAGCCTTTCAAGATACTCCGCCACGTCAAGGACAGCGTGGTCCCGGGCGATGCGGCCACCGACAAAGTCCGGCAGGATGGGCAGAAAATCGAATGTCCGCTTGGCATCAATGAGGATGATGCGCCGGCCCCCCAGAGTTTTGCGATGCCTGGAAAAAACCCTGACCGCCTCCAAACCGGCGAATCCGGCGCCGATGACGACAATATCTCCCACAAAACCCTCCCCACACTGCTTCAAAACCGTTTGAGCAGTAGAGTCCCGCCCATCCTGAACCGTTTTTAGGTCCTCGGCCGGGTACGGGACAAGCTATATAATATTATACTTCCAAAAGCTTTGCAAGAGTATTGCGGACGCCGGCCTTTTATGCTACATTGAGGCCATCAATAACCGTTCCAACACGCTACTAAAGCCATGATAGAAGGATATTTAAACAAAATCAATGCGGGGATCCGGCGCGTGCTGGATGAGGCCAACCGGCACTACCGATTGCGTCAGGTTTCGGACCACCTTTTCGCTTTCAGCAGGGAGTTCGTCCTGCGCAAAGGTAAACGTATCCGGCCCCTCCTCTTTATTCTAAGCTACAAAGGATACGCCGCAAAACCCACGCGCGACGAAGATTCTCTCTTCACCTCTGCCGCCTCTATCGAACTGCTGCACGATTACATGCTGATCCATGACGACGTCATCGATAATTCCGGCCTGCGGCGCGGCAAACCGACGCTCCATAAGATGTTCGACCACAAGCTTCACCTTCCCGACGGGGCCAAGATCGGCAGGGACCTGGCGATCGTGGCAGGAGATATCCTCTTCGCCCTGGCCATAGCCTCGCTCACCTCGGTTAAAGAAAACCGGCGGCGCAAAGAAGAGACCTTGAGGAAGCTCGCCGAAACAGCGGCCTACACAGGGGCGGGAGAATTCATCGACATCGTCTCCGGGCACGAGAACATCGACGACCTGACAGAAGACAGGATCTTCCTGAATTATACCCTTAAAACGGCACGCTACACCTTCGAATGCCCGCTCCTGATGGGCGCCATCCTCGCGGGCGCACCCCCATCGGAACAAAACAAACTCTCAAGGCTCGGCCTGGCCGCTGGACAGGCCTTCCAGATCTACGACGATATGCTCGATCTTTTTGCCACACAGGACGTCATCGGGAAACCCGTCCTGACGGACCTCAATGAGTCTAAAAAAACCCTTCTGGTCTTCAAGGCCTACAGGAACCTGCGAGGGAAATCCCGCGTCCAGTTGCGCCACATCCTTGAAAAAAACAACAAGACGCTCGCCGACCTCGACGCCCTGCGCCGCCTGATCGTCGCCAGCGGGTCTTATGCCTCTTGCCTGAGCAGGATGAAAAGACTGCAGAACAAAGCCATGCGCCTCTGTGATGAACTGAAAATGAAAAAGGCACACAAAAAAGCGCTCCGCTCCGTGATTGAAAAGCTTTCGCCTTCCCGCATGCCCGTCGAACTACCCCATAGCTGATCTCCAAGTACCGCCTAGAAAACAAAAAAAGGAACACAGGCCTTGGACAAACCCGCCTTCCTTCTCCGAATCATTTCGATACGATCCCTATGCTTTTTTTATTTTGCGGGGTTGGCAGAGATACTGAGGCGCCAACGCCAGCCGGCCGCACGAATTGCAGATGTAGCTTAATTTTTTAAGCTTGGTGTCACACATGTGCCGCGCATCCATGATCAACGAACCGCACCAATCGCATGTCTGGTCTTTCGCCTTCAGGGGTGCGCACAGATGACCATGGTCCCTGACAGTCTTTCCGCATGTCTTACAACCCTTCTTCGCTTTTACCGCCATATGCACGCTCCCTCTGCGGCCCGCTTATGCGATGCCGTCTTTTCTATGCGACAACGGGCAAAAACAGCATCTCCTGCGAACCTGTATATTCAATCTTGATGATCTTCCAGCCGGATGTCTCCCTGCGCCAGGAGGCGATCACCTTGCCGGCATCATAATAGATCTGTTCGCCGCCGTCGCTTTTCTTGAACAGGCAGCGATAAGCGATCTGTGTCGTCGCCCCTGCGCCTTCAGTTTCGATCTTCAGCGCCTTGATCTCAACCTTAAAAGGCTTATAGTCCCTGAACGCGTCCGCCACGATCTTGAGGACCGCGGCCTTGTCGTTGCCGTATTCGTCTTTATACAGAGGCGAAAGAACGCGGCCGTAGCGTGCCGGCTCGTTCCTTTCGACGCCCAGCACGGCGGCGTAAACCGCGCGGCGGATCCTTGCCTCGTCATTCTCCTGCAAAAAAGTCACCAGCGCATAACTGGCCACTGCCAGGAGGGCGACGCCGAAAATAAAACGGCCGGGATGCTTCAACACGGCTTCCCCTTTCTCTTTATCGGGAAATCTCAATGATCCTGTATTTCAAGATCCCCGCAGGGACCTGTATCTCAACTACATCGCCCGCCTTGCGGCCCAAAAGGGCCTTGCCGATAGGCGATTCGATCGACAGCTTGTTCTGCGTATAATCCGCCTCAGCCGGAGAGACGAGCGTATAGGCGCTCTCTTCCTCGGTGTCCTGGTCCCGCAGTTTGACGCAGGCGCCGATATAGACCTTGTCCGTCGGGATGTTCTCGTTCTCGATGATCCTGGCGCGTGACAGCTTATCTTCAAGCTCGGCGATGCGTTTTTCCAGGTGGCCCTGCGCCTCTTTGGCGGCGTCGTATTCGGCGTTCTCGGACAGGTCTCCCATCGCGCGTGCCCTGGCGATCGTCTGGGCGATCTCCCGGCGCTTCTTGGTCTTCAAAAGTTCCAGCTCCTCACGAAGCTGCTCATAGCCTTTTTGTGTCAAAAAAATATCTGCCATGGCTCCATCCTCTGTCTCTGCCTTGCCTTCACCAAAAAAAGCGCTCACTCAACGACATGCCCCACCTTTTGCGGCGAAATGATGACCTCAATACGACGGTTCAACCGGCGCCCCTCCTTCGTTTCGTTGGAAGCTATAGGGCGGTACTGGCCGAAGCCCGCCGCCGACAAACGCAGGGGATCCACGCCTTTTTCTTTAAGATACTCGACGACTGCCAGGGCGCGCGCGAAAGAAAAGTCCCAGTCCGATTTCCATTCGAAGACCGCCAGGGACTGATTGTCTGTGTGTCCTTCCACGTAAATATAATTCTCCGGGAAGTGCCCGGCCGCGACATCAAAGATCTTGTCCAAGAACGCTTTCCCTTCGTCGCTTAAGTTGGCGCTTCCGGAGATAAACAGGTTTTCAGAGGCGATGGTGATCACCAGGCCGCGGTCGGAGATCTTCAATCCGATGCGGCCTGCGGCGATGTCATCGGCCAGTGTCTTTTCGAAAACATCGGCCCCCTGCACGAACTGCCTGGCATCCAGATGTTTCGAGTTCCGATACAGGGTCAGCTCTTTCTTAAGCTCTGCATTCTCTTTTTTGGCCAGATCGAACTTCTGGGCCAAAGCCTCATAAGACTGGGCCTGGCTCTGCGCCGGCCGGCCATGGGCGCACCCGCCGCACACGATAAAAAGGGCCATGAAAAAAAAGAGAAATGAGCGTTTCATCTGTGCCCCGAATGGTCCTGCAGGATCCCCTGCATAGCGGCTTCTTCCAGCCGCCTCCTGAACTCGTTGAGGTGCCTGCGGCCGAGACGCTTAACAATAAGCTGCTCGACCGCTCTCAGCTTCAGGCGCAAAAAGACATATTCGAACTTTAAAAACCCTGATTCCGAGAACTTCAGCTTGCGGGCGTCATCGGCTTTTTGAGCGATATATGTTTTCCACTCTTCGATAAAAGGCCCAACCCCCTGGCGCAGCTCTTTGTCCAGCGGCGCCATGTCCCGCTCCAACAAAGCCGCAATCTGTTCATCCAGAACCAATTGCGTGAATTTCCGGTCGATACGATCAACGTCTTCCCTGATGGTTTTATATAACCAGAAAAGATACCTTTTGTAAAGAGAATCTCTGTCCCGGACGCTCGGTTCCATCATATGTTTCTTCATCGGAATTGGGTCACCTCCTCCCGAGGGTCTGCGTTTCGAATGGATCTCCCCGCATCGTAAGATATCGGAAAAATTTTTTGCCCAGGGCTGCCGGGCACCAAATTTTTCCGATACTCGCGGGGTTAATCTTCGCCGCAGGCATCCCCGGCTTTTAAGCCGGGGATGCCTGTGTCTTGATCAACACACCGAAGCGATCGTTTTCAGATGGCGATACCTGCGGGCGATGTCCCGGCTTGTCACGCGGCAGCTGCGCTCCACGCCGAAACCTTCCACATTGAATGAAGCCATGATCGTGCCGTAGGTGATCGCTTTTTTGATGGCGATCGCGTTGATCTTGCGGCGGCTCGCCAGATACCCCATGAAGCCGCCGGCAAAAGTATCGCCGGCCCCCGTCGGGTCCACGACTTTTTCCACCGGATAAGCCGGAAGGCAATAGAGAAAATCCTTGCAGAAGACGATGACGCCGTGTTCCCCTTTTTTGATGACGACAATGGGCGCGCCCATGCGGCGCAGCGCCCTGGCCGCCGCGAAGAGGTTCGTTTCTCCGGAAAGACTGCGGGCCTCCGCATCGTTGGCGACGAAAATATGCACTTCCTTGAGCAGCTGAACGAGAGACCTCCTCTTGTGGTCAATCCAATAATTCATGCTGTCCAGGCCCACGAGACGAGGGGCATGCATGTGCGACAACAGGTGCTTCTGGATATCGGGGTCGACATTCGCCAGAAAAATATTATCGATCGACCTCTGGTGTTCGGCGATCCGCGGTTTGAAAACAGAAAGCACGCCCAGCTCGGTACTCAAGGTCAAGGCGGTATTCAGGTCGCCGTGATACTCCCCCTCCCAGCGGAACGTCCGTCCTTTCTCGACAATCAAAGACGTCAGGATCACGCCTTTGCGGCGCAGGAATTCCATGTGCCTCTTGGGAAAATCGGAACCGACGATGGCGACAAGGTTCACCTGCGTGAAATGGTGCGCGCCCATGGAAAAATGTACGGCAGACCCTCCCAGCATCTCACGGCGGGCGCCCGAAGGCGTCCGGACCGTATCCAAAGCCGTTGTGCCCAAAACAAGGATGCTCATTAATTTTTCTCCTTTGAAAGACTGCCTCAATGATGCGTTTTCCGCTTAAATTTCAGCACCCAGCCGACGACCATGGAAAAAAGAATAATATTCACGATGCTATAGGTCTTAAAAACAATATCATCCGACCGCATGGCCGCAGGGAACATCAGGGCCAGGCACACCCATACACCCAAGGCCCAGGACCGGCTGAAATCTTCGGCAGAGCGCCGTCTATGGATCTTGACGATCAAAGGAATGTTCCATAAAGGAAGAACCACGGCGGCGATCAGGGCTATCGTCTTCATGGTCTCCTCTTGCGCCTGCGGGCCGGGGCATGATGGCAAAGCTGGTGATAATACGGCGCCACCCGGCCGTCCTCAAGGGGAAACTCCCGGCAGTAACGGGGCCGGACCGGATAAATCCTGCAGCGCATGTCTTTGCCCTGGAAAACGCACCTTTTGTCCCTGACGACCGTTGAAAAGACAAATCCCGACGGAAACCTCTTGTCCGCGCGCAGATAACGGAACCACGGCTTGACCGGGCCCAGCGGCTGCCTCTGGAGCCGCTTCAGGATCCGCGCCGCCTCGAACAGGTCGACCTCGACGCCATCGCGGCAACAACGCCCCAAGCCGCACGCGCGGCAAGCTACCTGATGCCGCATCTTATATCTCACCCTCGATGCCAACGTTGTCGGTTTCATGAGATCAGGTTAAAGGAACCTCCGTATATCCCTTCTCTCCAATGTTCATCATGGAGATCTTGGACGGCGCAATGACGATCAAGACGTAAGCCGGGTCCTGGGGCCCTGAAAAAAACTGCCTGAGCATCATCTGCTTATTCCACAGCTCTTCCTTTAACGCCTGATCCTGGCTGACGGAGGCCTTGCCTTCGATGCGGCAATGGCTGAGCTTCCTGTCGACGAAGCAGATCTCGACCTTGGGGTTCTTGGCGATCTGGCCGATCTTCTTTGCGGACGGGAACGTCGCAGCCAACAATTTGCCGTCATCTCCCAAAACAGGCATCATCGCCCTCACCCGCGGCTGGTCTGCATCGCACGTCGCCAGGTATCCCATCCCGGCCTCAAAGATCATTTGTCGGATAATGTCCATGGACATGAATACCTCCCTTTTTTTAAAAACTCTAAACACTAAACTCTAAATCCTGAACAATCCAAAACTCCAAAACAAAAAACAAAAAAACCGTGTTTGGAACATTTGTGGGTCTGTTTAGAGTTCAGGATCTAACATTGCTGGTAACCTGTATCAATTCCGCCGCGATCGCAACGGCGATCTCTTCCGGCGACTCGGCGCCGATATCAAGACCGATAGGCGTATGCACCTGTTTGAGCCGTGCGGGACCAAAGCCCAGGCGGCGCATCTGGCCGAAGATATGCGCGATCTTGGCGCGGCTGCCGATCATCCCGATATAGGCGGCGCGGCTCTTCAAGGCAAAACGCAACGCGACGGCATCATGAAGATGGCCGTGTGTCACGATCACGATCGCCGTTGTCTGGTCGACCGCAGCCTTCGGCAGGGCGGTCTCATAAGGGCCGCAGATCACGCGGTCGGTATGAGGAAACCGGCTCCTGGAAGCATATTCCTTACGGTTATCGACGAGCGTCACCTCGTATCCCAAAAGCTTGGCTATCAAGGACAGGCTTAACCCGATATGGCCGCCTCCCGCGATAACGAGATGCCGGCGCGGAGAGACGACATCATAGTAAATACTGACCTCGCCGCCGCAAACCTGCAGCCCGTCGCCCTTCTTCAAGGAATAGCTTTTGAGAAACGATGTTTTCTTCTTTAAGGCGGCCAGCGCATCGCCGATCGCCAGCTTCTCGAGGCCGCCGCCGCCGACAGTACCGAAGGTTGCCGCATCCTCGCAGAC
Organism: Candidatus Omnitrophica bacterium UBA6210; assembly: GCA_002421805.1. Taxonomy (GTDB): domain Bacteria; phylum Omnitrophota; class Gorgyraeia; order Velamenicoccales; family Velamenicoccaceae; genus Velamenicoccus. Next base: position 282,406 of record DISM01000004.1, read on the forward strand.
AAGCATGCGCGCGCCGATCTTGCGGGGAGACGACCCCGAAGAGGCGACAACGGTTGCGACCACGCACGACCGGCCGCGACGCGAAATCTCAAGAATCTTGTTGATTATCTCATGCATTGTCTTAGAATGAACCTATGGTTTCCTGTATTGTGCTTGCTGCAGGAGCCAGCAGCCGCTTCGGTTCTCCCAAACCCCTGGCCCGCATCCACTCCCGGCCGCTGATCGCGCTCCTATCGGAACAGTTGCTCAAAACGCAGCTGGAGGAGATCCTTGTCGTCCTCGGCGCCGATGCCGACGCGATACGCCCTTGCGTCTGCAGCGATCCCCGGATCAAATGCGTTTTCAATGAAAGCTTTAAGCGCGGGCAGACGTCATCGTTCAAAAAAGGTTTGCAAGCCATTTCTGGCGAAGCCGACGGCGTCCTCTTGCTTCCGGCCGATGTGCCCTTCGTCAGGCCGGAAACCATCAACACGATCATCGAAACCTTCTCAAAGAATCCTTTTTCGATTTTGGTGCCGACCTACAAAGGCCAGGGAGGCCATCCGCCTGTTTTCTCGAAAACCCTTTTTGCGGAATTCGGAAAACTGAGCGACGAAGCGCCCCTCTCGACCGTTCAACAGATCCACGCCTCCGAGATCCTCAGGCTCCCTGTCTCCGACGAAGGGATCCTCCTGTCCTTCAATACGCCCCAGGAATTTGAAAAGATCAGAAAAAAAATCCCCCTCGCCGGCTGACCCTTTTTGCATTGACCGCACGCCAGCCGCCGCGTCCTGTCCTACGTTTTGTTCTCATTGTCTTTCAACGCCGCCAGGATCTTCTGCGGCGTGATCGGCAAGTCCTTGATCTGGATGCCGACGGCGTCGTGGATCGCGTTGGCAATGGCCGCGGCCGTCGGTAACAGCGATGCCTCGCCCATCCCCTTGGCGCCGAACGGCCCCTGGGGGTCGTTGGTCTCGATAAAAACGGACTCGATCGGGATCATCTCTGTGGAACGCGGGATGCGGTATTTGGAAAAAAGAGGATTGACGACGCGGCCCTCTTTAAATTTCAAATCTTCGTAGAGCGTATACCCCAGCCCCATCACGATCGACCCTTCGATCTGCCCGTGAACGCTTGCCGGATTGATGGGATAACCGATATCATGGACGTCGTACATCTTCAAGACCTTCACCTGCCCCGTCTTTGTATTGACCTCCACTTCAGCGATCTGGGCCTCAAAACCGTAACTACCGGAAATATTCCCCTCTCCGGTGCGAAAATCAACAGGGGTCGTTTTAGGATTGTAGTTACCGCGTCCGATGATCAGGCGCCCGTAGTTGAAGGAATAGCACAGGATGACTGCCTGGTCGAAAGACAGAAGGGCCCGCCCGCTCTCCCTGGCGACAACCTGCTCGTCTTTAATGTCCAGCCCCTGAATATCGAGCTTTAACTCTTGCGCGACGACCTCCAGGATCTGACGCTTGGCGTCGGTGGCGGCGTTCTTGGTGGCATTGCCGGAGATAAACGTAACGCGGCTGGCAAAACTCCCTGTGTCAAAAGGCGTTATCTCGGTATCAGCCGCCTTGATACGGACCCTCTCATAGGCCACCCCGAGCTCATGCGCCGCGATCTGTGCCATGGCCGTGTCCGAACCCTGGCCCGTATCCGCAGCACCCGTAAAAAGATACACCGAACCATCCTCCTCCACCTTGATAATGGAGCCGGCGGACTCGTGCGATTTATACATCTTGGAACCCATGACGTCCGCCGCGATACCGATGCCGATACCGCGGAACACCCCGGGGGCCGTCTCTTTTTTGACGCCGTACTTCTCTTTCCAGCCGGAAATCTCGGCCGCCTTCCTGATGCAATCCTTAAGGCCGTTGGAAGAAAGGATCATCTTATTAACCGTTGTCATGTTCGGGTCCGTCGCGTTTTTCAGACGGAACTCGACAGGGTCCATACCGATGCCTCGCGCCAGCATGTCCATGTGCGACTCGATGGCAAAACCGGACTGCACGCCGCCGAAACCGCGGATGGCCCCGGAGATCGGATTATTTGTATAGACGCGGGAACCGAAAAGTCTGATATTCTTAAACTTGTAAACCATCATGAACCGCATGATCGCCGCCGCAATGACCGTCGGACCGTAACTGCAATAGGCGCCGCCGTCGGCAATCACCTCGCCGGTGATCGCCGTGACGGTCCCGTCTTTTTTAACGCCCGATTTCAGCTTGTAGATCATCGGATGCTTGCGGCGCGTAAAGGAAAATACCTCCTCGCGGTTGCACATCATCTTGACCGGCAAACCACCGCTCTTTTTGGATAACAGACACGCGCAAAAATCCATAGGGAACATCTCGAGCTTGCCGCCGAACCCGCCGCCGACGTTCAACTTGATAACGCGGACATCCGCTTCCTGCATCTTGAGCGTCTTGGCCATGGCCTCGCGGATCTTAAAAGGCGCCTGTGTCGATGACCAAAGGGTGATCCTGTCTGTGGATAATTCATATTGCCCGATGGAAACGTGAGGTTCCAGCGCCGCGTGCGCCGCGCTCTGCAGGTAAAAAACATCCTCGCGCACATAGTCTGATTCCTTGAGGGCGCGATCGGGGTCACCGAAACACGTGGGCATCATGACCCCGATATTATTCATCGCCGTATGGATCGCCGGCGCCCCCGGTTTCATCGCCTCGACCGAGCTGAACACCGCCGGCAGGATCTCGTAGTGAACATCGATAAGAGACAGGGCTTTCTGGGCCGTCTCTTCATCTATGGCGGCGACCGCGGCAACCTCATCGCCGATATAACGGACTTTTTCAAATTCCAAAGGGAACTGGTCGACGGTGTAAGGAAAGAAAAACTCATTGGAGCCGAACTTGATCTTCGGAGTGTCCTCGGCCGTCACGACCGCACGGACGCCGGGAAGCTTTTCGGCTTTGCTTGTGTCGATCTTGACGATCCGGGCGTGCGCATGCGGGCTGCGCAGCATCTTGCCGACAAGCATACCGGGGAGCTTGAGATCAAAAACATACGTCGCCTCCCCCGCCACCTTCTGGCGGGCATCGATGCGGGGCACGCTTTTTCCTACCGGGCTCGTCGTCTTCATGGTGTCTTCTTCATCTTTCGGGCCGCAGATAAAACGGCGTTGACAATGCGCACATACCCCGTGCAACGGCAGAGATTGCCATCCAAGGCATGGACAACTTCGTCTTGCGTCGGAGAAGGATGGGCGTCCAACAGGGATTTGGACGCCAGGATCATGCCCGGTGTGCAGAACCCGCACTGGACAGCGCCCTCGTCGATGAACGCCTGCTGGATGGGATGCAGGTCTTTCTGCCCCAATCCTTCGATGGTCGTGATCTTGCGGCCCTCGGCCTCAACGGTCAACATCAGGCAGGACAAGACGTTCTTTCCATCCGCGAGCACCGTGCAGACGCCGCAATCACCCTCCAGGCAGCTGTATTTCGTGCCCAGGAACCCCAGGCGATCGCGCAACGTCTCGATCAAAAGCTCGCCGTCGGGCACATCCAGACAAAAAACCTTACCGTTGACATCCAGGGTTACGGTTTTCATGCTTTTTTGAATTTGTCGATCAATGATTCCAAATCGGCGCAGAGACAATGCAGGCGGTAATCATCAAGCTTGCCCTGTTCTAGATCGCGGCGAAGGACATCCGCTGCCTCATCGGCTTTCCACTCTGTGACCTTCTTGGTCTCAAAATAAGACGCCACACCCGTCAGGCGCACGGGCCGGGAAAGCGTCGTATTAACGATACACCGCACGTCTTTGACCCCACCTGCCTGCCGCCTGGCCGCAAAGGCCATAGCGACAAGAGGCAAGTCCACTTCCATGGTCTGCGTGTGGCGGAAATAGACCCCTGTCAGGCCGCTCTTCGGCAAAAGGACCTCTGTCACGATACCCCGGGCCTCCGGACCTGTCAGAGAAAGGAAGTCTTCTACGCTTAATGTCTTTTTTGCCTTGTCCCCGGCCCAGGCCACCTTGGCGCCGAGCGCCATGAGAACGGATGGCAGGTCGACCCAGAAGAAACGGCTTGCCACGTTGCCGCCGATCGTCGCCATATGCCGCAAAGGCGTAGTCGCGACACAGGCTGCGGCCCCGGCCAAAGACGCAAAATGCTCCCCAACGACGGGAGACGACGCGACTTCGGCCAGCGTCGTCATGCTGCCGATCGTCACTTCCTTTGCCGCATCCCTTATTCCATGCAAGGACGCGATCTTCCTTAAGCCGATGACATCCGTCGGATACGCAGCGGTTTTTTTAAGGGTATTCAACACAAATGTCCCGCCACCCAACAGAAGCGGCTTCTTGGACTTGTGTAAAAGCGCCAGCGCCTCGTCAACACCAACAGGTGCGTGATAACGGAAATCCTTTAATATCGGCATATATCCATAACCTCATCCATGCGTACGCCTCACAAAAACAAAAGAATTATAACAGAAATCACCCTCGATGAAAACGACATTGAGGGTCCGCCGCTAGGCGTGCCCTTCGCCCCTCGCCATGTCCAAGGCATGGGGAACAAGATCAGCAACGGCCTCAAAAGACTCAGCCGCGCCCTTGGGACTCCCGGGAAGATTGATGATAAGTGTCCGGCCCCTCAAGCCGCAAACCCCGCGCGACAAGACGGCACGGGCCGTCTTGGCGGCACCCTTGGCGCGGATCCATTCGGCCAAACCAGGCGCTTCCTTGTCGAGAACGGACCGCGTGGCCTCCGGCGTGACATCCCGCGGGCCCAGACCCGTCCCTCCCGTCGTAAAAACGACGTCAGCCTTCGATGCATCGGCATAGCCCTTCAATAAACCGACGATCTTCGACGAGTCATCCGCCACGATCTCGCAAGAAACGATGTCCGCCCCGAGCGCTTCCAGGAGCCCTTTCAAAACAGGGCCGCTCTTGTCCTGCTTCGAACCGGAAGCGCAAGAATCGCTGACCGTGACAACCGCCACCCTGCAACCCGTCCACATCGCATCCTTAGCCGTCTTGTACCCCATCATTCCACCTTGATCCCTTCCACCATGGAACTGACCTGTTTCTGGAGATAGCGCTTGTTGCGCTCCGGCAGAAGATTGGAAAGTTTCTCTTTGAATTCATTCTTGAGCCACAGGATACGGGGGCTCTCGATATAAGAAGAAATCTTGAAAGGGAAAGAAACGGATGGCTGATCATGCTTGATATAAGCCAATATCTTCTTGAACTGCTTCGACTCGTTGAGCAGGCGCGTGGAGATGACGACGGACAGATAACCATCCATCGTATCATAGGTAGTGATATGGCCTTCCAGGAGGGCTGAAACATCGTCCGACTCCAAGGAGACCTTTGAAGAATAATCTCCCCGGCCGCCGTTAAAATAAACAGACAGGCCCTTAAAGGCGATCTTTTTTAATGAAGGCACGCCGAGAAAATCCGCGACGGCATTCATCATGGAATTCTGCTCGATCACGCCGTTCGTCACAAAAAGCTGGCCCTTGAGCATATCTTTGAGCTCCGTGTCGAATTTCAGGTCGCCGTCGAGGCGGCCGAGGATGAGCGATGTCTCTTCCGGCGTCTCTGAAGCAAAGGACTGAAGGTCGACGCCGCGGACATGCCCTTCCGCGTTGGCGCCGAACGTTCCCGGCGTTGAATAAACAAAAAGACGGCCCTCCAGGACCCCTCCATAACAGGCGGCCTTGAGGGGCTCCAACGCAAAACCGTCCTTTTGTTTCTTGCCGACGGCAGAGATGTCCTCCAGGATGAAGGTACGATGAAAGACATCCTTGGCGCTGCCGTCCTTTTCGGTCGTAACGTCAAAGGAGATGCGCACGTCGTCCGAAGAAAAAAACAGGTCTTGATCGATCCAGGCCTCAAGCCCTTTAAAAGCGAAAGCGGTGTGATGAACGAGGTCTTTGGATATATAACGCCAGGAGCCGCTCGCCTCTCCCTTGAGACGATGTGCCTCTGTCCAATCCGCATTAACATTAACGACAAAATCAGGAGGCTCTTTGCCCTGCGGCACAGAACTCAGATTCAAAAGGATATGAGGCCGGCCGCCGGTGTCGACAGAGAAATCAGCCTGGAAAGGAAGCTGGTCGAGAAAAAGGTCTATCCTGGAAGAAACCACCCTGTTCTTTTCATAAACGATCGAACCATTTACCTTGCGCACGGACAAGCCGCCGAAAATCTCTTGTTCGGCATTGTCGATCTTCAGCGCCGCCGTGACCTCCGGCCGGTTCAAAAGCCCGGTGAGACGAAGCGTAAATTCCGCCAGGCCGCGCGTCTGCATATCCTTGCTATTAATGACTGGCATATCATCCAGGATCACGTGAGGCACGTTGAGCGTCATATCGATGGCGGCCTCGTCCGTCCCGGCGCCGTCGATCTTGCCCGAACCCACGCAATGGATGACCGCATTATTGATCTCGAGACGCTGGACCTCCCAGATCCCGTCCTTGACCTGCACATCCAGGAGATAATCAAAGGGATCGGCGATACCGCCGGGTCCGTTCAGGGCCGCAGGATCCAGCTTTTGCAGAAAAGCGGCGGACACAAGCGCCACCTCCCCTTTCGAGACATACAGGCCGCCCTGAAGGCTCGACAGGTATCCCGCGACGGCAATAGCCCCGCTGTCCCCAAGATTGAGCCGGTTGCATCTGAAATACGTCGTGGCAAAAAAACCGACGTTTGTGTTCATGCGACCGGCGATACGGCCCAGGTTATCCGCGCGCGCAAAGATCCGGACGGGATCGATACGGCTTTCCCCGAAAGTGAGATTCTTGATCTCGATCTTGCCGCGCAGAACGGCGGAAACATCAAACCCGATGCTCAGGCGTTTGATGCGCCACAAGGACCCCAGGCTATCCTCGCAGTAAAAATCATTGACGGCGGCGCCCGAGAGAAGATTAAAAGCCGCGCGGCCATAGCCGAGGGTCAACCCTTCGGCGTCAAACATCGGCTTTAAGGCAGAAAGCTGTATGTTGAGGATCGCGGTCAGCGCGGCGCTCGCCAGGACCCAAAAAAGAACGAGCCCGGCAACGGCATAGACCAGGCGCCGCGCTTTATGGCGAAAGTTCGAGAAAACTCTTGTCATCGCGGAAAACCTTGATCTTGTCGACGTAGTCATAGACAAGATAGGAGTGGTTGAAAATGGATTTGTAGGAACGCGGGATCTTCCTGTCGTAAAAGATCAAAAAGAGCGGCTGGGAAAAAAGCTCTTTGCGGATCTCTTTGATCAAGGCCGACTGTTCTTCGCTCAAGCGCTCATCTTTCTTGATCTCGGTGATGATCTTGTAAATGATGAGCTTGGCAAAGACAACACCCTTGTCTTTCGGATAAAGGCTGACATAGTCCGAAAGGGTCTTGACGGCATTAAACGTATCCTCGTTATCGAAATAATATTCGCCCAGGGCAAAAGTGGCCGCCGGCGCATAAGGAGAAGTCGGGTCGTCTTTGACGATCGCCTTCAGATGCATAAAAGCAAAATATGTCTGCCCGTCCCGGAAGGCCTGGACGGCCGCCCGGTACCTGTCCCCTGTTTCCGACACCGTCGCGCATCCTGCGACAAACAGCGCCGCGCAACACCATAACGACAAAACCTTCATTTTCATGATCACGCCTTTTTCGTTGACTTGCAGGCGAAGCCGTAAGACTCCCGCCCTCTCGTACGGACCGCGCGCAAGCGCGGGATAAGACTAGCCCAGATCTGCCTCGATCCTGGAGATGCGGCCGCTGCGCACCTGGGCCGCAAACGGGGCCTTCACGGCATTGCCTTCCGTCTCAAGAACGACCTTTTCGCCGTCATAAAGCCGGATCCGGACCACGCGCGCGCCGTTCTTGCCGAACGTGTCTTTCTTTTTCGGATTCAGATACGTCACGACCGTGCGGCCGAGAAAAAGAAACGCATATGCCGATGCGGGTGTCAGGACATGACGTTGCCGCCCGTCGATATCGCGGCAGGTGTCCTGGCGCGCCTTCGCGGTGAACAGATCCCGGGACAGCGCCGGTTCCAATCGAAAAGAAAGTTCGCCGGCGGCATCCAAAAAGAAAGGCCTCGGACCGGCGGACAACAGGATCCACATCTGGATGAACTCGGCCGTTGACCCGCTCAGGCGCGCCACAAATCCCTGACCGTGCACGGACGGATCGACATGGGCGCTGGAGGCGATAAAAGACGAATTTTCCAGGATGCTGCGGCCATAGACACCGGCCTTCTGGAAACAGACCAACGCCTCCGAGGCGCTCTCATAAAACTCCTGCGTCAAACCGTTCTTCAACAGCTCCAGGAGATATTTGTATTCCATGTGGAGCCAGATGGACTCATTCTCAAGCCACCCCGGCGCAAAGGCCCTGGCGCGGCCGATCTCATAGCTCTCCTTCTGAAGAGACGCGTTCACCTTATACATCCCGAGCTTCCTGTCCCACAGAGGGCTCCTTTTGACGGCCCTGTGGATCTCTGCGCTCCTGGATCGCTCCGTACGCAAGGCATGCACAAAACCTTCCAAAAACAGGGGCAGGCGCCTCTGGCGAAAATCGCGAACGACCACGCGATGCCTTCCGGCGGCATCCGTATGGGTCTCATGATGAAGGGCCGTATAGGAAAAATACGTCGTCACCTGGCCGGTGCCCTTGTCGCATCCCTTGGCGATACCGGCATTGAGCTTCCTGAGGGCCAGCTCAAAAAAGGCCTTCAATTCGGCCACGGTCACGGCCTTCGGAGTGTCGACGGAAACGCCGCGTCTCACCCGGGCGCGATAACTTTCCTTGGCGGTATGGGACTCGTCCCAATATTCCTCGTCGGAGAGAGGACTCTCCAGGAACCCCTTGATCTGTTCCATGAAATCACAGACTTCCGGCACAAGCAGGAACGTCTGGCTGTCAGGAATGTGCAGCTCTTCGAATATCTTCTTGAGAAAAAGAACCAAACGTTTGATCTCGAACGTCTCAGAAAGCGATGAACCCAGGAGGCCCGGAAGACCGTTCAACGCGTCATACCAGTTCGGCTTGTCCGCCTCCATCTCGACACCGACGCCGTAAGGGTCTAAGGTCGCCAGCTTGTTCGTGATCAGGCAAACGAGCTTATCGATCAGCGTGGTCTTCAGGATGTCGCCGTCGCCGTTTTGCGTGCGGACCTTGTTTTTATGGTCATGGCGCTTCTGGATGAACTGGTTCTTCTCCTCGTCGACATAGACGGCATGGTACTGCCGCACCTGCCCATGCTGCACGCTGTAACGTTCCGAGCGGGGCTTAACGCAGGCCGGAGAATCAAAATACGTGAAGGTCCTGTCTTCGAAAAGAAGCTCTTTCATCCGTTCCGGGTAGAGCGCGTAAAAACTCTCCAGGAGTTCCGTGTTGTATGTCCAGTGGTCCGACCAGTAGCCCTCGCCGAACAAGGCCTCTTCGCAGGAAGACGCCAGAGAAAGGATGCGGCGGATGAGCTCTTCCCGGGAACAGCTCGTACGGATCTGGTTTTCGCTCAAATACCCGAAAACCTCGCCCGGGCTAAAAGGCCTGCTGAGGATATGCGCCAGCTTTTTGGCGTCTTTTTCATGGAAACAATCCGCCAGGCCTCCGGCCACAAAATCGTCGGGATGGACGGAATATTTCCTGCCTTTGTAGATCAGAGGGTTATAGCCGTCAAGCTGGATGAGGTTCAAGAAATCACGGACATTCTGGTCGCCGACATCGGGATTAAAGAAAACGTCGCTGCGCCTGTTCTGGTTGACGTCCCGGTAATTGCCTTCCCCTTCGCTGAAGTATGTGGCCGTCACCACAAATCTGTTGTAATCGCGCTCCAAATCCCCGTGCTTGCGCGAAAAGACATAAACCGTTTTTTTCTTGCCGTCCAGCCCGAGCGTCACCGGAAGGCCGCCGCGCAGGACATTGTCGAGGTATGTCTGGCGCGCATACTGGTCCAAGACCGGCTTGCCGCTGGCGGTAAAAATCCTGTCGGCGATGTCCTCGACGAGCCTGCGGTTCTCCTGGCGCTTGGCGCGGATGAACGCCGCATCGATCTTCTCCAGGCCGTACTTTTTGACGTCGCCGGCGTCAAAGACATGTCCGAGGAGAGAAACATGGGACTTCCCCTGGTTTTTTTTCAGCTGCCAGCGCAAAAAGGAAAAAGCGCAGGCCATCTTATTGGTCGCCGCCTGGCGGGCCGGATACGCAAACGCCGCAGACTCCTCGAATCTCAAGGGACGGATGAGGTCCGTCTCCTGGCCGAAGATCGCCTGAGGGTCTGCGATGACCTTGTTGGAGCGGCAGGTCTTGCCTTCCTCGAACCCCATATAAAAATGCGCGCCTTTCACAAAGGCCACCTGGGCGGTGTCCCGCGGGTCTGTCGAAAGTTTATACAGCGGGATACCGGCATCCATGTTCTCAACCGTCATCCACGCCTCGATGGTCCGGCTCATTTCCTTCAGAAAGAAATTATTGACGCCATAAGGCACAAGGGCGGCCAACCCGTCTAAAATAGCAAGGTCCTGGGGCCGTGATGACAAGTTGGTAACCGTCAGGCAACGCACCAGGGCCGCATAAGGTTCCCCCGGAAGACAGAAATAAAGGACCTGTGTCTTCAAGCCGAGGGCGGTATTGACCTCTGTCAACTCGAGCTCATACGGCCTGATGGTGAGGCTGTTAGAAACGCCTTTAGCCGCCCCCGCGGCATGGGCAAGGGAAAACGGCTCATAAAAAATCTGCTTCCTGCCCCGGCGCACCTTGATGAACGTACGGAACCCCTGGGTCGGCGTCAACTGGTACGCCTTGTTGGCCGGCAGGTATTCCATCATGGCCTCATCCTTGGTGCGGATACCGGCGGAGGCGATGCATTGGCCGCGATTGACGTAAAAAACCCACAAGGGGATGCCGTAGAGGCCCGCGATCCCCGGGAAAAAGCTTGACCATGCCTTGGCGCGATTGTAGTCCTCGATGACAAAATCGCCCGTCTTCTGAAAACGATAAGCTACAGACACTGTCTCGAACTCCTTGTTGTAAGATGATCCGGCTACTCGACTATTTCCAAAAACACCTTCACGACCCGGGCGTCAAACTGGGTATCCATCCCCTCTTTGAGGATCTTGATCGCCTCGTCCTTGGAAATGGCCTTATGGTAGGGACGGTCAGAAGTCAATGCTTCATAGACATCGACGACGGCAATGATCCGCGCGCCGAGAGGGATCTCCTCCCCCTTCAGCCCCCGGGGATACCCCCTGCCGTCAAAGTGCTCGTGGTGACACAGGATATAGGGAACGATATCTTTCAGGAAACCGGCGACAGAGATGATGTCTGCGCCGATCACCGGATGCTTCTTGACGATTTCGTATTCTTCGGGCGTCAGTTTCCCGGGTTTCAGCAATATGGCGTCCGAAATGCCCAGCTTGCCGATATCGTGCAGCATGGCGGCGCGGCGGACATTGTCCACTTCCTGTTCGTTCATGCCCATCCGCTGGGCGATCTTCTCGGCGTATTCGACCATGCGGTCGCAATGCTCTTTTGTCCGGCGGTCCCGCAGCTCGATGCTCTTAGCCAAAGAATAGATCGCCTCCAGGATACTGCGTTCGCTGCGAACGGCATAAAATGAAAGGCGCTGTTTGACGGAATCGATAAAACGCTTGCGGTCTTCTTCCGGCATCTTGTCCAGATTGTGCTCGGCCACGCCGATCTCATGACCATACAGGGCCACGCCGTCGCCGCCGCGCTCCTTGACGCGATAAATGCATTCCTCTCCGGCATCGATCAATTCTTCGACGGAAAACAGGGGGTCTTCGGGATAACTGACGACGCCCATGCTGCATTTGAGCTTGATGACGTTCGTGACGTCGCCGAAGCTGCGCGTCCTGAACAGCTCCAGGATCTTGTTGGTGACCGCCAAGCCGTCGATGCGGTTGGTATCCGGCAGGATGACGGCAAACTCTTCTCCGCCCCAGCGGGAGACGACATCATTGGTGCGCAATTCCGCCTTCAGGAACCTGGCGACCTGTTTTAAGACGCGATCCCCGAACTGGTGGCCGTATGTGTCGTTGATGGACTTGAAATAATCCAGGTCCATCATGACGATCGTCAAAGGCTGCAGCGTCCTCTTGGCACGCTCGAACTCTGAGGCGAGGCGTTCGCGGAAATAGCGGAAATTATATATTTCAGTGAGGGGGTCCTTCAAGGCCAAACTCTCGAGCTTGTCCTTGATCTCATTGAGCCTGCTCTCCGTCTCGACCCGGTCGGAGATATCCACGTCCATGCAATAGATCTCGATAACTTTGTCGTTATGCAGGATCGGGAACATCGACGAATAAACCGTGATCTCCTTATTGTTCCTGGTGCGGGCCTTCCACTCCCGAGGCGGCGACGGACGGGCCGTCTGTTTCATTGTCTCAAAGAGCTCCCTGAATTCCATGCGGTCCGATTCCCTGAGGATGAACTCATCGCCCTTCTTGCCCAGGATCTCATGCTTGGGATAACCGTACAGGATCTCGGAGGCGTGGTTCCATTCCAGGACCTTGCCGTCGAGAGAAAAACCCTGGATCGCGATATTGGGGGTGTTCTGGATCACCGCCTCAAAACGCAGGTAGGCCGAACTCATCTCCTCTTCCATCCACTTGCGTTCGCTGACATCCATGACGATATATTCGTAATAACGGGGCTCGCCCCTTTCGTTCTTGACGAGTTTCGCCGATACGACGACCCACACCCCTTTGCCGTTCTTTTTCTTAAGCTGGATCTCCTTGATCAGCGTCCCGCGATGCGTCAAAAGCTCGCAGAATTCCCTGTAATTATCTTTCGACATATGGATGTCGAGCGGCTTGAGGGCAAAAAGTTCCTTCTCGTTAAAATCGAGCATCTTCAGAAACCCGTCATTGGCCTCCAAAAACGACCCCTGGTCTCCGGGGGTCTGGCGACAGAACCCGACGTCCAGGTTCGTGATGGCCGCGGCCAGGTCTTCCTTTTCCCGATGCAGGGCGCGGCGCATACGCAAGAGGTATAAAAAGAAAAAAACAAGGACAAAACCGAAGACAAACTGAAGGACGGCGACGAACGGAACGATCTCGGCATGGATGTTCCAGACAAAAGTCCAGACGAGCTGACGGTCCGGCCGGTAATACGGCAGGAAGAAAAAGCTCAGGAAGATGACGGCCACAAAAAGGACCGCCAGAATCCTCCTCAGCGTATAAAAAGCGTTTTTCTTATTGATCCTTAATGGCATCGTTTTATAAAAGGTATTCCTTTTTAATCCTCTGCAGACTCCGAAAGATGTTGGACTTGACGCCCGGCGCCGTCTTCTGCACGTCGGCAATGATCTTCTTGACGACAGCACGCTGTGTCCGGCCCGCCTGGGGACACAGGCAGCCGCAGACCGGGAACTCCATCAGGCGCGCGAACCGGCTGATCTCGCGCTCTTCGACATATGCGAGAGGCCGGATGATATGAAGCTGGCCCTCGAACATCTCCTGCTTGGGCGCCATGGCGCTGATCTCGCCTTCAAACAGAAGGTTCATCAGGATCGTCTCGACGATATCGTCCTTATGATGACCGAGGGCGATCTTGTTGCAACCGTTCTTTTTGGCCTCTTCAAAGAGCACGCGGCGGCGGTTCCAGGAACACCAGAAACATGTCAAAGGTTCCCGCGCCCCATCACCGGACACGGCCTTGCGGCGCACTTCAAAAGGATAACCCTGTTTTTCCAGAAAACGCCGGAACGCTTCCTGTTTGGGCCCCGTGAAACCCAGGTCCACATGCAGGGCCAGAACATCATAACGGATCGGGACAAACACCTTCCTGTCCCAGAGGATCTTCAAAAGCGTCAGGCTGTCCTTGCCGCCGGAAACACCCACCAGGATCTTGTCGCCGTCCTCGATCATGCCGTAATCGGCGATCGCCCGGCCGACTTTTTTGGAGATGGCTTTCTGTCGTTCCCTTGCCCGATTGGCGTCTACTGAGTCTCCGATAAATAAGGGGCACATTTGGCTGCGACGATTTTGGAGCGAGACAAGGAGCGAGGACGCCGGCGTACCCGCTGTGGTACGCCAAGGACGAGCGACGCCGTCGCAGCCCAAAAGCGTCCAGCCTTTTGTTAAAAATCGACAGGAGGCCCATCTTTGGCCTGCTGCTGCGTTGCTCCTCCTCGACGTGTCGCAGAGGACACGCCTTCGTCGTCGCGCCTTACATCAGTCTCAAATCTGGGCCTCCAAATGTGCCCCTTATTTATCGGAGGCTCAGTAACTTCTTGAAAGCGGTCACGATGCAAGCAGCCTACAACAAGTTGTTGGCTTTCAATTCTTTTTCCAGGAGCTCTACGGCTTCCTTGAGATGCGGAAAAAGCTTAACGTTGAGCGAAATCCCCTTGGCCGTCGGGACCTTCTCCTGCCCGCCCTGGTTAAGCGCCCAGATGCGCAGGTCGATCAGGTCATTGCCCTGGTATTGCGTGATGCCGATGCGGATCTCCTGGAACTTGTTCTTCTCAAATGTCTTGACGACCTTCTCCATCTGTCCCGCCTTTCTACAACCGCCACATCCCGCTTTCGAAGAAAAGCTCTCCTGGACCGCTTATTTTGTCGTCCATTCTCCGCCGGGGGACTGAATGGGCGTTCCCGACGGCGCATCCTCCTGGATCCTCTTGGCGGAAATCCTGGCCGTCTCATCCACGCTGGCGTTATTCTTTCCCGCGACATACGCATAGATGGTGGAGCGGTCCCTGTTCTCCTGTTCCACAAGACCGGCTACGCTGTTATCGGCGGCCGCGCGATTAACAAGCTCCACCTGGCCGCGCATATTCTCGCCGATCACACCCTTCGCTTCCCAAGATATAAGTTCACTGCGGCGGGCCTTGCGGCGTTCGATCGCGGCACGGACGTCTTGAGGATAATCTGTTTCCACCTGGGCCCAGGCCTCTTTAACACCTAAAAGAAAGAGGCTCACTTGCTCCGCCCCCTTTGCCTTTGGTTCTGAGGAAATCATATCTTCAATACTCGCAACATCTTGAGCCACGTGCTGGTAGATATCCACACGCATCTTGACATCCACCTGGATAGGTTTCTTTGTATCGATGCTCACACGCGCGCAACCCAATAAAACAAAAAAAGTCAGCCCGATCTGAAAGGCAGGCCTTACCGGGTTCATCTTCGGAATGTTCATCTTTCCTTCCTTTCCCTGTGCCAGAACAACTCAAGGTCGCGGCGGCCTGCGCCCCCCTGCAAAACCACCTCCATCCTTATGTCCTGACCCAAGTTGCGTAATTCAATCTTCCCTATATCATAATAGTAATTTTTTAAATTTTCAATCACAATATTTTGATCCTCCCCGCTCCCCTGCCCCTGCTCCAGAAGGGACGGGTCCTTGATCAAAAACGACCCTCCGGAGACCGAATCCAGTTCGCCGCGCAATGTCTGCAGCTGAAAGCCTTGCATGACCAGAATGGCCTGGCCGGTAAATATCCCGCTCGTCTCCACGCCTTTGCTGCCCCCCAACAGAGACATAACATCTTTCAAATGAATGTCCTTCAGATGAAAAACGGCGGATGAAATTTTCAGCGCCGATAACCGACGGCCCGTCGTGACAAAACCAGAGGCTTGCAGGTGGCCACCCAAAGCTTCGGCCTGCAGATCATTGAGAAGGATCCCACTTTTATTCATTAACATTAAGATGTTGACGTCTTTGACCACTTCTTTATCAGAAGAGCAATTCTTCAGTTCCACGCGAATGCGCAGATACGGCCAGAAAGGATGTTTAACGGCCTGAAGATGAAAGCCGCGGGCCGTCCACTCCCCCCACTGGATGAACTCCGCCCGCACATCCGCTTCTTTGACAACCAGGAGGGGGTCGAAGAAAAAACCAAGCGGGGATACGCGGACCACAACGCCGGACCCCTTGACCTCCAGGCGCGGACGGCCCGCACGTTCCTCTTGAATAACGGAAAGATCACGGATGGTGACAGACCCCGGCCCCACGGTCAGCTTCCGGACGGTGAAGGTCGCCCCCGGCATGACCCGGCGCATCTGAAAAAAGAACCAGCGTGTGGCCAGGCGGTCTTTAAGGAAAAACAGAACAAGGAGGGCAGCAAGAAAGAAACAGGCGCAAATGATGAGCGGAGTTTTTATCTTTTTACGGGCAGGCACCGTTTATCCGTTCTCCTGGAACGAGGAAGGGTCCACAAGGTAAAGGATCTCCATATCGTCCGTAATGTCATCGTCGGAAGACAACGCTCCCTGCTCGTCCGAAGCCTCATCCATCAACCAGGCCGCATCGTTGACCAGCGTCTCTTCCTGTGCCGCCGGAGAAAAAATCCTCAGATGCGTAGCCAGGGCAAACATGATGACGAGGACCGGAAGAGCGATGAGCGCCGGGCGCCACACGGGCGCGACCAAAACGAACCGCCGACCGGCGCGGGGCAGCCGTCCGCATTCGCGTTCCAAGATCTTCTTTTGCAGACCGGCATCGAACTTCTTCCAGAAATCCTCCGGCATCTGCGCTCCGCGATGCAAACCGGCAGCCTGGAGCCCCCGACGGAGTTCCTCCAGACGGCCGCGACAGGCCGGACAATTCTCCAGATGCGCCCGCACTCCTGCGGCTTGGCGCTCTGAAAGCTCTCCCTCGGCAAAATCAAGCAGTTTCCGTTTGACAAAAAAACACATGCCCATAAAACCCTCGTTTGTTACGAACGTCCGCGAATGTACGGCTCCATGATCCTGCCGATATGTCGGACAGCCCGGAAAATATGGACTTTGGCAGTCGGGGTCCTGCACCCCAGGATACGCGCCACCTCTTCAGCCTTTAAACCCTGAAAATACCTCAAAGAGAATGCCTCTCTCTGCCGGTCCGGAAGCTCACACAGCGCTCGGCTCAGTATATCCTCGTATTCACGCTCTTGCGCCATCATGTCGGGCCTTAATGTCATATCAGGGACGCTTTTGGCGATCCCGTTCTCGTCCTCTTCATCAAGCGAATAGGAAAAGAGCCGCCGGGACCTCCCCCGCCGGCGCAGCGCGTCGCGGGTCAGATTGATCAGGATCCTGTAAAACCACGTCTTGAATCCGGATTCTCCCCGGAACCGCTCCAAACCCTCGTAAGCCCGCAGGAACCCTTCCTGAAGGATATCCGCGGCGTCCTCGGCATTCCCGATAAGGCTGTAAACGAACCCATAAGCCTGGCGCTGGTGCATCCTCACCAGTTCGTCGAATGCGGCCTTCTCGCCTTCCTGAAAACGGCGCACACACTCCAGGCTTCTTTGGGTATCAGCGGACGTCGTCATATCCGGCGTCTTTCCGTTGCGGCGCTCTCGGCCCCGGAACTCCGTGTCCCCGCCGGCCCGGCCCGAGCCGCTCTTTGAGACGCGGATGCTTTTCGAGGAACTCACGGAAGGCCTCGGGGTCTTTCTCCCTCAGCTCCTTCAAATGTCCCAGCTTCTGTCTAAAAGCCACGACCTTCTCGTACTTCTGGGGATCGGTCTCTTTGAGCCTGTCGAGACGTTCCTCGACGCGTTGGCGCCGGCGTTCAACGATCTGACGGAATCTCTCGGGATCTTCAGTCTTCAGACGCCGCAGGCGTTCGATCTTCATCTGGCGGATCTTGGCGACAACCTGCTCGTATTTTTGCGGATCCTTCTCTTTCAAATCCTGGAGTCTCCCGCGCAGATCCTGCGCGCGTTCCCGGACCATCTCGCGGAACTTCTCCGGATCTTCCTGCCTTAAACGGTCAGCCTTTTGGCGCAAGTCTCTGTAACGGCCGGAGTCAACGGCCGCCGGCCTCGGCTCCTGGTCATCGTCCTCGGCGAGGCCGGGCGAAGAAAAACAAAAACTCCCCGCCGCCAAAACCAGGACGCTCGCGTACACAAACAATAATTGTTTGGTGGAATTTCTCATGGCACCCTCCCTGCCTTCACGGGCCTGGCCCGCAAGCAGACCACGCATCACCTGTGTTTACGCAGCCGGCAGGCTTTTTGGCTCGCCTTTCAACAGTTTAGACGAAAAAAGAGCCAAAAAGTTTACCCATCACTCTTCATAAAGGAGGACTTCTTCGTCCTTTTGCGGCATATAAGGATTCAGATGGTATTCGAGAAGCCGGTCATAAAGGCTCTTGGTCTGTTCCTCATCCCCGTGCACAAGAAATACCTTTTTGAACGGCGAGCACTCCTGGGCATAATGCAGGAGGTCGTTGGAATCCGCGTGGCCCGAGAGCGCGTTGATCACGACCACTTCGGCGTTCAATTCGTACTCAAGGCCGTAGATCCTGACCATGCGCTCGCGGTCCACGATCCGTTTTCCCAGCGTGTTCTTGGCCATGTAGCCGACGATAAGGACCGTATTGCGGGACTCCGTGATATTGTTCTTCAGATGATGCAGGACGCGGCCGGCTTCGCACATGCCGGAACCGGCCAGGATGATCATCGGGCGCTTGTCATTATTGAGGGACTTGGATTCCTCCTGCCCCTGCACGTAATGAAGATGTACGAAATCAAATGGGCTGTGTTCTTTGCGGATCATGTTCTTGGCCTCATGATCCATATAGTGGACATTGTTACGAAAGACCTCCGTGATCCTGGTCGCCAGGGGCGAATCCACATAGATAGGGATCTCCGGGATCGCTTTTTCCTTCAGGAGTTCGCTGATATAGTAGAGGACCTCCTGGGTGCGCTCCAGGGCGAAGGCCGGGATGATGATCTTGCCGTTGCGCGCCACGGTCCTGGTGATCGTCTCGCGCAACTTTTCCTTGGCTTCCGAGATCGGGGCATGCATCCTGCCGCCGTAGGTGGATTCCAACACGAGATAATCCAGGTCGTGGAAGACCGTAGGGTCATTGAGCATCGGCAGGTCTTTCCTGCCCAGGTCGACGGCGTATCCGATGCGGACCGCCTTGCGGCCCATACGCACCTCGACCAGGATGACGCTGGCGCCGAGGATATGGCCGGCGTCATAAAACGTCAGCGTCACATCGTTGCTCACCTTGAATCTCTGGCCATAATGCAGGGGCCTGAACTTTCCCATCGCCCGAAGAGCTTCACGCTCGGTGTAGAGGGGCCCGCGGAACGGTGAGGCATCCCGCCGGCTGCGCCCCTCTATGCGCCGGCCGATCTTTCTCAAATACCTGAAGTCTTCTTCCTGGACTCTTGCGCTATCCGTCAGCATCTGCTTGCAGAGGTCGCGTGTGGCCGAGGTCGTGTAGATCTTCGAACGCAAGCCGTATTTCAAAAGCGTCGGAATATTACCGCAATGGTCGATGTGCGCATGGGACAGCGCGACAGCGCTCACCCGGGAAAGGTGATAAGAAAATGTCGTATTGACCTTGTAGAACTCCTCGCGGTGGCCGTAAAACAATCCGGCATCGATCAAGACCTGTGATTTCGGCGTCGTCAACAAATGGCTGGATCCCGTCACCGTCCTGACGCCGCCGAGAAATTTGAGTCTCACCTGCGGCCATGCGCGCTTGTTCTTCTTCATCGCTTAGATGTCCTTTCTCTCATATTGTTCCCACGGGCGGCTGTGCCCTTCCTCCAGAAGCATCTGGAGCAGCAATTCCACGTCCTTCCAGGAAAAACCGACGCCGAACTGTCCGCGGATATAACCCCTGCGGTCGATCAAATACAAAGACACGCCGCCGAGCTGTTCATAAGCCATCTGGATCGAACCGTCCGAATCCATGACGACGGGGAATCCAATGCCGAACCTCCGGATCTCATTGATAACCACGGCCTCCGATACATTCACGCCCATTTCCGAATCGTGGACACCGATCACTTCCAGCCCCTGGTCCCTGTAGCGGTCACGCAGGGCATTGACCTGCCGGATCACCTCCGCCGCATTCATGTCATTGCTGCCCCAGAAAACCAGGAAGATGACATTCCCCTGCAGAGACTTCAGGCTGATCTTTGGATATTGCTCGATATTGAACCAGACAGCGCCCCTGATCTCGGGCGCCCGGCGCAGCGCCTCGGGGGACAAGACGCAGGCGCCGGAAGAAACAAGGGAGAAAAAAAGAAGGAACGAAAGAAGCAGTGTCCGGCAGAGGACCATCATCCTGATAGATCTATGCATAGCCGATAAGGACATGGGATCGATCAAAGGGCAAACTTGGATTTTAGGCGCCCGGTCGAACTGATCTCGACGATCTCGAAAACTTTCACTTTCAGGATGATGAATTTCTCCGGCAGCGAGATATCCAGGGGCGAGGCCTTCTCCCCTGTCCTGACGTTGAACAGGATGCGCTCGACCGTGAAATTCGTCTTGATCTGCTGGAACTCCTCGGAAAGCCTCTCGAACTCTTCGCCGGAGGAAACCACGGTAACGGCGCCGTTCAACTGGTAACCCGTCAAGGTCTTCTCGTCGACAAAAGAAAGGGAGACGCGGGGGTTGGTCTTCAGATTGGTATAGGTCGACCCCATGACATAGTCGACAAGATAGACCAGGTTATGGTCGACCTTTGCGATCAGCTTGGGCGCCACATTAGGCATACGCTCCTCATTGCATGTGGCAACATTGACAAATTTCCCCCTGGAGAGAAACGGCAGATAATTATGCAGGAGGTTCTGCCTCTCTTCCGGCGTGATCGGTTCATAGACTTTCTTATGGCGTTCCATGCGTCTCCTTCAATGGTCCGCAACCTTACGGGAAAAATACTTTTTTAGAGGGGCATGTTTGGGCCAGGACGCACACCGGGCACTTCGGCGCTTTGGCCGCGCACGTCTGACGGCCATGCAGGATCAGCCGCAGGCTGAAATCTCCCCATTCGCGCCGCGGCACCTGGCGCATCAGGTCCTCTTCGATCTTGACGGGATCGTCGTATGTTGTCAGGCCCAGCCGCCGGCTCGTACGCATCACATGCGTATCCACGGCGATACCCTCGTTGACACCGAACGCGCTGTAGAGGACGACGTTGGCTGTCTTGCGCGCCACGCCGGGAAGGGTCAGAAGCTCCGGCATCGTCCGGGGCACCTTGCCGCCGAAGTCTGCCACGATCCTTTTGGCGGCACCGATGATATTTTTCGCCTTGTTGCGGTAGAACCCCGTCGACCGGATCTCCTGTTCCAAAACCGCCGGTTTGGCCTTTGCGTAATCCTGCGGCGTCCTGTATTTTTTAAAAAGGCCTTTCGTCACGAGATTCACGCGCGCATCCGTACACTGCGCCGACAGGATCGTCGCCACCAGAAGCTCAAGGGGATTACGGCAATACAGGGCGATGCGCGCGGAGGGGTATTTTTTCTTCAAACGCCTGATGATCTCACCCGCCCTGTCCATCTTCCCTCCAGGCCGCCCCGGGACCCTGTTACGGCTTTTCACCTTCCGGCGAAGGACGGAGGCCGCGATGGGTGTTGAGCGTTACCTGCAACACCTGCATCAGCTGTTCAAATGTATAGTTTTTGGCGAAGAACCCGGAAACCCCGAGGGCGCGGGCCGCAACGATCTTGCCCTCATCGCCATACGCCGATGTCAACAGGATGACCGGCAGTTCCTGGTCCGTCTGGCGGATGATCTCCAAGGTCTCCAGGCCGCCCTGGCCCGGCATGTTGATATCCATAAAAACGATATCCGGCCGCCGCGCAGAGATGGCATCCAGGGCTTGACGGCCGTCCGACGCCATGGCAACGTCATACCCCTTGGAACGCAGCCAAAAAGAAATAGGCTCGATAAAATCCTTCTCGTCATCAACGAGTAAAATATATTTAGGGGGTTGCTGTGGCATGGGTGTCCGTATCCGTGAATATGACGGCCCTGGCGGAAGCAGCGGCATTATGTCTCGTCGACATCAGGCGACCGCAAAACCAGGCCTTGTTTTCCTTGTCCTCCTGGAAATTCATATCGATCAACGCGTCCGCCCCGGCCAGCCGCGCCCGTTTCCTTAATTCCTCCTCGACCTCCTGGCGGCCTGTCTTCGGCTGGGCGGTGACCTTCACGACACCAATCTCCCTATAAGGGCGTGTGACTTCCTGACTTCCTTCATAGATGGGGATCTCGGCGTCTGCGGCCTTGGGCGTAAAAACCCTGCCCGTCATATCATAATATTCCGAGCGCATGAGCATGCACTGGGCGCATCCGCTTACCATAGAAAACAGTAAACAGAGCAGAGAAAACAGGAAAACAAAAGAAGGCATTAAAAATCCCGGCCTCCAGGGTCTCAACAATGAAATGGTTCCATCTCCGTCTTGCCTCTTGATCCTCATTCATCACCCCATCTGTTCTCTGTACTCTGTGCTCTATATTCTCTATTAACTCATCCATTATATCTGCAGGACAGGAAAAATTCTAAGCCTTTTTTGAGCATATCCCCGCTGTCTTAAAAGACGCTAAAATAACTGCGCGCACATCTCATCCAGGACCAGCATCCCCTGAAGCGTGGCGCGCGCAACACCTGCCTCTTCTTCCAGGAGCCCCTCCTGGGCGAACTGCCGGATGAGGGACTTCTGGCGTTCTTCCAGCGTCACGCCGAACCTCTTTTCCAGGCCTTCAAGCCAGACGCCTTCGCACATCCGCAGGCCGATCAGGAAGGCCTCGCTCAAGCGTTCCCGGGGCGTCAGGCTTTCTTCTCCTGCGCGCGCGCGGCCCTTTTCCTTGATGAGAGAAACATATTCGGAGACCGTGCCGGCATTCCAGAAACGGTGGCCAAGGATATGGGAGTGCGCGGACGCGCCCAGGCCGATGTAATCCCCGGCGCGCCAATAGTTCATGTTATGCGCGCAGGCATATCCTTCCCTGGAAAAATTGCTCACCTCATATTGCGCATAACCGCACGCCTTCAGGAACGCGACGACCATGCGGTAATCGTCGGCCTGCCGGTCGGGCGCAAGCGGCTGAACCTGGCGAGTTGAGAGATTCGTCCCTTCCTCAATAGACAGGGCATAAAGAGAAATGTGCTCGCTGTCCAGGGCCACGATCTCTTCGAGATCGGCCTTGACCTGCTCCTGCGTCTCATGCGGGAGCGCATAGATGAAATCCAGGTTGATGTTCTTGAAACCCGCATCGCGCAACAGCCGGTAGCTTTCAAGGGCTTCTGCCGCCGCATGCGGGCGCCCCAGCCATCGCAAAGTATCATCATGCAGGGACTGGACCCCCAGACTCACGCGGTTGACCCCTGAACGCAAGAGAAGTTTCGCCTTGGGGCGGTCGAATGTCGCCGGATTTGCCTCGACGGTAAATTCAGCGTCCGCGTCCCTGGAAAAATGATCCCTGACGATCCCCAGGACCCTCTCAAGCTGCATCGCCGACAAATACGTCGGGGTCCCGCCGCCGATGTAGACGGTCGAACACCGGGGCTTGCCGTAACCCGCCGCCTCCCGCTCCAGCATGTCCAGATAAATGTCGATCATATCTTCCTGGCCAGGATAGGAGGCAAAAGAACAATAAAAACATTTGGATTTACAAAAAGGGATGTGGATGTAAAGGGAAAGCTCCATACTCTCTAAAACATTTCCTGATAATACTGGTTGATGGTCTTTAAGGCATCCACAAGGGAGGCGATGAGATAATACGACAGCACGATGATGACAACGCTCCAGACGACCTTGCTTTTTCTGCTGAAGCGAGGATTAAACCACAAGAGCGGCAAAGCCAAGGGCCCCACGCACAACAGGGCGACCACCAAAGCCGATGTTTTAAAATACCACTTCGTCTTCGGGCCGGCGGATTCCAGCATGCTGCCACAATGCTTGCACTTGATCGCCTCGTCCTGGATCTCTTCGGCGCAAAAAGGACACTTTTTCACAGGTTGCCTCCACCCTCTCTTCTTCGGCCTTCAAGGCTTTCGTTCATTATATCCTAAATCGGACGATCAAACTACGGCTTTCCCGGCTTTTAAGCCGGGATCTATCAGAGTTGATACTGGGCGGCCAAATTTTATCCAGGCCTTAAGAAGCGTCTCGGCCGCGAATGTATAAAAAAAACCAAAGCGTGAAAGCTTTGGTTTTTTAAGGCGTGGAGCACTTAAGCAAGCTATTTTGCTCTGTCGCAAAATCGCGCTCGCTCAAGTACCCCACCAAAATTTCCTTGTCGGATTACACTTTTGTGGTGGCGCCGGAACAAGCTGCCTCACTTATCGTTCGGCAACGCTTGTTCCGACATCCACCAAATTTTTGCTCTACCGCAAAAATTTGGTGGAGCTGCCGGGAATCGAACCCGGGTCCTCAGATAGAGAAACGAAAGCCGCTACATGCTTAGTCTGTTATTTCGTCTCGCCCTGCAATCTCCGACAGACAGGATCTTGCAGGACCAGCCAGCTTTTGGTTTCGCCTTTATCCCGCTGACAGGGTAAAGGCTATTCTGCCTGCTCTTTTAGGCCTTGCGGCCCGAAGAGCCCGTCATCACCGAAACACGCAGAATTGCCCCGGTCATGGCTTAGTCCAGCGAGTGGACTAAGGCTTATCTTACGCCTACTAACGGCGCGTTGAATATCGGGTTAACGATATTAAGCGCTGCTAGCACTGTTGGATCAGTTTCAGCGTTTGTATTGTGTAAGGTGTTTAAAGAGGCCTCCTTACAACCTCTGCATGCTGCCGTCGCCCGACATACCTGAATCGAGCCCAATCAGCCCCAAGTTTTTAAAGAACGATGACACAGATTAAAAAACGATTGCACAGATAAAAACCCTAGCGCTGTCTCTATCCCCTGCGTCTTGCCAGGCGCCGCATGTCGCGTTCCATATCGCGGCGCTTGATGTCTTCCCTGCGGTCGTAAAGTTTTTTGCCGTGGACCAGAGACATCGCCACTTTGACAAGGCCTCTGGTGTTGAAATAAAGCCTCAAAGGAGCCAGGGTAAAACCGCGCTGCGATACCTGGCCTGTCAATTTACGGATCTGGTTTCGATGCAACAGGAGCCTGCGCGGACGCGTTGCTTCTTCCTTGAAATAACTGGCCTTTTCATACGGGGTGATATGACAATTGTAAAGATAGACCTCACCCGTCTCGATCCGGCCGAAGGCGTCGTCAATATTGGCCTTGGCTTCGCGCAATGACTTGACTTCGCTGCCCTTAAGCTCAATACCGCATTCAAAGGTCTCCAAGACCTCAAAGTCGCGGAAGAGCTTCCTGTTAGTTGCGATAACCCTTTCTTCCATATTATTTTACCATCCAGAGTGAAAAATATCCAGAGCAGGCTCGGCTAATTGAGGAACCCAGAAAAAACCCCGTAAAGCCCCAAAAATAACGGGATCGTAAAAATGCTTGCCACATGGCCGTAAAAAATAGCCTGGTTGATCAGGCCCTCCTCCACTTTCTGATTTTTGGCGATCACAGACAAGAGCGCGGCCGGAGGCATACAGGCCTGCAACATCAATAACAAACCCACCAGGGGTTTGGGCTTGACGATGAGCACAAAAACAAGGAACACCAGCGGCACAAGAAGAAGCTTGACGATCAAACTCAGGACCATGGGCCGGACGTACTTCAAAGAACGGATACGGATCAAAGCCAAGTTGCCGCCCACGACGATGATCGACAAAGGGATCGCGCAGCGCCCCATCATCTCGACGGGCTTGGCGACAAAGGCCGGAATAAAACGCGTCCATCCAAAGAAGACAAAGAGAAGCGCCAGGATTGTCGCGATCACCGGCGCGTTAAACATGTCCTTGGTATCAAAACTGCAGGCCTTGCCCTTGCAAGACAGGACAAACACGCCGAACGAAAAGATCGTCATGTTGAAACCCAGAAGAAAAAGAAATATATAAATAAACATATCCGACACGGCGCCGGGCGCAAGCAGGCTGGCGACCAAGGGCAGCGGAAGGTATCCCGAATTCTGGAACATCGCAATGCCCAGGAAGGGCCCTTCCTGCGGGGCAAGAGAACGGTCCAGACCCGCCAAAAGCAGGCCCAGGAGATACCCGACGGCCGTCACCAGGACGCTCAGAAGCGGAAACATCCACCAATCCGAGAACTGCCTGAAATTAAAACGCGCCGTGATCTCACTGAACATCAAGAGCGGCAAAAACAGGCCGATCACCAGCTCGCTTAAGGTCTTTAAACCTTCCTCGCTGATGACCCTTTTGCGGATCATGAAAAAACCGACAGCGCCGAGGATCACCAGCTCCAGGATCGCCTGAGACGTCGTGACAAAAGAATGGAAGAACACAAAACACTCCTTGATGGGAAGCAAGAATTTGTTCTCTATTATAACACAGGCGGGTTAGGGGCGATCCAGAATCTCGATCTGCCAGGGGTGACTGACGATGATCTCCGGAGACCCCCGATACGATTTGATAAGGCCAAAGACACTGATCCTCTTGCCGGTGTAATCCTGCGCGGGGTTGATGCCCTCTTTTTCGAAGAAACCGAGGTCTTTGGTAAAGACGATGACATGGAGGCCGTCCATCTCGAGAGAGACCATCTTGTCGGTCCTTCGCGCGCCCGAAACTTTTCCCGACACAAACTTCCTCTGGTCGAGAAAGTTACATGCCTGCGCGCTCGGAACATGGAACTCATGCGCCCACATGCCCGCTTTATTTTTGCGGGCTTCCTTCTGCGCCGCCAGAAAAACATCCACATACCGGACATTCGGCGGCAGGGTATAAAGAAAAGCCAGGCCGCGGCGCAGCAATTCCGTCTGCACCATGGTCTCTTTCTTGTCTTCCTGCACGAACACATATGCCAGGGTCCGGCTGTACTTATCTTTTTTCTGGACGTCATACTCCAGGCGGACCTTTTTGCCCATGACCAGCGCTTCGTTCGCTTTCTTGGCCTCTTCTCCGTCTTCATCCCCCGTCGCGATCCATCCGGCGGATGTCTGACGCCGGGTCTCCGGCGTATCGATCCCGATATACCTGACAGTCACGCCGGAATCCACGTCGACCGTATCGCCGTCGACGACCCGCACGACGCGGACGTCGTCGGAATTCCGCGAAAAACAACCGACAAGAAAAGAGAACGCCGCGGCGAGGATGAACGCCGCCAACACCCCATAAGTCTTCGGGATACCGCACATTTTAAAAAGACGCTGAAGGGATCTCGAAAAAGAAGACATCACATAAGCCTCTGGCCGATCTTGACAAAGACGTCCTGCGCCGTGCCCAACCGCGGGAAGATGCCGCGCCTGGCCTTGACCCTCAACCGGATAGCTTCGGGCGTGATCTGGGTGACCTCCACCCTGACCTTGGCGCGGTCAATGGTCGCTTCCAGGACGCCTGTGGATGCGTCGCGGCTGTTGACCAGGCCCAGTGTGCTGCAAACGGACTGGGCGGCCCGCCAGGCATCGGCGAATTTGGCGTCATATTCGCCCTGGATGGTATCGCGCGTCACCGCATAGCCCCCCACGGCCCCGACACCGCCGACCACCAGCCAGACGCAACCGTTCAGAAACATCATCAACGCGCCGAGGCACAAAAATGACAACAACGTATTTTTTTTCATTATTTAACCACCTTCTTTGAAAAGATCTTATAAAAACAAAACGCAGCCAGCGCGATGATCCCCGACCATGATAGCACCAAAAGGACCCATCCGGAAAAATTCATCCTCGGGCCTCCTTGTTCCGGCGGCGCCAGGCAACCTTGACAAGGACGGTCAGGACCGCAAACAACCCGATCAGGCCCAGGCGCGTCCAGAACACAAAGGGCTTATCCGCCTCCGCAACACCTTTAAGCATGATGGTCGGCAAACCTTCCTGGTAAAACCAGAAACCGAGGATGACCAAAAGAAAAACAGGCGTAATATACCTGATGACAAACTTGTATACACGCGGCACGGCGATGTCCGCGCCATGATGGATCTCCTCCCATGCCTTGTCCATGCCGAAGACCCAGGCAAAAAGGATGGCCTCGACCGTGCCGAAAAGAACGAGACAGAACGTCCCGCCCCAGAAATCCAGCTCGTTGACCACGCCGCGGCTTAAAAAAAAGATCGCCGGCTGGCACAAAACGAAACTGACGATCGCAAAAATCCCGACGGCCTTTTTGCGGGAAATATCAAATTCATCTTCCAGGAAAGCGACCGCCGGCTGCGCCAAAGAAACGCTCGACGTCACCCCCGCCAAAAACAGGAGCGTAAACCACAGGAAACTCAAAACCGACGCCATGGGGATCTTGCCCAAGATCAGCGGCATGGTCACAAACCCCAGGTCGAACGCGCCCTGTTTGGCGATCGCCTGGACATCGACGGGCCCGAAGAAAACGAATGCTGCCGGAATAACGATGCACCCTCCCAGGATGACCTCGGCGAACTCGTTCATGCTGACCGCTGTCAAGCCTGAAAGCGCCACGTCGTCTCCGCGCGACAGATAGCTCGCATACGTCAGGATCACGCCGATGCCGACGCTCAAGGTAAAAAAGATCTGGCCTGCCGCCGCCAGCCAGACTTTGGCCGACTTGAGCGCGCCGAAATCCGGATTCCATAAAAACCCGAGGCCGTTGGCCAGGTTCCAGTCCGGTTTTGCCGGATCGGGCGCGCCCAGCGTCAGGACCCGGACAGCCAGGATGATCCCGAAAAGAAACAGAACGGGAAGCGCGATCTTGCACAAAACCTCGATACCGCCGCGGATGCCATAATAGATGACGACGATATTCAGAAAAAAAGCTATGAGAAAAAAGATATATGCCGGGACAATGCTGGAAAAGAACGCGTTCTGTTCCAATCCCTGGTATCCTCTCAGGAAAGATTGGATCAACGCCTGGTCATGGAGCTGGGTGAGAACGCCTTTGAAGCTATAGAAACTATACCCCAGCGTCCAGGACTCGATAAAAGTGTAATAGATGTAAATAACGAACGGCCCGAAGATGCCGATCACGCCGAAATATTTGACGAATCTGTTTTTCTGAAGGAGGCTGTGGAAGATACCCGGGGCTGTGCCGTGCTCAAAACCCCCGCCGTAACGGCCCAACGCCCATTCGATCCAGACCAGAGGGATCCCCAACACGAGGAGCGCCACGAAATACGGGATCATGAAGGCGCCGCCGCCGTTGCCCGCGGCCTGGACCGGAAACCTCAGAAAATTCCCCAGCCCGACGGCAGAACCGGCCACCGCCATGATGATCCCCAGGCGCGACCCCCACGATTCACGCTTGGCTTTGAGCTGTCGCATATTAAAACCAATTATATCTACGGCTCAGGGCTTTTGCAACCCTAACTTTTCCTGACACCCCCTTATAGATGTTCTTGCGGTTGGGCGTCAAAATCCATGATCCGACAGGTCAAGAAGATCACCAGTTCCGTCTTGCGCGTCTCTTCAACCGTGTTACGAAAGAAAAAACCGAGGAAAGGAATGCTGCCGACCCATGGGATCCTGTTGGTCGTCCTGATCGTTTCGTCCTTCATCAGGCCGCCGATGACCAGCGTCGCGCCGTCCTCCAAAAGGACCGTCGTCTCGGTCTCCGAAGTCTCGACGATCGGGATCTTGTTGCCTGTCGACGTCGTGTAATTCTCCGTCACGGCGCTGACTTCCGGCCTGACCTTGATGGAGATGAAACCATCCGCGCCGATCGTAGGGGTCACGTATAATTGCACGCCGACATCCACGAAATTGACCGCCTCGGCCGTCTCGGTCGTCGACTGCCCCTGGACAGCTGTCGTCGTGACGTAAACCTGCTTGGAGCCGACCAGGATCTTGGCGGACTCGTTATTGACGACGGCCAGCCTCGGCGCAGAAAGGATCCTGGTATTCCCTTGGGTCTGGAGCGCCTCGATGACCGCGCTGTAATCGTTGTGCTCGCTGGGGTTCAGGCTGCCGATCGTCCATTTGTTGCCTGTCGTCGTGATCACGTTGCCGAACATCCCCTGGACGGAAAATTTTTTATTCAGGACGTACTCCCAATCGATGCCCAGCGCCGTCTTGTCGGTCAAGTTGACCTGCACGATCTTGGCGTCAATTTGCACTTCCCTCGTCCTCTGGTCCAGCCCTGAGATGACGGCTTCGGCCCGGTCGAGCCGTTCGGGATAATCCGTCACGATCAGGCGGTTAGCACGGCTGTCGATGACCAGGCGACTGCCTGTCCGGGAAAGGACCTCGCGCACGGACTCCGCCACCTTCTCGCCCTTGGCGTAATTCAGGTCGAAGGCGCGCGTTTCCATCGGCCGGTCCATTTTAAGGACAAGCGCCTCCATCTCATGCAGCTTTTGGGGCGTCTCGAAGATGATGAGCGCGCCCGATGCCTCATCGGCAACGATCTGGCCGACGCCCGACTTCACCTGGGCCAAAAGGGCCGCCGCTTCCTGGGCGGCCAGATAACGCAAAGGCAGCCGCAGCATCCGACGGGGATCGGCGTATTTCTGACCATAGATCTGTTCGTAATCCTGGGCTGTCATGATCCGCGCCACATCTCCCTCCTGGCGCAGGACAAGGTTGTTGGAGGCAAGGATCATCCTTAATGCCTCGGAGGGCGAAACATCCTTCACAAAGACGGTCACGCGGCCGCTCACATTCTTGTCAACGACCACGTTGAGGCGCACCTTGGACGCCAGCATTTTCAAAACCTCCACAACATCCATGCCCTTGATATTGAGCGACACCTTGTCGACGGCCGCCGCGCCGGAACCGGGGCTGATGTCCTGGGCTGAAACTCCTGCGGCAAAATAGACAAAACACAAAAGCAAAAGAACGATTCTCACAGGGTAAGGGTGTAACATTGTCCGCCTCCTGAAAAAACCACCTGATGGTCTTCGATCCCGGAAACCACAAGATCGCCGACGGCATCGTTGACGCACAGATAGAACGTCCGAGACGTCCTCTTATCCTCAACAGCGGCGCGCCTGCCTTGTCCTGCGTCCTCCACGATCCCGACGAGCGTCAAGTGCGCCAGGATATCCTCTTTTTTCTCCTGGGCGAGGATCGCGCGTTTAGGTTTAACCTTCGCTGATCCGAATATCTTATGGCCTCCGGCTGCGACATAGGCCTGAGGCTCCGCAAAGGCCTTACCCGAGCCAATCGCTTTTCTCAAATGATCCCGGGCCTTCTTTTTGGGTATCCGCAGATCGTCGAATATCTCAAGCGTCATGCGGACATCGACGAGAGACGCGCCTTCCGGAGACGCAGAAATCGCCACAGACTCAGGCGATGAAAAAAACGCGAGTTCCGAAAACCCGCCCAAAAACCGATACACGCCGTCCTCCGGCGTCTGAAAAGCCATCTCGATCTTCCTGCGCCGCAGGCCCTCCCGGTTGTTTTTTTCGTCTGCTTGCGCCGGCTTTATGGAACCGAGCGAGATCCTCTCTCTCTTTGCCAGCGCATGCAGCTCTCTTAAGGACTCATCCAGAGAGATCTCGCCCGTTTTTCTTCGGCCATATGTTTCTTTTAACCCCTTGTGTTCGTTCAAAACATTCACAAAGAAAACAGCAGCCTCCCCCTCCTGCCTGCCCTTCTCCAGCAACACAGAAAGGCTCTTATCCGTCTGACGCAATGCCATCCAACCGGGTGCGCTCAAAACCATGCATAACCCCATGGCCAAAAATGATTTTTTTGCCCGGGCCCAGGGATATTGTTTAAAGATGTGTTTCACAAATAAACTGTTATTCATTAAGATCATAATTCGGCATGTTTTCCCTTGGGCATTGAACATTTATTCGTCATTGGGATTTCGATATTAGACATTTCAACATATGATGCTATCTACAGAGACAAGACCCACCCTCAATAGTCAACCCATATTCCCCGGCCTTACCAGAAGGGCAGGCCGAAGGCAAGGCCAGGGGCACAGGCCGGGGCTTGTTTCGGGTTACTCTAAGCGGCCACAACACTCTTGCGCCCTCAAGGGCGGAGCTTTAGGCCGCGCAGAGTCAACTAGGGACTGACGACCTTAAACGACACGGGCCATTCTGCCTGCGCGTCTTTATTCTGGACAAGATACTCTAACCTGGCTTTTTGAAACACGCGTTCCGCTTTCAAGGACCCGACATAGTCAAGGACATGCGTCATATCTTTCCCGTAGCCTGCCAGAGATATTTTGACCCCGCCCTGGATGGAACATTCTTTTAAAATGATGTCCGCATCGCCGCATCGCCCCAGCGCCGCCAAGACGTCCTGATAGGCGCGCGTGGCGACACGTTTATCGTCGATCCACACCCCCCGTGCCACGGCATCGCCAATTTTCATGACATCCGTCTGTGCCGACATCTCGCGCCTTAACCTCATGAGCGCGCCGGCGTCACGTACGAGCTTTGCGGCATACAAAAACCACAGCATAAAAGTAAACCCGCAAAAAAGAAACGCGACATGGTACCACCATCGGCTGACGGCCCGGCCCCTAGCCTCTGCCTTGCATTCAGGCGGCCTCATGTCCATACAGCCGCTCTCCGGGTTCAGGACCAGGCCGAGGCTGGGCGCAAAGGACAGGCGCTCCTGCGCCGAGAAAGAACCCAAAAGAGGGTACCAGGCGTTCATCTCGTCTTCAATGACCACGGCGTCGAAAAAGCTGTGTTTCTGGAGCGCTTCGAGTTCCTCCGGCGAGAACCCTCCTGCCACATAGATCTTTTTGTCGAAGATGAATTCCACCCCGCCCAGCCTGCGGCAGAGCTCCAAGCTCATCTTGATCTCGCGCAACAATAATGAGGCGCGCTCCTGGCCCGTGATGGGAGAGAATGAAAAGGAACGGCTGAAATAGATGCGGCTGCCGCAGAAAACATTAAAATCAAAAACATCAAGGCCCGCGCTCAAAAGACACAAGAACCTCCCTTTGGCATCACGACTCGCCTTCTGCAACAAAAGCCACTGCCGCATTCCCTCGACATTAAACGTCACGAGGGACGGGTTTAGCTCCAGTTTTTTCAAGATCTGCAAATAATGATCCAGCCGGCCTTTGGGCAGACTGTAGACGTGGACCAGGGCATACCCCTGCGCGTCAAGCCCGGCGAACTGATAATCATAAATGACTTCATCGCCTGAAAAACTCCCTTCCCTTGACACGTGCAGCCTGACCATTTCCTCCAACTCGTGTTTATCCTGGGAAGGCAGGCGCAATGTCTGGACGCTGGCGAGGTGGCGGGGAATGACGACAATGGGATCTTTGGGCCTGAAACGGTGTTTGCGGAAATACCTCTCCAGGACCTGCGGGTTATTCAGGGCGTCTTCTTCCTCTTTAATGGCGAAACAATGGGTCAGGCGCCTCGACCTATGCCGCATCTCGCTGCGACAACAATTAAGGCCTTGATCATGAAATTCCAGAACATATATAGGAGTTTTTGGTGTCATGGCGCTAATATTCCAAAATTGGAATATCTTCAAGCCTGAATTTCCGGCATAGAATTCCGTCTGTGGAATAACATGCCGATATTGCACTCTCTTATTTTAATTTGGTTAATGGAGCTTCCCCCGGCCTCTAAGCCGGAGCTCCCATCAGCGGAATACTTGAAGCGGCAGGCGCGGCCTTAAAGGCCGTGGTGTCATGGTGCCAGGTGTCAAGGTGCCAAAGGTGCCAGGTGTCAGGTGTCATGGTGCCAAAGGCAAAGGTGCCAGGTGTCAGAACTCAATATCTATATGTCTTATAATATGTTACACATTAATTCTTCTCGGTCTGCCACGGTGTTTCTTCTGTGAGAGTGCTATCTTTGTTTGAATTTGGTCTATGAATTTATCTGAAGCGAAATGGCTCTGCCCTCCCAGGCTCCTTCTGATCAATTTTAACTTATCTTCCTCAAGTAATGCTGAAGCAAATTCTTTGTAAATTTGGGCGCAATCCGTCAATGTTGAACCAAGGCCGATAAAAACAGGATTGTCCTGCCTGTCTGTCAGAACAGGAGCTTCTTTCCTGCTATTCTCGTGATAGCTTGAAAAACGGTATTCTTCAGGGTGGTTCACCATGCCTGCGCGAACAGGATTCTGCTCAATATAACGCATAAGAGTCAAAAGATACTCGTCATCACTGACGATAGGACTTTTGAATCTACCTTGCCAGACGTGGCCTGAGGTCTGATATCGATAATGGTAACGCCTCGTATGGGCAATGGTTATTGCCTTGACTATCTGACTGACCGTCCCATGGATTGACGTTTTTATCAAAAGATGCACGTGATTAGTCATGAGACAATAAGCAAAGATTTTAAAACCAAACTTTTTCTTATATTTGGACAGGATCCTTAAATAATGCGGATAATCCTCATCGCTTAAGAAAATAGCCTGACGGTTATTACCGCGGTTTAAGATATGATAAACCAAGCCAGGCAAACAAATCCTCAAAGGCCTAGGCATATAAATACTCTTTCAAAGAACTGGTGAATTAATATACAACTTGTTTATTCTCAATTGGTTAATGAGTTCTAACACTTTCTTGCTTCTCCCTCCTTTACTTTATTTCTGTTTCTATGACCGATTTTCCTTTCGAAGTTATGCTCAACCAATATTTAGAAAATACGTTAAAAGATGTCAGATTGGGTGCATTTATTCTTTGATATAAGGATTTTTTTTCCTCATTCTTTATTACACCTAAACAACAAACATATCCTTCTTTTATCAATTTTTTAGCGGTTTCGAACACTTCTTTTACGCTATGCTTTGTTTCCTGAGGCAACGCGGACAAAGAGCTATATAGAGGGTCTCCTGCCGTATCGTAATTTATATAAGGAATATTATTAATCTCAAAATAAACTGCTTCGAACCGTTCATCATCATTTTGGATAATAAGCAAAAATTCTCTTGAGAATTTTGATAAATATTTCATTGTTTAGGATATGGCCTGAAATGTTCATGTCGTACACGTCCATTCTTATCAATAATTTGATGCAGCCATTTCTTATCTCCAGTTTTTAAATTTATATATTCTGTCTCTCTACTTGTGCCACCTTTATATTTCCCTTTTGCGGGTTGCTCTTTTGGCCGACCTTTCTTCCATCCTTTAGAATCTGATTCATTTCCTTCTTTCTCCCCTTCCCCACCCTTACCGACCTCTCCCGGCTTATTGTACTCCACCCCCTGATTCAACCCCTCTTCTACGGACTTGACCTTGGGACCGGGAAGGGCGTTGCCGCCGCAAAAAGGCGATCCTGTGCCGGGGAAACCGGCAACAAAAAAGAATATCAGGATAAAGACGGTGATGAGTTTGGAAGAGTGTCTCATTGTGGATATTTTACATTTCAGAGGCTGACCCTTTTGTTTCCCATTTCAAGGGTCTGATTTTTTTCTTTTTAGCGAATGAATCTAATTTTTGTTTTTTATCGAAATGATACAGCAATAAATAATCATCCCAAGAATAAGTACCTTCACAGACGATAATTAACCCTCTCCTTAACGACGATCCCTGCTCTTTCTGGTTGAGCATCTTTTCTTTAATTTCTGACCAAGCATCCTTCAAATTCTTTGTTTTATAATAAATATCTACATATTTTTTTCTTCTACTTAATCCATAAACAACTCGAATATCATCTATTTTTTTTGATTTGTATGCCAAACTGCGAAAAAATTCAACGACTTGCTTCATTTTGAGTTCTGGAACTCTGTTGGGATGGAATTGTATCGCTATAATCTTCATGAGACAATGTCCTTCGGCGGATATGGGCCTCTCCATCCTTCTGGCCTTTTTCTAGGCAAAGACCGCCTCGCGTCCCCCTTTTCGCCTCCCCGGTCTTTCTTTACCCTCGCCTCACCTTTTTCATGTTGATCTTTGTTCTTTTTTCCGGTTCCTTGAGGTGGATGCGCTAAAATCATTCCGGAGCCGATTCCCTGAGGTTCAGGATCACATTTGTAACTTGGAGATACATTGCCGCCGACAGGAAAACCTACGCCGCCCAGGCCTGTGGTCGGAGGACTCACGATCCCCACCAGGTCATGGCCTATGCGGATACTCGGCAAGCCAAAAGAGCCAAGGTTATCGAGGATGTTAATCGGGACCCCGACTGAAATCCCCCACAACCCCCACGGGTCCCGCCAGTTGACGGGGTCGTTCCAGCAATACTCATACAAATTCATGCTGTCGTAATACCCCAGCGGGTCTTTCTGGAGGAACCTGCCTATGACAGGCGAGTATTGGCGGGCGCGGTAGTGATACAGGCCAGTTTCAGTGTCGAACTCCCTGCCTGTGAAGGCGTAGCGGTTGGCGTAGGCTGATTGGGAGAGCACGTTGTTGGAGGGATCTTTGATCGTAGTCAGACCAAAGGGGTCGTAGGAGTACTTCTCCAAGACCGCGCCGCTCGAATCCGTCAGCTCTGAAACCGACCCTAACCCATCCGAGAGATAATAATAGGTGTTGGCGCCTGTGATCATCGCAACAGGCTCATCCATCCCCGGGCCGTGGATGTATTTGCGCAGGAGCGTGCCGGCGGAATTCTTAAATAGAACTGTCTCCATTATAAATACTCTTTCAAAGAACTGGTGAATTAATATACAACTTGTTTATTCTCAATTGGTTAATGAGTTTTAACACTTTATTTTATTTCTCGTATTATTTTTTCTCTCCAAATTCTTTTAATATTTCTTTAATAGTATTAAAATCTTTACCACCTATGTTGATTCCAAAACCCGATCCACCATCCGAAAAAAAATAAGAAGCCCCTAATTTTTGCATGGTTTTTCCCCAGTTGGGTATATTCTTCTGATCAAATAACATATCGTCAGTTAATGGCGGAAAATAATCTCTCGGTATTTCGTCAAGGGAAGGAATTTTATCCATTAAATAAATCTCATCAAAATGACAGAATGTTTTTCCTTCTCGAAATAACTGAGGAACTGACGCCGGAAAAATATAACAATATGATCCAACCATTTTACAGGCAATGTCTTTCTCATTAAGTAAGGAACAAATCGAAAATAAAACATTGTTACTGTCTAATGTAACAATGAGTATTCCTCTTTTTTCAAAAATTTTAGTAAACTTCGAATAGATATCTGATATATCCCCTTTTTCGCAACATGCTCTATAAAATTTGCCATCTTTTATAATATTCATCTTAAACACGTCTGGGTTTGGGACCGTTCCAATCCCAATTGTGGGTATGGGGGTCTCCTTTGTCATGGGAATGCCCATAATCTGTATCCTTTACTGCCTTGCCATCAGGCCCATATTCTCGTACAGTTTTGCCGCCTTTTCTATTAGGGAATTCAACAGTAGAACCCGGATCTCCTTTTGCCGGAGTTCTCGGGTTCGGTTTTTGCTCTTTACCCTTCTTTCCTTCTTTTCCAGACCCTTTCTTCTCCCCTTCCCCACCCTTACCGACCTCTCCCGCTTTATCATACTCCATCCCTTGGTTTAATCCCTCATTGATGGACTTGACCTTGGGACCGGGCAGGGCGTTGCCGCCCGGAACAGGAAAACCTACGCCGCCCAGGCCTGTGGTCGGAGGACTCGCGATCCCCACCAGGTCATGACCTATGTTGATGCCCGGCAGGCCGAAGGAGCCCAGGTCATTGAGGATGTTCCTGACCTCGGGAAAACCAACAGCCGCCATCCCCCAGAGCCCCCATGAGTCCCTCCAGTTGACAGGATCGTTCCAGCAGTATTCATACAGATTCATCGAGTCGTAATACCCCAGCGGGTCCTTCTGCAGGAACCTGCCCAGGACAGGTGAATACTGACGGGCCCTGTAATGATAAAGCCCTGTTTCAGTGTCGAGCTCTCGGCCTGTGAAGGCATACCTGTTGGCGTAGGCGGATTGGGACAGGACGTTGTTGGATGGGTCTTTGATGACGGTAGAGCCAAAGGGATCGTAGGAGTATTTCTCAAGGATAGCGCCATTGGAGTCGGTCAGCTCGGAAACCGACCCAAGCCCATCCGAGAGGTAGTAATACGTGCTGCCGCCTGCAACCATGGCAATGGGCTCATCGATGCCGGGGCCGTGGATGTATTTGCGCAGGAGCGTGCCGCCCGCATCGTATTCGGCGATGATGTCGTCGCCGTCATAGAAGAACTTCGTTGCGGCGCTGTTGACGGTCTTTTCTATCCTGCGGCCCAGAGCGTCGTAAACGTAGGCGGCGCTGGTGCCGGATTTGGAGGCGGATGCAAGAGAATCCTCATAGTCGTAGCCGAGCGTCAGCGTCCCGTCGCTTGTCAGGTTGCCGTAATTGTCATAGGAATAATTTGTCGCATCGACTGCTGTGTATTGATTGACGGTGTTCACCGTGTATTCGGTTGTCGTCGCATTATAGACCGACTCCTCCCTGCTGCCGACGCTGTCGTAATCGAACGTCCAGGTGTCGTTGGTCGCCGTCACTCCCGTCAACTGGTAAATATCGTCGTAGGCATAGTTGAAGGTGTCCGCCAGCGTCGTCATGGACCCGCGGTTGCCGGTATCGTCATAAGTGTAGCTGAAGCTCGATATCGTCGCGCCGCCCTGGATCCTGTTGACGCGGCCCGATAAATTGTCGGCGTAATCGAAGGCATCCAACGCCTGGGTGTTATTGATGAAGTCAACCTGGGTGCGGCGCGAGAGAGCGTCGTAGGTATAGGCGGCGATGTCCGTGCCGCCCTGGTTTTTGATGCTGGTGAGGCGGTTAAGGTTGTCGTAAACGTAAGTGATATAACTTGAATCGGGGTAGGTCAGCCGCGTGCGGTTGGAGGCCGCATCGTATTGGTAGGAAACGGCCCTGCCGTAGGAATCCTGGTCCTGGGTGAGCCGGCCAGCCGTGTCATAGGAATAATGGTTGATGCTGTAGGCACCTACGACATCCGTCAGGCGGGAAACTTTGTCATAAACATAGTCTATCGTGCTTGAATCCTGGTAGGTGACAAGGTCCAGCCTGTTTTGCGCGTCATAAGCATAGTTGGTCGCATAATACGCGACGTAAAGATTGGCCGCCGGACCAAAGGCCCTTTCGATAACGTTCCCGTTGACATCATAGGCAAAGTCTTCCCTGAGGTTGCCGGGATAGACGATACGCTCCAGTCGGTCGAAACCGTCATACGCATACGTCGTCAGGTTGCTTGCGGCGTCCGTAATGGACGTCAGATTATCGTTGCCGTCATAGGCGTATTCCGTCACCCGGGTCAGGGCGTCCGTGACCCTGTATAACCTGTTATAGCTGTTATAGGCGTATTGGGTCGTCTTGGATTCCGGGTCCGTGACCTGGGTCAGCTTGCCCGCGCTGTCGTAGGCGTATGTCGTTTCATTACCCAAATCGTCCTCGAACGACACAAGGCGGTCTAAAATGTCGTAGCCGAACGTAAAAGTCTGCCAGGGGTGGTTCTGGTCTCCGGTCTGCCTTTCTACCGCAGCCAGGTTGTCGTTGATGTCGTATGAATATTTTATGACATAGCCGAAGGGGGCCGGGGCTGTCACCTGGATGAGGTTATTGT
Source organism: Candidatus Omnitrophica bacterium UBA6210 (assembly GCA_002421805.1). Taxonomy (GTDB): domain Bacteria; phylum Omnitrophota; class Gorgyraeia; order Velamenicoccales; family Velamenicoccaceae; genus Velamenicoccus. Next base: position 321,482 of record DISM01000004.1, read on the forward strand.
GGCTGTCGTAATCAAAACTCGTGACATGGGAGTTCGGGTCCGTCATAGTCGCAACATTACCGAGGGCATCGTAGGTGGCGGCGGTCGCAAGGCCCAGACCGCCGTAATCCCGGGTCACCTGGGTCAGGTAACCCGTTGCATTATAATCGTATTTCGTGACCTTGCCGTCGGGATCGATCCATGTCGCGAGCTGGCCGTAAGTGTCATAGGTGAACTTGTGCGCGCTGACCTGGCCGGAAACCACCGGCAGGACGATCTTGACCAGGTTGCCGCGGGCCTGGTTGGTCATGCCGTCGCCGTTTAAATCTCCCAGAGAGGCCTCTTCATAATCGTAATAACAGGTCGTGACATTGCCTTTGGGGTCCGCCGCGGTCTTGACGAAATTGAATTGCGGCTCATAGGTAAACGCCGCCACCCTTGAATCCTGCGAGGGAGCGGAAGACGGATTCAGCGATGCCTGCAGAAGATTGCCTTTAGCGTCGTAAACGTAATTGATCGAATTGGTCCTGGGGAAAACAATACTTTCGATCTGCTTATTCAAAGTATACGTATACGTTTTACTGACATAATTCCAGCGCTTCTCCTGCAGGGCCCCGTCGTCATCCATATAAAATTCTATCGGGCAGGCATTAGGCGGCTCATAATACGTGGTGATGCGGTCACCGTATGTAAAACTGTATTCCGCGCTCCCGTAGGTCATATATGTGACGCGGTCGTTGGTGTCATACGTAATAGTCAGGTATTGGTTATCCTTCGGGTCCGTCGCGGAAACAAGATTATGGTCCGTATAGGAAAACTCGGTTACGGCCCCGTCAGGGAAATCGTCGGTGGCAGGCGCCGTCACGGAAATAAGGTCGTTATTGCCGTAGGCATACGCCCAGACCCTCGAGGCAAAATCTGTGATCGTCGCAATTTTGTTGTCCTGGGTATACGTCAGGTCGATGTCCCTGCCCGAGGTATCCGTGATGGTCAGCAATACCTTCGAATTGGCATCGTAGGTGAACGTCATCTGATTGTTGTTGCGGTCGGTGATGGAAGAAACATACCCTGCGGCGTTGAAACGATAGACCGTGCCATGCTTCGTCGTAATATAGTAGCCATTAACGTCATGGTTCAGGGTATCAAAAACACCGGCGGACGGCGTATAGGTGCCGTTGCCGTTGTCGATGAATTTATCCGTCGTCGCATCGGGATTGTGGCGAATGACATAGTCGTGGTCGGCGTCGGAACCCTCGGTCAAAAAGATGTTGTAGCTATGGTTGGTGCCGACACCGAACGGCCCGACATAGCCGTCTTTCGAATTGTAGAAACGCTTGAAGACAACCGGGAAACCCCTGGAAGGAATGAAAAAATCGACGTGTTCGTAGAGATAGGCGCCGGTGGCGAGATTGACAGGCTCTCCCACCCTCGGCGATTTGATCGGGTTGGTTTCGCCTTTCTGCGTACTGCCGTCGTTGGCGCTTACCGGCCATTCGCGGATGGCATCGTTCCAGCACTCCATATACGCCTGGGCCGGAGCAAGACACAAAGCCATATCTAAGAGGAATATGACAAGCATCCATTTGGAAAAAGGCCTGTTTTTCATGATGTTAAGGAATAGCGGCATTATTTTTGATGATGATTTCCCTGATGCCTATGGCCGGCTCTTCTTTTTTATCCTTGTCCGTCACATTAGCCGTAAGCTGATGTTTACCGTCGCAAAAAACGCTGGTATCGAAAACAAAACCCGTCGGCCTCTCCTGGCCGCCCTCCTGGCCGCTAAAAAGATAAATGGACGTGGTATCAAGGAAGTATTCGATGTAAATATCCGGGTTGCTTCTCTGTTCGGGCTTGAGCCCTTCGACATCCACGTAAACCTCGCCCTTGACCGTCACGGGCGGTTCAAGACGTGTTCGAGCTCTTTTCGGCGCATGGCGCGGCTGAGGATAGACAAGCTGTAACAGAACCGTATCTGTCTCTGCGGCATTCCCACAGGACAACAACCCTCCACCGCCGAAGAAATAAGCTCCTGAAACCAGCAAAAGAACAAAAACCGCACATGCTTTCGTTTTCATGTCAATAGACAACCTCCGTATGCGCCGTCAAGACATCGGAATAGTTACCGTTGTTCTGGGCTTGGGCCTCAAAACGGTAATGCCCTTTGGCCGCGATTTTCCCGTCTGTATTTTTTCCGTCCCATGCAATGTTCTGTTGGCCGGCGCTCCTCTGGGCGCTATTCAGCAACCGCCGGATGAGGGCATTGGAAGAATCATAGACATCAACCGTCAGGTAGGCGTCTGAGGAAAGATCGAAAGAAAACGTTGTTTCGTCCTGAGAGGCCGGATCATAAGGATTGGCTACGGGATTGAATTTGACCGGACTGACCGATGCCTGGCTCAAAGACGGCGTCCCGCCTGTCACGACGATCGCGTTATCTTCCAGGGCGTATGCCCACAAAGCCAAAAGATAAGTCCCGGACCCTACAATACGCCCGTCCTCATCGCGTCCATCCCAAAGGATCTGATGGGTGCCCGAACCGAAAGGCACAAGATACTTTATAAACCGGATCGCCGGTCCGGACAAAACGGTCAATCGCGTCCTGATATCCAATGCAGCCACATGCCCGTTGGCGTTGTAGGTAAGCGTGCACGGCTGGTTTTTGAGCGTATCGAAATTCGTCACCGAAAGGCTGACACCTGAAGTCAGCGTGATGTCCGCGCCGCCGGTGCCCCGGGGGTCGAAAATGACCACAGGAGAGCCGGATGTGCTGTCCTCGACGATAAAATAGTAATAATCGTCGGGCACGATGTTGTTGCTGTTGTCCTTTCCGTCCCAGGTTTCGGCGTTGTTGCCGGCGGAACGCGCCTGGTTGGTGATCAAATTACGGACGAGATTGTCGCCTGAATCGTAAATCCTGATGCTAATGGTTGCATTAGCGGCTAAAGCATAGGATATCTGGGTCGTCTGGCTCGAATAAGGGTTGATGGTGTTGTTTGATATTTGGAAGGTCGAAGTACTGATCGTCCACGTCCCTTTTTGGATAACTCCTGTCGCAGCGGCCGCGTCATCCGTTGCCAGAAGATACGTATTCTTGGCGCCTGTAAAAAGCGATTTGAAGGCCACCTTCCAGTTGACGGTCAGCGTCGTGCCGTTGCCTGAAACAGAGGTCTGAGAACAATCGAGGCTGGCGTAAGAGTTCTGGATCGAGTTCGCAGAACCCGGGGCATAGCCTCCCTCCCATGCCGTGCCTGAGTCATCGCGCATGTAAAGCAGATTGGCATTTTGATCATAGTATGCAGAGAGGCAGTTGGCACCGCTCGCCTGCGTGTTCACAAGAAGGTTGACGGTGGATAAATTCTGCCAGCCGTCGGGGTCGGAATAGGCAGCGGTAAAAATCATAGGGGCATCCGTTTGACCGGTTCCGGAAGAAGGCGCAATTGTCCCCAGAGAAGGGGAATTGTTGGGAATGGTTGCGGTCCCCTTCTGAACAACACCGGTCCCTGCCCCGGCGTCATCCGTTGCCAGAAGATACGTATTCTTGGCGCCTGTAAAAGGCGACTTGAACGTGACCTTCCAGTTAACGGTAAGCGTCGTATCTGCGCCTGAAACCGACGTTTGACTGCAATCCAAACTCGCGTAGGAGTTCTGGATCGTATTGGCCGAGCCCGGGGCATAGCCTCCCTCCCACACCGTGCCTGAGTCATCGCGCATGTAAAGCAGATTAGAATTCTGGTCGTAGTAAGCGGAAAAACCGTTTGAACCCACGGGCTGTGCATTAATACAAAGGTTCACAGTCGCAAGATTCTGCCAGCCATCCGGGTCTGAATAGGTACCGGTAAAAGTCGCAGGGGTATTGACGTAGAAAGTCCCTGAAGAGGGGGCAATGGTACCGAGGGTCGGGACCCTGTTTATCGTCCAGGCGCCCTTTTGGACCACTCCCGTGCCGACGCCCGCATCATCTGTTGCCAGGAGATAAGTATTCTTAGCGCCGATAAACGTCGATTTAAAACTCGCTTTCCAATTGATAGTCAGGGTATTGCCGTTGCCCGAAACAGAAGTCTGGGAACAGTCCAGGGTGGCATAGGAGTTCTGGATCGTATTCGCCGAGCCCGGGGCATAGCCTCCCAGCCAAGTCGTTCCGGCGTCATTGCGTATATAAAGGAGGTTTTCATTCTGGTCGTAAACTGCCGACAAACAATTGGCGCCGCTCGCCTGGGTGTTGACAAGAAAGTTAACAGTCGATAGATTCTGCCACCCGTCGGGATCGGAGTAGGTAGCGGTGAAGGTCTGATATGCATCTATCTGGCCCGATCCCGAGGAAGGCACAATCGTACCGAGGGATGGAGAATTATTAGGTATAGTCCAAGCGCCTTTCTGGATGGCCCCAGTATTGTAATCCGTATCATCGATCGCCAATAAATAGGTATTCTTAGTTCCAGTGAACGGCCCCTTCAGAGTGACCTTCCAGTTGACGGTAAGCGTTGTCCCGTTGCCCGAAACAGAAGTCTGGGAACAGTCCAGGGTGGCATAGGAATTCTGGATCGTGTTGGCCGAGCCCGGGGCATAGCCTCCCAGCCAGACCGCGCCTGAGTCATCGCGCATATAAAGCAGATTAGTATTCTGATCGTAGCGCGCAGAAAGACAATTAGCGCCGCTCACCTGGGTATTAATGAGCAAATTGGCATAATTAAGGTTTTGCCAGCCGTCGGGATCGGAGTAAGTGGCGGTGAAAGTCTGGGGGGTATTGACTTGGCCTGTGCCGGAAGAAGGCGTAATAGTGCCAAGGGTCGGCGGAGCATTGATTATCCACACCCCTTTCTGAATAACGCCGGTAGAAGAGCTGCCATCATCCGTTGCCAGAAGATACGTATTCTTGGCGCCTGTAAAAGGCGACTTGAACGTAACCTTCCAGTTAACGGTCAATGTGTTACCATTGCCTGAAACCGAGGTTTGAGAGCAATCCAGGCTGGCATAGGAATTCTGGATCGTGTTGGCCGAGCCAGGGGCATAACCACCTAACCATGCTGTGCCGGCGTCGTTGCGTATATAGAGGAGGTTTGTATTCTGGTTATAGACCGCCGATAGACAGTTGGCGCCGCTTGCTTGTGTGTTGACGAGAAAATTGACGGTCGCTAAATCTTGCCAGCCGTCGGGATCGGAATAGGCGGCAGTGAAAGCCTGAGACGCACCAACTTGGCCTGTTCCGGAGGAAGGCGTGACGGTACCGACTGTTGGCGAAGCGGCAAAAGCGGAATTGAGAAAAACGGGGAAAAAAAGAATTAAAAAAACTTGGCAGAATACTTCGACAGTTATTTTTTTCTTTTTCCAATCCTCTACATACCTGTTTTTAGTTTGAGTGGCCATCACGGTATGTAAGTTTTAACTGTCAAAGATGCGTCCATTATTGATGTAACTTTAAATTTTGTCAATGGTTTTTTTTCTAAAAAAATCCAAGCCGTATAGCAATACCTATAATTCAGCGAATTTTTCCATCTCGAGAGCTTAAGCAATTGTTCCATAACTGTAACATATTAACCAGTTGATGTCAAGCATTATTTTCCATTTATGGAACAAAATAGGACAAAAATATACCCTCGTAAAAGAGGGCATATTTGAACCAAAGCGCCTTTATCTGCCCCTTTTTAGCTCCTCGAGGATCTTGTCAAGCTTCTGCTCGATCCTGGAAAGGAGCTCCATCTTGCGTTCCTCGGTCCTCTGCTGCTTATCCTGCGCTTCTTTGGCGGTCTGGGCCAATTTGGCCATATCGGGGAGATTAAACATGATTTACCCTTATTTTTGCCTATAGCAGGTTTCTTCCCCTGCAAAATTAACCCCGAAGCTCGCGAAGAAGATTTCTGCCGACCCGTCTTGGCAGAAATCTTCAAGCGTTTGAGCAAGGGGCAAATATATCCTTACTTCAGAACTTTTTCCCATGCCGATACGGCCGGCTCTTGTTCTTCTCGGCTTTCTTCTTGAGCGCCTCTTCCATATCCAGGCCGCGGGCGCCGCAATAATCAAAGATACGGATACAGCAATCCGCCAACTCCTCGGCGATAGCGTCCTTACCCAGGTCATTGCGCATCGCTTCCAGCGCTTCGGAGAGCTCCGAATGCATGAGCGCGATGAGCTCGCCGTCGGAGCGTTCGAAATCCCACCATCCTTTTTCCTTGGCTGTCGCGTGGCATAGCTCGATCCATTGCTTAATCGTCATGACTCCCTCATTTGATTGGCGATACGGCCGCCTTCTTTGCTTTCTGAATGAACTGCCTTATTTTTCCAATGTCCTTCTTGCCGGGCGCCTTTTCTACGCCGCTGGAAACATCTACGGCATAAGGCTTAAAAACCTGCAGGAGCTCGCCGACATTGTCCGGCGTCAGGCCTCCGGAAACAATGAACTTCGTTTTCTTTTTTGTGGAGCCCCACGAGCTAAAGCCCATGGCACCATTATCTTTACACCCGTGGGGCGGAATCCTGCCCGTCCGCCACAATTTATGGCGGACTGGCTGCAGGGCCAGGGGCGCAAGGAGCTTCCAGGAAAACCTCTCGCCCGTGCCGCCGAAACGTCCTTTGCGGAAAGTATCAAGAAGAAAAAAATCCGCACGATACTTGTCCAGGCCTTCGAGAGAACGGCGGCCCTTGACGCGGACCGCTTTGATGACGCGGCAGGCCTTGAAGGCGTTCACATAGGCCGGCGTTTCTGTTCCGTGAAACTGCACCATGTCCAATCCGCAGGCCGCAGCAATGGCCTTCACGCGTTCTTTATCTTCGTTGACAAAAACGCCGACCTTGCGGACCGTCCGAGGCAGGCAGGAGATCAGACGGAAGGCCTTCACAGGCGCAATATAGCGGGGGCTTTTCTTATAAAAAACAAATCCGAGGAAATCCGCGCCCGCGGCCACGGCGGCCCTGGCATCGCGCAGATTCGTGATCCCGCAAACCTTGACCTTGACCCTTCGACGCAGGCCGCGGCTTTCAGCCGCGGGCCATTGCTCAGCCCTTCGACTCCGCTCAGGATGGATTCGAAGGAGTGGTGAGCAAGGTCGAATCAGATTCCGCCTCATGGACGGAAAAAAAGGATGCCACGGGCTTTGTCCACGGGACTCCATGCTCATGACTTCAGAAAAGAGACAAATGCCGCGGCGAGCGCACCGGGGTCTTTGGCGCGCATCAGGCTCGTGCCCACAAGAACGCCCTGCACGCCGGCCTCTTTGATCAACGCCAGGTCCCCCTTGTCCTTGACGCCGCTCTCGCAAATGACCAGCCTGTCTTTGGGAAGCTTGCCGGCGAGCCGCGTCAGGACGCCGAAATCGGTGGAAAAATCCTTGAGATCGCGCGTATTGATGCCGATGACCGCCTGCGGCGCCTCGGCGACCTTCTCCAAGTCGCTCTCGTCATGGATCTCCAGGAGAACATCGAGCGAACAGTCAAAAGCCAGCTGGGCAAAACGGCGCACCGTCATCCGGTCCAAAAGAGACGCGATCAAAAGGACCGCATCCGCTCCGTGCGCCTTGGACTCATAGATCTGGTATTCATCAACGATGAAATCCTTGCGCAGGATCGACAAAGAAACGGTCTTTTTGACCTCATCGAGATACGAGAGCTTGCCGCCGAAATACTTCTCTTCCGTCAAAATAGATAAAGCACTGGCACCCGCGCGCTCATACGCCAGGGCAATGGCAAGAGGGTCGAAGTCAGGGCGGATCAGACCGGAAGACGGAGACGACTTTTTGATCTCTGCGACAAGATGTATCCCGTCGGGGACGGCCAGGGCGGCTTTGAACCGCGGGACTTCCTGCAGACCCTTGAGACGCTTTAAAAGTTCATCCTGGGGTATCTGGCTTTTGCGGCGGTCAAGGGCTTCCCTGGTATGAAAGACGATCTCATCGAGGATGTTCATAGATTCGTGTATTCAATGAGCTTGTTGAGCTTTTTGATGGCCGCGCCCGAATCGATAGACTCCTGCGCCAAGGCCATGCCGTCCTTGATCGTATAGGCCTTGCCGGCGACATAAAGGCCGCAGCCGGCATTCAAGACGACGATGTCCCTCTCAGGCCCCTCCATTCCCTTGAGGATATTCAGGGCGATCTGCTTGTTGGTCGCCCGATCCTCGCCGAGCACATCCCTGGGGTCGGCCTTCGGCACATCCAACTTCTGAGGATCAATGACGTATTCCTTCATAGGCGTTTCTTTTGCAGGGGCAACTTCGCAGACATAGGTCGCTCCCCATGTGATCAATTCGTCGTATCCTCCCTCTCCCCACGCGACAAGCGCATGTTTCAGGCCCAGGTTCTTAAAAACCTCGCCGAGGACGGCCAGGAGCTTCTTGTCATAAACGCCCACCAGCTGGTGCGTGGGAAAAGCCGGATTGATCAAAGGCCCCAGGATGTTAAAGATCGTGCGCGTCTGGAGCTTGCGGCGGACGGGCTGGACATGGGCCATGGCCGGATGCAAGAGAGGCGCATAGAGGAACGCAATGCCCGCTTCATGAAGACACCTCTCGACGGCCTCCAGGGGCGCGTTGATATTGACCCCCAGTTCTTCCATCAGGTCCGCGCTGCCGCAGGCGCTCGATACCGAACGATTGCCGTGTTTAGCGACGGTGACGCCGGCGCCGGCGACGACAAGGGCCGCGATCGTCGACACATTGAACGTTCCCTTGGCGTCCCCGCCTGTGCCGCAGGTATCAAAAACCGCCTCGGCTGCGGCGGTCATGGGCCTGACAAAACGCCTCATGGCGCGGACAGCGCCCGTGATCTCTTCTGCCGTTTCGCCCTTCTTTGCGAGGGCGCTTAAAAAGGCGATCGTCTCCGCCTCCGTCGTCTGCCCCTCGGCGATAAGGGACATGGCGGCTTCCATCTCCTGCGCGTTCAAGGAAACACCGGATAAAACTTTGTTGACGGCATCCTGGATCATAGCTCAAGAAAATTCTTTAAGAGGTGCTTGCCGGATTTAGTCATGATGGATTCCGGATGGAACTGGACGCCGAAGATAGGGTCTTTTTTATGCCTCAGGCCCATGACCTCCTTGTCCTTCGTCCAGGCGGTCACGGCGAGCTCTTTGGGAAATCCTTTTGTATCGACGAGAAGGGAATGATACCGTGTGGCTTCGATGGGATTGGCCAGGCCTTTGAAGATCCCTTCCCCTTTATGATAGATCAGAGACGTCTTGCCGTGCATCAACTTGCCGGCCCGGACGATCCTGCCTCCGAAACAATAACCGATGGCCTGATGGCCGAGACAGACGCCCAGGATGGGGACCTTGCCTCCGAAGGCGCGGATCACGTCGATGGAAATACCCGCGTCTTCAGGGCGGCCCGGCCCCGGCGAGATCACGATCGAACGGGGCTTAAGCTTCTTGATCCCCGAGATCGTGATCTTGTCGTTACGGAAAACCTTCAACTCTTGCCCCATCTCCCCCAGATACTGGACGAGATTATAGGTAAAGGAATCGTAATTGTCGATCATTAAGATCATAGAAACTCCTGCGCCAAGTTAAATCCCAAATCCCCGATTTCGCTGCTTTACAATATTGGTGACGTTGTTCGTGTTAAAAGAATTTCCTTAAAACTTATAATAGGCCTTTTCTTTATTTCATTAGCCGTTACCGTAGCCGTAACCGAAACGGGCATCGTCACCGTAACCGTTACCGAAATACTATACGGCAAGCAGAAAATGCAAATTCCCGCAGATATCTGCATCCAACTACGCCAGCTATTCCTTCACCCTCTCTATCTTTGCGCCCAAAAGCTTCAATTTTTCTTCCAACCGTTCATAGCCGCGGTCCAAATGGTAAATTCTGGAGACCTCCGTCTTGCCGCGGGCGACAAGCCCGGCCAGCACGAGGGCCGCCGAAGCCCTGAGATCGGAGGCCATGACAGGCGCGCCGCTCAACTGTTTGGTGCCGTGCACGACCGCATACGGCCCTTCCCTCTTGACCTGGGCGCCCATGCGGTTCAATTCCGCCACGTGCATGAAACGGTCGGGATAAATCTTTTCCGTGATCACGCTGATCCCGTCGGTAATGCTCATGAGCGTCATGAACTGCGCCTGCACGTCCGTCGGAAAACCGGGATACGGCAGGGTCACGACGTCCGTGGGTTTGAAACGGCGCGAGGAGCGCCTGACGAGAACGCTGTCGCGCGCGATCTTTAAGTCCATGCCCGCTTCCTCGAGTTTCTCCAATACCGCCATCATATGTTCCGCTCTGGCTTTTTTGACAAGCACCTCGCCGCGCGTCACCCCCGCGGCCATGATGAGCGTCGCCGCCTCGATCCTGTCGGGGATCACCTCATACTCGGCACCGTGCAATTCCTTGACGCCCGTGATCTCCAAATACGGCGACCCCTCCCCTTTGATCCTGGCGCCCATCTTGATCAAAAACCGCGCCAGGTCCACGACCTCGGGTTCACATGCCGCATTTTCGATCACCGTCGTGCCGCGCGCCAGCGTCGCGGCCATCATGACATTGTCCGTGGCCAGGACCGACGATCCAAATGCGCCGCCCAGATATATGTGTGTGCCTCTGAGCCGCCGGCCGTCGGCGATGACATAGCCTTCCTTTACCTGGATCCTGGCGCCGAGCTTCGCCAACCCCTTGAGATGAAGATCTACCGGCCGCACGCCGATGACGCAACCGCCGGGCAAAGAGACGCGGGCTTTTCCGTAGCGCGCCAAAAGAGGACCCAGAACACAAAAGGAAGCGCGCATCGTCGAAACCAGCTTATACGGCGCCTCACAACGCTCCAGGCCGTTCGGCCTCAGGCGGATCACGTGGTCCTTGAATTCATAAACGACGCCCAGATATTTGAGGATCTTGAGCATCGACACGGTGTCACGCAGGTCTGGCGCGTTCTTGATGACACACCTGTCTTTTGTCAAAAGAGTCGCCGCCAGGATCGGCAGAAGCGAGTTCTTGGAGCCGGAAACCTCCACACTTCCCTTCAAGGGGATACCGCCTTCGATGATGAGCTTATCCATAAACCTTATCCTGTTTTAGCGTAACGATGGCGATACGCTGTGTCCCGCGCAGGTCTTCTATAAATTCTACCGCAGACCAACCCTGCCGTCTGCCAAAAATTTCCCTGATCCCCTCCTGTTGTGTATCGCCGATCTCAAGCAGGAGCGACCCGCCCGGTTTCAAAAATCCCGCGGCCGACCGGGCGAACCTACGGTAAAAATAAAGCCCATTGTCCGGTGCCACCAGGGCCTCTCTCGGCTCCTGTCGCACGTCCTGCGCCAGATGCCTGTATTCGCGCTGCGACACATAGGGCGGATTGGAAATGATCGCGTCAAAACGCTCCTGGCCTAATGCCAAGAATAGATCGGATTTGACGAACCTGATCTTGTCGGCAACGCCGCAGTGCCTGGCATTGGCGCGCGCCACGGAAAGACAGGTATCAGAAATATCGACAGCGACGATCCGGCCGCACAGGTCTTTCGGCAGAAAGGCGGCCAGGGCGATCGCAATATTGCCGCTGCCCGTGCCGATATCCAGGATGTCCAGACGCCCGCCCGTCTTGGCAACGCCGCCGCAAAGAAAACGCTTGAGCGCCTCATCGACAAGGATCTCCGTTTCAGGCCTGGGGATGAGCACGCCCGGCCTGACGCGAAGCTTCAACCCCATAAAATCCACATCACCCAAAAGATACTGCAAAGGTTCGCCCTGCAGGCGGCGGCGCAGGATCGCCTCCAGGTGCCTGTTCTCCGAGGCATGCAGCGCCCGGCGGGCGTGGCCGAGATACAACGAGGAACGGTCGCACGCCAGGACCTTGCAAAGAATGGACTCAATCTCGTTCATCCCGTCAGACCTCCCGCCTTTCCGGACTCTCTAAGAAGAAAACACCATGGGCCGCCGCAGAGGCGCCCCTCAAAAAAATACTTATACGCAAAGTCTCCGCGGGATTCATGACGCTTCCGCCTCGGCATGGAGCAACGCATCGATCAATTCATCCAGCGCCCCGTCCAGGATCGCTTCCAGGCGATGAGAGGTAAAATTGATCCGGTGGTCCGTCACGCGCCTGTCGGGAAAATTATACGTCCGGATCTTCTCGCTGCGGTCGCCTGAGCCCACCTGCGACTTCCTGAGTTCCGAGCGTTCCGATGCTTTCCTGCGGCGCATCTCATCGGACAGGCGCGTGCGCAGGACACGCATGGCCTTGGCGCGGTTTTTGATCTGGGAACGCTCATCCTGGCATGTCACGACCAGGCCCGTCGGCAGATGCGTGATGCGCACAGCCGAGTCCGTCGTGTTGACGTGCTGGCCGCCGTGGCCGCCGGCGCGATAGACATCTACTTTCAAATCCTTGGGGTCGATCTCCAACTCCGTCTCTTCGGGCTCGAACAAGACGGCGACGGTCGCCGCCGACGTATGGATGCGACCCGAGGCTTCCGTCTCCGGCACGCGCTGGACGCGATGGACACCGCTTTCGTATTTAAGATGCTTGTAGGCGCCCGGGCCGCTGACGCTGAAAACCACTTCCTTGATCCCGCCCAGGTCTGTCGGGCTGATAGACATCAATTCCACGTCCCAGCCTTTGATCGCTGCATATTTCGTATACATCCGGTAAAGGTCGGATGCAAACAGGCTCGCCTCCTGCCCCCCCGTGCCGGCGCGTATTTCCACCATGCAGTTCTTGTTCAGGTCGGGGTCGGGCTCGGCCATCAGGGCTTTCAGCTCCGTTTCCGCTGTCCGTTTCTTGATCTCGAGGACGGCCCATTCATGCTGCGCCAGCTCCTTGAATTCCTTGCTTTGGTTCGGATCGTTCAGGATATGGGCGACCTCGGCGAGCTCACGGTTTACGTCCTCCAGGTCGTCGTTTTTTTTCAGGATAGGCGTGATCTCGGCCAATTCCTTGGCGTAGGTGACGCACAAGGCATTATTGGCAATGACGTCGGACGAAACCAACAAATGCTCCAGCTCGATCTTCCTCTTTTTCAGGTCCTCGATAGAACGCGACATGGATCACGCAGTCTTTTTGTACTTCTTCATGAACTTCTCGACGCGGCCGGCCGTATCGACAAACTTCTGCTTGCCCGTGAAAAACGGATGGCAGGCGGAACAGATATCGACGCGGATGTTCTGTTTGGTCGACCGCGTATGGATCACCTCGCCGCAGGCGCAGATGATCGTCGTCTCCTTGTAGTTCGGGTGGATCTTGTCTTTCATTGTGATCTCCTTTAATGAGCGCGCGATTTACCGAACCGATTGTGGTGAGGTAAATCGCATGCGCGAATTAAACCCCCCACCACTTTTTATGTTTAGCTTAATTCTGAAAACCAACGTAGATTTGCAAGGGAATTCCTTTATTCCTCTCCACAGCTTTTTGAAAAAGTGGTGGGGGGTAAATTCGGACACATGGCTTACGTTGCTTTTGCTCCGTAAGCCATGTCCTCATTTATTTCTGATTCATGCTATCCAGGAAATCACCATTATTCTTGGTTTTGGAAAGCTTGTCAATGAGAAGCTCCATCGCTTCCGCCGAGTTGAGCTCGTTCAAGACCTTGCGCAGGATCCATATCTTCTGGAGGTGCTTGGGATCGATCAGGAGCTCTTCGCGGCGTGTGTTGGAGCGCTTGATATCGATGGCCGGATAAATACGGCGCTGGAAGAGGTTGCGGTCCAGCTGCAATTCCATATTGCCCGTCCCCTTGAATTCCTCGAAGATGACTTCATCCATGCGGCTGCCCGTGTCCACGAGCGCCGTCGCGATGATCGTCAGACTTCCGCCCTCTTCCAGGGCGCGCGCCGCGCCGAAGAAACGCTTGGGTTTGTGCAACGCGTGAGAATCCATGCCACCGGTCAGGATCTTGCCGGAATGCGGCACGACCGTATTGTAGGCGCGCGCCAGGCGCGTGATCGAATCCAGGAGGACAACGACGTCTTTCTTGTGCTCGACCAGCCTCTTGGCCTTCTCCAGGACGATCTCCGCCACCTGGACGTGGCGCTCCGCAGGCTCATCGAAGGTCGAACTGATGACCTCGCCCTTGACCAGCCTCTGCATGTCCGTGACTTCTTCGGGGCGCTCGTCGATCAACAGGACGATCAGGACCGTCTCCGGGTTGTTCTTGGTGATGGCATTGGCGATCTTCTGCAAAAGGACCGTCTTGCCGCTGTAGGGCTGCGCCACGATCAGGCCGCGCTGTCCCTTGCCGATCGGGGTCAAAAGATCCATGATGCGCGTCGAGGCATCCTCCGCCATATGCTCCAGCACAAAACGCTCGTGCGGATAGACGGGCGTCAGGTTGTCGAAAAGGATCTTGTCCTTGACGGCCTCCGGGTTCTCGAAATTCACGGCTTCAACCTTCAGGAGCGCAAAATATTTCTCGCCTTCCTTGGGCGGCCGGATCTGGCCGGAAACCGTATCGCCGGTGCGCAGGTCGAACTTGCGGATCTGCGACGGAGACACGTAGATATCGTCCGGGCACGGCAGATAGTTATAATTCGACGAACGCAGGAACCCGAACCCTTCGGGCAGGATCTCCAGGACCCCCTCTCCGAACATGAGACCTTCGCGCTCCGCCTGGGCCTGCAGGATCTTGAAGATCAGGTCCTGCTTCTTGGAACCGCTGATGCCGTTGACATTCAGGGTCTTGGCGAATTTCGCGAGGTCCGCGATCTTCATTTCCTTGAGTTTTGCAATTTCTAGCTTTTCCACGTTTCTTCCTCCATGATTTTTTTCACTTGCATGTACGTCTGGGATTTCGTCCCGTTATTATGGATGATCATATCGCAACGCGCGCTTTTCCGTGACAAGGGCATCTGATGGCGCACCCGCCGCGCGATATCCTGCGGAGTGAGCCGGTGGGAATGCAAGAGCCTCTTTCTCAAGATGGCATGAGAAGCAACAACACATGCCGTCACATCAAATAATTTATAAAAATCCGTTTCGAAAAGAAGCGGGACTTCGGCGACGACGACGCCGCTCTTTCTGTTCCTGCGCAAAAATGCCGCCAGCTTCTTTTTAATAATGGGATGGACCAGGCGCTCGAGCCGCGCCACTTTCCGCCGCGAAGAAAAAACCTCTGCGGCCAGCCTCTTTTTGTCGACGCGCCCGTTCTTCAGGAAGGCCTCGCCGAAAACGTCCCTGATCTTTCTTTTGAGCGCCGCATTGGCCTCCAGCTCGCGGCGCACCGCCTCATCGGCGTCCCACGTCCTGGCGCCGAGAGAACCAAAAAACTTCAAGACCGTGCTCTTGCCGGTTCCCAGCCCTCCCGTCAAACCGATCGTCGTCATCCACGCGCCTCCCGGGCATGGCGCTGCGCTTTCTCGTACAGCGCGACATATTTCCTGGCGGATTCTTTCCAGGAAAAGTTCAGGCGCATCACGCGTTTCATCAGGTCCTGCCACGGCGCCTGCCGGCCGAAAAACCGCTGCGCCGCCGTAACGGCCGCCAGGAACTCTTTTTGGCCGAACCGCTCAAACACGAACCCGGAGCCCTTCTGGGGATCCGCCTGGACGTCAGCGACCGTATCCGCCAGGCCTCCCGTCTTGTAGACAACGGGGATCGTGCCGTATTTGAAACTGATCAACTGGCCGATCCCGCAGGGTTCAAAGCGCGAAGGCATCAAAAACGCGTCCGAGCCGGCGTAGATCTGATGGGCGAGCCTGTCGTCGAAACGCGAGCTGAAATAGATATTGTGCGGATATTGCCGGGCATACTGGAAAGCGGCCGCTTCATATTTGGGATCACCGATCCCCAGAAGAACGATCTGCATCCCTGTCTTGACGCATTCCGGAATGATGCTCAAGATAAGCTCCACGCCCTTCTGTTCCACCAGCCGCCCCACAAAACCCAGAAGAAAAACATTCTCATCCTGCGGAAAACCGCAGACCCCCTGCAGCTTCAGCTTGTTGATCTTTTTATCGCGCAGGGTATTGATCGTATAGTTCTTGAAAATCATGGGGTCGCCCTGGGGATTCCAGGTCTTGTAGTCGACGCCATTGACGATCCCGGAGAAATGGTCCTTTCTCTGCGCCAGCACCCCTTCCAAACCGCAGCCGAAATCTTGCGTCTGGACCTCGCGGCTATAGGTCAGGCTCACTGTATTCAAATCATCCGCATGCAGGATGCCGCCCTTCAAAAGATTGATCTTGTCGTAATACTCGAGGCCGGACATCGTAAAATGCTCCCAGCCGAGATCCGTCTCAGGCATCTTCTCTTTAGGAAAGATGCCCTGATAAGCCATATTGTGGATCGTCAGGACCGTCGCCGGCAGCTTCGCGGTCTTTTTGAAGAACTGGCGGCCGCGGTCTTTCATGTAAAGAGGCAAAAGCGCTGTCTGCCAATCGTGGCAATGGAGTACATCGGGAATAAAACCTATCTTTTCAAAAAGCTCCAGGGACTTCAGGCAAAAATAAGAAAAACGCTTCAGATTATCTGGATAATCGCCAAAGGCATCCCCGTAAAGCCCGGCGCGAAGAAACATGTCGTGTTTAACGAAAAAAACGCGGACATTCTCTCCCAAAAGCGTCATATCCACATCGTTGTTGACGGCCTTAAAAAGAAGGCTCGCCCCCTTGACCGACTGATACTTCGGAAGGATCAGGACGACCTCGTGTCCCAGGGCGTCAAGCTCCTGAGGCAAGGCTCCGCAGACATCCGCTAATCCGCCCGTTTTGGCGAACGGCACGGCCTCGCTGGCGCATAAAGCTATCTTCATCTCATGCCTCCATGCTTATAACAGCATAAAAAGGACACAATTTTCTTTGAGCCCTAAGCCGTAAGTTTTAAGGAAAATATTATCTCCGTCACTCCATCGGCTTAAAGCTTGCAACTTACAGCTTAAAGCTGATTTATTGTTCTTCCATCTCCAGCCAATTCTTCCCCGACTTGATGGACACGTCCAGCGGTACTTTCAAATCCAGGATATGTTCCATACTCCGGCGCACCTGTCCGGCTGCGTCTTCCTTCTCCTGGCGCGTCACTTCCAGGACAAGTTCATCGTGCACCTGCAGGATCAGGCGCGACTGAAAACCGCCTTCCCGGAGATGTTTGTGCAGATCCACCATGGCTAGCTTGATCAGGTCGGCCGCCGACCCCTGAATGGGCGCATTGACCGCCTGCCGCTCGGCAAACTGCCTCAAGGCGGCATTCGGATTATGGATCCCGGGGATATAACGCCTGCGGCCCAAAAGCGTCATGACATAACCGTTCTTGCGGACAAAATCCACCTGGCCGTCGAGATACGCCTTCACGCGCGGATAACGCAGGAAATATTCCGAAATAAACGCCTGGGCCGTCGCGGGGTCGATCCCGAGGTCTTTAGACAGGCCGAAAGAACTCATCCCGTAGACGATGCCGAAATTCACGCGTTTGGCGTTCTCGCGCATCTCGGACGTCACATCCTCTTCCTTGACCCCAAAGATCAGAGACGCGGTGAAACGATGGATATCCCTGCCTTCGCGGAAGGCTTCCAGGAGCACCGGGTCCTCGGACAGGTGCGCCAGGATACGCAGTTCCACCTGAGAATAATCCGCCGACAGGAGCGCGTCAAACCCCGGAGACGGCACGAAGGCGCGCCGGACCTCGCGCCCCATCTCGGTCTTGATGGGAATATTCTGCAGGTTCGGCGCGCTGGAACTCAAGCGCCCTGTCTCCGTTCCCGTCTGGTTAAAAGTCGAATGGATGCGCCCCGTCCGCTCATCAATCAGGTCCGGCAACGCATCAATATACGTCGTCTTGAGCTTGGCAACCTGCCTGTATTCCAAAAGGATGCGCGGCAATTCAAATTCAGCGGAAAGCTTGTGAAGCACCTCTTCATCCGTCGACAGGCCGGTCTTGGTCTTTTTGACGACGGGCAGTTTAAGCTTATGGAAAAGAACTTCCGCGAGCTGCTTGGGCGAATTGATATTGAAGGAACTCCCGGCCAGCTCGAAAATGCGCTCAACGATCCTGCGCAGGCTTGTTTCCAGCCGCGAGGAAAACTCACCTAAGAACGCCTTGTCGACCTGGACGCCGGCGCACTCCATATCGAACAGGACATCCGCCAGGGGCATCTCCACGTCCCGAAAAAGAGAATCAAGCCCCTTTTCCTTGAGGGCCCCGGACAGCACGTGCTCCAGGCGCAGGAGAAAATGCGACTCCTTGCCCAGAAAATCCTGACGGCTCAAGGTCTTCTCTTGGAGATAATCCCAGACAAGATTCTCCAATTCCGCCACATTCCTCGAAGATTCCAGAAGATGGGCGGCGATCATGGTATCAAAGAACCTAACCTGGGACGTGAGCCCGAAATCCCGCAAAAGGTGGCGGACGGCCTTCGCATCGTGACAGACGACGGTCGCGTCTTTTGCCGACAGGAGCGCGCGGATGTCCTGCGGCGCGCTGACGCCGTAGACGGCCTCCTCGTCACAGGCAACATTCACATTCAAGATGCCGTTTTTTTTATCTGCTTCATTGACGGCAAGAGCAAAGATGCCGTTCTTTTCGATACGGCGGACAAGGTCCGCAGGGTCGGCGCCCTCTTTTTTGGGGACCGAAAGCTGTTTCGGTTCCGAGAGCCGGCTTCCAGCCAGCTCTTTGAGCATGCCGCGGAATTCCAGCTTGGAATAAATCTCCCAAAGCTTATCAAGGTCGGGCTCCTGAACTTCCATGTATTTCAGATCCGCGTCCACGGGCGCATCATATCTCAAAGACGCCAGCTCCTTGCTGAGGCGGATATCTTCTGCGTGTTCGGCGACGATCCGGCGGACGGCTTCCCGCGCGATCTTGTCCTGACGCCGGATCAGGTCATCCGCATCCTTAAAAGTTTTTAAAAGCTCAAGGGCGGTCTTCTCGCCTATGCCGCGCGCGCCGGGAATGTTGTCCGAGGCGTCGCCCATAAGGGCGATCAGGTCCGCGATCCTTTCAGGCGCAACCCCCATGCGTTCGCGGACGACCTTCGGCGTAAAAATAACGCCCTCATCCTTATAGGGATTGTAGACCTCAACGTCGCCGGCAACGAGCTGCAGGATATCCTTGTCCGAGCTCACGATCACAGTCTTCTTGACTTTTCCGGAAAACTTCCGGACAAGGGTGGCGATCACGTCATCCGCTTCAAAACCCGGCGCCTCGCAAACCGTAAAACGGTAGGCCCGGACCACATCCTTGATGTAAGGCACCTGCGACACCAGAGACTCCGGCATGGGCGGCCGGTGCATCTTATAATCCGAGAATTTTTCCGTCCGGTGGGTCACCTTGCTGACGTCAAAACAGACAGCCAGATATTGCGGCCGGACCTCCTCTAAGATCTTCTTGACCATCCGCACGAAACCGAAAACTGCGTTCGTCGGCTGACCCTGGGACGTCGACAGCTGTGTTTTAATGGCGTAGAACGCCCTGTAAAAGAGCGAGTTGGCGTCGATCAAACAAAGCTTAGAACCTGTCATAGGAAAAACATCACAAGCGGTGAGGTTAAATCAGAGGAGATGTGCTCCGTCATGTGGTTGTTTGAAATGATTTGTTAAAAGGGATTATTGATCGTGGACTTGCCGCGGCGCCCCTATCCCCCGCGACAAAGAGGATTAGTCGTTAAAGAGGGCTTTCTGCTGGACTTCTTCCAGGGTCTTGCTGATCTCTTTGCTCTTAGGATCCAGGACCGACGCCAGCGACAGTTCCTTCAGGGCCTCGGTGAACATCCCCATGGAGTAAAGCTGCTTTCCCCGCATCAAATGGAGGCGAGCGTCGCGTTTGCGCCTCTTGGGGTTCAGGTCGTTGCCTTTCGGCTCGCCCTTGATATCTTCGCTGGACTCCATGCGGGCCATCTGCTCGTCTAAGAAATTCTGCTTCAGCTCGGGATCGTTGACCCCAAGGCCTTTCAAGGACTGACGCGCCTTCATCGTCCACTCGTCGTTCCAATCGCCGATGAGGACCCGCTGTTTGTAATAATAGATCGCCTTATCGAAATCCCCTTCCTTCTCATAAATACTGCCCATGTTGTAATAAGGGCTGGGAAGCGTCGGATCGATCTCGATGGCCCGGCCGTAAGCCTGTTTCGCCCGGTCATACCACCCTTTGGACTCATAAAGGACGCCGATATCGTTATAGCCGACGGCCAGGGTCGGATCCAGCTCAACAGCCTTCTGAAAATAGATCAGCGCCGTATCCATGTCGCCCGACTGCTGATAGCGCAATCCCTTGTCTCGATAGTCCGCAGCCATCTTCTTGGTTTCGGAAGCTACGGTCCACTTTTCTTCGCCAGAAACGCATGAGACAAAAGAAAGGCTAGACAGGAAGTATAGGGCAATTAAAAAAAGAGGCGTGTTTTTTCTCATCCGGGGGATATTGTTAGTGTTAGAATAATACATTTATTCCTAAAAAGCAAGAAAAATGTTGCTGGAGGCTGTCTCCTGACTGCTTTTTTAGATCAGCGGCGGCATATCCAGCGCAGGATGCGCCTTGGCCTTCAGGAACTCCAGGAGTTCGTCGATCGTCTGCGCATTCGTCTCATCGGCGATCTTTTCGATGAAGTCCGGTAGGTCGATTTCCCTGCAACGCTCCACAAGGCGGTTCCTGAGCGCTTCCTTAAGGTCCCGCGGCATCCAGACAAGACGCGGCAACCCGCCCTCGGCGGAGATAAACTTCTTGCTTGTGAGGTAAAGCTTGCCGACGCCGATGAAACCAGGCGTCTGGACCCCGCCGCCCACAGAACCGGCCATCTGGGTAAAGGTCATGCCCAGCGGGGTTGCGCCCGCATAATCCCGGTTAACGACCATGACGCCGTTCGCTTCCGGGACCAGGGCCACGATGCACTCGAAACAGCCGCAGCTCGATTGCGGGGAGACCAAAAGCGAATACATGCTGACTTCGGGGATGGTCCTGTTGGACTTTTCAAAAATGAACTCATTGATGTTGCGCCATTGACCAAGATTCGGCTCAAGGCACGGGCCCTTGGCGATCGGCTGGTTGCCGCCCGTCGGCTGGATCTCATAGGCGGCCTTGGCGTCGAGCCAGGAATAAGCGCCGCACAATCCGAGACGCTCCGGGGTAATGACGCAGAGGTGGTTGGGCGCGAACGACTGGCAGAGGGCGCAACTGTAAAAGGTGTCAACGCTCTCGTCGGTCATGCCGCGCAGGCGTTCATCGCGCGCCTCATAGACACGTCCGGCCTTCGGAAGCGCTTGCGCGACATCCTCTGGCCTCGTCATCAGGCGCACCTGGACCTTATCGACGATCGCGCCGAACTCTTTATGCAGCATAGCGTGGATGATCGTGCCGAAGTGTTTCAGGCGGAACCCCTTGTCAAAGGCCTCCCGGGAGATCCGGACCCAGATCATGTCCCTCTGGCCCATGTGCATGATCCCTTGTGCCTCGTTGAAATACCGGTGGATCTGCCTCTCCAGGATCGGCTCGAAATCCTTATTGGCCTGGCGCGCCGCCACGTCGACCCAGATACCCAGAGGCATGGCCTTGCCTGCCACCGCGTCGATATCCGGGCCCACAACCTCCACGCGGCCGTCTATAACGTCCTCCATGGGCTTATAGGTCAGATACTCGAACGCCGAGGAATACTTTGAGCCGAATTCAACCTTGAGGTTTTCCTTGCGCACGCGCTCACCCTCGAATGCCGGGCTGTAGAGCACCGGAATAGGCAGGTGCGCCACCTGGATCTTGATGCCCCGCGTCTCGATACAGCGGGACACGATCTTGTCCATATCCTTTTCCACGACCAGGGCTTCGTATTTCGTCGTCGGGATCTTCCCCACTTCGGCGGCGTCGGCATCCGTGATGATCGGGAAACCCAGGCCGAGGACGCCGACGCCTGTCGTCGCGATCACCTCGTCAAGTTTGCCTAAGACCACAACAAAGGCAGGCACGCGGTTCTGGGTGTACTCCAGCACCTCTTTTCCCTGGCCGCCCTTGCAGCCTCCGAACGTCAAAGCCGCCCGCACGGCGAAATTCACGGCATAGGCGCTGGATAATTCATCCGGCCCCAGAGAAACGATGTAGTTATCCAACCCTAACTCGACGCCGGACGCCGCCAGCTGGTCACGGATATTGCGCAAGCCAACATTCCCGACAAGAAGCGAAACGATATTTTTTTCCTGGAAACCGCGGATAATCTTGACGGCAGAGGCGTCATCCTTGGCGCACCCCAGGATAACGGCGATACCGGCAATGCGGCCGTCGACAAGCTGGACGCCCAGAGAACGCAGGACCGTGTCAGGGACAAACCCCAGATACCCATCTTGAGGCTCATGCGTCAAAGCGCATAAAAGCTCTTCAGCCAAGAGGGTCGCCAGGCCCCGGTCGAGCAACCCGTCGAGATAAGGAAGAGACAAACCGTTCGCCGGGGGCCTGCCTTCCAGAAGCCGACGGCAGTTCTCGATGACTTTACGCCCATCGCCTGTTGTCTTGACCTCCAGCCCCGTCAGGGCAAAATTCAAAGGAAGGAAAAAGGCGGTGCCTTCAAACCCCAAAGAAACGCAAGCCCCTTTCTCGGCCAGCGTTTTTTCCAAAGCGCCCTGCGCCATAGCGACGATCTTCTTCGACGTCTCCGACACGATCATATTTAAATCCGGCATAGACTTTCTCCGCATTTCCGGCCCGACGCATAGGCCGCTTCCCAGCCGCGCGCCTGAGGGTCTTGTCCCTGACGGCAGACGTCCCCTGCGGCCCACACAAAAGGGATATTGGTGCGCATCGTCTCATCCACGACGACCCCGTCATCCACATGAATATCCGTATCTTTCAAAAAATCCGTATTGGGGCCGGATGCGCCGCTGAAGATCACCAGCGTCGCCCCCACAACCTTATGGTTCGCAAGTCTGACGGCGCGGACGTCGGCTTCGCCCAGGATCTCGATGATCGGATTATCGCGCACCTCCTGGACATTCTCTATGGGCTCTGCCAGCGTCCCAAAAAACTTTACTTCCGTTTTTTTGGCGGCGATGATGCGCACCAGCTCCAGCGCCACAGGGCCCCTGCCGACGATCAACACCGTATGCGCGATCGGCAGGTTCTCCTGAATGAACTTGACATCAGCGAGACTGTTGACGGCGACGACCCCTTCCTTCTGGATCCCTTTGAGCGGCGGCAGGGTCTCTTTGCGGCCCGAGGCGATCACAAGCTCGTCGAATTCCAGAGGATCGCGCCCTTTCAGGGCCAGACGCTTCCTGTGCGTGCTGACGCCTTCCACCTTAGCCTCCAGAAGCAGCGTGATGCCGTGGTTCTTGTAAAAATCGGGGCTGCGCCAGACGAGCTGACGCTCTTTGAGGCGGCCGTCGAGGATCCCTAGCATCTTCGGCCGCTCGTAGGCGGGAAACGATTCCTCGCAGACCATGAAGATCTCGGCTGATTTGTCGCGTTCGCGGATGCTCTCGGCCGCACCCACGGCCGCTGCGGAATTGCCGATAATGGCTATTTTCTTAGGCATATCTTAATAATGTTGGCCAAACTCTAAACCCGAAACTCTAAATCCTACCCACAAGGGGTGGGCCTCCGCATACCTCTTTTAAGGAGGGCCCTAAACAAACCCAAGCCCAAAACTCAAAATCCAACTGGAACATTCAAGTTTTGAGTTTGTTTAGAGTTTAGGGTTTCTCTATATCTCAATTTATCTTTATCGTCCCACGGCATCCAAAAGCCTTGGAACCATGCCATACCAGCCGATAGGCATGATATGGACACCGTCGCAGGCTGGCTGCAACGTCTTGAATAAACGGACAGCGATCTCCAGACACTTCTGTTTCTTGTCCTGGGCCCCTTCCATCTCAGCGATCACGGCCTCGGGGACGATAACGCCGGGAATATGCTCGTTCATATAACGCGCCATGCGCTCGCTTTTGAGCAGCATGATGCCGGCGATGATCTTTGTCTTGAGGTGCCGCGTCTTCGCCAGGAATGTTTCAAAAACGCCGATATCAAAAACCGCCTGCGTCTGGAAAAATTCCGCTCCGGCTGCGATCTTTTTTTCCATCTTGATGAGTTCCGGCTCCAGAGGGTCGGCCCCCGGATTGACCGCCGCACCCACGCAGAATTTCGGCGCCTCGCCGAAGAGCGGGTTCCCGTTCATGTCGGCGCCGCGCTCCAGCGTGCGCAGGATCCCGATCAAGGTCACGGCATCGATATCAAAGACGGGCTTGGCCTGGGGATGATCGCCCAGGGCCGGGTGGTCCCCTGTGAGGGCCAGGATATTCTCGACCCCGAAAGACGCCGCAGACAGAACATCCGACTGCAACGCTAATCGGTTCCTGTCGCGGCACGTCATCTGCAGGACAGGCTCAAAACCTGCGTTCTTGATCTGGATGGATGCCGCCAGAGAACCCATGCGCATGACGGAACTCTGCAGGTCCGTCACGTTGATCGCATCCACCCTTCCCCGCAAAGGAGCGATCTCTTTCAATATTTTTTCAAGGGAAATGCCTTTCGGCGGGCCGACTTCAGAGGTCACCACGAATTGAGACGACGAGAGTTTTTCCTTGAATGTCATTGCCCCGATGGACATCACGGCCTTTCTTTCGCCGCATTACGATTGCAGTTTTAAGGACTCCTTGAAAAGTTCGCAGACATTCTTCATCAACAGCATGACCGTTAAGGGCCCGACCCCGCCGGGGACAGGCGTGATGAACGACGCTTTTTGGCGCGCAGCCTCAAACTCCACATCCCCCACAAGGCTCTCGCCGCACCTGTTGATGCCGACGTCGATGACGACAGCACCCGGCGATATCCAGCTGCCCTTGATCAGTTGAGGTTTGCCTACGGCGACAACAAGGATCTGCGCACGCCTGACATGGTCCTCGAGCTTGTGGGCCTCGGCCGTCGCGATATGGCATACCGTCGTCGTGGCGAACTCCTTGAGCAACAAGAGGCTCAAGGGCTTGCCCACGATCGAAGAGTGCCCCACCACGACCGCCTCCTGGCCATAGAGCTTGATCTGGTAATGACGCAAGAGCTCCATGCACGCCTGGGCCGTGCACGGCGCAATGGCCGCCTCCCCAAGGACGAGGCGTCCGAGGTTCGCCGGATGGATCCCTTCGGCATCCTTCGCCGGCAGGATAAAAGACACCACTTCTTCCAGTTTGACCCCCGACGGCAACGGACACTGAAGCAAGATGCCGGTCACCGAAGGATCGTTGTTGAGCCCGGCGATCTCGCTGATCAAGTCATCAGCGCGGATATCCTCCGGCAGGGTGACGACGGCATGCCCGATGCCGATTTCCTGTGCAACCCTGGCCTGGGACTTGAGATAGACGCTTGCGGCGGCGTTGCGGCCGACCGCGATACAACGCAATTCAGGCCGCCGCTTATGCCGGTCCGACAGCAGAGCGATCTCGTCTTTCAAAAGACTACGCAAATGTTCGGCCGCGATCCTGCCTTCCATGAGAACTGCCATGTGCGCCTCTCTTGTCTTTTTGAACTGCGCCGCCTCTATGATAAACGCTTAAGCTCGTTCAACAGTTTCGCATATCTCGAGCCATTTTTCAAACAAAGAACGTTGACCCGCACATATGAACGCCCGGCGGCCGCGGCCAGCCGCGCCAAAGACGCAGCAAAGTCGGCGTCGGAACGCAAAGACCTGTTCCCCTTGCGGCCGACCTCGCGCGCCAGACGAACCGTTTCTGCGGACAGGCGGCACACCCGCGCCGGGACGGAAATAGACCGCGCCTGGTCCTTGTCCTGATAAGCCGCTATATCCGCGTCAAGCAAGCGTAACGCCTCGTCTTTGATCGTCAGGCTCCTTTTCAAAAGACGGCGCGCGCGCGGTGCAAACGCCCTGTAGCGCTCCTTGCCTACGGTATAGGCGCAGGCCATCGCCACAAGGCCCGCGGCGCAGGCCAGCATGAGTGCCGCAACAGACCCGCCGCCGGGCGCAGGCATCTTTTTTGAAAGGTCCGCCACATATTTCACTATGGTAGCTTTTGCATAACGCATCACGGCCTCGTTGTTATGACAATCCTCTGATATGCCCTTCGGCGTCGATATCAACCGCCTCGCCGCGCGGCTGGCGCGGGAGACCCGGCATCGTCTGCATCCAGGACGCATGCGCCAAAACAAAACCGGCGCCCGCGGCCAGGCGGACGTCTTTGACCGGAAAGACAAAACCTGTTGGCGCGCCTTTCAGTGATTCGTCGTGCGACAGAGAAAATTGCGTCTTGGCGATACACACCGGCAGATGTCCGAATCCCTCGCGGGCGCAGAACTCCAGGGCCGAGCGGGCCTGCAGGGCATAATCCACGGAACCCGCGCCGTAAATATTTTTGGCGACCGCCTCGATCTTTTCCTGCAAAGAAAGATGGGCACCGTAAAGGAACTTAAAACCGCTCGATGCCTGGCTTGTCTGGCGCAGGACGCTTTTGGCCAGGTCCGCGCCTCCCTTGGACCCTTCTTGCCAGAGACGGCTCACCTGAGAATCCTGGGCCCCGAACTCCAGGGACTTGGCGCGCACCCTGTCCAGTTCCCGCTGCGTGTCCTGCGGAAAAACATTGATGCAGACGACGACAGGGATGCCGAACAGCCTGAGATTCTGGATGTGCTTCCTGAGGTTCTCCAGACCCTGCTCCAGCGCCTCCGCATCTTCGGCGAAAAGGCCGGCCGGCATCTTCTCGCCCGGCGTGATCGTGATCTTGCGGCTCTGGGCCTTGAGGCCCCGCAACGAACAAACCAACACGCAGGCATGGGGCCTGAATCCGCTGGCGCGGCACTTGATATCGAAAAATTTCTCCGCCCCGCAATCCACGCCGAAACCGCTTTCCGTCACGACGTAATCGCAGAGCCCCAGGGCCATCCTGTCGGCAAGGATAGAACTGGTGCCGATGGAAACGTTGGCAAAGGGCCCCGTGTGGATAAAACAAGGCGTGCCCTCGGACGTCTGCACGAGATTGGGTTTGACGGCGTCATTCAGGATCGCCGCCATCATCCCGTCGGCCTTGATGTCGCGGCTGCGGACGGGCGCGCCCCGGCGCGTGCGCGCCAGGACGATCTCGCCGAGCCTTGAGCGCAAATCCGCCCTGTCGCGGCTGAGCGCCAGAATAGACATGATCTCGGAGGCGGCGGTGACCTCAAAGCCGGCTGCCATCTGGTGGGTCTCGGAGCCGGATTTCAAAACATAGCGGATGTTCCTCAACGACCGGTCGCTCGTATCCAGACAACGCTTCCACGTGATGCTGGCAATGTCGATATCCAGAGGATTGCCGTGAAAGATCGAATTTTCAAGAAAAGCCAAAAGAAAATTATTGGCCTCGGCCACGGCGTGCATGTCACCCGTAAAATGAAGATTGATCTCATCCTCGGGCACGACCTGGGACGCGCCGCCGCCGGTCGCTGTCCCTTTGGAACCGAAGAGCGGCCCCAGAGACGACTGCCTCAAACAACAGGCCGATCGGACCCCCAGGCGGTTCAGCGCCATGGACAAACCGATCGTGGTCACGGTCTTGCCTTCCCCCAGGGGCGTCGGCGTGATCGCGCTGACGAGGATATAACGCGCGTCCGTTTTGCGCAATCTCTCCAGGATCGAAAGGTCGACCTTGGCCTTGTAGCGGCCGTTGGGCTCCAGCTCTTTTTCGCGGATCCCCAGAGAACGCGCCACGCGGGATATGGGCTTAAGCTTGACAACCATGCCTAGACGTCCTTTGCGCTGTGGAACCCCCCGGGGGTTCCTCCCCGGCTTTAAAGCCGGGGATTTCTGCCGAGGGATTGAAAAGCATCGCGGATCAGCGTCGCCGAAGACCCCTTTGCGTCCTGACAGACGGCGACCACGTCGAACCTGGCGCGGCAGCCGGATAAATTCTTTTCCTTAAGATACCAGAGCGCCAAACGGTCCAGGCGCCTTTGCTTGCCGGCGTTCACGGACTCCAGGGCCCGGCAGATACCCTCGGCGCCCCGGCGCGTGCGCACCTCCACAAAGACCAGGACCCCGCCCTGGCGGGCGACGATATCGATCTCGCCGAGAGGCGTGCGCACATTGCGCTCCAGGACCCGGTAACCCGCTTTGCGCAAAAACCGGACCGCTTCCTGCTCGCCCCACTGTCCCAGCGTCAGTTTATCGCTCACGATAGACAAGGAATGTGATGACAAAACGTGCGTCTGTGAAGAGGAGAAAGTCCGCAGGTGTTCACGCGGTCCAGATGTTCGGCGGTCCCATAGCCCTTGTGACGGGAAAAACCATACTGCGGATAGATACGGTCGTAGATCTCCATGATCCTGTCCCGGATGACCTTGGCGACGATGGAAGCCGCGGCGATGGACAAAGACAACCCGTCGCCGCCGATGATCTCTTTCGCGTGATAAGACAGGTGCGAACGCAACCTCCCGTCCAGGAGTAAAATGACCGATTTTCTTTTCGGAGGAATCCGGAACCGTTCCATGAGCCGCGCGACAGCTTCATCTACGGCGAAATGGGTCGCGGCGGAAATATTGACGCTGTCGATAACGCCCTGGTTCATGATCCCCACGCCATAGGTCGATTTCACGAGGATCTCGTCAAAGGCCGTGCGTCTCTGGCGTCCCGTCAGTTTCTTGGAATCATCGATACGGGATGCGAACGCATACGTCTTTAAGATCACGGCCGCCACGACGACAGGGCCGGCCAGAGGCCCCCGCCCGGCCTCATCCACGCCTACGATAACGGAATAACCATCCTTTTTCGCACGACGCTCGTGATACAGCACCTGAAAATCCCGCCCCAAACAGGCCTGCGCCTATTCGGCACCGGCCTTCTTCTCTTCGATCTTTTCTTCGATCTTTGTCGCCTTGCCGATGCGGCCGCGAAGATAATAGAGCCTTGCCCTTTTGACCTTGCCTTTTTTGACCAGCTCGATGCCCTCGATCGTGGATGCGTGCAAAGGGAATGTCCTCTCCACGCCTTCGCCATAGGACATCTTGCGAACGGTAAAACTGGCGGTAAGCCCTTCTCCCCGCGTCTCGATCACGGTCCCTTCAAAAGGATGGATCCTGAACTTGTCCCCTTCAGGGATCTTTACCAGGACCTTGACCGTGTCGCCCACGGCGACTACCGGGACGCTCTCTTTTCTGGCGAACAGATTTTCAACGAGTTTGATCTTGTCCATAATGACTCCTTAATTTTGCCTATAACGAGGTACCTTTTCTCTACAAAATTAACACTTTCACCTTCCCAACAAATCTGGCCTTCTTTTCCTGGTGACCTTCAACGCCTCTTTTCTTCGCCACGCGTCGATCGCCTTGTGGTCGCCGGACAACAATACCGCAGGGACTTTTTTGCCTTGAAACACAGCCGGCCGCGTATATTGCGGATATTCCAGGGATGGTTCCTGGAAGCTCTCATTCTGCGCCGATGAGGCATTGCCCAGGACACCGGGCAGAAGGCGCACCACAGCGTCGATCACCACCATGGCGGGCAACTCGCCGCCCGTCAGCACATAATCTCCGATAGAGATCTCTTCATCGGCCAGCGAACGGCCCACCCTCTCATCCACGCCTTCATAATGTCCGCAGATCAGGACCAGATGCTTCATTTTCGAGAGGCGCGCGGCGGACTTTTGGGTCAAACACCGCCCTCTCGGTGAAAGAAGTATAATGCTTCTTTTGCTTTTTGCAACTTTTATTTTTCTGACAACCTCGTCGCAGCAGGAAAAGATAGGCTGCGGTGCCATGACCATGCCGGAACCGCCGCCATAGGGCCTGTCATCGACCTTGCGGTGCTTATCCGTGGTGTAATCCCGGATATCGTGCAGGTGGATCGCCGCCTTCCCGCTGTTGACGGCGCGTTTGATGATGGACTCCCCTAAAACGGGCTCGAACATCGACGGGAAAATGGTCAATACGTCTATGCGCATTACTGAGCCTTTTAGCCTTCTGTCTGTCTATATCGCGAAAGAAAATCTTTTTTAAACGACAAAAAACGGCCCTCGCGGAGCGCCGCGCGGACCTTTTTCATCAGATCCAGAAAGAAATAAACGTTATGGTATGAAACCAGCCTTAGCCCCAGGATCTCGCCGGTATTGAACAGGTGCCTGAGATAGCTCCTGGTGAAATTTCTGCAGCAGTAACAATCGCAGTGCGGGTCCAGGGGCGCCTGGTCCCGGCTGAAAGCCCCGTTACGGACCGTGATCTTTCCCAAGCTTGTGAACGCCGAACCGTTGCGGCCGTAACGCGTAGGCACGACACAATCGAACATATCCGCGCCCAAAGACACGGCTTCCAGAATGTCTTCCGGAAGCCCCACCCCCATCACATACCTGGGGGCCTCTTGAGGCAATTCTCTTGCCGCAAAAGAAATCATATTATACATTAAATCCTGGGGTTCGCCAACACTTATTCCGCCTATCGCATACCCTTGAAAACCAATATCTTTCAGCTCTTCTGCGGACTTTTTGCGCAGGTCCGGAAAGGTCGACCCCTGGACGATCCCAAACAGGACCCCCCGCTGGGTCTTTGCCCACTCTTTTTTGGAACGCCCAGCCCAGAGCGTTGTCCTGTCTACGGCCTTCTGGGCCAGGTCAAAGGAAGCCGGATAGTGCACACACTCATCCAGGGGCATCATGATATCAGACCCCAAGTCATTCTGGATGCCGATAACGGACTCGGGGGTAAGAAAATGACGCGACCCGTCAAGGTGCGACTGGAATTCCACGCCATCGTCCTTGACCTTTCGCAGCAAAGAAAGACTGAAAACCTGATAACCCCCGCTGTCCGTCAGGATGAGCTTCGGCCAGTTCATGAACTTATGCAGGCCCCCCGCTTCCCGGATAATATCCGTGCCGGGCCGCAGATACAAGTGATAGGCGTTGCTCAGCATGATCTGGGCGCCCGCCTCGTCCAGCTCCCGCGGCGACAGGGATTTCACCGTCGCCTGCGTGCCCACGGGCATAAACACGGGCGTCTCGATCGAGCCCCTCTCCAGATGCAGGATGCCGCAACGCGCCTGCGTGTCTTGGTCGGTGTGGGTGATGGAAAATTTCATAGGCATGGCGTTATCGTCTCGGGCCTTTTGGGGGTTTGCCCGGCGCCTCAGGCGCAGCGACATGGTCAGCCGGCCAGACGATCTCATACACGTAGATCGCGCTGCCTTTTTCGTCGACGGATTTATCGAACAGTTTCAGGAAATCCAGGCCTTCGGCCCCAAAGAAATACATACGGATGAGCATGCTTTTGGCCAACGCCGTATCGCACAAGAGGCTCTTGTATTCCCCTTTTTCCTTGAAAACGACCGCGCTGTAAGCAAGGTCGGGCTTCTCCTGACGGACTTCCTTGAACTCGCCTTTATCCATATAAAAAATGCTCTGGGGGATGCCGCGCCCTGAAGGGTCCCTGTCCTGCACAAAGGCATGCCAGTTCTCCGTGTTGACGTTCAGGCCGTTATCGAAATACAGCATGGGGCCATCCTGACGGGCCACGCCGATCGGCGAGTAATAATCCAGAAAATGCGAGAACCATGTCCGCGAGGCCTTCTTGTCGATAAAGAAAATTTCCGAGTAGCGGGACTGCGCCTCCTGCGGCGTCAGGCGATAATGCTTCTGGGCATAAGCCAGAAATTCATCTTTGGACTGATACTGGTGCTTGAACCAGAGGTCCACCCTGGGAAAATCCCAGTTGCCGATATAAGAGATCGGCGATACCTTGGCGGGCATATCGTAGGAGACGACAAAATAGACCGGAGGCAGACTTTTGGGAAAAAGAAGCTCCTGGATCCTGCGGGCCCGGGCCGGCGGCAAAACCTCCTCCAGATACTTCTGGGCCTGCGGCGGAGCAACGGCCAGGCAACGCCGCACAAGGGAAATAGCGGCGGGCAGGTCCATCCGGTCTGCCTGCTTCAGTTCGTCGACGGCCTTGTTGTCGGCGGCATTGATCATGCGCAGGATGCCTGTGAATTCCCGCGGATTGTCCGTCAACAGGGCCGAAGCCATCCAGTAGGCATAGGGGGTATTCTGGGTCATGCCGTCGAAAAGGACGCGTCTGCCCGCCACGCCCGTAAACCAATGCCCGTAATCCCACCAGGAATCGATGACGGCATCCGGGGGCGTCTCTTTGTTGATCTTCGTCAAGACGCCGTGCCACTGGTCGTCCATCGAGAAAGGAGGCGCCGAAAGCCTGACGTAAAGATCGGCGATGTTGACAACAGGATAGAGCGAGATGAGGGCCACCAGGACGCCGCGCGCCAGGACCGCCTGCGCCGCCGTCAGATATTTTGAGAACACGCCGGCCATATATTCATAACATTTGGCCACAGCCAGGCCAAAGGCCAGGCCGACGGGAACAACCAGAAGGAGCGTGAACCGGAAGGCCTCCATCGCCGTATAAAACGTCGCGACGATCCAGAAGACCAGGCAGAGAAGACCAAATCCGTAACGAGGGCTGCGCAGCGCGTGCTCGAAGAGAGAGACGTAAAGAAGAACGATGAGCCCGCCGAAAAATACGAGCTGCCCGCCGACTCCGCGGATGACATCCATGGCGCCCGCCCGCCCGAGTTCCGCGACAGTCAAAAAGACATTCGGCCACATGGCGTTCTCCGTCACCTTCAAGATGGATGTCAGGCGAAGAGGCTCGATCAGGCAATCCGCCCACGAGACAAAACCGCTGAAGAAAACGACCAAGATGGACCCGAAGGCGAAAAAAAGTGCCAGGCAAGCGCCGTAATGCCCCAGGATCTCCGGCGGCAAGGCCTCCTCCTTCTGGCTCTGTTTGAGATTGATAAGGAAAAGGACCCCGGAAAGAAGCATGATATCGAAAACGAACCACCACCCTTTCCATGTGGACGCGTAACAGGCGGTGAAAAGACCGGCCAGGGCGCACAAGAAGACGCGGCGTCCCGCCGTGCGCCTGCCGGCGCCGGCGTAGAGAAAAATACCGAAGATCAGAAGCGGAAAAAGAACATTGTAAATATCCGTATCAAACCATTCGGAGGCGACGCGCACGACCAGAAACGGCGACACGTTGACCGCGAAGGACGCGATAAAGGCGCCCAGGTCGTTGGCGCCCAGCTTGCGCGCGACAAAGAAGGCAAAGACGCCGATGATGCAGGAAAGAACGAGCGGCACGTAGAAAAGCGTGCGCTCAAGAGGAACATGAGGATCGAACAAAGACCAGACTTTATAAAACGCAAGGCCCAGCCAGATATGGACGTTCTTCGTCATTGCCGGATCGATGGGCTGCCTGACCAGGTCGTCATACGGCTCGCCGTTGACCTCGCGGTCGCCGATCTGGCCCCGTCTCATGAGATTCTTCAACAGCCGTTCCCAGTAATAAGAATCGATCCCGCAAAGATAGGGATTGCCGTTCTCGTCCCGGTAGCGCCCTTTCATCTCCTGGGCCCGCTCGGCGGCCCTCTGGCGCAACGGCGCGCGGTCTGTCTTTAATCTTTCCACGAGGACCTTGCGGGCCATCACATCCCGCGTCATGACGTCCGCCTGAGGATAAAGATCAGCAAGATTGCGGGTCACCGCCTGTGCCTCTTCGCTTTCGACCTCCTGGACCGCTTTCTTGTCGAAGAAAGGCAATAGCGACGGATAGATCCTTAAATAAAGACCTGCAGCAACGGATGCCAGGATCAACAACCAGGGCATGATTTTTTTATCCATAAGCCTCCTCGTAAGACGCCAACAGCGGAAAAATGACGGGTGAAACCCTAAACTCTAAAAGCGTCCATGCGTCAAAACATCAAAGAAAAATCACTCTACGTACTTTCTTCTCTCTTTCGCTCTTTGACACACCGACTCTTTGATGCTCTGACTCTCTAAATCTAAATGATCAGCATGGCGTCGCCATAACTGTAAAACCTGTATGAATTCTCGATCGCGTGACGATAGGCCTCCAGGACGGCCTTCTGTCCGCCGAACGCCGCGACCAGCATCAATAGCGATGTGCGCGGCAAGTGAAAATTCGTGATCAGCCCGTCGACCACACGAAAGGCGTAGGGTGGATAGATGAACAGACGGCTCGAACGCCGGATATCAACGGCCCTGACCCCTTGAAGGATCTCTGCGGCCGCGTCTTCCAGGGCGCGCACCACCGTCGTTCCCACAGCGATCACGCGTCCGCGTCGAGTTTCCTTGACGCGCCGGATCGCCTTCACGGTTGCCGCCGAAATGCAAAAATTCTCCTCATGGATCCGGTGGCGGCGGATATCGTCGGAGCGCACAGGAGAAAAGGTACCGTAACCGACGTGCAGGGTCAAAAAAGCCGTCCCGACGCCCCTGGCCTTCAATGTCCTCAAAACCTCGCGGGTAAAATGCAACCCTGCGGTCGGCGCGGCCACCGCGCCCGGATGGCGCGCGAAGATCGTCTGGTAACGCGTTCTGTCTTCCTTGCGGGGCGGCCGCCGCACATAAGGCGGCAAAGGCAGGATGCCCACCCTTTTCATGACATATTCCGCAGACCTGCCGCCGAAATCCACGATCCTGTTTTTCGGGTCCAGAAGACGACAGATCAGGCCTTTATCTAAAAATATCTTCTCCCCTTCCTTCAGGCGGCCCAGAGGTTTGATCAACGCTTGATATGAAAATTTCCCGCAAGACGCGGGACCCAAGAGAAGGACTTCAACAGAACCGCCGCTGGCCCGCCGCCCCAGGAGCCGCGCCGGGATCACCCGCGTATCGTTAAAAACCAGAAGGTCTCCGTCCGCCAGGTCTTCGGCCAACTGAAAAAACTGCTTATCCCGGAGCCGGCCGGCCGCACGTTCCATCACCAAAAGGCGCGATGCATCCCGCTGCGCGGCCGGTGTCTGGGCGATCCGCTCGCACGGCAGTTCATAATCATAATCCGAAAGATGATGCATGATCCCCGAAAAAATCTCCGGCAAAACCCAGACGCCCTGTCCCTAGTATACCTTGGCAACGCGGGAGCCGGGATAATAAAATGCCAGTATCTCCTTATAGTCGTAACCTCTGCGCGACATGCCGAAAGCGCCCCACTGGCAGAGCCCGACGCCATGCCCCCACCCCTTGCCGCTGAAAACCACTTTCGAATCTTCGACCGCAAGGGTGAAGTTGGTTGAACGCACGACGTCCGGCCCCATCATCTGCCGAAAATCCTTGGCGGAAATGACGGCCGATCCCCCCTGACCGTCTTCGAGACGCAGGGAACGGATCCGCCCTGAAGCATTGCGTTCCTCGACAAAAATATTCTTCAACTCTCCCTGGAGCGTGTAAAACGGCCCCAGCTTCTTGCGGATAGCCTTAAAATCCATAGACGCACTCCAGTAATAATGCGGAGACGCCGTGCAAAAAGAACAAAGGCGGCCGCCAGCCAAAGGTTCTATGTTGACCTTCCATAATTCGGCGGCATTTTCCGTCGAACCGCCGCAGGTCGCATGAAAATATGCCGGGAAGAGCTTGCCGCGGTAAAGCAACACCTCGCCGAACGTAAAATTGACCGCCCGGTTCGTCTTGTTCTTTTCCGAGGAGAACCCGCCGTAAACCTGCGAAGAGGTATCCGCCACAAGGTCATAAGGCCTGTGGCTGCAGATCTCCTTCTGATACAAGGCATACGTCCTGGCGGCGATGGCCTGCGCCTTGATAGCGTCGATCGGCCACTTGGGCGAGATCTCATGGACCAGGACACCCTTGAGATACGACTCGACATCCAGCACATTGATGGCCGACAGCGTACCCTCCGCGGAACGGGCCAGGACGATATCGCCGCGATAAGGCCTGCGATTGACGAAGATGGCCGCTTTCCTGCGCGCGCTGATCCTTAAAGAAGAGGCTTCATACACCGTCTGGTAGATCTTGATGCCCTTCTCTGTCGCGACGACTTTTGCCGAGGCCAGGCGGCCGCCGTGATATATCTTTTTCCCGCCGGGCACGGTGGAGATGTCGAACGCCCCCTCAACGGCAAGGGTCAGCTCTTTGGTGTCGCGCACGACGGCCACGCGCACCGTCGGAGGCTGGGACGAACCCCATACCGTCCCGCAGAAACTGACCGCGGCGCACACACCTATAAGATATATCCGGAATCTTCTCTTCATCGTTTTGACAAAAACCAAAAAACCGCAGACGCCGCCAGGCTTAAAAGCAAAGATGTCATGACCGGAACATACAACGTAAAATTTTTCTTATGGACCACAATATCCCCGGGCAGGCGGCCGAAAGGAAGCGTCTTGAGGACACCCCAGAACAACCCTGCCAGGACCAAAACGATACCTGCCATGATCAATGCCCGCGACATCGACGCCACTCCTCTGTAACGCGGATGATCTTGTTCATCAGGACCACCGCCTCCACCGGATACTTCCCCGCCGCCGTCTCAGCCGAAAGCATGACGTAATCGGAACCGTCCAGGACCGCATTCGCCACGTCCGAAACTTCGGCCCTGGTCGGGATACGCTCGACGGTCATGTGCTCGAGCATTTGCGTCGCCGTGATGACGGGCTTTCTTCGGGCATTACACTTACGGATGATCTCTTTCTGCACAACAGGGACGTCCTCTATGGGAATCGAGACACCCATATCGCCCCTGGCAACCATCACGGCGTCGGAAACACCGATAATGCTGTCGATATTGCGGATGCCGTCGGCGTTTTCGATCTTGGCGACGAGCCGCGCCCTCCCCTTATGCCGGACCAGGACACGCCTCACAACCCGCATATCCGAAGCCGTGCGCACAAAAGACTGGGCCACAAAATCCAGGCCGTGGGCGGCGGCAAAAGCGATGTCCTCCTTGTCCTTGGAAGAAAGCCCGCCGAAATGAAGACGCGCCTGCGGGATATTCATGCCCTTGAATTCCTTGAGCGTACCGTCGAACAAAACGCGTGTCTTGAGGGCCCGCCGGGAAACGGAAAGAACGTCCAGGGCGATCAACCCGTCGTCGATAAAAATCCTGTGCCCCTTATGGATGTCTCTGATCGGCCCTTCATAATCAAAGGCCACCCTGCTGCCCTCTCCCACAAACCCCGCGTCCCCAACGAGCCACAAAACTTGCCCTTTGCGCAAAGCCAAAGACTTGTGGTCACGCAACCGGCCAATACGGATCCTGTGCCCCTCCAAGTCACCTAAGATGCGGATATGGCGGCCATACCGCCGGTTCAGGTGCCGCACGATCCGGATGGTTTCCAGGCACTCTGCGCGTGTCGCGTGGGAAAAATTCAGCCGCACAACATCCAATCCCGCGCGCATCATCCGGCGCAAGACGGTCAATGAGCGGCTCGCCGGCCCTATCGTCGCTATGATCTTTGTCTTGACCATTGTCATATCAACTCTCGATCAAAACCACACCGTAATAATATCCTGACCTTCATCGCGAAGAACGCCGTAACCGCCCTCCTGAAGGACCTTGTTGGCAGTTTCAAAGACCTCTTGCCGGCGTTCCGCGTTCACGGGAAGATACACCCTCAACCCCGCCGGTTCCTCTCCTGATAAGACCACACCTACGAAGATCGCGCCGGCCGCGTAAAGCTTTTTGACATATGCAGGCGCGTTTTGCGGCCCCAGACATCGGCCTGAGGCGCGGAAACACGTCTCATCTTCCTGGTGACGGAGCCACAGCCTGGCCTCTGGTTCGGACGGCCGGGACACTGCCTCTTCCTCGGATCCCGCCGGAAATACCGAACACCACAAAACGCAGCAGACGGCAAGGCAAACGCACAGGAATTTATGGCTTCGGACGCGCGTCCAATGATCTCTTTTTATTTCTCTGTTCGACACTTTCTTTCTCTGAATAAATACAGCCGCAATAATTCTGGTGATACAACTCCCACTCGCGGGAAAGCTTGTGGGACTGCGCAAAGCCTTTCCGGAAATCCCTGACGATGAATTCAAGGCCGCGGCCCTGGGCGATCTCTCTGCCTAAGCGTGCGATCTCATCGATATCCTGATAGGGGCTGCTCAAGAGTGTCGTGGTGAAGGCCCCGATGCCGTGGTCGCAGGCGGCCTTGGCGGTCTCCTCCAGGCGGATACGCCAGCAAAGGCTGTGCTGGCGTGCGCGGTCCTCCACGCAGGAAACAAACTTCAGGAAACGTTCGAAATCATAACGGTGATAGATCGTATTCAGGTTCAGCCGTTCGCTGGCTGCCAGAACAGCGTCATAGCGTTTGATGTATTCGGAATAGGGATGGATGTTGGGATTGTAGAAAAACCCCTCGACCTCAAAGCCTTCCTCGCGCAGGAGGCTCGCCGGGTAGATTGCGCAGGGTCCGCAACAGATATGCAACAAGACCTTCATCATCAAAAAAGGTTGCGGGCAAGATCGGTCGCCTCCCGGCCGCGGGATGTGCGTTTCAAAAAACCGGCCTTCAAGAGATACGGCTCGATCGTATCGATGATGGTGTCCGGCTCTTCGTTGAGGGTCGCGGCCAAAGTCTCGATGCCGACAGGCCCGCCGCGATAGGTCGACAGGATCGTGCGCAGGACACGCCGGTCGGCTTCATCGAGACCGTGCTCATCGATCCCCAGCCCTTTGAGGGCCTCATCAGCCACGGAACGCACGACGCCGGAGGCGCCATGGACCTGGGCATAATCCCTGACTCGCCGCAACAGCCTGTTGGCGATACGGGGCGTGCCGCGGGCGCGGCGTGCGATCTCCGTCGCCCCGTCGTCATCGACCGTGATCCCGAGCAAAGACGCAGAGCGTTTGATGATCCTGGCCAGGTCTTCGTTCTTATAAAAATCAAAATGATGCAGGATCCCGAACCGCGACCGCAGGGGGGCGCCGATGAGCCCGCTGCGGGTCGTGGCCCCCACCAGTGTGAAACGCTTGAGATTGAACTTGATCGTCCTGGCATACGGTCCTTTATCAATGACGAAGTCGATCTGGAAATTCTCCATGGCGGGATACAAAAACTCCTCGACGACCTTCGAAAGCCTGTGGATCTCGTCAATGAAGAGCACGTCCCCGGCCTCCAGGTTCGTCAGGATGCCGATCAGGTCGCCGGCGCGCTCGATCGCAGGCCCTGAGGTCGCCGTGATCTTCGTGCCCATCTCGTGGGCGATGATCGACGCCAAGCACGTCTTGCCCAGGCCCGGCGGGCCGCAAAGGAGCACGTGTTCCAAGGGCTCGTTGCGCTGCCGGGCCGCAGTGATGGACAGCTTCAAATTATCGACGACCTCTTTCTGGCCGATGAATTCTTCCAGGGTCGCCGGGCGCAGGGAAATGTTTAAAACGACGTCTTCGTCCGTCTCATTGCGCGACGTGACGTCGGCGGCTTTGGCCGCGCCCTTGGCAATGATCTCATCGAAAGAAAAGGCTTTTTCGTCCATGGTTTAAACGAAGGGTGGATTAAATTGTTTCAGGCGCCGCCTGGGCCTCGGGTAAGACCTGCGGCTCGATATTGGCTTTATTACGAAAAACTTCGATCTCGCCGAAAACGTTCTTCTGCACGACGATGATCTCCTTGAGGCGGATAAGCTCCAGGACCGCCAGGAACGTCGCGATCGCCTCCAGCCTGCTTTTGGCGCGCTCAAAAAGCCGCGTCAGCTTGATATGCGGCGTCTGGGCGATCATGTGCAGAAGGTCGTGGACCTTGCCTTCGACGGTAAACTCATCCTTGATGACTTCGTAAAAAAGTTCTTTGGGGACGTCTTTGAGGGCCTTGGAAAAAGCATTGATCAGATCAAAAAGGCTGGCCTCGAAATAAGACTCACCGCTCTCCTTGTCCTCGAGGACCGGCTGGCGCTTGAAGATGTCCTGGCGCGCGCGTTCTTTGGTCCTCAGCGCGTCGGCCGCCTCCTTGAACTGCTGGTATTCCAGGAGGCGTTTGACGAGTTCCGCCCGCGGGTCGCGCTCGTCCTCGGGGATATCCTCCTGAAGGTTGGTCTCCTGCGGCAGGAGCATCTTGGACTTGATGTGCATAAGGGTTGCGGCCATAACGATGAATTCGCCGGCCACATTAAGGTCGAGCATGCGCATTAGCTCGAGGTACTGCATGTACTGTTCGAGGATGGTCGTGATAGGGATATCGTAGACGTTGATCTCGTCCTTCTTGATGAGATAAAGGAGCAGGTCCAGCGGGCCTTCGAAGATCTCAAGTTTTATTTTGTAGGACATGAAGCGAGTCCGATTGCACTCCTGACTTCCGCGATGGTTTTTTGAGCCGCCTCCTGCGCGCGAAGGCGTCCTGCTTCTAGAATATCACAAAGTGTCTTTTTATGCTGTAGATATTCCCGCCGCTTCTCCTGCCGGGGGGCAAGAAACTGGATGAGCTTCTCGCCCAGCATCTTCTTGCAGTCGGTACAGCCAACCTGCGCATGGCGGCAGGCAGCCGCCAGCTCCTTGGCATCTTGCGGGAAAAAAACTTCGTAATAACGATGGACATTGCACGGTTCCGGATGGCCGGGGTCTGTCCTGCGGATACGCTTGGGGTCCGTGAACATCCCCTGGATCTTCTTGGCGATCACCTGAGGCTCATCGGAGAGGGCGATAAAATTCCCGTAGCTCTTGCTCATCTTGCGGCCGTCCAGGCCCAGGAGCCTGGGCATCTGCGTCAACAGAGGCTTGGGCTCCATAAAAAGCTCTCCCCACAGGCCGTTGAACTTCCTGACGATCTGCCGCGTCAATTCCACGTGAGGCAGCTGGTCTTCACCGACGGGTACGGCATGCGCGCGGTAAAGCGCGATGTCCGCGGCCTGCAGGACGGGATAGCCGAGAAAGGCGTATGTCGCGATGTGCCTATCCGCCAACTCCCGCATCTGCTCCTTATACGTCGGGCAGCGCTCCAGGAGCCCCAGCGGCGTCAGGACGGAAAAAACCATGGATAATTCGATGTGTTCGGGGACCTGGGATTGGATGAAGACCACAGACTTTTCAGGATCGATCCCTGAGGCAAGCCAGTCCGCCACATTCTCGTAGATGAACGTCTGGATCTGCGCGGAGTTTTCGTATTCGCTCATGAGCGCGTGCCAGTCGGCCACCATGAAATAGCACTGGTACTCTTCCTGCAGGCGGACCCAGTTGTTGAGCGCACCCACCAGATGTCCCAAATGCAGCTGACCCGTCGGTCTCATCCCGCTCAAGATCGTTAATTTTTTATGCGTCATGCGAGTTTTCTGGCGACATGCTCGATCTCAAAAGCGTCGATGAAATCGCCCTCTTTGATATCTTCAAAACCGACCAGCGAGATTCCGCATTCGAACCCTTCCGCCACTTCGCGCACATCGTCCTTGAAGCGCTTGACGGCGGCGATCTTGCCCTCATGGACAACCTCGCCGTTGCGCACCACGGCCGCCTGGGCGCTCCGGGCGATCTTCCCCTTCTTGACGAACGAACCTGCAACGATGCCGTATTTGGTCAAATGGAAGACCTTGCGGACCTCGGCGCGGCCGATAAAGTTCTTCTTGATCTTCGGCGCCAGCATCCCCTCGAGAGCGGCCTTCATGTCGTTAAAGATCTCATAGATCACGCGGTATGTGCGGATATCGATGCCTTCTTTCTGGGCCAGCTCCTTGGCCTGATCATCGGCCTCGACGTGGAAACCGATGATGATGGCATTGGAGGCGGCCGCCAGGATCACGTCCGACGAATTGATCGGCCCCACGCCCTTATGCATAACGCTGATCTGGACCTCCGAAGACCCGATCTTGTTCAAAGAATCCTCAATGGCCTCCAGGGATCCCTGGACATCCGCTTTTAAAATGATATTGAGCTGTTTGATGGAACCGGCCTTGATCTCTTTATGCAGGTCCTCCAGGCGCAGGTGGTTCTTGTGCATCGGCTCCAGACGTTGACGCCTGAGTTCTTCCTGTTTCTGCTCGACGATCTCACGCGCCTTTTTCTCGTCGCGCACGACGTAAAAATGGTCTCCAGCTTCCGGCACGGCCGTTAGCCCGTTGATCTCCACGGGCTGGGACGGCAAGGCCTCTTCGATGGGCTGGCGCAGGTCGTTGAACATGGCGCGCACACGCCCGGACTGGTAACCGGCGATCACGAAATCCCCATCCTTCAGCACTCCCTGCTGGACAAGGATGGTCGCCACCGGCCCCCGTCCCTTGCTCATCTTGGCCTCGATCACGACGCCGCTCGCCTCCACCTCGTAAGACGCTTTGAGCTCCAGCATCTCGGCCTCAAGCAAGATCATCTCCAAAAGACGATCGATACCTTCTCCTGTCTTGGCCGATACGCCGACGGTAATGGTCTTGCCTCCCCAATCCTCAGGCAACAACCCGATGCTGCCGAGCTGTTTCTTAAGACGGTCCACATTCGCTTGAGGCTTATCGATCTTGTTCATGGCAACCACGATCGGCACACCGGCGGCTTTCGCATGGTCGTAGGCCTCGATCGTCTGCGGCATAATGCCGTCATCCGCAGCCACGACAAGCACGACGATGTCTGTCGCATTGGCGCCCCTCGCACGCATGGCCGTAAAGGCCTCGTGACCCGGGGTATCCAAAAATGTGATACGGCCTTTGGGGAGCTTAACTTCGTAGGCGCCGATATGCTGCGTAATGCCGCCATGTTCAGATTCCGCGACCTTGGTACGCCGGATCATATCCAGAAGGGACGTCTTGCCGTGGTCCACGTGCCCCATGAACGTCACGATGGGAGAACGGCCTTTCCACTGTTCGCCTTTGCCGGCCTTTTTGACCTTATGAACGACCTCTTCGGGTTTCTCAGGGATCACCAGCTCATAACCGTGGACCTTGAGCACCTCGGCGACGATCTCCTGGCTCAAGCTCTGGTTGATGTTGGCCAGAAGCTTGAGTTTCAACATCAAAAATTTGATCAGGTCGCTGGTCCTCATACCCAGTTTTTCCGCCAGGTCTTTGACGTTGATGGGGACATCGACCTCTAAGGGCTTGAGGCCCGCCTCGGCGGGGGCGGCTACTTCGGCTCCGGCAGGCGCTGCAGGCGCCGCAGGCCTCGCCGTTTCCGGCCCGGGGCCGGCCCCTTCTTCTTTTTTGGCCAAAGCAGGCTGCGTCGACGCCGAAGGCGCCGTTTCTGCCGGTGCGGCCGCAGGTTTCTTGGCCGCCTCGGGCTTCTCTTTTCTGCCCGCAGGCCTTCTTGTCTTAACGGCGGTTGACGCACTATCCAGTTTTTTTCCGGCCACGGCCACCGGCTGGCCGGTCCTGGCCTGCCGCTCTTCCAAAAAGAGCTTCACCACGTCTTCGTCGAGATTGGCCATATGCCCCTTGGCCTCGATCTTGCGCTCTTTGAGACGCGCGAGCAGGTCTTTACTCGTCAACCCCAATTCTTTCGCTAATTCATGCACTCTCATCTGTCTTGGATAACCTTTCTTTTGCGGCCTCAATGATCTTCTCGGCCTTTTTGGCGCCGATCCCCTTGATCTGCGTCAAGCGATCGACCGATGCGTCCTTGATCTTTTCCAAAGAATCAAAACCCGCATCAATGAGGGCGTCTAAAACCTTCTCTCCCACGCCGTCCAGTGTCATCTGCGCGCGGGTCTTTTTGGCCTCTTCCTTTTCCTGAACGATCTCCTGGCGCGTGCGGATATCAAGCTCCCAGCTCGTCAGTTTCGACGCCAGCCTCACATTCTGGCCGTGCTTACCGATGGCCAGGGAAAGCTGATCATCAGGCACGATAACCTGGGCTTTTTCCTCTTTTTTGTCGAGGCGTATTTCGGTGATCTTGGCCGGCGACAGGGACGCGGTGATGTATTCACGTAGGTCGTCGCTCCAGCGGATAATGTCAATCTTCTCGCCCTGAAGTTCCGTTACGATATCCTTGACACGCGAACCGCGCATGCCCACGCAGGCGCCCACACAATCCACCTTCTCGTCCTTCGACCAGACGGCGATCTTGGTCCGCTCGCCCGCCTCGCGCGAGATCGATTTGATCTCAACAATTCCCTCGAAGATCTCCGGGACTTCCAGCTCAAAGAGTTTCTTGACGAAGAAAGGGCTCGTGCGCGACAAAATGATCTGCGGCCCCTTTGTTTCTTTCTTGACTTCCAGGACATAGGCGCGGACCCTTTGGCCCTGGCGGAAATCGTCACGAGGCGATTGTTCGCGCTTGGGCAGGATCCCCTCGGCCTTGCCCAGAAGGTCCACCACGATATTGCCCTTGTCGAACCGGTAGACGGTCCCGCTGACGATATCGCCGACCTTGGCGCTGAACTCGTTGAAGATAACGTCCTTTTCGGCCTCGCGGATCTTCTGAATGATCACCTGTTTGGCGGTTTGTGCCGCGATGCGCCCGAAATCGACGGTCTTGATCTCCTGGTCGTCCATAAAAGCCTTGATCTTGCCGTCGGTCCTGTCGATAGTCACCCGGATATTCTCCAGGTTCTTGGCGCCGATGGCCTTTTTGACGGCGCTGACCATGGCGGACTCAACCGCCTGGATCAGAACCTCGCGGCTCACGCCGCGCTCGCGTTCGATATGGTCCAGAATTGCCAATAATTCGCTGCTCATAAAAACTCCTTAATTTGCCTATAATGGGTATTTTCCCCTCGCTTACCCTAAATCCAAACTCGAGGAAGCGCTCAGGGACCGGGCCGCTCACCTTCTCGCGGCCCCGTTTAACGGTCCCGCTTATTCGCGGGACCAACGGCCTGCTTTGCTTTGTTAATGTTTGCCAAGGAGATCGTGATC
Source organism: Candidatus Omnitrophica bacterium UBA6210 (assembly GCA_002421805.1). Classification (GTDB taxonomy): domain Bacteria; phylum Omnitrophota; class Gorgyraeia; order Velamenicoccales; family Velamenicoccaceae; genus Velamenicoccus. Next base: position 365,828 of record DISM01000004.1, read on the forward strand.
GCCCTCTCTCCCGTTTTATCCGTTACCCTGATCGTCACGGTGTCATCGGATACGTCTTCCACCGTGCCGCAATGTTCAAGCTTTCCCCCGACAAGGTCTTTGAGGAAAAACCTCGCCTGGCGGCCGCGGACCCTGCGAAAATCTCCGGCCGTTGCCAGGGGCCTGTCTAAACCGGGAGACGAAACCTCCAGCACATACGGCTGGGCAAAAACGCTTTCCTTTTCCAGAATATCTCCGAGTTCCCTGTTGAGACCGGCACATTCGTCAAGCGAAATGCCGCCCTCATCCCTGTCCGCGAGGACTTCCAGGACCGCCTCCCCCCCTTGCCTTCTGTAAAAACGCATGTCCACCAGCGCGTAGCCGGCGCCCTTCAGATGCTCCTCGAAAAGAGGCTTGATCCGCAACAATATTCCGTGGTCCATCATGTTACTTTAAGGTCTTCCTTAATGGCGTCGGCATCCAGGAATCTTTCCAGAAATGCCGGGACATGTCCCGTGGGCTTGAGCTCAAAAATGACCTGGTCATTCTCATGCCGTCTCTCGGCGGCAAAAATGTCCTTCAGGACGTAATCCGACGTATGCTCCTTGGTGACCTCCGAGATCGCCATGACCTTGCGGGAACCGTCGGGGAGCCTGTCGGCAACGATGACCAGGTCGATCGCGGAAATGATCTGACGCCGGATCATTGCAGCCGAAACATTGACGCTGCCCATCATGGCCATAGTTTCCAGGCGCAGGAGCGCGTCCAACCCGGTGTTCGCATGCATCGTCGTCATGGACCCGACACGGCCGATATTCATGACCTGCAGCATATCCAGGGCCTCTTCGCCGCGGACCTCTCCGATGATGACGCGGTCGGGCCGCATATGCAAGGCGTTGCGCACCAAGTCGCGGATGGTGATCTCGCCCTTGCCTTCGATATTGGAAGGCCGGGTCTCCATGGCCACGCGATGTTTGTTCTCCATGCGCAGTTCCAGGGTATCCTCGATCGTGATCACGCGTTCGTGCTCCTGGATATAAACCGACAAAAGATTCAGGATCGTCGTCTTTCCCGACCCGGGGCCGCCGGCAATGATGATGTTGAGATGGTTCTTGACGCAGGATTTCAGGAACCTCGCGGCCCTGTCGTCAAGCGTGCGGCGCGCGATCAAATCGCTTAACCCCAAGATCCTGCGATTGGCCTTGCGGATCGTCAGGATCGGCCCATAAGGCGCCACAGGCGCCCGCACGACATTGATGCGCGAGCCGTCCGGCAGGCGCGCGTCGATATAAGGCTCTGTCTCGGAAACCCGCCGGCCCGAAGGGGAAAGAATGCGCTCGATATAGAAAAAAAGCTGGGCTTCGTTCTCAAAAAAAACATCCGCTTTCTGAAGCTTGCCCTCGCGCTCCACATAGACCTCTTTGGGACCGTTGACCATGATCTCCCAGACCGCCGGATCCGTGATCAGCCGGTCGATGGGCCCGAAACCGAAAATCTCGTTGATGACCTCTTCGACGATATAGCGCCGCAGGTCATCTTCGAGCTGCCCGTCCATCTTGCTCTGCACCACCGATTCAAGGACCAGCTCGATCTGCCTCCGCATGGCTGTTTCGTCAACGCGATAGTCAAAGGCTGTTTTTTTGGCGCGCTGCAAGACCTTATCCCTGACCTCAGATTTGATCATCTGCAGCTTTTCGTATTTTTCCATATCAGCTCCTCAATCAACTCCGTACGAGGGCCAGGAAACCGGCCGGATCTCCGCCCTGGATTTCTGTGACGGACCCGGTCCGCCTGTCTTTAAATTCGAGCTTGCCTTCTTTGGCCCATTTGGTTCCCACCGTGATCCTCCGCGGAATACCCGTCAGGTCCGCGTCTTTGAACTTCACGCCGGCGCGCTCATCCCTGTCGTCCAAAAGAACATCAAGCCCTTGCCGGCTCAACTCGTCGTGGAGCTTGACCGCCTCGTCCCAGATAAGCTTGTCGCTGACGTTGACCGGAACGATCAAAACGTCGAACGGCGCAACCTCCTTGGGCCAGATGATCCCATTCTCATCATGGTTCTGCTCGATAACAGCGGCGATCAGCCGGCTGACGCCGATACCGTAACAGCCCATCTGAACGATCTGCTGTCGCCCTTCTTCATCGAGAAATTTGACACCAAGGGTTTTCGAATATTTATCGCCCAGCTTGAAAATATGGCCGACCTCAAGGGCATTAAGCTTCCCCATGTCCTTATGACAATGCGGGCACTCTTCGATCCCGGCTTCATGAGCGCCCAGGACCATCCCGCAGATCTTACAGCGAAAAACGATGTCCTCGCCGCTTTCCGCAGGCACCAGAAACTCATGAGACAAATCGCCTCCGATCACGCCGGAATCCGCCTTGATCGAAACAAAGTCGAGGCCGCACCTCTTGAAGATCGTCTCATACGCCGCGCGCATCTTCTCATAAATCTTGTTCAGGCCGTCTAAGTCCCTGTCGAAGCTGTAGGCGTCCTTCATGATGAACTCGCATGAACGCACGACCCCGAACCTGGGCCTCAATTCATCCCGGAATTTTGTCTGGATCTGGTAGAGCGTGAACGGCAGGTCCCTCCAGGACTTGACGTAGGCTGCGGCCAGCTCCGTGATCACTTCTTCATGCGTCGGCCCCAGGCACAGCTTGCGTCCGCGGCGGTCCTGGAAACGGATCATTGTCTCGCCCATCAGCTCATCGCGCCCTGTTTTCTGCCAGAGCTCGATCGACTGCAGGCTCGGCAAAAGCAGTTCCTGGGCCCCTGTCTTGTTCATTTCTTGACGCACGATATTCTCGATGCGCGCCAGGACACGATACCCCAGGGGCAGATAAGAATAAACGCCGGAGATAAGCATCCTCACCATCCCCGAACGCAACATGAGCCTGTGGCTTGCGCTCTCGGCGGCTTCAGGCGCTTCTTTAAGCGTCGTGATAAAAGACCGGCTCCAATACATGCGCGCTACCCTTCCTGTTGAAAAATATCCTGCGCCACATCCAGGCCGCGCAGCTTAAAGCGCGGATAGAACGAAGGCACAACGCCCCAGGTCTTCCACTGCCCCATCACTTGTTTAGTTTCTTCGGAAATTCCAGAAATCTCATAAGAAAAAAGATCTTTGAGCACGACCTCGTCATTCTGCACGCCCTGGACCTCCGTGATATGCGTGACCTTGCGGCGGCCATCCAGGAGCTGTTCCTGCATGACGATGATATCGATGGCGTTCGACATCTGCCGCCGGATCGCCCACAGCGGGATCGCCGTATTGGACGTAATGATCATTGTCTCGATGCGGGAGACGACATCGGAAGGAGAGCTGGCATGAAGGACCGCCAGCGCCCCGTCGTGTCCGGACGAGATCGCCTGGAGCATGTCCAGGGCTTCGCTGCCGCGGATCTCGCCCAGGATGATGCGGTCGGGCCGCATACGCAGGGAGTTCTTGAAAAGATCCCTGATCGTCACCTCGCCCTTGCCCTCGACATTGGCCTGGCGGGCCTCCAGAGGGACGACATGCTTCTGTTTGAGCCGAAGTTCGTTCGTGTCCTCGATAGTGATGATCCTCTCGGACTCGTCGATATAATGAGAAAGGACGTTGAGCGTCGTCGTCTTGCCGACGCCCGTCGCGCCGGCGAAGATGATATTGAGCTTGGCCCGGATCGCCGCGATAAGGAACTTGGCCATCTTATCGGTCAATGTATCGCGTTTGATCAGGTCGTCCATCGTGGCGATGTCCCTGGAAAATTTACGTATCGTGATGATCGGGCCCACGAGAGACAAAGGCGGCAGCACGATATTGACGCGGGAGCCGTCGGGAAGCGACGCATCCACGTAAGGGCTCGACTCGTCGACACGACGCTGCGTCGGCGCCATGATCTTTTCGATCGTCTGCAGGAGCTGGCGGTTGCTTTCAAACTTGATGTCCGTCAACGCCATCATGCCGTTCTTTTCGGCATAGACATTGTCCGGGCCGTTGACCATGATCTCGGAAACAAAAGCATCACCCAACAAGTTGCTCAAGGGGCCGAAGCCGGCGACCTCGTCGATGAGCTCGGCAATGATCTTTTCGCGCTCCTCCAGCGCCACGCTCAGCCGCTCGATGGAAATGATATACTCCATAGACCGAAGGATGTCCTTCCTGAGTTTCTCCTTATCCATGGTCCTCATATTAAAAAGGTATTCGCCGCTGATCAACTGCTGACGGATCTTTTCCTTGATCTCTCTTAAATCCTTCATTCCATTTCTCCTTCCAGGAGCTCCAGGAGCGCTGTTTCCCCTTTTTTGAGCCCAACGGTCTGGACGATCCGGCCCTTCTTGAATAAAATCCCCTTATGTTTGGAAAAAGCGATCCCCAGGTCCGCTTCGCGCGCCTCTCCGGGGCCGTTAACAATACAACCCATCACAGCGATCTTACAGGAACGGCTGCGGCCCTTTCTGTGAAGGGCATGCTTCAGAAGCCAGCCTTCAATGCGTTTTGCCTTTGAAGACAGGTCGACCTCGCACCGGCCGCATGTAGGACAACACACAAGCTCCGGGCCAAAATGTCGTAATCCTAAGCTATTGAGCAGGGATCGGGCGACAGCGACCTCATTTTGGGGCCGGTCGAGCAAAGATACCCTTATTGTATCACCAATGCCGTGAAATAACAACTCTCCAATCCCTACGCTGGACTTAACAATACCATCCATGGGCAGGCCTGTTGCCGTCACCCCCAGATGCAGAGGATAATCACACGCAACGGCTATTTTCTTGTAAGCCTCTATAGTATCAAGTACATGCGACCCTTTTAAAGAAACCACAAGATCGTAAAATCCTTTTTTTTCAAAAATTTTCAAATACGCCAGGACACTCTTGACCAGACTGGCGGCCGTATCGCGGCCGTGCTGACGCAGGGAGCCTGAATTTGCGCCTATGCGGACAGGAATACGGGCCTTTTTGGCCGCAGAGGCCACCTCTCTGACCTCTCCCGGCTTGAAAATATTGCCAGGATTCAACCGGACCTTATCAACACCCGCGTCTATGGCTGCCAGAGCGAGCCGATAATCAAAATGGATATCTGCCACAAGGGGAACGCCTACCCGGCGCCTGATCTTTCCAAGCGCTGCCGCATCCTGAAGGTTTTCAACAGCCAGACGCACGACCTCGCAACCGGCCGCCTCCAACTCCCGGATCTGCCGCACAGAGGCCTCGATATCGCGCGCCCGCGTCTTGGCCATGGACTGGATGGCGATCGGATGCCCCGAGCCTATCCTGACATTGCCGATGCGGACCGTACGGGTCTTTCTTCTTTTAATCTTAAGCATGATAAACTCGTTTTCTCGCTAGCCCGCAACCCGCTAACCGCTATCATTTCTGGAATATCGCCAGGAATTTATCCCAATAGCCGTAACGTATCAGGTCGTTACAAAAGATAAAGATCGCCAGGACGATCAAAAACCCCATGCCGATGTTCGTGATGACCTCTTCGGTCTTGGAGGCCAGGGGGCGGCCGCGCAAACGCTCCAGGCCCGCAAAAAAGATATGGCCTCCGTCGAGGATAGGCAACGGCAACAGATTGAAGATCGCCAGGCTCATGCTGAGGATTCCGATCACATGCAGGATAGAAGAAAATCCGATCTTGGCGGCATTGGTCGTGATAAAAAAGATCCCCAGGGGGCCTGTCACCGAATCCTTGAACGACATCGTCCCGATGATGATATAGAACAGGGCCCTGATCGTCATCACGGTCATGTCCCACAATGTCTGCGTACCCTTGACCAGGGCTTTCCAGAGGCCGTATCTGACTTTTATGATCTCGTCCGACGGCTTGACGCCGATCAAGCCGACCTCCACCTTCTTGCCCCAGATCGTTTCCACCTCTTTGGCCTGAGGGGTCAGCAAGACGTCAAATTCCTTTCCCTCACGCTTCACCTTCAACTGCACGTCTTGCCCTTTTTTCGCATGGATGCGCCGCGTCATGTCTTCCCAGAACTGGACCGGTTCTCCATCAACGGCCGTCACCGTGTCGCCCACCTTCAGGCCGACGTTGGCTGCGGGCATACCCGGCATCAATTCACCGATCGTAGAGCTGAATTTAGGGTATCCCAGATAAAAAACCATCCACAAGCAGAAAAATGCCAGAAGGTAGTTAAAGAATGGCCCGGCAAAAATGACCTGCGCGCGCCGGCCCGGCGCGCGCGAAAGAAACTCATCGGGGGCACCCTTGTATTCCTCCTTGCTGTCACCGGCCATCTTGATGAACCCGCCAAAGGGAACCAGACAAAGCATATACTCGGTAGCACCAAACTTTTTCGACAGAAGCTTGGGACCGAAGCCCAGGGAAAATTTTTCCACCCGGATGCCCTGGCATTTGGCGACAAGAAAATGGCCGAGTTCATGGATCAAGATCAGGATGCTTAAGATCAGAATAAAAATTATCATCTGTTTTCCTTCATTTTGCCCGCCATGGGCATTATAACCTTATGGAGTCCCACCCGTGCTCGCCTTGCCCAAAGCAGGGCAGGCACGGGGTCCCCATTCCAGCGACATCCTTGAGCGGCCAAACCCATCCGCGGCCTAAGGACCGCGGTTTTTGGCCGCACAAGCATAAAATCAATCTGGGTGCCGGCCTCTCATTTAACATATTTCCGGACCTTTTCCTGCGCAACCCGGCGCGCGAAAGCGTCGGCAGCAAAAATGCCTTCAAGGGACCCCATCCGGCTGGGACATCCCTGGAATGCCAGCGTCTCTTCGATGACATCCGCGATGCGCCCGAAGGCCAACCGTCCTGCAAGAAAAGACGCAACAGCCACTTCATTGGCGGCGTTAAGGACACAAGGAGCGCTCCCCCCGGACCGCGCCGCCTCGTATGCCAGACGCAAACACGGGAATTTATCCATGTCGGGCGCCGAAAAATCCAGGCTTCCCATCCGCAGGGGATCAAGGCTTAAGGCGCCATTTTGCCACCGTTCGGGATAGCTCAACGCGTACTGGATCGGTAATTTCATGTCCGTGACCCCCAGCTGCGCCAGGATAGAACCGTCCATATATTCCACCATCGAATGTACCAGGGCCTTGCGATGCACAAGGACCTTGATCTTGTCCAAAGACAATCCGAACAAATTCCTGGCCTCGATCACCTCAAGCCCCTTGTTCATCAGGGTCGCTGAATCCACCGTGATCTTGGGCCCCATCTTCCAGCATGGATGCGCCAATACGGTTGCCCGGGGCACTTCCTTGAGACGATTCCTGGGATAATCCACCAACGGCCCGCCCGACGCCGTCAAATATACGCGTTTGACCATGGACGGATTATATCCTTCCAGACACTGAAAAATCGCGCTCTGCTCGCTGTCGATAGGGATGATCTTCGCCCCTCGCACGCGCGCTTCATCCGTCACCAGGGTTCCACCCACGACCACGGCCTCTTTATTGGCCAAGGCGACGGTCTTGCCGGCGCGGATCGCGCTCAATAAAGGATAGATCGCCTCGACGCCGACGACGGCGATAAGGACAATATCAGCCTCTTTGAGCGCCGCCAGGGCGCAAACGCCCTGGCGCCCCGCCAACACCTTGACGCCCTTCCTGAGAGCGGGCCGGAACGCCCGCGCCTTCTGTTGGTCGGCGATGGCGACGTAACGCGGTGCGCATGCGCGCATCTGGGAAGCCAGTTTATCGATGCGGGTATTCACCGAAAGCCCGACCACGCGGATCCTGTCTTTGAACTTAAGCGCCACGCTCATGGCGCTCTCGCCGATAGACCCGCTGGACCCCAGAATCACGACATTTTTTTTCATAAATACTTTTGCTGAACAAATGATCAACAACCAATCATTAAGCCATAAAAGTTTGATGATTGGATTTTGATTATTTTTTGGTTATTGTATCTTGCGGCTTGATTATTTCTTCCCCTTAAAATACCGTCGGTCCGGAAAACGCGCGGCTCGTGTAATAATGGATGAAAAAATAAAAGGCCGGGGCCGTAAACAAAAGGCTGTCGATCACATCCATGATCCCTCCCATCCCGGGAAAGATATGGCTGGAATCCTTGGCGGCGCAATCTCTCTTGATCAACGACTCGGACAAATCTCCCAGCAGGCCCAGGAGGCTTAAGGCGACGCCCAAAAGAACCAGGTTCGCGAAAGAAAAGATCGGCCACGCCGGCAAAAAAGATTTGCTCACCAAAGCGCCGCACACACCGAACACGATGCCCCCCAGGACGCCCTCGACCGTCTTCTTCGGGCTGATCTTGGGGATCAAGGAGTGTTTTCCCCATCGGATGCCGACCAGAAAAGCCCCGATATCGGCCCCCTTGGTCACCAGAAGCAGACAGCCCGCCAGCGCCATCCCGTGATCGAGGATGCGGATCTTGATCATGAAACTGAAAAGCCAGGAAATATAAAAAATGCCGAACATGGTCGTCGCAATTGCGACGACGGCATTGTCGCTTTGCGTGCGCGAGAATTGAAGGATGAAAAGACTGATCAGGGCCACCGTCACAAACAAAAATTCCCAGCCCTTCGTCAGCTCGAACTTGAAATAAATGGACAGGGGGATCACGATGCCGATGATGGTGCCGAAATACTTATAGATAGGGATCCCCTTGCGTTCGACCAGACTGAAAAATTCATAAAGACCCAGCGTCACCAGGCCGATCACGGTCACCACATAAAGGAGCTCAGAAAAAATGCTGGCCAAAGCCAAAAGGCTCAAGGCAACGGCCGAAATAATCCTCCGGCTAATCATGGGCACCTCCGAACCGCCGCTGGCGTTTCTGGAATTCTTTTAAGGCGTGTTCGAAATCCCTCTTGCGGAAATCAGGCCAAAAGGTCTTCGTCACGTAAAGCTCCGTGTAACAGATCTGCCAAAGAAGAAAGTTGCTTAAACGCATCTCGCCCGACGTCCGGATCAAAAGATCGGGATCGGGAACGCCGGGGGTATAGAGGGCGTCCGCAATGGCCTTCTCGTCGATGTCTTCAGGCCGGCAGCGCCCCCCCTTGACATCGATGGCGAGGCGCTTGACGGCGTCGACGATCTCCTGGCGGCTGCCGTAGTTGAACGCGAGAATCACGCACAGCTTCTTGTTGTTCTTTGTGAGGTCCTCGACCCTGGCGATCGTGTCTTTGAGCGTCTCCGGCAGGCCTTCCTTGCGGCCGGTATGCAGGAACCGTATATCATTATTGATCATAAAAGAAAGTTCCTCCGCCAGGATGACCTCGCACATCCGCATGAGGAAGGCGACTTCCTTGTCCGACCTTTTCCAGTTCTCGCTGGAAAAGGCATAGAGCGTCAAATATCTGATCCCCAGGCCCAGGGCATCTTTGATGGTCTGGCGTACCGCCGCCATGCCCCGGCGATGACCTTCGCTGCGCGCCAATCCCCGGCGAGCGGCCCAGCGGCCGTTACCGTCCATAATGATCGCGACGTGAAGAGATTTTTGAATATGTTTCATCTGGATATACGCCTCATCCCCCGGTGCGCGGCACCATCCGCCGGATGACAAAAAAAGCCTTACACCCAAACATCTGAGAGCGAGGCTTTTTCTTCGTCATTGTTTATTGATGGACGCGATAATCGATTTCCGGAAATATATTGTCCTTGTATTCCAGCTCTTTTAAGAATCCCTCATCAAAGGAATCGCCTGTGATGTCCTGGATCAGCCTGAAAAAACGCAGCAGGTGGTTCTTGGTCCGCTGCTGGGCGTAAGCCACGTGCGTCCCCGTCGCCATGATGAAGGCCCAGTCCGAACTCTGCGCCAACAACAGTTCCCGCAAGGCCTGATTGAGGGCGCGCCTCTTGATGCCGACGGCATCCGGATTCCTGCGCACCAGGTCCGTCATGACCCTGGAGGCCTTATGCAAATGTCGATAGATCCAATCGTTGGATCCCTGCAGCCAGACTTCCGAATATCCCTTCCATCCCCAGCTCGACATGGAAGGCGTGATCACCTGGTTCCTCGGATTCTCGGCCAGATACTCCGACGGGGTCACCATACGGATCGTCTTCTGGTCGAAGGCCACCTTGCGGATCAGGAATTCCAGCCACTGCGGCCCCTCGAACCACCAGTGTCCGTAAAGCTCGGCGTCATAGGGAGAGACGATGATGGGTTTCCGGCCCAGGGCCTCATAAAGATACTCCACCTGTTTTTCACGGTTGAACATGAAATTGCCGGCATGGGAAGCTGCTTTTTCGCGCGCCGCGTCGGGATCATACGGCATCTTCTCGTTGTCGGGCCCGCTGATGCGGTAATATTTGATCCCCGTATTGATGCGGATGCCGTCCGGATGGATGTAGGGCCGGATGTACTCGTAATCAAGGTCAAAACCGATATCCCTGTAAAACTCCCTGTAATAGTAATCGCCGGGATAACCTTCGACGCTGGACCAGACCTGTTTGGAGGATTCCATGTCCCGCGCAAAACACGCCACGCCGGATTTGCAGTAGACAGGGGCGAACACGCCGTATTTCGGACGCGGCGTGCCGTGGAGGATGCCGTGGGAATCCACGAAGAAATACTTGATCCCGTTCTCTTTTAAAATCTCGTCATCGCCGGGCAGATAACCGCATTCGGGCAGCCAGATGCCTCGCGGCTTTCGACCGAAGTTCTTTTCATAATTGGCAACAGCCACCCGGACCTGGGCGCGCACGGAAGGCTTGGAGACATCCATGAGAGGGAAAAATCCGTGGGTTGCGCCGCATGTGATGATCTCCAGGTTCCCGGAATCCTGGAAACGCTTGAATGCGGAAACGAGATTGCGGTGATAGCGCTCGAAGAGGTCGCGCGCGTGCGTAAAGAGGTTCAAATACATGACGGCCAGCTTCTGGAATTCCGGAAGCCACCCCGTCCTCTCCACCTCTTTATGCGCCAGCTCGATCAGGCTGTTGATATGTTTAACATACCGTTCCTGCAACAGGCTATCGGTCAGCATGGAAGCCAGCGTCGGTGTCACCGACATGGTCAAGCGGAAATTGACTTTGTCCCGCTCCAGCCTCTCGAACATGGCGATGAGGGGAATATAGGTCTCCGTGATCGCCTCATAAAACCAGTCTTCTTCAAGGAAATCTTCGTGCTCGGGATGGCGGACGTAAGGAAGATGCCCGTGCAGGACCATGCAAAGATAGCCTTTAACCATGCGTCTGTCCTCGTTTTTCAAATTCGGGCATATAACCTACGCGCCGACGCTTGCGTAAGTTCTGCCCTCATGTGAGTTAAAAATCTTTATTATTTTACTCACCGACACCACGGCGCCTCGGCAGATGCCGGCGAAAAACACTACAAACAACGGACAAAACTGCCTGTTAGGGATTGCGCGTCGTTTTTCTGGTGACGACAGGCGTAATCGTGCGGGTCTCGTCGATCTTGGCGGATTTGGCAACGACGGGAATATCCTGCCTTCCGTCAGGAAGTGCGAAACGCAAGGTGAAAGTCCCGTCCTTCCTGAGCTTGATAGGCTTGCCTTGCACCGTCACATGGGCATCCGGTTCGGTCGCGCCGTAAACGATCAATTCACAATCCACGACCAGCCAGAAAGGCAGCTTCACCTGGCCCTTCTTGACCGGAGAAGACACTCCCATGGAAGCAATGCCACGTGAAGAAACGTCTCTTTTAAGCCGTTCCTGCCAGAGCTTGCCGACAGGGCTTGACACGTTGGGCCCCAAGCCGACGGACATACCGTAAAGCCTGCGGAATTCATCCTCGGGGATCATCCATTCTTCGTCCGTCACCCAGGAAGGGCCGTCCAGGGGAAGCGAAACCGTATTGGACCGCAGGACGGTGATGAAACGGCCGTCCGGTAAAAGGAGCCCCAAGTCCACACACCAGGAAGTCCCTGGCGAGCCGAAATTCAAATACCAGTTGCCGGCGTCCACATCGACAGAAGTATCGAAGAACCTGTGGGCGTTCGTGCCGGTGAAATTGATGAAACTGACATCATAAGAACGCAGGTGCCAACTGCCGGCGCCGAAGGAATGCCCCAACTCTTTGCTCAGCCGCTCGAGCGTGTTTGCAGAAACATCCCAGTACGCGTGAGCCCACCAGGGGTCGCGGATCTGCAGCACGAGGATATCCTCGCCGTAACGCCACGCCAATTCCTTGTGTTCCAGTTCCGCCACGACGGACTTCTGGTAAGCCGGCTGTTCGACCGTGCCCGTGTAGAATTTTGCCTGTTCCACCTTCATGTCCTGCAGGGGAATTTCCTGCCCCTGGGCCGCCGTTGGCCGCCCCGCCGCCCGTCCCGGACGTTTAAGCACCGACTTCCTGGAAACAGCGCTTAAAGACAGGACCTTTTTAAGCTTGTCTTTCAGTTTCGGCTTCGATGCCGCCGCCTTGGTCTTCTGAGTTTTTTTGGCCTTGCTTTTCATAAGGCACCCCCGGTCTTAAATCACCATATCCACCATAAAAAAAGGAGGATGATCTCTCCCCCCTTTTTTAAAACCCTACAGGCTGCAACTCAGGCTCACATAGAAACGGATGAAGGGGATTTCTTTTCTCTCCTCAAATCTTCGAGGCTAGCATTCGCCGAAACGACTTCTTTTTTCTTTGTCTCCAGGTCCTCGGACAATCTCTTGATCTCGTTCGTCGCTGCAGCCAGACGACTGCGCAAAGATTCCAGCTCCGAATTCATCTGCCGGCGCTCTTTCTGCATGCCGTCAATCGCTTCTTCCAAGTCCAGCCTCTGCGCCATCTCGTTGCGGAAACTCGTCCTGGAATTCCGCAGGTTCAACGATATCCGGACAAGAAACATAAAGAGCAAAACAACCGCTATAGCCAGAATGATGACAGGTTGTTGCTGCTTGCGTAAACTCATATCCGTCTTCCTGTCGCCCTCATGGATCTCACTTTAAATTTTCGGCCGGCTCCATCATCTGCTCCCCGGTCCCTGGGGCCGCCTGTTGCGGCGCGGGGGCCACCTTGCGGAGCTGCGGCAGGATAACGATCTCGACGCGGCGGTTCTTGCCGCGTCCCTCAGCCGTATCGTTGGACGTAACGGGCCTGAACTCTCCGTAGCCGATGGCAGCCAGGCGCGCAGGAGAAACACCCTTTTCGATCAAATAATGCAAAACACTCGTCGCGCGCGCCGTCGAAAGTTCCCAATTGGATTTCCACCCGGAATACTTGATGGGCACGTTATCCGTATGGCCTTCAATGCCGATATCCAGATCGGATGCCTCGGAGGTAATGACCGAAGCCACCTTATCTAAGGGGACAGAAGCGTCCGCCTTGATCTTGGCCTTCCCGGAATCAAAGAGGACTTCATCAAGGAAAGTAATGACCAGCCCCCTCTCTTCCATGCTCAGGCTCACACCCTTGATCCCCTTCAGCTGTTCTTCTAAATCCGCGCGGATCTGGGACAGGCGGTCCACTTCATCTTGAAGTTCCCTGATCTTCTCCATGTCTGACCTGCGGCCTTTCTGGAAAATAACGGTGCACCCGGCCGCGCCGAAAAAGAGTATCGCAGAGACCAAGAAAACGAGTCCATTCTTCAGGCGGTACATACATCCTCCTTAATTTTGTCTCAAATAGGCGCTTTCCCTGCAAAATGAACCAGCGATTAGCAAGGAGTCTTTTTCTTTTAAAATATTCGCAAAATATTCAGAGGTAAAAAGTTAACGGTTTAAAAAAATGAGGCAGAACCCAAGATAACACGGCTGCCGTATTTCGTCAAGTCAAAGTTCTTTTTCAGAAATCCAGCCCACAAACTCAGCCCCGGGCCCCCTCAAAAAACGCTGCCTGTCCAAGCCAAAAGACGCCCTTGCCTATGGCCTGAACAGTGTCGCCTCCCGTCCCGAGCCTACGGAAACAATGGTGACGGGCGCCCGGCAAAGGCCTTCGATCGCCTTGATATAATCTTTGGCCTTCTGCGGCAAGTCTTTATAAGACCGGATGTGCGCCGTCTTCTTCTGCCAGCCTCCGAAGACTTCGTAGACGGGCCTGGCCTTCTGCATGACCTCCAGGTCATTGGGGAAAAAACGGAAAACCTTTCCTTTATATTTATAGGCCACGCATATCCGGATCGTCTTCATGTGGTCGAGGACATCAAGCTTCATCATCGCCAGGGAATCCGCCCCGTTGATCATGACCGCATGGCGCACCATGACCGCGTCAAACCAGCCGCAGCGCCTGGGACGTCCCGTGGTCGCGCCGAATTCCTTTCCCTTGCAGCGGATCTGTTCATTCAGCGCCCGGGGGAATTCCGTGATGAACGGGCCCTCGCCGACGCGTGTCGTATAGGCCTTGACGACGCCCACGATCCTGTCGATCTTCGTCGGAGGGACCCCCGTCCCTGTACACGCCCCCGCCGAAATGGAATTGGAAGACGTGACAAAAGGATACGTCCCGAAGTCAATATCCAAAAACGTCCCTTGGGCCCCCTCAAAAAGGATGGCTTTCTTTTCATGCGTCGCTTCGTTCAAAAGCGTCGCCGTATCGCAAATGAGGTTCTTCAGCTTTCTGCCGAACGACAGATATGTGTCGAAGATCTCATCAAAAGAAAAGCCGGGATGCCGGAAGACCTTCTTGAAGATCTCGTTCTTTTCATTAAGATTATCCAACAGCTTTTCCCGCAGGGTGTGGCTGTTCACCAGATCTCCCATGCGGATACCGCACCTGGCGAACTTATCGGAATAGCAGGGCCCGATGCCGCGGCCCGTCGTGCCGATCTTGTTGGCACGCTTTTTCTCTCTTAAGCCGTCCAGGATCTTGTGGTAAGGAAAGATCACGTGGGCCTGCTCGGAGATCCTGAGGCGGTCCCGGATATCGATACCCTTCTTCTTCAAAAGGTCCAGTTCAGCCAGGAGGACCTGAGGGTCCACGACCACGCCGTTACCGATGACGCAAATCTTGCCGGGATGAAGGACACCCGAGGGCAAAAGATGGAAAATAAAAGAGTCGCCGTTGACGACAACCGTGTGTCCGGCGTTATTACCCCCCTGGTACCTGACGACCACATGGACATCGCGGGAAAGGACATCGATCACCTTTCCCTTGCCTTCGTCGCCCCATTGCAAACCGATCAGTATGGTATTCATATCTTTATCAATAGTCAGTAGTCGGCAAAAACTCTTTGACCTTTCATGATTTCGTTTTCGACTGACTACTATCTACTGTTTACTGTCTGCTCCTATGGTGTCATCGTAAAAATTTTTCTGGCGATATCGGGATACTCCGCCACGAATCGCAATTCATCCTCCACCAGAGGCTTCTGGTTATGGACGTTGGCGTATCGCACAAGCTCCAGGACCCTGGCCGCTTCGGCATCATCACGGAAGACGATCTCCATCTTGTCATAGACGTTGCGAAAACCTTTGATGCCGGAGTATTCGCCGGCCGTGATCTGGCGGCCCGTGTCGATGATCTCCGGCTCGCCGCGGCCGAGCTCCTCATAATCGTAGAGCTCATAATTACGCCGGTCCTTCAGGGCCCCGTCGGCGTGGATCCCCGATTCGTGGGCAAAAGCGTTGGCGCCGATCCCCGGCTGGTTGATAGGGATCGGCACGCCGAACGCATAAGAGGCGTACTTGCAGATCTTCCACGCTTTCTTGAGATCGATCTTCTCATCCAAAAGATACCGGCCCGCCATATCGGCGCCATAGCGGATCGCCAGGATGCAGCTGACCAGGTCGGCGTTCCCGGCGCGCTCCCCCATGCCGTTCACGCACGTATTAATATAGGTATCGACACCGGCGTCTATCGCAGCCTTGGCGCCCGCGACGGAATTGGCCACCACCATCCCCAGGTCATTATGGCAATGGATCTCGACGGGAAGTTGTACGGCCTGCGCCAGCTTGTGGATGCGTTCATAGATTGAAAAAGGCGTATCGCAACCCAGGGTATCGCAATAACGGATGCGGTCGGCGCCGGAGGATTTTGCCGCAAGAGAAAACTCGATCAAGTACTCCAGGCGGGTGCGGGAGGCGTCCTCGGCATTGACGCCGATCGTCTGGGCCCCCAATTCGCGTGCCAGGCGCACGGCCTCCGTCATCTCCCGGATCACGGAAGCATGGTCGAGCTTTCCTTTGAATTTATTGGTGATCATCTGGTCCGAGGTGGAGATCGAAAGATTGACCGACTTGATCCCCGGCACGTTACGGAAGGTCGTCGCCACATCTTCTTTTGTCGCGCGCAGCCAACCGCTCAGGCGCAAAGGAGAAATGACGCCCATCCCGGCCAGCTCCAAATTCGCATTGAGATAATTGAGCTCGTGGCGCGTGACAGGAAAACCGAACTCCGACTGGGTGACCCCCATCCTGTTCAAGAAAATATTGATCATTGTCTTCTGCAGCTTCGAAAGGCAGATACGCGATGTCTGCACGCCGTCCCTGTTGGTCACATCCAGGAGATATATCTTGTTTTGTTTTCCGTTTTTCGTCATGACGCCCTCATTTCTTTCGTCCCGCCGCCGTTTGACGTTCCGGGACATCCTTTCTCATCACCGTCTCTTCAAATTCTTTCAACGACGGCACATTGACGATACCAAAAATTTCGACATTGTCAATAACAAATGTCGGCCCCGACGCCATCTCCAGCTCTTCCGTCATGCGGATATTTTCCTTCAGAAGACTGGCGCCCTCTTCGGACAACGCGCAGGATTTGATCTTGCGGGAATCTATCCCCGCCTGCTTGGCGCACTCATCCCACCACCCGGCATCCACCTGTCCTGTCCTGCAGATCAGGTAATCCAGGACCCGTTTGGGGTAAAGTTTCTGGACACAGGCCACGCGCTTGAACTCTTCGACATCCGCCGCGGCCCCCAGGTTCATAAAACCTTTCTGGCGGTCAAAGATGGCCAGGAAATGCCAATTGATCTGAAAATCCGGGTGCTTCTGCGCAAAGGCGCCCAAGAGCTCAAAAAGAGAACGCAGCGCAGGATAGCGGTAGTCATAAAAAACATCGATCGTCCGGGACGTTCTTTTGCGTCCCATGATATAAGAGACGCCGGCGATGGCCGGCTTGATCCTGTAATAACCGTCCTTCTCCTCGAGGTTGGAACGGAAAGTCTTAAACACATCGCTCTGCTCCGCGTCTTTGTGAAAAATGTATGCCGGCAACATCGTGATGTTGAAATCTTTGATCAGTTTCTGCGCCGCAGGATCGCTCTCGTCAAGTGAAACGACGTTGATATCGCCCCACATGTCCTTCAGGTCCGCGATGACTGCATCCTTGCGGCATGTCAGACAGTCTGCCGGGTTGATCACCGTTAAGGTCACGCGAGACAGCGCGACATAGGTGCAGCGCGCTTCCTTGGAACCGCCGTTCTGGCAGGAACCGGAAAGCCCCTGCATCCGCCGGCAATCCTGCGTCTTGAAACACTGAGGCAGAAGCAAGGCCACGGCGCCGTCATCGGGGATCTCGGAAACAAGAGGCGGCACCGAAATATCCACCCGGTTGATCTTTCCCTCGGAGATCTTAAGGTTCAAAACCCCCACCCTTCTGGCCTGCCACCACGTCTGCAGGTAGACCGTCCCCTGGACATCGCGAGGGGCCACAGAGCCATAGTTCTTGCTTCCATTGATCACGATATCGATCCCCCGGACATCCTTAAGCATCTTCTCGTCTTCCTGGGGCGTCTGCGCACTCAAAAGGATGATGATCCCCACGTCTTTTTTCTTGAGTTCGGTGATGAGCTGACGCAGGACAGCAGCCGGCTCCCGCCAACCCTTGGCGCCTTTTTTGACGGCGGAGGCCTCGGTGATCCCGATGATACCCACCCGCAGGTCGCCGAACTCCTTGACGACAAACGGTGCGGCCGCGCCGGAGATGTTCGCGGAGATAAAAGGCAAGTCCTTGAGGTAGGGTTCGATGAACTTCTCTCCGAAGACAAAGGCCTGGCCGTCGACGAGAACGGCATCATAACCCATCAACTTCATGGCCTCCAGATAGATGCCGCTGCGTTTTTTATCCAGATCTTCGGTCTGCGCATTGCCGTCCTCGGGTCCGGAAGCCAGGCTCGAACCCGCTTCCAGGATAAGGACATTCTTCATCTGCTTGCGGAAATCCCGGATCAAGGTCGCCCGCCGCGCGACACCCCCGTCCGGCTCCACCCGGCAATCGCAAGGGTAGAGGGCGGCATAAGACTGGCCGGTGAAAATAATATTGATCTCTTCGGCGCCGGCTGTGCCGGCCACCAAGGCAAAGAACAATCCCATGCATGCGATCAAAAAACCAAGGGCCTTTGATAGGCGCAACATACAGACTCCCGTGATCACAACTCGACGATCCTGGCAGACAGGATGTGCGGCTGTTTTTTGACCTTCTCCAGCAGTTCGGGGCTCACGCAACTGTCGACGTTCAAAATAGACATCGCGCGCCCTCCCTGCTTCTCACGGCCGAAAGACATCGCCGCGATATTGATGTTATGCTCTCCCATCAACTTCCCCAGATTCCCGATGATGCCGGGCTTGTCCCAGTTCTGCATGAGCAGCATGCAGCCCGACGGGATCGCCTCGACATAAAATTCATCGACCTTAACGATACGGGGATCGCTCTTGGACAAAAGCGTGCCGGCAACGCGGTGTGTTTCCTTGTCGGTCTTGATCTCCAAAAACACCAGGGTCACAAACTCTTCGGACTGCATGGACTTAAGTTCCGTCACCCGGATGCCCCTGTCCTTGGCCAAAGACAGGGAATTGATGAAGTTCACCGTATCCTGAAGCATCGGAGACAACAACCCCTTCATCAATGCCATGGTCAAAGGCGCCGTCCCATGAGCGGCGATATCGCCGCTATATGTCACGTTCACCTCTGTCAACGCCCCCTGCGCGATCTGGCTCGTGAAAGACCCGAGCTTCTCGCAAAGATTGATATAAGGCTGCAGGGCATGATAGGTCTCCGGGTCCACGGACGGGAAATTTGCGGCGTTACGGATCCCTTTGCCGAGGAGGGCATCGGAGATCTGATGCGCAATCTCGATCGCCACGTTCACCTGCGCCTCTTCAGTGGACGCGCCCAGGTGCGGCGTCAAAACGACATTGGCGCCGAATTTGGCCAGCGGGCAATCTTTGGGAGGCTCTTCCATATACACGTCAAGCGCGGCCCCGGCGACTTTTCCGGATTCAAGGGCGCGGGCCAATGCCTGCTCATCGATGATGCCGCCGCGCGCGCAGTTGATCAGACGCACACCGTTCTTCATCATCTCGATCTGCTTATCGGAAATCATCTTCTTGGTCTCTTCCGTCAACGGCACGTGCACGGTGATATAATCGGCGGCGCGGTAGAGGTCTTCCAGGGTCCCCAGTTCGACGCCCATCTTCTCGGCCACCTCGCGGGACAAGAACGGATCGTAAGCCTTGACGCGCATCCCGAAGGCGAGACACCGTTTGGCAACCTCCATGCCGATGCGGCCAAGCCCGACGATACCGATCGTCTTGTTATAGAGCTCGACACCCATAAAATCCTTGCGTTTCCATTCCTTCCTTTTCATGGACGCATCCGCCAGCGGGATATTGCGCGACAAAGACATGATCAGGCTCATCGTGTGTTCCGCCGTCGATATCGTGTTGCCGCCCGGCGTATTCATGACGATGATGCCTTTGGCCGTCGCAGCCGCCAGGTCCACATTATCCAGCCCCACGCCGGCACGGCCGATAATCTTGAGCTTTTTGCCGGCCTCTATAACATCGGCGGTCACCTTCGTCGCGCTCCTGACGACCAGGGCGTCATATTCCCCGATAGCGCCTTTCAGCTCATCGGGCTTGAGGCCTGTCTTGACATCAACGACAAAATCCTTGGAGCTCTTCAGAACCCCCAGGCCTTCTTCCGATAATGAATCACTCACCAATATCTTGAACATAAAACTTCTCCGTTGTTCTGCTGCTGGCCGTCGCGATCGTCTTATCTATTTCAGAAGCACTTCCTGGGCCGCCTTCACTCCGGCGCCCAGTTCAAAAGCATATCCCATTTTCTTCAATACCTTCTCCAGACAGGCGATGCCGAGAATGATGTCGAACTCGCTGATATAACCCATGTGCGCGACCCTGAAGAGTTTGCCTTTCATCTCGCCCTGGCCTCCGGCCATGGTCACTCCGTATTCATCACGCATGGTCTTGACAAGCTTTTCCCCGTCGATCCCGGCCGGAACCCTGACCGCCGTCACGGCATCCGAGGCGGCATCGGTCGAGAAAAGCTGCAGGCCAAGCGCCGGCATCGCCGCGCGTGTAGCATCTGCAAGCTTTTTGTGGCGCGCAAAAATATTCTCAAACCCCTCGGCCTTCATCATCTTGAGCGCTTCGTTGAGGGCGATGATGATGCCGATCGCCGGCGTAAACGGCGTATCGGTCTTATCGCAGGCCTTCTTGGCGCTCTTCAGATCGAAATAATACTTGGGGCACTTGGATTCTTCGACGAGCTTCCAGGCTTTTTTGCTGACAGAGATAAACGCCAGCCCCGGAGGCAGCATGAACCCTTTTTGCGATCCGGAGACAACGACATCCACGCCCCAGGCGTCCATCTGAAGGTCGATGGCGCCCAGCCCGCTGATCGCATCCACGACGAGAACGGCATCCGTCTCTTTGGTGACCTGGGCGAAAGCCTTGATGTCAAACGCCACGCCCGTCGACGTCTCACATAAGGTCGAGAAGACCGCCTTGATCGCCGGTTCCTTGACCAGATAGTCCTTGAGGATCTGCGGATCCAGTCCCTTTCCCCATTCGACGTCGATGACGATCGGCTTGACGCCGTAGGCCTGGCACAGCTCCGTCCAGCGCTCTCCGAATTTTCCTCCCTGGATCACCAGGGCCTTATCTCCCCACGAGAGGAGATTGACCACGGCGGATTCCATGGCGCCCGTTCCCGAAGACGTCAGGATAAACACGTCGTTCTTGGTCTGAAAGGCGGTCTTCAGGTTCTCCTCGACCTCTTTCAAGACGTTCTGGAACTGCGGTGTGCGGTGGTGGATGATCGGACGCGAAAGCGCCTCGCAGACTTCCGGCGGAAGAGGCGTCGGTCCCGGCGTCAAAAGGTAATTCTTCTTCATGGCAACCTCCTGTCAAATCACCAACGACCAAGAAACAAACCCCAAACAAATTGCAATTTTTCAATCACCAACGACCAAACTTAAGCACGCACCATGGTTCCTGTTTGATTATTGGCTTTTGATGATTGGCCATTATTTGATTATTGTATCTTGGAGCTTGGTTATTAAAACACTGGTTTTCAATGACGCGTTAATTCTCTTATTTCGTTGTTCCCGGCACAATAACTTCGTCGATCAGGCCGTAAGCCTGGGCTTCCTCTGACGACATAAAATAGTCACGGTCGGAATCTTTCTTGATGCGGTCGAGCGGCTGGCCTGTATGCTTGGCAAGAATATTTTCCAGCATCTCGCGCAACCTCAGGATCTCTTTGGCCTGGATGGAGATATCCGCCGCCGCTCCCTGCACGCCGCCCCACGGCTGATGGATCATGATCCGCGAGTTAGGCAAAGCGTAACGCTTGCCCTTGCGTCCGGCGCTCAAAAGCAGCGCGCCCATGCTGGCGGCCTGGCCCACACAATAGGTCGCCACGTGGCACTTGACGAACTGCATCGTGTCGTAGATCGCCAAGCCGCTCGTCACGGAACCTCCCGGCGAATTGATATAGACGCTGATATCCTTGGTCACATCTTCCATCTGCAGGAATAGCAGCTGCGCGATCACGAGATTGGCGACCATATCATCAATAGGGGTGCCGATGAAGATGATGCGATCCTTGAGCAATCTGGAATAGATATCATAGGCGCGCTCCGCGTGACCCGTCTGCTCGATAACCATAGGAACCAGCATCTGTGATTTTGTCATAAATCCTCCTGTTTAAAAACAACAAAAATAAACAGCATCACGGTATCAAAGTGTCAAAGAGTCAAAGTAAAAGCTTCCTGATATAAAAGAATTCTAGAAACACTGATACTGTCTTTTTTACTCTGACACTATGATACTTTGACACTCTGACACTGTCTTTATTCCCATTCCGCTTCTGCAAAGAGGAGCTCGATAACACGGTTAAGCACATGATCGTCGCTCGGCATCTTCTCGAGCTTCGCGATGGCCTCCAAAACAAGGAAGACCTTGACCTGTTCTTCCGCCTCCGCCTTGAACTTCGGTTCAAATTCTTTGACCCTCTCCTTGATCCGCTCCGGAGGCAGGCCGTAATTCGCCATCTGGTGCTCCGCCTCGTGCTCCAGTTCATGGGCCCGGCGCGTGACCAGCGTCTGCGGAACAACAAAAGAACTGTGCTTCAAAACCTGCTGGATCAGCTCCTTTTCCAGGCGCGCGCGCTCCTCGTTCTCTTTTTTCAAAAACAGCTGTTTCTGGATACAGTCAACAAACTCTTCTTTCGTCTTGTATCCCAGGCCCCTGGCCATCTTCTCCTCGGAGATATCTTCAGGCCTGCCCTTTTTCAACTGCTTGACATACTCTTCGACATCCGAAGGCCCGATCTTGATCTCCTGTTTTTTGAGCTTGAGCCCCTTGTATTGCTTGATCGCGATCTCCGGCTTGACCTCCACCTCGGCTTTATACGTCAGGACCTCCCCTTCGAGCTTGACGTCCGATATCTGCGGCAGATCGATAACGTCGATCGCCTCATCCTTGACGGTCTGTTCATAGCTTTCCGTGATAAGGCCCTTGAGCACCTCGTCTCTCGCCAGGGCGCCGTGCTGCTGTTCCAGGATTTGGCGCGGGGCCTTGCCAGGCCTGTAGCCAGGGACCTTCGCTTCCTGTCCGATCTTGTCGTAAACTTCGTCGTACTTCTTTTTGACCTGCTCTTGGGCCACCTCTATGTCAAGAAGTACCTTATTTTCCTTTGTTTTTGTTTTTTTCACTTTCATGAAACGACTCTCCTTTTCGATAGATGGTTACATCTTGAACTTTTCCCCTAAGTACAACTCTCTGGCCCGCGAATCGTTGATCAGGTCGGAAGCGGTTCCGGAAATCAGGATACGCCCCTGAGCGATCAAATACGCCCTGTCCGTGATAGACAGGGTCTCGCGCACATTGTGGTCCGTCAACAGGACCCCCAGCCCTTTTTCCTTCAATTCCCTGATGATCTGCTGGGCATCGGCCACGACGATCGGGTCGATACCGGAAAAAGGTTCATCTAACAGAATGAACGACGGGTTCGTCACCAGCGCGCGGGTGATCTCCAGGCGCCGCCGCTCCCCGCCGGACAGCGTATAGGCCTTGTGTTTCTTTAAGTGCGCGATCTTGAGTTCTGCCAAAAGATGGTCCAATCTTTTTTTACGTTCCCGCAAAGAGATGGGCAGGGTCTCCAGGATCGCCATGATATTCTCTTCGACTGTCAGCTTGCGGAAGACCGAGCTCTCCTGCGCGAGATAGCCGATGCCGAAATGGGCCCTGGCATGGATCGGCAGGCGCGTAATATCGTTGTTATCAAAGATGATCTGCCCTTCTTCCGGCGGGATGATGCCGACGATCATATAGAACGTGGTCGTCTTTCCGGCGCCGTTCGGCCCCAGGAGGCCGACGATCTCACCGCGCTTGACGACGAGGTTCACGTTATCGACGACGCGCCGGTGATGATAACTCTTGACCAATCCCTTGGCTTCAAGGAGATACATTGGGCAGCCCGCTTCCTTCTTCGGGGAAAATTTCCAGGTGCGGCCGGCCCGTCAGGACGACCTTCCTGTCCGCCGCGGTAAATACGGCCGAATCACTGTAAGAGGTATTTTCGTCGCGCATGATCTTGACGTGCCCTTCGGCCACGATCCTGTCCATCTGCTTGGTCTGATTATTGAAATAAATGGTCATCTTGTCCGACACCATAGATCCCTGGTCGGCGTCGCCGGTCACCTGCACGTTCTTCTCAAAGGTCGCGATCTGATGTTCGTAATCCAATTCCATCGGGCCGTCGCAGGTGATTGTCATTTTCCCCGGGCCGGTGGCCTGGGAGTCTGCCGCCCCTTCGGGGCTGCCTTCGGGGCTGCCTTCGGCCGCGGCCGAGGACGCCGGGCTTTTTCCCTGCATTGTCACGACAACGTCTTTCTCGAGCTTGGCCACCTTCATATCCGACTTGGCTTCCAACCCCTCGCCCACCGCCGTCACATTGTCCCTTGAAATGTTGACTTTTTCGTCCGAAGAGATGACCTGGTCCTTCTGAGACCAATCCAGGGCGCTGGTCGTCAATTCCGCGCCGGTATCCGTTACGGCGCGCACATTGTCCTCCAGGCGGACCTTGCCCGTGGCCCTGTCGAACTGGCCGCGGTCGGCGGTCAACACCATGTTCTCTTTATTCTTCTCGTTGCCGTAAAGATGGGCCGTGATATCGGAGATCTTGACGTCGTTGCCGGCCATATCCATGGACGCGCCTTCCACCTCCCAGGTCTTTTCGCCTTTGCCGTCGTAGCCGGCGATATTGAAATCTTCCATCTGCTGGGGCTCGCTCGTGGAGGCGATCTTGGAATCCGCCGCCAGACCAAAAGCCGCTGCAGACTGGAAAACGACCAACGCCAAACACAGAACGAATATTCTGACCATCACAAAAATTTCCCTACGGCCTCTTCCCACAGACCTTGCGATTTCAAGATCAATTCCGCGATCTCGCGCACGGCGCCGCGGCCGCCGGGATGCCGCGTGATATAAACAGCGGCCCGCCTGACCTCAGCCACCGCATTACGCGTCGCTACCGGCAGGCCGCATTCTTTCAAAACGCAGAGATCGACAAGATCGTCTCCGACGAAACAGACCGCTTGATCCCGGAGGCGGTATTTTTTCAGGATCTTTGCGTACGCCTCGGTTTTAGCGGTATGGCCTGCCATATTATTCCTGTCCATCCTGTAGACAGCCTCCGCGCGCATGTCTTTGGCGCGGTGTGCAAGGCAACCGGACCCCTTGGCCGTCACAAGGATCGTCTTGATCCCCATGCGCGCCAAAAGGGCCACGCCCAAGCCGTCATGAACGTCAAAGCACTTGGCGTCGCGCCCTTCGCTGTCGTAAATAATACGACCATCCGTCAGGACACCGTCGACATCCAACAACAGCAATTTAATCTTTTTAAATTTATCCCGGAGTTTTTTTGAAATCATCGAGGTATTCCGATGCCGATGCTTGATCCGCGCATCCGTAACTCGCTTGCCCGTTAACTATTTTTAGACCAGCCCCGCCTTGAGCAAATCCTGGACATCCAGCATCCCGATCGGCCGGTGCCTGGCATCGACGATCGGCACCTCATCGATCCTCTTGTCCTGGAGGATCCTGAGGGCTTCGCTGGCAAGATGGTCCTTGGGGATCGTCACCGGGTCTTTTGTCATGACGTCCTTGACTTTCCTGACCACCAGATTCTTGTCCGACTCCACGTGGCGGCGCAGGTCTCCGTCCGTAAAGATCCCTGTCAATTTCCCGGACCTGTCGACAACGCTCGCAGCGCCTGCGCGTGCTTCCGTGATCTTCAAGAGGACGTCGCGCACAAGCTCGTCTTCTTTCACGACGGGATTGGATGCACCCCGGCGCATGATATCCTCGACCTTCAAGAGGAGCCTTTTTCCCAGCGCCCCTCCGGGATGATAAAAAGCAAAGTCCTCCTCCCGGAATCCCTTTTTCTTCAGCAGGCAAACGGCGATGGCGTCGCCCATGGCGAGCGTCGCCGTCGTGGAGGCCGTCGGCGCCAACCCCAAAGGACAGGCTTCTTTCTTGACGGAAACATCCAGCGTCACATCGCTGTGGCGACCCAGGGTCGAACGGGGATTGCCTGTCAACGCGATGAGCCGCGCCCCGATCTTTTTGATCAAAGGCAGGAGCCGGATCACTTCTTCGGTCTCGCCGCTGTTGGAGATCGCCAAAATAACGTCTTCCCGCGTGACACGGCCCAGGTCGCCGTGGATCGCCTCGGCGGAATGCAAGAACAGGCTCGGCGTGCCTGTCGAAGAGAGCGTTGCCGATATCTTCTGGCCGATCAGGCCGCCCTTGCCCATCCCTGTCACAATGACGCGGCCGCGGCACTCGTTTAAAAGCCCGATCGCCTTGTCGAATTTTTCGTCGATCCGGCGCATGAGGGCTTCGATAGCCTCCGCCTCGATCTTCA
This sequence comes from Candidatus Omnitrophica bacterium UBA6210, assembly GCA_002421805.1. Lineage (GTDB taxonomy): Bacteria > Omnitrophota > Gorgyraeia > Velamenicoccales > Velamenicoccaceae > Velamenicoccus. Next base: position 391,801 of record DISM01000004.1, read on the forward strand.
AAACCTCTTTGGCTTCTTTGCCATACATCGCTGAATCCTATTCGTTGGTCTTGTGGGCGCCGGCGAGACGGTCAATAGCGCGGACCGCCTCCAGCAGGCGCGGTAATTCCGATAAAGACAGCATGTTAGGGCCGTCGCAAAGGGCTTTTTGCGGCCTGTGGTGCACCTCCAAAAACAGGCCGTCGCAGCCGAACGCCACCGCGGCCCTCGACAGGGCGGCGACATACTTTTTCTCTCCTCCGCTCGACGTGCCGCGGCCACCGGGAAGCTGCACACTGTGCGTAGCATCGAAGATCACCGGATAACCCAGGTGGCGCATGATCGCCAGGCTCCGGAAATCCACGACCAGATTATTGTAGCCGAAAGAAACGCCCCGCTCCGTCAGAAGGATCTTGCGGTTCCCGCTGGAGACGATCTTCCTAATAACCTCATCCATATTCCACGGAGCCAAAAACTGCCCCTTCTTGATATTGATGGCCTTCCCCGTCTTAGCCGCCGCGATGAGGATGTCGGTCTGCCGGCACAGGAATGCCGGGATCTGCAGGCAATCCAGGACTTCGCCTGCGGCCTTTGCCTCTTCGGCGCTATGGACGTCGCTTAAGACCGGGATGCCGAACGCGCTCTTGACACGGCTCAGGATCTTCAAACCCTGGCGGATCCCGGGCCCCCGGAAAGACGACAACGATGTCCGGTTGGCCTTATCATAACTGGATTTAAAAACCAGGGGGATGCCCACCTGACGACACACGGCCTTCAGACGCGCAGCCTCTGCCATCACGGCCTTCTCGGACTCGATGACGCACGGCCCGGCCAACAGGACAAGAGGCAGCCCGCCGCCGATCTCCACAGAGCCGATCCTCACTTTACGCGTTTTCATTCTTTTCCTCGATCTTGCTTCTAAGCAGGAGCCGCTGCTTGACCTTCTCCAGATCCTCGCGGGTGTCCACGCCGATCGTCTCGAATTTTGTCTCCACCACGCGGATAGAATATCCATTTTCCAGGATCCTGAGCTGTTCGAGCTTCTCGAGCTTCTCGAGTTTCGATGCCGGGAGGTTCTTGTAGGTATAAAGGAAATCCTTGGTGTAACCGTAAATCCCGATATGCTTGTAATGAACGCGCATGCCCGGCTCCTCTTCGCGCACGAACGGGATGGGGCAGCGCGAAAAGTACAGCGCCTGATGCTTCTTGTTCATCACGACCTTGACGACGTTCGGATCGGCGATCTCCTCTTCGTGCTCGATGCGCTTGCAGACCGTCGCGCAATTCTGCTCGGGGACGTTCAGGAGCGTATAGGCCACATCGTCGATCATGGAAGGATGCACGAGCGGCTCATCCCCCTGGATATTGACCACGACCTTGACGTCCAGGTCGGCGACGACTTCAGTGATGCGCTCGGTGCCGCTGGTATGGGCCTTGGCCGTCATGACGGCCTTGCCGCCGAAAGCCTCAACGGCCCCTTTGATCCTTTCGTCATCGCACGCCACGACCACCTCGTCAAGGGCCCTGGCCCGTTTGGCGTTCTCCCATACATGCTGGATCATGGGCTTGCCGAGGATGTCCGCCAGGATCTTGCCTTCAAAACGGACGGATGCGTAACGCGCAGGGATCACACCGATGGCATTCATGACAATTTTCCTTTCAACCTCTCCCACGCCTCGAGGATCTCTTCTTTAGTGACAACAGCCACACCCACCTTGCCGACAACCACGCCTGCAGCGACATTGGCGATCTTGGCCGCATCGACCATGCGGACGCCGCGGGACAACGCCAGTGTAAAGACAGAGATGACCGTATCGCCAGCACCGGAGACGTCGAAAACTTCCTGCGCGACGGTCGGAATATGCACGGGGGTGTGGTTTTGGCCGCCGGAAAAAAGCTTCATGCCTTTTTCGCCGAGGGTCACCAGGACCCCTTCACACCGAAGGGTCTTATGCAGTTTCCAGCCGATGCGGTCGATGTCTTCGTCCGCCTTAATGGCAATGCCAGCGCCTGCAGAAGCCTCTTTTTCATTCGGGGTCAACGCTGTCACGCCCTTATAATAACCGAAATGTTCTATCTTGGGATCGACGGTAATGATCTTCTTGTGTTTTTTTGCCAAAGAAATGATGCGCTTCAGGAGATACGGCCCGATCAGGCCCTTGCCGTAATCTTCAATGATCAATCCGTCGACCTGGGGGATCTTTTCCTCCACCATTTCAATGACGTGCCGCATCCGGTCCTGATGAAGATTTTCAGTGTTCTCCCAATCGAGGCGCACCATCTGCTGGTGGGCGGCGATGATACGTGTCTTGACCGTCGTGCGCCTGGCGGCATCGGCGATCACACCGTCGCAATCGACATTCTTGTGACGTAACAGGTCCAGAAGGACGTCCCCATTCCTGTCCTCTCCGACCACACCATAGAGAAAAACCTTGGCGCCCAGGGCCGCCAGGTTGCTGGCGACATTGGAAGCGCCGCCGGGCATAAAGGACTGACGTTGCGCCCAAACAACAGGCACGGGCGCTTCGGGTGAGATGCGCTCCGCCTTGCCCCAAATGTATTCATCCAGGATCACATCGCCGATCACCATGATCCGCGAAGAGGAAAACCCGTGAAGGATCTTTTTAAGTTTTTCTTGAGTCAATGGCGCCATAACTATGATATCCCTGTTAACCCCTCTTGCCTCAACGATCACCTAAAACAAAGGCGGCTATCACGATCTCACGGTGCCCCGGGACACAATAACGGATGCCGCAGCCGTCCCATGGACAAAGATTCTTTAACTCTTTTGTTTACAAAATGTTAGGAAACGAATCAAAAAGAACAAAACCCGGCCCTTACAGACAAGAACCTGGTTAAAAGAACTTACCGACCCCGCTCTTTCCTGCGCTGATGGAATAGGTTTTAAACCTGGATAGGTCCATGGATCAAGATGCCGACTTATTTAGAAGAGTTAATTATACCAACGGCGGTTCCTCCGGTCAATATATGTTTGTCGGGTCCATGCGCCAAACGCCTGCCGCACGATTTTTGAGGAAAAACTACTGCGAGTAATCATAGTCTTTCTTTTGAAGGACCCCGTTTTTGAAGTACAGGATCGTTGGCGGAGACGTTAAGGAGTAAATCCAGGCCTCATCATACATCTTACCCATATAGCTGATGTCATAACGTCTCTTGTCAGGATAACCGGCCTTCTGCTGCACCTCGGCTTGTGTCATTCCGACCTTTGTCTGCTCCATAAGGCCGTAGCACTTCATTTTGCTGTTCTCATCGGATGAGCGCCCGAACTCGCAGATATTGGCGCAACCGGCCGACATGAACATGACCCCCAGCATCATCAGGATTGACCGCATAAAGACTCACCTCCTCTTATGAAACAACCGTAGATATGTTCAACGATCCTGTGGCGCCCCTGCCTCCTGCAACAGCTTTTCCGCAGGCATGGCCTTGACCACGGTGGCGCGGATATCGCGGATCGCATTCTTGTATTTCTCGACCTCGGCTTTCAAGATCATCTCCCGGCCCTGCAGGCGGGTGACCAAAGACTGGTAACCTGCAGAAGCAAGCCAATCGCCGATCCCCACCCCCGCGATAAAAACAACGATGATCGTGATGGCTACCACCAATCCCCTCGTCTTCATGATATGCTCCTTAATTCCGCCTCTGGCGGAATTAGGCCCTCCGCTATGTGGAATGCGGAGGCCTACCCTTTCTGGGTTAACTCCACCACCCGGCCCCATCGGATGGGCCGGTGTGCCGCTTTCTGCGGCAGTGTATCTTGAGAATTTATGGCTGCCCACCGAGTCTCTGACGAGGCTGGTCGCAGACAGATATTGACAAGATGCTTACACGGGGAGTAACGTTTATTTCCTTTAACCTTCCGCCTCTGGCGGAATTAGACCCTCCGCTTGTTCAGAATTACCTGGCTCCATCGGATGAGCCGCACCTTGCCTTATCGGACTGGCAAGTGCGCCACTTCCTGTGGCGGTATGCCGTCCAGTGGGACGCACCCGCTTATCCTATTAAAGCGGGGTGCCGCTTCCTGCGGCGACTCTTTCTCAAACCCGCTCTACTTCACCACCACAGGTTTGGCCTGTTCGAGCTGCACACGGATGTTTTCCAGCACGATCTTATAGTTGTCCAGGGTCTTTTGATATTCGACGTTAAGCTTCTTGAGCCTGACAACCTCGGCCTGATAAGACATGTTGGCAAAACTGAACGCGAACGCCGTCACGACTGCCAGAACCGTCACCGCCAATGCCACCACCGCGCTGACTTTCATCTGTTTCATACGGCCTCCTTAATCCTGCCTCTGGCAGGATTACCCCGCAGCCTGCGCTAGTCAATTTAGCGAGTGCCCTGGCCCGCCTCCGGCGAGGCCGGGGCGCTCAGGAGCTAAATTGACAAGCGTTTAGGCAAGGGGTCTTTTTGTGTCATTCTTTCCCCGCCTCTGGCGGGATTCGCCTTCTCTTCCCTTAAAATCCTCCGTGCATGGCCCATCACCTCTTCGATACCGATCGAATCGAGACACGCAAAACCTTTACGGCAATCGTGAGCCAGGCACGGAAAGCACGGCTGAGGATTATGCACCACAACATCGCGCGGGCCGATGGGGCCCCACCGCCGCGGGCTCAATCCCGCCTGATTGCGGCCGAAGATGGATATGACGGGCGTCCCGACGGCAACGGCAATATGCACAGGTCCCGAATCATTGGAAATCAAAAGTTCGCACCGCTTAAAAAGACTGGCCAGTTGAGAAAGAGAAAAACGGCCTGACCCGTCCAAGGGGCGGATCTTGACCAGATTGAATATCTGTTCGGAAACGGACCGATGGACGGCGTCGGCGACCACGAGGACCCTGACCCCGAGCTCCTTCTGGATCCTGTCGATGAGAACGGCAAACTTCTGCGCCGGCCAGAGCTTAGAAGGACAGCTCGCCGCCGGGTTCACCGCGACCAGGCGTTCCTTTTCGCCGACGCCCAGGTGCGTCAGGAAATCGGCGACAAAATCATCCGATTCCTGCTTCAGGGGCATATAAAGCTCGCGTGAAACGTCGTCGATCTCCAGCGCCTTGAGAAGATCGAAATTATACTCGACCTCATGTTTGGCCCCTTCCTGCTTTTTGTGCGGCAGGGCACGCGTCAGGAAATAAGCCCCTTTGCGGTCGTAACCGATGCGCTCGGCAATCCCGGCCAGAAACATCACCAGGTGAACGCGCAGTGTCGGATGCAAGACGACGGCGACATCAAAAGAAAGGCGCGCCAGATAACGGCCGAACGTCAATGTCGACCAGAAACCCCGGTGCGCCCGGTCTTTGTCGAACACGATCACCTGGTCCAGATAAGGGTTGCCTTCCACGATCTCGCGGGTGGCGGGCGCGACCATCATCGCGATAAAGCTCGAGGGGAAATGCTCGCGCAGGACCTTGATCACGGGCGTCGAAAGGACCACATCGCCGATCCTGTCTGTGCGCACAACGAGGATCCGCCTGTAACGCTCCTCCTGGAACCTCTCCTCCTTACCTTCCATCATCAGCCGCACGGCGAGAAGCACGTCAAAAGGCGTGATGGTCTGGATGCAGGCATGGGCGCCTGTGGCGCACAGGGCCTGAGAACAGGGCCCGCAGATGACATTCTTGCGCACGGCAATGCTCCGGGAAGACCACGGCCCGTAATGGCGCCAGTCCGTCGGACCGTAAATGCCGATGACCGGGCGGTCCAGGTAACTTGCGATCTGGAGGGCCCCCGAATCGCTGCCGACGACCATTTCGGCGCGCATGACAAGCGCGCAAAGCATTCCCAGGGTCGTCAAGCCACAGAGGTTGACGACAGGCGACGCCAGCTCGGTGCAGATCTGGCCGACGAAAACCTCGTCGTCACGGTCCCCGGCCACAACGACCGTCTTGCCGTATTCCTTCTGGAACTCCCCGATCACCTGCGCATATCCGCGGACCGACCATCGTTTCAAATTGCTGCGCGAACCGGGCACCATCAGGACAAATTCTTCACCGACCTCCACGCCATGGCGCCGCAACAGTTCTAAAAGCGCATCGCTGTCCTTGTGGCTGATGAAAGACGGATTCCGGGGACCGTCCAATTCCCTAAACTCATCGGCGGTGACCGCCGGGCCGCGCAAGGCGCTGACCGCCTTAAAAAGATGTTTTTGATAAAAATGCACGGCCCAGGAAGGATAACGGTTGCGCAGAGGGTTCTTGCGGCGGGACCTCAGGGCCCAGCGGTAAAAAGTATTCTTGAGATCGATGATGACGTCGAATTGTGCTTTTTTCAGCCTCCGATAAAGCGCAATCTTCTCCCTTAAAGGGGCATGCTTGTCAAAAACGATCAATTCCGCCACGTCGGGATGATGTTCAAAAAGACACTTGGTGCGCGGCGCGGCGACGACAGTGATGCGCGCCGTCGGACACTCCCGCCTCAAAAAATCAAAAGCCGGCAGCCCCATCACGGCGTCGCCGAGATTGCTCATGGTGATGTAAAGGATCTTGTTCACTGCCTGGCCTTCAGCCATCCGCGTTTCTCCAGTTCGCCGATCACCTGTTCGACGGTGATCGAACTCATACACACATTATCCCTGCATTCCAGGTTATAACAGGGGACCTGACATGTGGGGGCCTGCTGTCCGCACAAGACCGGGAGTTCGTCGCGGCTCAAGGGGCCTGTTAATTCCGGCGATGTCGGGCCGTAGAGGGACAGGACGCGCGCGCCCACGGCGGCGGCCACGTGCAAGGGCCCAGAATCGGCCGAGATCACGATGGCACTCTTCTGAAAAAGGACCCCCAACTGCTTGAGCGTCGTCAATCCGCAGGCGATAAACGGCTTGGAGCGCGTCAAAGAAGAGATTTCTTTGGCCAGGTCATGTTCGCTGTAAGCCCCCGAGATCACCACGTCCATCTGATACTCTTCTTTAAGGACGTCTATCAACTGCGCAAAGCGTTCTTTCGGCCATCGCTTGAGATCCCAGTTGCCGCCCACATGAAGCGTCACAAGATTCTTCTCCTGGCCCAGATGGTGTTTCTTGAGGAAATTCTCAATAAAATCCCTGTCGTCGGGAGAGACAAAATAATCGCAATAACGCTCGCCGGCAGGGATCCTGGAGCCCGTGACGAGATAATAATAAATATCGGCGCGGTGCAGCTTCTCTTTCGGAAAAACAACCCTGTCCGTCAAAAAGAAGGCCGTCTTTTTGGTGGCAAAGCCGATGCGCCTGCGGACATGCGCCAAGAAAAGACACAGCGTCCGTGTCAGGGACGGACGAAAGATATAAGCGACGTTGAAACGCCTGACCCTGAGGTCTCGGACAAGCCGCAGCTTGCCGGCGAAACCCTTGTAGCGCCCCCCTTCGTCCAACGTGATCACCTCGTCAAGATAATTATTACCCATCAGAAGGACCTTGCAGCGAGGCACAACCAGGGCCGCGATATAAGCACCAGGGTGTTTCTTGCGGATCGCGCGGATGGCTGGCGTCGAAAAAAGAACGTCTCCCAGCCAATTGACCTCGACGATCACGATGCGTTCCTGTGCCGAGAACGGCAATTGTTTTTTTCGAAATATATTCATGATGCAAGTCTCTTAAGGCGCGGGTAATAGCCGCTGGCTTCCAGAAAGAATATGAGCATATTGCTCGAAGACTGCGAAATCCTGATACGCTTGAGGGCAAAAAGGTCCGTGCCCGCGCGCGGGTCCTTCCTGTTGGTCCCGACAGCCACCTCGTAACCCGCCCGGCGCGCCATCTCCTCGGTGGAACGCGTATGACCTCCCAGGGGATACGCCAGAGAAACGACAGGCGCACCGACAACCGATTCCAGGAACGTCTTGGAACCCCGGATCTCCTCCCACAGAAGAGACTCGCTTTGGACATCGGGCAGATAATAATGATGCGTCGTGTGGGAACCGATATCGACAAGCCCCGAGGCGACCATTTCCTGCATCATCTCCCGCGTCATGATACGGGTCGAGATGCCCCTGGCAACATCATAATTTTCTCCCAGGCGGCCGGCGATCACAAATATTGTTGCCGGCAAGCCGTATTTTTTCAGGATCGGAAAAGCCTTGGTGTAATTATTGTCATAACCGTCGTCGAAAGTGATCACGACCGTCCTGGGCCCCACCTTCTCTCCCCGCCTCAGGATGCCGGCCAGCTCCTCCAGACGGATCACGTGAAACCCGCGGGCGTGCAAAAATGCCATCTGTCGCGCAAAAGCCTCTTCTGTCACATCCAGACAGGTCATCCGGCCGTTGGAAGCCCCGACGCTGTGATACATAAGGATGGCAGCGCTTGGGCCGTCGTAAAACAGATGCACACACAAAACGATGAACCCTGTCAGGACAAAAGTAAACAGATAAACTGCGGCTTTCGATAAAGTTTTTTTCATAAGACAGATTGATAAACCGCCTGTGTCTTCTGCGTCATGGAATCCAGCGAGAATGCTTCCGCGACCCTCTTTTTGGCCCTCGATACGGTCGCCTGCGCCAGGGATCGGTCCTCCAACAGTCTTTCGACAGCGGCCGCGATAGCCGGCGGATCACCCGGCGAAACCAAAAGCCCCGTGACACCGTCCTCGATGACCGTCGGGATCCCCCCGACGCGCGACGCCACGACAGGCACCCCCTGGGCCTGGGCCTCCAGAATCGAGATCCCCAGCCCCTCCTGCAGAGAAGGCATGACAAAAACATCCATGGCGGCAAGCGCCAGAGAGGTATTGCCCGCCGACGGACACAGACGCACAATGTCTTGCAGTTTTTTCTCGGCGATCAATTGCCGCAGATGTTTGCCTTCGTTGCCGTCGCCGACGATCACCCAGCGGAGTTCCGGCCGCCGCGCCCGAAGGATATCGGCCGCCAACAGCATATATTTCTGCCCCTTGACGGAAGAAAGCCGGCCGATATGGCCAACCACCAACTTGCCTGCATCGATCCCCCACGCCTGTTTTTGGCTGGCGAGCTCCGCGGCGGCATGAGCGACAAACCGCTGCGGGTCGATACCATTATAGACCAGGTCGATCCTGTCCGTCGGCACATCGAAATCATAGGCGAGATGGTCCCGGACCTGATCGCTGATGGCGATGACCCTGCGGCCCCAGCACGGCATGAATACGCGTCCCAGGCGCCTTTTGAAATACCCATGGCACGTCGTCACCATGGGCCTGCGGGTCAGCAGAGACACCAGGGACCCCAAGACCTGCGTGACGCGGGTATTGGCATGGATCACGTCGATCTTCTCGCGGCGGACCAGGCCTTTAAGTTTCAGTGCAGACACAAGGACCTTCGGGCTCACCTCGCACTTGGTCGTCAACGGCAAACGAATATGCGCGATGCCGTCCCGCTTGAGCTCCGCTTCCAGGTCTCCTCCGCGTGACCCGATAAAGACCTTCGCCCCGTATTTACGGACAAGCAAAGCGGCCAGCTGATGCACGTAGACGCTGACGCCGCCGTAATTCAGATGATTGGTCAAGATCAGAATGTTCATACAGGATCCCCCGCAAATTGTTCGACGGCTGCCAGGACGTCTTCCACAAGAATGCCCTTCATGCAGGGGTGCGTCTTTTTGGCGCATGTGTCCCGATAACACGGCCGGCACCCCTTCTGGAGCGCGACGCAGCGCACACCCGACGGCAAATGCCTCCTGGGGTCCGTAGGCCCAAAGAGCGCCACAAAAGGAACGTGCATGGCCGCCGCCACGTGCATGGGCGCGGAATCGCCCGTCACGTAAACCTGACAACGACCGATGAGGGCCGCCAGCTGCATGATCGTCGTCTGCGCAACGGCGCAGGCCGGACGGCTCTTGGCCGTCTCCAGGATCTTTTTGGCAAAGGCCGCATCGCTGGCAGCGCCCGTCAGGACCACACGGCACCCTCTCTCTTCCAGGGCGTCGCAGAGCCTGGCAAAACGCGAAGCGATCCAGCGTTTCGATTCCCAGCGAGGGCTTGCGCCGATATTGATGCCGATGACGGGCTTACCGTCTGCCACATGCCCTTTCAGGAAATGGTCCGCAAAGGCCTCATCCTCGGCCGACGGCCAGAGGTCCAGCGTCTCTGTGTCGTAGGCGACATCCATCATCCCCAGGACGCGGAACTGGTGCTCCACAGGCGCCAGCAAATCCTTGGCGCCCTTGATGCGATGGTTCAAAAGAAAACTGAATTTCCCGTTATCGTAACCGTAACGATGCGGACTCATCGTCGCATAACTCAAAAGATGGCTTTTCTTATTATTCTGGAGATCGACGACGCAGTCGAACCTCCTGGCGAGAAGCTTGCGGGCCAGCCGCACGAACCCTCTCCACCCCTTGTCCTTGCCTTTAAAATCGCAGACAAGAAGTTCGTCGATGAAAGGGCACCTCTCCAGGACTTCCGCAGCCCCCACCCCGGCCAGACAAACCAGTTGTGAGGCAGGATATTTTTTCTTGAGCGCCTTCAACGACGGAATCGCCAGGATCGCGTCGCCCACGGCGCTGAATTTGATGACAAGGATACGCGTGACGTTCACGGCCTCCTCGTAGACGGCCAAAGTGTCAGAGGCCATCTTCTCTAAGGAATATTTTTCTTCGACCTTCCTGCGGCCGGCCTCAATAAGGCGCCCGGCCAGGGCCGGCTCGCCGATCAGCCTGAGGGCGGCCTGCGAGATCGCCTCATCATCTTTGGGAAAAACCAAAAGCCCGTCTCGGCCGTCCTCGATGATCTCGACGACACCGCCGACGCGGGAGGCGATCACCGGGACGCCGACGGCCTGCGCCTCGACGACCACGCGGCCGAAAGACTCTTCGGCGATGGAAGGCATAACCAGGGCGTCCAGCCCCTTCAAAACCTCTGGGATATCGCGCCTGTTTCCCAGGAAACTCACCGCTTCCGAAAGCCCCAGACGGCGCGTCCAAACCTCAAGCTCTTCCATATAATTGTCTTTTCCCTGGGAAACACTGCCGACAATCCATCCTCTGACGTAAGGCGCAGAACGCAGGATGCGTGCCATCGCTTTCAGGAAATAGATCTGTCCTTTGATCGGCGTGATGCGGCCGATAACGCCGATCACGAATTCCTTGTTCTTGCGGGCCCGCGGGCCGCGGAACGCAAACCTCTCCAAGTCCACACTGCGGGGGATAAGGCGGATGTTGGCCAGGGGAACGCCGAAATCTTCCATCATATGTTTGCCGATCACGGAACTCGGCACGATCGTATACTTGCCCCATCCCATCATATAGCTGAAAATATGCCGGCTGTAATGCCCGTGCGCCGTCGTCACGAACGCAGTCCCCGTCTTGCGGCAAGCCATGAAACCGACCCACGCCGGAACGCGCGAACGGGCATGGACGACGTCGATCTTTTCCCGGGCGATGATGCGGCCGAGCTCGGCCGCGGCCTTAAACATGACCCAAAATGCCTTGCTCTCTACGGGGAGCTCGTAATGAGAAATACCCGCCCCCCGCAGTTCATCGACCAGGTTGCCTCCGGCGGATACGACGACACAACGATGGCCGTGCCTTATCAGGTATTTGGCCAGATCGACCGTACCTGTCTCCACACCCCCGACATTTAATTGCGGCAAGATCTGCAGAATATTCATTGTCTTAAAATATCACCGGACATACCACGAACTTATCAAATGATTCCCTTCAGGGCTTCAACAACGCCTGCGCGCGTATCCATCTTGACGGCAAGGGGTTTTGTCCTGATAATCCAAGATAGCTTATCATAAATCCCGGAGGTTTTAACCAAATAAATACGCCCGTCCGCCTGCATTTTTTCAAGGAATCTGCGGACCTTATTGTGTCCTGCCAGGCGTTCCGGCTCAAAGACGACAACAGGCTTGGCGCTGGCCACGGCCTCCGAAACCATGGAAATGCTCTCGCCGGAAACGATAAGGATATCGCTGGTATAGAGAATGCCGCCGACCGTCCCTGGCGGATTGTCCCGGGCCGCATCGACGAATAGCTTGCAGTCCTCCCGGGAAGCAAAGGCCTCGCGCAACATACGCACCACAGGCTCAGGCGTTCTGCGCGAGGTCGTGACAAGAAGACTGGCGGCCGTCTCCTGCTGGAGCCGCCGCAACTCCGAAACGAGAACTTCTGCGAGGGGCTCACCTATGGCGTAATACCTGGAGTTGCCGCCGACCAAGAGACCGATCTTCGGGCCACCGGAGCGCTGCGCCGCCTGCGGCCGCCGGGTCAAAAGCATCTCATAATCCCGATTCATGGATGCCGCCGAAACGTCATTCAGGGAACCCGTGATGATGATGACGTTCTCTTTTTTTGGCGGCCGGTCATGTTCGGGCATCACCACAAGATCTAATTGTCCATAACTCAGCAGGCCCGGTTTCATGATCGCGATCGAGGCGGCATCGTTTTCATGCGCCACGGCGATATTGACGGCGCCCAACGAAGAACCGGCGGAGATCACCACGTCAAAAACGTCCCGCATGACCTCGTCATATGTCCGTTTATCCAGAAAAAAGCGCAGGCAGGCCCTCGCCGCGCCGGCGCCAAGAAAGCGGGCGATGACGGTGAGCCCCGCAGCCGATGCCCGCGTCCTGAACCGCACCTCGGCGATGCGGATCTCCGTCTCGAAACCCAGATCATGAACCATATTGGCCAGCGCCTGGGATTGCTTGACGTGCCCGGCCTTGCCGTCGCTCAAAATAAGGACGCGGCGCTGGGAAGAATATTTCCATCTTTTAAAAAACCAGAGGTATTCTTCGGGATAGAGGCGGATCCATTTTTCAAAGACAGCATTGATGGCCGTCAGGTCGATGGCGAGGCTTTTTTCGTCGCTCCCATCGCCGAAAGAATGGAACGCTTCCAAAAACATCTGGTGATGGGCGCCATGCTTGCGATGCATGAAAGCGAGGATGATCGGCGCCCCGAGTTTCTTGGCGAGCTTGACCGTTCCCGTCGGCGTCTTGGCTGTCTTGCCGAAAAACGGAACCAAAACCCCCTCCCGGCCGCCGTGATCCGCGACCGACCCCAGGACTTTGTTCTGCGAAAGATGCTCGACCATTTTTTTGAGTTCATTGACACGGATCACGCCGCACCCCTTGGACGTGCGCAGGCTGTTCAGGAATGCGTCGATCTTCTTTGTCTTTCCCTGGGGCCGCGCCAGCATGGCGTAGCGCCCGCCGCCGATCAAAAATGCGCAGGCGATATTGGACAATTCCCAGCTGCCCGCATGACACCCCAGAAAGACAACGCCCTTACCTTTGGCCTCAGCCTCCTGGAAAATATCCCACCCGGAGATCTCGACATGCTGTCTCACAAAAGATGCGTCCATATAGGGCAGATAAAGCGTCTCGACGATGCTCTGCGCGAAATTCCTGTACATGGCGACCAGGATGCGCTTGCGCTCCAAAGGGGTCTTGTGCGGGAAGGCCATCTTGATGTGGACGGCGGCGCGCCTGCGCCTTCGGCCATCCAGCATGCGATAAATATCTGCCGCAAACCTGGCCGTCGCCAGCCACGCCTCCAGCGGCAAAAACCGCATCACTCCCACCCAGGATCTAAAAAGGACATAGAGAACGGAGTCGAGCATTGAATTCTGCCTCGTTCTTTCTGATACGTACGCCTATTTTTAATACCAGGATATCCATGCCCAGGTTTGTGGCGCGCGCAAGCCGCTCCAGGCGCTGGGCGTCTTTCTGTGTCGTCACGATCAGGCGCGCGCCTGCGGCTACGGCCCGGCGGCAACACCGCGACAGGTCCCCGGCACTGTAAACATGATGGTCCCTGAAGAATGCCCTGGAAACGACCTGTCCGCCCATGGCCACAACCGTCTTTTCAAACGATCCCGGCTGGGCAATGCCGCAGACAAGCCCGACGGGGACACCCCGCAGGACGTCTGTATCGAATTTAGTTTTGATCTTCAAGTCATAAAGGCCGGCCGGCTCGTGGACCGTCTCAACGACCAGGGCCGTTGGGTTCAACCGCAGGAGCGTCCGTTTCAGGGCCTCGACGGCCTCCGGAGCGGCCTGATCGCAACGCGTCATGCAAAGAACAGAAGCGCGCCTCAGGGCGCTCCTGGGTTCGCGCAGATGGCCGGCAGGCAACAATAAGCCGTTGCCGAAAGGGCGGGTTGCATCCACCGCAACGATATCGCAATCCCGCTTGACACGCCAGTGCTGAAACCCGTCGTCCAGGATGATCGCACCGCGGAAACCCCCGGCTTCAAGCTCTCTGACGAGAAACGCGCGATCCCGGCCGGCCAGAACGCGCCACCTGCCGCCTGCATTCTCTTCGATCATGCTCCCCTCGTCGCCCAATGCCTCAAAGCTGCCGGCATCGACGCCTTTTTTGACCGATGGTCGGCCGTATCCGCGCATAAGCACGGCAACAGGACAACCGGCCTCAAACAGCTTGGCCGCCGCATATTCGGCCAAGGGGGTCTTGCCGCTGCCCCCCAGAGTGATATTACCGATGCTGATCACGGAATTCCGCGGGCGCAATGATGCCAGCGTCCCCCGGCGATAAAGCCACGCGATGCAGACGACCGCAACGCCATAGACACAGGAAAGGACCAACAGAAGAGGAAACAACAGGATGTATGCCGCCGTGATCCGGCCCCGGCCGTAAAAGGACTCAAGCCCCTTCATAGCTTCATCTCCCTGGCGATCTCTAAAACCGTGCGTTCTGTCGCGCCCCTGTTCTGGTTCAAAAGCTCCCGGGCCTTCTCGCCGAGTGCCTTGCGTTCCGCCGGGCTCGCCAGGAGGCGGCGCAACTCATACTCCAGAGACGGCGCGGTCTCCACTTCGATCGCGGCCCCCTGCCGAATGAACGTATCGCGGATCTCCCTGAAATTATCCATATGGCTGCCGAAAAGGACCGGCTTGCCGAACACCGCCGGCTCAATAGGGTTATGGCCGCCTTTTGCGACAAGACTCCCGCCGACAAAAACAACGTCCGCCAGCTCATAAAGCGCCATGAGGTCTCCCATCGTATCCAGAAGGGCCACCTGTCCGCTCAAAAAAGTCTCCAGCCGCGACGGGCGCACCGCCTCCAGGCCGTTGACGCGTACAAGCCTGCGGATCTTGTCGAACCTCTCTAAGTGGCGGGGCGCGATCACCAGGCGCAGGCCGGCAAAATCCTTGCGCAGGGACTTGTAGATCCCGAGGATCATCTCTTCTTCGTTCTCATGGGTCGAACCGGCGACCAGGAGCACCTGGTCTTTGGTCAACGTACGTAATTTTCTCAGAAATGCCGGCCTGGAAAAATCGCTGCCGATGTCAAATTTGATATTGCCCGTGACATGCACCCGCCCGGCACCGGCGCCCATCGCGATGATCCTGTCGGCGGATTCCCGGCTCTGCATGCAAAAAAGACTGATATGTTTTAAGGCAGGGCCGATCAGCCAGGCAAGCCTTTTGTAACCGGCGAAAGACCTGTCGGATATGCGGCCGTTGACGATAACGACACGGGCGCCTGCGGCAGAGCCCAGACGGATCAGGTTGGGCCAAAGCTCAGTCTCCATGATCACGAGCAGGGACGGGCGCAGCACCCTTAAGAATTTTCTGACGACCCAGGAAAGGTCCAGGGGCGCGAACACGGCAAGTTCGTTGTCCCTCAATATCTTCTTTAAGATCACATAGCCCGTGGGCGTGACCGTCGAGACGACGATCCGGGCCTGCGGCCAGCGGCTGCGAAAGAGCCGTACAAGGGACTCCGTGGCCCTGGCCTCTCCGACACTGACGGCATGGATCCAGATCGTCTTCTGGCCTTCGGGCGCCTGCCATTCTCCAGCGGAGAAAAAACCGATACGGCTCAGGATCCGGCCGTGGACCCGGCCGCGAACCGCATAAAACGGCAGATAGACAAGGGCCGCAATGGCTAAAAGAATATCATAGAAAAAATAGATCATGGTCTGTGCAACGCGTAAACGAGTTTTCAAGTTGGCGAATTAAGATTCTTAAACCCCAGCACCCGCGGACCCGTGTACCCGCTTACTTTTTTTAGGCGCGCGGGTGCGCCTTTTCGTAGACGCTCTTGAGTTTTTCAGTCGTTAAGTGCGTGTATATCTGTGTCGTCGAAAGGTTCGCGTGACCCAGGAGTTCCTGGACCGAGCGCAGGTCCGCCCCGCGGTTCAACAGGTGGGTCGCGAATGAATGACGCAGGGTATGCGGGGATATGTGCTCTTTGAGACTTGCCTTGAGGACATATTTATTAAGGATCTTGCGGAATCCCCGCGCCCCGAGGGCCTTTTTGTTCTTATTCAAAAAAATGGACCGCGATACGGCGTTGCGCTTCTTGAGATAATTGCGGATGGCCTTCAGGGCGCGGTCGCCGACAGGCAACAACCTTTCTTTTTTTCCTTTGCCGTAGACCTTGACGGTCCCACCGATAAAATCGACATCCTCTTCCTTGAGGCCCATCAGCTCCGAGATCCTCATGCCCGTGGAGTAAAGGGTTTCCAGCATCGCCCGGTCCCTGAGGCCCTGCACCGTCGTCTCGTCCGGCGCCTCGATCAAGCTGACCACGTCGTTTTCCGTCAAAAACTTCGGCAGATACTTCTGCTGCTTGGGAGACGCCACGGCATCCGTAGGATTGATCTTGAGGTAACCGTCCTTGACGAGGAACCTGAAAAAACTGCGCAAGCTCGACAATTTGCGCGCCGTGCTGCGCGACGTCAGATTGCGCTCCTTCAGATGCGCCAGGAAACGGCGGATGGTCAGATAATCCACGCTTTCGATGGGCGCGTCCTTCAAAAAAGCGCCGAACTCATGAAGATCGGCCTTGTAGTTCTCGATCGTATGGCTTGAGGCGTTTCTCTCGATCTCCAGATACCGCAAAAATTTCTCGATATGACGTTCCATGCCGATCCTCTTTTATGCGTCTGGCCCTAAATCCGTCTTCCCCTTCCGTAAGCCTCAAGGTCATCACAAATATGTCTTACCCTTGAGATACCCCGCGTAGTCGGCCACGGATTCCTCCAAAGAACGGAAAGCCGCCGTAAAACCCGCCTTCCTCAATCGTTCCATCTTGGCCTGCGTAAAATACTGGTAACGGCCCCTGAGCTCCTGAGGCATTTCGATATAAGAGATCCTCGGCTTCTGCCCCAACGCGGCAAAAAGCGCTTTTGCCAGATCGTTCCAGCTGCGCGCCGCGCCTGTCCCCAGGTTATAGAGGCCCGTTTTGCCGGGATGGACGACAAAGAAAAACACCGCCTCTATCGCGTCCTTGACATAAATAAAATCTCTTTTCTGTTCGCCGTCCCCGTAACCGGCGCGGTAGGATCTAAAAAGGCGGAAATCCCCTCCGGCAACGATCTCATCAAAGCGCCGGCACAAAACACTTGCCATGTCTCCCTTGTGATACTCGTTGGGGCCGAACACATTAAAAAACTTCAGGCCCGTGGCCCTGCGGGCATGGCCATGCGCCTGGATCCATAGATCAAAAAGATGTTTGGAGTATCCATAGATGTTCAAGGGACGCAAGCGCGTCAAAAGAGCTGGATCGTCGTCAAAGCCGAGCTCTCCGTCTCCGTATGTCGCCGCCGAAGAAGCGTACAAAAACGGTGTTTTGTGCCGGAACGCCCACAAGGCCAGCTCCCGGGAATACGCATAATTATTGTCCATGACGAACCGCGCGTCCGTGCACGTCGTAGAACTGCATGCCCCCATGTGGACGATCTGACGCACGCGCGGCAGGCGGTTTGAGCGGACGCGCTCGAGAAGTTCATCCTTGTCGAGGTAATCCTGGATGCGTTTGTTCGCCAGGCCCCGCCATTTATCAGAATCATCGAGTCTGTCGACGGCCACAATGTCATCGACCCCCTCGCGATTAAGCTTTTCTAAAAAGCAACTCCCGATAAAACCCGCCGCCCCTGTCACAATGATCATGAAACCCCTCCCTTTTGTCCTGAAGGACTCACCGCATCCCGCCGGACCGATAATGTCTTGATGATGCGCGCGCTGACATCATAGCGGCCGAAAGGAGAAACAAGATAGATGCCGTCGACGCGGCCACGGACCGATTCAATGATCTCCATGGCGATCGCCTCGCCTTCCCGGGCCGCGCTTTCCTTATCGTCGATCCGCATGCGCCGGCGGATCTCCTCGGGGATAGAGATCCCCGGAACCTCGTTATGAAGAAATTCTGCGTTTTTGCTGCTGACCAGGGGGAGAACCCCGTAAAAAACAGGCACCCCCATGGACTTGATCCGATCGTGGGTCTCCAGGATCGCGGAAGCCTCAAAAATGGGTTGCGTCATGATAAAACGCGCCCCGGCATCCACCTTGCGCCGCAAATAAGACACTTGGGCGTCGATATTTTTCGCGTTCGGATTGAAAGCCGCCCCGACGCACATATCCAGCCCCATATGGCGGTTCATGTTCACGACGAGCGTGATGAGCTGGATCGCGTTGAGGTCATAGACGCTTGTGGCCTTGCCGTGGGGACCGAGCCCTGCAGGGTCCCCGGTGACCGCCAAAAGCCCTGTCAAGCCCAAGGCGTGCGCTCCCAAGAGATCCGACTGAATACCGATAAGGTTGCGGTCACGGCACGTAAAGTGGAAGATCGCCTCCAGCCCCGTGCGTTCTTTGATGCAAGCCGCGGCCATGACGGAACTCATGCGGCTCTGTCCCAAAGGGTTTTCAGGCACGCTGACCACATCGGCGCCGCCTGCTTTCAACAACTCGGCCGCCGCCCCCATCTTCTGAATGTCCGCATTTTTCGGCGGCAGAAGTTCCGCGATCACGGTGAAACGGCCGCTGGTCAGTTTATCGGCGATAGACGAAGACCTCTTCGCCGCATAGGCGTGAAAAGGGAAAACCTCCGCGGAACGCCGCGCTGGCGCCGCCCCCTTGACGGCCCGGGCCGCCAGACGGATATGCGCAGGGGTGATCCCGCAGCAGCCTCCGATGATATTCACGCCCGCCTCTTTCAAAGCCAAGGCGTATTGCGCGAAGTATTCCGGCGTCGTCAGATAATACGTGCGGCCCTCGACGACTTGCGGATAACCCGCGTTCGGCTGGGCTGAGACAAAACCGGATGACAACGACACGAGCCGGCGGGCGGCTTCCAGGATGTGCGCCGGACCCAGGCCGCAATTGGCCCCGATGACATCCGTACCCCCGGCTTCCAATTCCTGGACCACCTGGCGCATGTCTTCCCCCAGGACCGTGTTCATATTTTCCCGGAACGACATCTGGCAGACGACGGGAAGCGAAGAAACGGACCGACACACATCCAAAGCCAGGCGCAGTTCTTTCAAGCTCTGGAACGTCTCAAGGACAAAAAGATCGACCCCGGCTTCGCCTAAGGCCAAAATCTGTTCTTGAAACGCGGCGCGGGCCTCCTCTTCGGACAGGTCCTGTTCAAGGGGAGAACGGCCCAGGGGACCGATAGACCCGGCAATGAATATATCCTGGCGGCTCCCAACGGCTTCCCGCGCGACCTTCACCCCGGCCCGATTCAACGCCCCCGCTTCTTTCTGGAGACCATAGGCGGCAAGCTTGACTTTGTTGGCGCCAAAAGTATTGGTCTGGATGATATCGCAGCCGGCATCGATATATTCCCGATGCAAAGCCAGGACCGCCTCAGGACGGGCGGCGTTAAGATGTTCACAGGGACGGCCCGGAGACAACCCTCTCTCGTAAAACACGGTCCCGAGGGCCCCGTCGCAAACCAGGATATTTGTTTTAAGGATTCCCTTAAAATCTTTCGTTTTCATGGGGCGTCACGAAGGAATAAAGATACAACGCGATATCAAGAACCGGCGTTTTCTTCGCCTTCCGGCGGCAACGCGCTCTTTTCCTGCGCATCTGCGGCCGGGTGCTCGTCGGCAGACGGGCCTTCTTCCGTTGAAGGCAGGTCGCGTGACGTAAAGGTACACTTCGGATAATTGCTGCAACCGTAAAACGAACGGCCACGGTAAGACCGCCTCAGGATGAGGTCGCCGCCGCACCCGGGAGCAGGGCACTTGACGCCCGAAGAAATGGATTTTGAATTTTTGCAGGTAGGATAATCCGAACAGCTCAAAAACTTGCCTTTGCGCCCCCATTTGACGACCATGGGCTTGCCGCACTTGTCGCAGATCTCGTCGGTATAGATGACCTCTTTTTTGATGTCCTGCGCCGCAAAATCCAGCTTCTCCTTGAACGGCGCGTAAAATTCGTTCAGGATCTTGACCCAGTCGGCCTTGCCGTCCTCGATCATATCCAGCTCTTCTTCCATGTGCGCCGTAAAAGACACATCCATGACCTGGGGGAAATAGCTGACCAATAGCTCGCTCACCTTGATCCCTAAGTCCGTAGGTATCAGATATCCTTTCTCCCGGCGCACGTAATCCCGCGACACGACCGTCGCGATCGTCGGCGCGTAGGTGCTGGGACGACCCACCCCATCCTCTTCGAGAGCCTTGATGAGAGAGCCTTCTGAATAGCGGGCCGGCGGCTTGGTAAAATGCTGGCCCGGCTCAAGCTTGACCAGGGTCAGGGCGTCCGCCGCGGCCAGGGCCGGCAACTCTTTTTTGGCCTCTTCCTCGGCATCGTCTTCAGACTTATACAGGACGCTGAAACCGTCAAAAACAACCCTGGAGCCCGTCGCCTTCAGGGCATACCGGTCCGCGCGGATCACGACGGATGTCTGCTCCATCTGGGCCGGGTTCATCTGGGACGCCACAAAACGTTTCCAGATGAGTTCGTATAATTTAAGTTGTTCCGGCGTCAGATACGGCTGCATATCTTTCGGCGTGCGCTTGACGCTGGTCGGCCGGATGGCCTCATGGGCTTCCTGCGCGAGTTTTTTGGACTTATAGACCCGGGGGGATTCCGGCAGATAAGGCGCGCCGTACACGGAAGAAACAAAAGACCGGACCTCGCTCAAAGCCACCTGCGCCACCTGGGTCGAATCGGTACGCATATACGTGATCAATCCCACAGGGCCTTCCTCACCCACCTCAATGCCTTCATAAAGCTGCTGGGCGATGAACATCGTCTTGGTCGCCGAATACCTCAGCTTGTTGAAGGCGTCCTGTTGCAGGGTGCTCGTGATGAACGGCGCCAGAGGAGAACGCGACTTGACCGTTTTGTCGACGCTCTCGACCCTGAAATCCTTTGTCCCGAGGTCTGCGACGATCTTTTTCGCCTCTTCTTCGCTTGCGATCTGGATTTTCTGGTCGTCGATCTTTTCTAAAGACGCCTTGAAGACCCTTGCTTCCTTAGCCGTGCCTTCGCTCTTCTTGAATTCCGCATCGATGCTCCAATACTCCTGTGGCACAAAAGCCTGGATCTCCTTTTCGCGATCGACGATCAGCCGCAGGGCCACTGATTGGACGCGCCCCGCGCTCAGGCCCCGCGTCACCTTGCGCCATAACAAAGGACTCAGGAAATATCCGACGATCCTGTCTAAGATGCGCCGGGCCTGCTGGGCGCGGATGCGGTCTTCGTTAAAGACGCGCGGCGAACGAAAGGCCTCGGCGATCGCGTCCTTGGTGATCTCATGGAACTCGACCCGGAAGACCTCCTGCTTTTTCAAAGACATCCACTCTTTCAGGTTCCAGCCGATCGCCTCGCCCTCCCGGTCAGGGTCGGTCGCGAAATAAATGGCGTCCGCATCCTTGGCTGTTTTTTTCAATTCGCTCAAAAGCTTCTTCTTGCCGGGGATGACGACGTATTCCGCCTTGTATTCGTTATCGATCTCCACCCCCAGCTTCTTCTGCGGCAGGTCCACGATATGCCCCATGGAACTGACGACGGAAAAATCCTTACCGAGGAATTTGGAGATCGTCCTGGCCTTGGCAGGCGACTCTACAATAACAATGGCTTTTTTCGACATGGCTCCCTTTTGAGGTATCAACTCGCGTTCCTGGTGAACGACTGGCCAGGAAATCTGCGGACAACCCCTTTGAGTTCAAGTTCGACTAAGATCGAAAGGATCTCTGGAATGCTTAAGCCCGTTTTTTGTGCGATATTATCGATGTGCGCCGGTTCTCCATCCAAGGATTGCCAGACGTCCCGGACATGCTCCCGAGGATCTTCTTCCCATGCATCCCTGCCCGGGGTCCCTGTTTCCTGCTCCGGGCGAGGCTCTTCTGAAAAACTCAAGAGCGGCTTGAGAGCCTCCAGGATCTCTTCCGGCCGCGTCACCAGACACGCCCCGTCCTTGATCAGGGCATTGACCCCGCAGGCGTTCGGACGGGAAATCTCGCCGGGGAGCGCGAAGACCTCCCGGCCCTGCTCTAAGGCGCAGCGTGCCGTGATCAACGCGCCGCTTTTCGCCGACGCCTCGACCACGAGAACGCCTTTACACAGGCCGCTGATGATACGATTGCGCATCGGAAAATTCTGCGGCAAAGGCGGCATCTGCAGGGGGAATTGGGATACCACCGCGCCGGTGGAAGCGATCTGGCGGAACATTTCTTCGTTCTCCGGCGGATAAATGCATTCCAGCCCGCTGCCCAAAACGGCGATCGTCCGCCCTGAGGCATCGAGGGCGGCCCGGTGGGCGGCGGTATCGATGCCCCGGGCCAGGCCGGAAACGACCGTCAGGCCGTATTCGGAAAGCCGGGAACTGAAGACCCGCGCGCTCGAAAGGCCGTAAAGCGACGCACCCCGGGAACCGACGACGGCCAGGGCATTGGCATCGCATGGCAAGAGATCCCCTTTGACGTAAAGGACGCCCGGCGGGTCCGGGATCGCGCGCAGGCCCGCGGGATAATCTTCGTCGGCCATGGTCATGATGCGGATGCCGAGCGTATCCGCCCTGCGGATCTCAGCCAGCGGATCCATCTGACCGGGCGCCGCAAGCACCGCCCGCGCCAAAAAAGGAGTCAGGCCGGCAGCCTCGACCAGTCTCTGGGGTGTCGCCTTAAAAATATCCGCGGGAGAACCGAAAGCATCCAAGAGCCTGCGCATACGGATGCTGCCGATCCCCTTCACCATATTCAATAAAACAAGGGCTTCAAAGTCGTTCATGTTGAAGAATGCTTAAAACCGCCTGCGCGCTCTCCTCGACGCTTAAGGCGTCGCAGTCGATCGTGTGGTGCGCCTGGGCATAAAAAGGCTGCCGCTTCTCTAAAAGCTCCTCGATCTTTTTTTTGGGGTCCGCGACATTCAACAAAGGACGCGAGGCGTTCGCGGCCGCACGCCTCAAGATAGTCTCGGGCCTCGACGTCAAACATATAACAATGCCGTCTTTCTTCATCCTGTCGATATTTTCAGGGTCGGCGAACACCCCGCCGCCGCAGGCAACGGCCTGTCCTTTCCTGCCCGTCAGGCGTTTAACGAACTCTTTTTCAAGCCCGCGAAAATAAGGCTCCCCCTTAAGCCGGAAGATCTCGCTAATAGGCATCTTTTCCTTTTCTTCGATCTCGGCATCCATGTCCACGAGCTTTAAATTCAGGCGGCTGGCCAGAACTTTTGCCACGGCGGTCTTGCCTGTAGCCATAAATCCTACAAGGTAGATATTCTTCATTTCAGCCCGATGCTCCCGGCCCGCTTGTTCCAAGGGGCCAAAAATTACGTTAGTGCTTATACGACATAGTGAAAGAATTTTATCATAATAAGGTAAGGATGGTCAACCAATTCCTTGCTTCATGCCTGGGCTTTTGGTTCAACTCGACAGCCGCAAACGGGGAAAACGCCAGGGCCGCAAACGAACAAAAGGCCCCGGCAACTTCGTATTGCCAGGGCCTTAACTTTCTCGCATCGCAGAAGATATGCGGACTACAAAGACCTCATATACCCCTTGTAATTTCTCTTTGTCTCCGTAATGCTGTCTCCGCCGAATTTTTCCAAAAATGCCTGGGCCAGGACAATAGCCACGGCAGATTCCGCGACCACGGCCGCCGCTTCCACGGCACATGTGTCATAGCGTTCCACCGCCGCCTTGACAGCCCTCTTTGTCACGATATCTACGGAATCCAGGGGTTTGCCGATGGTGGCGATCGGTTTCATGGTGCATTTCAAGACCACCGGCTCGCCGTTCGTCATGCCGCCTTCGATCCCTCCGGCATGGTTCGTCTTGCGGAAATAACCTCTATCCTTCGCGTAATAAATAGCGTCATGCACCTTCGAACCCAGGGCGCGCGCATATTCCACGCCGAGCCCGACCTCCACGGCCTTGATGGCGGGGATCGACATGACAGCCCCTGCCAAGAGCGCGTTCAGGCGGCGGTCGGCGGCGGCATAACTGCCGACTCCGGGAGGCAGCCCTTTGGCCGTGACCGCAAAACTGCCTCCGACCGTATCCAGGTGTTTGCGCGCCGCGTCGATCCTCTTCTTCATGCGTTCCTTATCCGTCTCGCCGCCGATCATCACGACTTCGCTTGAGACCGAAATATCGAACTCTTTCAAAAAAAGCTTGCAGACGGACCCGGCGGCGACCCGGCAGACCGTTTCGCGGGCGCTGGCCCTCTCCAGGACGTTACGGATATCCTGATGGCCGTATTTGAGGCACCCCACCAAATCCGCGTGGCCTGGCCTGGGGTTGGTCAACGCGATCAATTCATCGATGCGGAAATCATTGTTCTTGACGTAAAGGCCGATAGGGCTGCCGAGAGTCAGGCCGTTCCTGACGCCGGAAAGGATCTCGACGTTGTCCCCTTCGATCTTCATACGGTCGCCGCGGCCGTAACCCAACTGGCGGCGCTTCAACTCCATGTTCATCTCTTTCAAATCCAGCTTCAAGCCGGCCGGAACCCCTTCCAGGATCGCCACCATGCAACGGCCGTGCGACTCACCCGCAGTCAGAAATCTCAACATGATTGCCCCCTTCAACGGCCTACAGGCCGAATAAATACGCCAGGATGCGGTCCATCCAAAACAGACACAACAATGCCCCCAGCGCCAGATACGGCCCGAAGGCGATGACGCTTTCTTTAGTCCTCAGTTTGATGATGATCCCGACCACGGCGCCGAAAAGAGACGCCAGAGGCAAAGACAAAAGGGCCGCCTGCCAGCCCAAAAACGATCCGACCATGGCCAGGAGCTTGATGTCCCCTCCCCCCATGGACTCTTTTTTGAAGATAAAATCTCCGGCCAGGCCGAGGATCCACAGCGTCCCGCCGCCCACAACAATACCCAAGAGCGAGGCGCGCAAACCCAACAGATGTGTCGGCATTTGCTGGACCTGGGGAAAGATGACGCTGGCGAGCAGCCCCATGACAAGGCCGCCGACGCTGACTTCGTCGGGAATGATCTGAAAATCAATATCAACGAACGTCGCGATGATCAGGCCACAAACGAAGGCACCGAAAACAAAAAACGACACGCTCAGGCCGAAACGATGATACAGCATCAAAAACAGAACGCCCGTCAAAAGCTCGACCAGAAAATACCGAAAAGAGATCGGCTTGCGGCAGTCGCGACAGCGGCCGCGCAACAGGATATAGCTAAGCAAGGGAATGTTGTCATACCAGCGGATCGGGTGATTGCAGGAAGGACAATGCGAAGCCGGCGCGATGATGGACTGCTCACGGCCCATGCGATAGATACAGACGTTCAGGAAACTCCCGATACAAATCGCAAAGAGAAAAACAAATACCATCTGCATCACTTCAAACACGCATGCCTCCTTCAAGCGCCTTCCTCATCACCTCAACTGGCGCCGGCTTCCCTGTCCAGTGCTCAAAAGCCAGGGCCCCTTGATACAAAAGCATTCCTGACCCATTGGCTGCCTGACATCCGGCAGCCTTCGCTGCCTTTAATAGTTTAGTCTCGGCGGGATTGTAAATCAAGTCATAAACGAACAGGCCGGCCCTGAGCCATTCCTTTTTGACAAGCAAAGGGTCTTCAGCCTTCATGCCGACGGGCGTGGCGTTGATCAGGATATCCGCGTCCGGAACATCCAGCTTCTCTGCGGCCGGGACGCACGCAATACCGATATGGGGATAATAAATCTTGATGTTCTTGGCCAGGGCTTCGGCCTTTGAGCCGTCCACATCAAAGATGCGTATCTCTGAAGGCTCTTGGCCCGCCAAGCCGAAAGCGACAGCCTTGGCGCCGCCGCCGGCCCCTATCAAGGCAATGCTTTTTCCCCGGATACCAACACCATGCTCTTGAAAGTCTCGCGTAAACCCAGCCTCGTCCGTGTTAAAACCATCCAGTAATCCGTCCCTTTGGACACGGACGGTATTCACAGCACCAATAGCTTTAACACCGAAAGACTTGTTCCCCGTAAGATACTTGACAGCGGCTTCTTTATGGGGCACCGTGACATTGAACCCCTTGATCTTCTTCTCAACAACCGTCTTTTTGAAAAACGCCTCCACGTCCTGTGGCGCAATCTCAAAAAGCTCATAGACGGCGTTCATGCCGTAATGCTTAAAGGCCGCATTGTGCATGAAAGCCGAATAGCTGTGTTTAACAGGCCAACCTATTAAACCGTAAAGCTCTCGGGGTTCCATCATCATGATTATAGAGGAAGAGTGCCGCCGGGGTCTTTTTTCTTGGAGGCGAGTTTGTTCGTGGCGTTCAGGAATGCCTTGGCAGAAGCCTCGATGACGTCCGTAGAGGAGCCGCGGCCCATGGCGACCTTCTTGCCCGACTGGACGCGGACGGCAACCTGGCCGAGCGCATCCTTTCCCGACGTAACAGCTTCAATCCGGTAGTCCAGAAGGCGCGTCT
Organism: Candidatus Omnitrophica bacterium UBA6210; assembly: GCA_002421805.1. Classification (GTDB taxonomy): domain Bacteria; phylum Omnitrophota; class Gorgyraeia; order Velamenicoccales; family Velamenicoccaceae; genus Velamenicoccus. Next base: position 418,332 of record DISM01000004.1, read on the forward strand.
TGATCTTGGTGATCTTCTCGATGGCCTTATAGCAGGCGTCCACAGGACCGTCTCCCGTCGATGTGACGCCGAAACTCCTGCCTTGTTTTTTCAGGCGTACGGTCGCGCTGGGCGTTACGCGCGTGCCGCTGGCGTAAGAAACGGTATCCAGCTGCCAGACTTCAGCGGGTTTATTGATCTCATCTTCTATCAGGGAAATGATATCTTCTTCGTAGACATTCTTCTTCTTGTCCGCCAGTTCCTTGAATTTTTCGAAAGCACGGATGAGTTCTTCGTCAGAAATCTTGATGCCCATCTCCGCAAGCCGTTTTTCAAAAGCATGGCGGCCCGAATGCTTGCCCAAAACAAGGCTTGTGCCGGTAAAACCGACATCCTCGGGCGCGATGATCTCGTATGTCTGGCGCTTTTTCATGACGCCGTCCTGATGGATGCCGGATTCGTGGCGGAACGCATTGTTGCCGACGATCGCCTTATTGGGCGCGACCACAAAACCGGTGAGTTTGCTCACCAGCCGCGACGTCTTGTAGATCTCCTGCGTGTTGATGGCGGTCGTCACATGAGGAAAGCTGTCGTGCCGGGTCCGGACCGTCATGACGATCTCTTCCATCGACGCGTTGCCTGCGCGTTCGCCGATCCCGTTGATCGTGCACTCCACCTGGCGGGCGCCGGACTTCACCGCCTCCAGGGAATTAGCCACGGCCAACCCCAGGTCGTTATGGCAATGGACGGAGATGACCGCACGGTGAATATTCGGCACGCGCTCGTGGATCGAGCGGATCAGAGAGCCGTACTCCGACGGATAAGCGTAACCGACAGTGTCCGGGATATTGACGGTCGTAGCCCCGGCCCTGATGACCGCCTCCAGGACGCGGAACAAAAACTCCGGTTCCGTGCGGGAGGCATCCTCCGGGGAAAACTCGATGTCTTTGGTATATTTCTTGGCGTATTTGACGGACTCCGTCGCCAGCCGCAGGATCTCGTCTTCGGCCTTCTTGAGCTTGTACTGCATGTGGATCTTCGACGTCGCCAGAAAAACGTGGATCCTGGCGCCGCCGTGCGCAGGCTTCGTCGCCTGATAGGCGGCATCTATATCCTTGGTGACGGCGCGCGCCAGTCCGCAGACCACGACGTTCTTGAGCATCGCGGCGATGCGGCTGACTGCGCGAAAATCTCCCGGCGAAGATATGGGAAATCCCGCTTCGATGACGTCGACACCCAGCGTGACCAACTGGCGCGCGATCTCGATCTTCTCGCGCTCGTTGAGCGTCGCTCCGGGCGCTTGTTCGCCGTCGCGCAAGGTTGTATCGAATATGATCAGCTTATCCATGGCTTGTCGAAAGACCTTTCCAGGCCTTCTTTCCCTCCTGATTTCTCGCCTCTTGGCTCGAAATCAAACGCAGGGACTTCGCTCACTTACGTCCGCTACACATCCAGGGCATTGATTTCAGCGTGCCTCTGGCGTTTACGCTGGAATCACCCTGAGTTCTATCGAAGGGCTTTCCAAGGCTATTTATTTCTTCATCCAGGGCATCATGTCGCGCAGCTCTTTGCCCACTTTCTCGATCAGGTGCTCGTCGCCTTCTTTGAGCAGACGGTCAAAGTTCGGACGTCCGGCGACGTTTTCGGCGATCCACTCCTTGGCGAACCTGCCTTTGACGATCTCCTTCAATATCTTCTTCATCTCTTTGCGCGTCTTCTGGGTGATGATGCGCGGGCCGCGCGACAGGTCGCCGTAGCAGGCCGTGTTGGACACGCCTCTCCTCATCCCGGAAATGCCGCGCTCCTGGATCAAGTCCGTGATCAGTTTCAATTCATGCAACACCTCAAAATAGGCGATCTCCGGCTGGTAACCGGCTTCCACCAGCGTGTCAAAACCTGCCTTGATCAATTCCGAAACGCCTCCGCAAAGAACGGCCTGTTCGCCGAACAGGTCTGTTTCCGTCTCTTCGGCAAATGTCGTTTCAATAACTCCGGCGGTCGTCCCCTTGATGCCCTTGGCGTAAGCCAGAGCGATCTTCAGGGCATTGCCTGAAGCGTCCTGATAGACGGCGACGAGACACGGAACGCCCTTGCCCTCTTCATACATGCGGCGCACGAGGGCCCCTGGACCTTTGGGCGCGATCATGATGACGTCGATGTTCTTCGGCGGTTTGATCTGTTTAAAACGGATGTTAAAGCCATGCGAAAAGACGAGCACTTTGCCTTTTTTCAGGTTCGGCTTGATGGCATCCGTATACACCTTGGCCTGCACGTGGTCCTGTGTCAGGACCTGGATGACATCCGCCTGGGCCGCGGCCTCGGCCGCGCTCACGGGATTAAAACCATCCTTCTTGGCCAGCTCGAAATTAGGCGTTCCCGCCATCTCGGAAACCACGACATCCAGGCCGCTGTCGCGCAGGCACAGTGCCTGGCCCCGGCCCTGGATCCCATAACCGATGATCGCGATCTTTTTACCTTTCAAATAGGAAAGGTCCGCATCGTTGTCGTAATAGATCTTCATAAAACATTCCTCCTTAATTCCGCCTCTGGCGGAATTAACCCCGAAGTGTATCTTGAAAATTTCTGGGTGCCCGCCGAGACTCTGACGAGGCTGGGTTTGCCTTGCCTTTAGGCAAGGCCAAACAGAAATTTTCAAGATGCAAACACAAGGGGTTAATGTTGATTGTTATAATATTTTATATCGCTACAGCCACGCGTCCGGACCTGACGAGTTCCAGGACCTTGAAACTCTTCAGCTCATTGATAAAATTCCTGACGTGATCGGCGTCCGCCACCACCTCCACGACGATATAATCCGGCTTCTTCTCGAGGATCTCCGCCTTGGCGCGCTTGATGATGCGGCGAAGCTGCGGCAGCGTCTTGGCATCGATCAGGATCTTGATGAACGCAAGCTCCCGCTCGACATAAGCCTTTTTCGTGAAGTCCGTCACGGTGATGACGTCGATCAGCTTGTTGAGCTGTTTTTTGATCTGCTCTAAAATCCTCTCGTCTTCGGCATTGACGACGATCGTCATGCGCGAGACGCTCGGGTCCTGGGTCTCGGAAACCGTCAACGAATCGATATTATAGCCCCGGGCGGAAAACAATCCCGCCACCCTGGCTAAAACACCGAACCTGTTTTCGACTAAAACGGCTATGGTATGTTTCATAGTTTCGTAACTCGTAATTCGTAATTAGTAATTAGTAATTTATTTTTGCTTCTCAATAGAACGAACCATCCCGTTGATCAGCTTTGCCACGTCTTCGCTTGTCGCATAAAGGGGCGCAAAAATTTTCTCGCCGATAAAATTCAAATCTCTACTCAGAAATAAAAAATTTTGAAGCTCGCTTACGGAACCCCTGGCATTGAGATAAAATCGAATCTTATCATTGTAATGATACCTGCTAAACCCCTCGGCGATATTGGCAGTTATAGACGAAGCCGCTCTTTTCATCTGGCTTACGATTCCGTACAATTCCTCATCGGGAAACGTCCTCGTTACCTTATAGATCTCCAATATAAAGGCATGCGCCTTTTTCCAAGCGTCAAGTTGCTGAAAACTTCTGATTTTCTCAACCATTACGAATTACTGATTACGAGTTACTAGCCCCGAAGTTACGCCATTCCACCCAGCATGCGGTTCAGGGCCTCGCCTGCCGGCACCATGGGAAAGACATTCTCTTCGGGCTCGATGACAAAATCCATCACCACCACATTGGGCGTGGCCAGGGCTTCCTTGATCGCAGCGGCCACATCTTCTTTTTTCGTGATCCGTATGCCCTTGGCGCCATAGGCCTCGGCAAGTTTCACGAAATCAGGGTTCTGCATCGGCGTATGGGAATAGCGCTTGTTATAAAAAAGCTCCTGCCATTGACGCACCATGCCGAGATAGCCGTTGTTGAGGATGGCGATCTTGACGGGCAGCTTGTTCTGCACGGCTGTGGCCAACTCCTGGATATTCATTTGGATCGAGCCGTCGCCCGCAATGTCGAAAACGACCTTTTCAGGGCGCCCCAACTGCGCGCCGATGGCCGCAGGCAGGCCGAAGCCCATCGTGCCCAGGCCGCCCGACGAGATCCATGTGCGCGGATGGGCGTGCTGATAGAAAAGGCATGCCCACATCTGGTTCTGGCCCACCTCCGTCGCAATGATAGCATCCCCTTTTGTCAGTTCCTGGATCTTTTCAATGATAAACTGGGGCCTCAAGACCTCGTCCTGTTTATAGCTCAAAGGGAACTGCTTGCGCCATTTTTCGATCTGCGCCCGCCACGCGGCCGTATCGGGCTTTTTGCGTATATAACCGATCAGATCGCGCAGGACCTCTTTGGCGTCTCCGACGATCGGCACGTCCACGCGGATGTTCTTGCTGATGGACGTCGGGTCGATATCGATATGAATGATCTTGGCATGCGGCGCGAACGCGTCGATGCGCCCGGTCACGCGGTCGTCAAAACGCGCGCCGACCGCAATGATCAGGTCCGATTCCATGATCGCGTGGTTCGCGTAGGCCGTCCCATGCATGCCCAGCATCCCCAGGCACAAAGGATGCTCGCCGGGAAAAGCCCCAAGCCCCATAAAAGTCGTCGTCACCGGCAGCAGATTTTTTTCGGCGAGCACCTTCAATTCTTCACTGGCGTTCGACGAAATAATGCCGCCGCCGATATAAAGGATGGGGCGCGCGGCCTTTTCGATCATCCTGGCGGCCTTCTTGATCTGCCCCGGATGCCCTTCAAAACGGGGCTGATAACTCCTCAGGAAAACCGATTCCGGCCACTCAAATTCCATCTTCGCGTTCTGGACGTCCGAGGGAAAATCGATCACGACCGGCCCCGGCCGGCCCGTCGATGCGATATAGAACGCCTCGCGCACCGTCCGTGCCAGGTCTTTGATGTCCTTGACCAAAAAATTATGCTTGGTGATCGACCGCGTGATCCCCGTCACGTCGGATTCCTGAAAAGCGTCATTACCGATCAGATACGTGCGGACCTGGCCCGTGATGGCGACCATGGGAATGGAATCCATAAAGGCGTTCGCAATGCCCGTCACCAGGTTCGTGGCCCCGGGGCCGGAAGTCGATATGCAGACGCCGACTTTGCCGGTCGCGCGCGCATAGCCGTCTGCGGCGTGGGCCGCCCCCTGCTCATGACGCGTCAGGATGAATTTAATATCCTTGACATCATAAAGGGCATCGAATGTCTGCAGGATCTGGCCTCCGGGGTAACCGAAGATCACCTCCACGCCTTCACGCCTGAGGCATTCGATCAATATTTGTGCGCCATTCATTGTTGCCATGGGTTGTATCTCTTTGTATTAGAAAGCCTTAAGTATCGCTCCCTCATCGGCCGAAGAAACCATCCGTGAATACCTCAACAGGTAGCCGCCGGTCACGTTGGGAGCCGGGATCCTGACCTTTTTGAGTCTTGATTTTAACTCTTTTGCGGAAATTTTCAACTCCAATTTTCTTTTGGGCAGATCGATCAGGATCTCATCGCCGTTCCTGATGGCCGCGATAGGCCCGAGCTCAACCGCCTCCGGAGAAACGTGGCCTATACAGCATCCTTGTGTGCCGCCGGAGAACCGGCCGTCCGTGATCAAAGCCACGCTGTCGGCCAGGCCCATCCCCACAATGGCGGCGGTCGGCGCCAACATCTCACGCATGCCGGGGCCACCCTTGGGCCCTTCATAGCGGATCACGATGACCATCCCGGGCTTGATCTCGCCGGAAAGGATCGCCTTCTGGGCGTCTTCTTCCCGCTCAAAGACCTTCGCTTTGCCTGTAAACACGCTCATCGCCTCGCTGACGGCGGACTGCTTGACCACGGCGCCGCGCGGCGCCAGATTGCCGTGCAGGATCGCGATCCCGCCTTCTTCATGATACGCTTCGTCCGTCGAACGAATAACATCTTCATCGCTGACGACAGCCCTGTCTGCGATCTGATGCGTCGAGAGGCCGCTCACCGTCGGACAAAGAGCGATCTTTTTCTTCAATCTCTTCATGACCGCAGGGATCCCGCCTGCATAATCCAGGTCTTCCATGAAATGTTTTCCGCCCGGCAAGAGATCCGTGATATGAGGCGTCTCCTTGCTCAAACGGTCGAAGTCTTTTAAACCCAAAGGCACGCCCGCTTCCCTGGCGATAGCCAACAGATGCAAGACGGTATTGGTGGAACCGCCCAGGGCCAGGTCGATGCGGATGCCGTTCTCAAAAGCCCGACGCGTCATGATCGAGCGCGACGTCACGTTCTTTTTTACCAAATCCACGATCTTCTCTCCGGACTCCTCGGCAATGCGGCGTTTCTTGGCGGAAACAGCCAGGGCTGTGGCGCATCCAGGCAAAGACATACCCATGGCTTCCGTGATACAGGCCATCGTATTGGCCGTATATAATCCCTGACAGGCGCCGGCGCCCGGACAGGATTCCATCTCGAAACAGGCCAGGTCTTTCTCGCCGATCTCGCCGCGTTTGAATTTCCCGACCACCTCAAAGGCGTCGCCCACCAAAGAAAGGCGCTTGCCATTATAGCGGCCGGAAAGCATGGGCCCGGCCGTCACGACGATCGCGGGGATGTCCAGGCGCGCCGCCGCCATCAGCATTCCCGGCGTGATCTTGTCGCAATTCGTCAGGCAAACTAACCCGTCAAGGCTGTGCGCGTTGACAAATGATTCCACGGAGTCGGCGATCAATTCGCGAAGCGCCAACGGATAACGCATGCCAGGATGTCCCATGGCAATGCCGTCGCAGATGCCCGGGATGCCGAAAAAGAACGGAACGCCGCCGCCGGCAGCGATACCGCGTTCGATAAAACGCTCCAGGTCCCGCATACCGATATGCCCGGGAATAATGTCGTTAAAACTCGTCGCCACCGCAATGAAAGGCTTGGACATGTCCCTCCTGGAAACACCGGTGGCATGCAACAACGCCCTGTGCGGCACGCGCTCAACACCCTTTTTGATGGCATCGGATCTCATCGTCATAGGATACCTCTCGTTTAGCCGACCAGGCACCGGCCGACCACGTCACCCAAAAAATCTAAAGCCGGATTAATTCCTTGCCCAAAGTTTTCATCTAATACCCCGCGCTTATTTGGTATTGCGCGGGCACCTTGCCTTATCGGAACGGCAAGTACGCTACCGCTGTAGCGTATGACGCCTTCTGATAATTCGGCCGGACAGCTTACGTCGCCTGCTTTGCAGGCTTCCGTAAACTGTGGCCTCATTAATCGTCTCCCTCGAACGCTTCGGCCTTTTTGTGATGCTCGGCGCTAAAGGCCATCTCGACCTTGACCTTTTTGATGAACTGTTTGACCGCCTTGGCGGAATCCTTGATCTTCAACTGGCCGAAGAGGAACGCGAATTTGGATTCGACCTCTTTGGCGATCATGTCCCTCTCTTTGATGGACATGATGTCTTTCTTGAACGGCCCGAGGGCTTTCTTCCTTGATTTATAGAAAAACTGCTCGTCGGTCATGCCCGGCTTGAATTCGTTCTTGGCCTCGACCTTCAGCCAGTCGTAGATCTTTTTCTTCAGGTCTGCGGGGAAATGCGGGCTGTCGAACACCATGTTCTGGAACTGCGTCGCCAGGTGCACCTCCGCCGCGTCGAACTCGGGGAACTTATGGAACTCCGTCTCGGGCAATGTTGATGCGCCGTGCTGGACGGAGCCGGCCATCTTGAATTCTGTTTTGCACACTTCGGAGATGCTCTTCAGCACGTTAAAATCAAGCTTCACCTTGGCGATCGTTCCGTCGGGCAGAACGGTGCCACCATGGCTCGTGCCTGTCTGAACGCTGATCTTGGAGATCCCCTCCATGCCCCGGGGAAGCTTCTCCAGATACAGCTTCATGAAAGCCCGCATGTCTTCCGGGCTCGAATTCTTGCTTCCCACCTCGCCGATCTCGCCGCCGACGGAAACGGTAACGCCTTTCGGCTGGATGCCGCGGATATACGCGGTCAGTTCCGCGCAGATCTCGGAATTCAGTTTCTGCTGGGCCAGGAGGTCTTCCTTGCTCAAGTCCACGACGGTGGAACTGTCGATATCGATGTTATAGAAACCAGCCTCGATCGCTTCCTTGATCAGCTTCTTCAGGCTGTCGATTTCCTTTTGAGGATCCGCCTGATAATTCTTGGCGTTGACCTGGAAATGGTCGCCCTGGATGAAGACCGGGCCCTGATACCCCTCGCGCACCGCCGCCGCCAGGATCACGCTCGTATACTCCAGGGGCTTCTGGTCGGTGTAACCCATCTCGGAACGGGCGATCTCAAAGATGAACGCGCCGGCATTGATCTTCATGGCTTCCTTGAAAATGGCGCGCGCCATGTCATAGGTCAATGTGCGCAGATTCATGGCAGGAACGGTGTAACCGCCCTGCTTGCCCTCGCCGCGGGCTCTATATAAATCATGGATCGAAGCCGGCCAGACATCCGCGTCGTAAGCCGCCTGCCAGATCGCATTGACTGCATTTTCTTTTGTCTTGGCGTCAGACCCCGTCACAAGGTCCATCACCAGGCTGTCCATCTTCTTGCTGTCCATGCTCGTGACTCCTTTCACCTTAGGTTAACAGTTTGATCAATCTCAGATCTTCTTTCGTATCAAGCGCCACATGCTGGACCGCCTCTTCGAAATCCACGGCATGGACCTGGTCGCATTTGACGCCTACGGCCACACCGTTGACGCCCTTGACCAGGAGTTCCACCGCCGCGGCGCCCAGACGGTTGCCGAGGATGCGGTCTTCGGCCGTCGGGCATCCTCCGCGCTGGATATGCCCCAAAACGACGACGCGTGTCTCTAAATCCGTGATCTCTGTGATCTGCTGGGCAAGGTCCGCTCCCTTGATCGCCCCTTCGGCGACCACGATGATCCAGCTTGCCTTTCCTCTAATATAACCTTCCGTGATCTCGTGACAAATTTCCTGGATATCGAATTTTATTTCCGGGATCAGGACCTGCTCGGCGCCGCCGGCCAAGGCGGATTTCAGGGCGATATAGCCGCTGTGGTGCCCCATGACCTCAACAACAAAGATCCTCTCCATCGAATTAACGGTATCCTTGATCTTGTCGATAGCGTCGAGCGCCGTCTCCACCGCCGTATCCGAACCGATCGTCCTGTCCGTCCCGTTCAAATCGTTGTCGATAGTCCCCGGCAGGCCCACGCAGGGAATATGCCACTCCCGCGAAAGGATCTGCGCGCCCCGGTAGCTGCCGTCGCCGCCGATGACGACAAGGGCATCTATGCTGTTGCGCTGCAGGATCTCGACAGCCCTCTTTTGCCCTTCCTTAGTCATAAACTCGGGGCATCGAGAAGTCTTCAGGATCGTGCCGCCGCGGTTGACGATATTGGACACCGAGCGATGCGTTAAAGGTTTCAGGTCGTCATTGATCAACCCGGTGTAGCCGCGAAAAACACCGTAGACTTCCAGTTTATGGGCAAAAGCTGTACGCACGACGCCGCGGATCGCGGCGTTCATGCCGGGCGCGTCCCCGCCGCTGGTCAAAACTGCTATGCGTTTCAATGCCATACATTCCCCTCGTCACTTACAAACTTCTCGCCGATAAACTGATCGCTGTCCTTAAATCCCCTCGACCTGAAGGCTCCTCGGGTAATCGATGATCGTCGTATAGGAGATCTCTTTTTTGGCGCGTGGTTCCAGCTTCAACTCCCAGCGCCAGACACCCTTCTTGTCCTTATAGTCCTTCTCTTTCGGCTCCGGCGTGACGCGTTCCACGCGCACCTTGATGCGTTCGTCTTGCGAAACAGGGACGGAGTCGAACAACTCAAACGTGATGTCCTTGTTCTTATAATTCTCGACCGTGGTCTTGAAAACAATCGTGATCTTGCGGTTCGGCGCGGGGATGCCGCCCAGCAGGACATCATCGACCTTGCGCTCGATCTCTTCTTTCCTGACCTTGACATTCTCGTCAATACCCAGATAAAGGTCGAATTCCTCGGCCGGGGCTATCGCCGCAAGCTGGGAGACGCCCACAAAATCCCCTTCCAGAAAAACATTCATGCGACCAGGCAAGAGTTGCAGGTCCTTCTGGTTGGTGACACGCGCCGTCAGATAGGCGAAAGCGCTCGCCTTTGGATACGCCGAATACTGGAATTTCGCGTCGAGGTCCTGCGCCAGGACCGGCAGCCTTTCTTCGGAACCGTCCGCCTTGATCGTCGCTTTTTTGGAGATCTTATAGACGATGGAAACGCCTTTTTCCTCGACGGCCGCATATTCCATTTTGGCCTCTTCTTCCATCGGCGCCGAAGCTCCGACGGTCTCCATCATCGCATCCTTCTCCATCGCCATATCGTAAGACTGCTCCCGGGAGGCAAACATCGCCTTCTGGGCTTTACGCCTGGCAAGCTGAGGCGGCTCGTAAGGCCTCAAGATCCACGACGAGAGGTCCGGCATATGCCCTGAAACCGTCGGCTTGGCGGTGGAAAGCGTCACGTCCACATCCTTCCAGTCTTCGCCCGTCTTCTGGCGGACCACGCCGAAACCCACCAGCTCCACCTGGGATTTATCAAAATGCGTTCGCGCCTCATACACCGGATACCAGGACGCGCCCCGGACCAGGTACGTCACTTCCAATATCAGTGAACCGGCCTTCGCTGCCTCGACATCGACGGCGATGGACCGTTTCATTTTCTGGGAGCGGGATATCTGGGCCAACTCCCTCTGCAAGACGTCCATCTGCTTGCGTATATCCCTTTCCTTCACATCCAGGCCCTGAAGAACGGCGCAATAATCCTTATAAGAAGCGTCCAGGAAATTCAGAAGATCGCCCAGTTCTTTGACCTGAGGCATCTTCGTCGCCATGTCCTCGGGCAGCTGCTCCCCGGCGAAATTCAAGACCGCATCCAAAAGCTGCTTCTTGGAAACCGCGACATTTTTCGCATCGCCGATCTTCTTCGCCTCGTCCGCCGCGGCCTGGATCTGCTGCTCAAGCTCTTTGACACGCGGACCTGCCGCTTCCTGCAAAAATTCTTTTTTCACCCGGGCGCCCATGATCTTGACGGAGGCCGTTCCCCTGCCGGAAACCCTCAAGGAATCCTCGTCGATGTCCGGGATGATGTCGGCAAACGATATTTCCTGGGCGCCGACGGCCAGCTCGACCGTGCCCGTCCTGGTGATCAGCGCACTGTCAGGATAAACCGTCACCTGGCTGATACGGGAATCAACGTCCTTGGCGAAAACGGGATACGCCACAACCAACGACAACGCAACGATAAAGAAAGCCTTCATCCCTCGCTTCATGAAACCCTCTCAATTTCCCGCTGAATGAGTTTGTGCGAAATCGACCCCGAGTTTCTCTCAGCGCCTATCTCAGAAACGAGGGGCGTTCCTTGATGTCTGGCGCCATGCGCCGCACTACGTGCCCATTTCTCAATGAGGCCCAAGCTTATGGAACGTTAGTGAACATAAGCTTGCCGGCCGAATTGATCCCGATAACAGCGAGAAAATTTCGAAGAAATTTTTGACGCGTTTTGTTATCGGGACAAATCCTCAATGTCGGGCACTACGTGCCCATTTCCTCAATTCGCCATCCTTAAAGCTTAACGCAGAGGCGAATTGACTCCGAGCCCATCTTTTGGGCGAGGAGCCTTCCGAGATGTCGGGCACTACGTGCCCATTTCCCAGCTCGCCAGATATTTTTTCTGTTCCGTCGTCAAGCGGTCGATCTTGACGCCCATGGAAGCCAGCTTCAATTCCGCGATGCGCCTGTCGATATCGACGGGGACCTTATAGACCTTCTTTTCGAGCTTGCGGTAATTCTTTTTCATGAATTCCGCAGACAATGCCTGGTTGGCAAAACTCATGTCCATGACCTGCGCCGGATGGCCTTCGGCGGCGGCCAGATTGATCAGGCGGCCGTCTCCCAAAAGATAGATCCTGCGGCCGTCGCGGAGGATAAATTCCTCGACAAAATCACGGGTCATGCGCTGTCTTCTGGCCAGCCGGCGCAGGCCCGGGATGTCGATCTCGACGTTGAAATGCCCGGAATTGCAGATGATCGCCTTGTCTTTCATCGCAAGGAAGTGCTCGGGCCTGATCACGTTGATATCGCCCGTGACCGTCACGAATATATCGCCGATCTTCGCTGCTTTGGCTATCGGCATCACCAGAAAACCGTCCATGACCGCTTCCAGGGCCTTAAAAGGGTCCACCTCGATGACGATCACATTGGCTCCCAGCCCCTTGGCCCGCATCGCGGCCCCGCGGCCGCACCAACCGTAGCCGCAGACGACGAAATTCGTGCCTGCCACAAGCTTGTTCGTCGCGCGGATGATGCCGTCGATCGTAGACTGCCCTGTCCCGTAACGATTGTCGAACAAATATTTCGTCTGGGCGTCATTGACGGCGACAATAGGATACAGAAGCCTTCCCTCGGCCTCCATGGCCCGCAGGCGGATCACGCCCGTCGTCGTTTCCTCCGTCCCTCCCAGAGGGATATAGCCCTTCTTTTTATGGATGACCGAAACCAGGTCCGCGCCGTCGTCCATCGTCAGGTCCGGCTCGGTGGCCAGGACCGCTTCGATATGCTTGTAATATGTCTTGTGGTCCTCTCCCTTGATGGCAAAAACGGGGATCCCGTAATCCTTGGCCAGAGACGCCGCCACATCGTCCTGCGTCGAGAGCGGATTGGAAGCGCACAGGCTCACCTGCGCGCCGCCGGCCTTGAGCGTCAGCATGAGAACGGCGGTCTCGGTGGTCACGTGCAGACAACAGGCGACCCTGGTGCCGGCCAGGGGTTTCTCTTTCGCGAATCTCTTGCGGATGAGGTTAAGGACCGGCATATTGTCGTCCGCCCACTCGATCCTGAGTTTTCCTTTTTTTCTCAACGACGCATCTTTGATATCGTAAGGCATCTGTCTCCTCTATTTAACCAAAAGTTTGTTGAGCTTTTTGAGTTCGTTGAGTCTCTTGGGCTAAAAACGACACGCGGGCTTCACTCAACAAACTCTATTAACTCAATGAACGATTTTCTATTTAACCTCTTTCTTCAGCGCTTCCACCTTGTCCGTCTTTTCCCACGTAAAGCTCTCTTCGCTGCGGCCGAAATGACCGTAGCAGGCCGTCGCCAGATACTTGGGCTTGCGCAGATCAAGATGCTTAATGATCCCCTGCGGCGTCAGATCGAAGATCTTGCGCACGGCCAACTCGATCTTTTCGTCCGATGCCTGTCCCGTACCGAAGGTATCAATAAAGAGGCTCACCGGCTCCGCTTTGCCGATACAATAAGCCAGCTGGATAAAACACCTTTTGGCCAGCTTGGCGGCTACGATGTTCTTGGCGACGTAGCGGGCCATATATGTCGCCGAGCGGTCGACCTTGGTCGGGTCCTTACCGGAAAATGCGCCGCCGCCATGCGACGTGACGCCGCCATAAGTATCGACGACGATCTTGCGCCCGGTCATCCCTGTGTCCGACTGAGGGCCGCCGATCACGAACTTGCCCGTCTCGTTGACAAAATAGGTGGTCTTGGCGTCCGCCAGGCCTTTGAGGATGGGACCGCCGACGACGTCAATGATCTCCTGACGGGCCTTGCTGGTGATCTTGTTGCCGGACTTATCCAGGATGTCCTCTGTATGCTGACAGGCCAAAACGACATTGTCGACCCTCTTGGGCTTGCCATTCTCATATTCAACGGTAACCTGGGATTTGCAATCGGGGCCCAGATAGGACAGGGTCCCCTCTTTGCGCACCTGGGCAAAACGGCGCACCAGCCTGTGCGCCAGCATGATCGGCAAAGGCATGAGTTCGTCGGTCTCGTCATTGGCATAACCGATCATGATGCCCTGGTCCCCTGCGCCGCCGGCGTCAACGCCCTGGGAGATGTCCGGCGACTGCCGGTTGATCGCATTCAGGATGGCGCAGGTATGAAAATCAAACCCGTACTTGGGGTGCGTATAACCGATATTCTCCAGGACGCGGCGCGTGAGGCTGTGGATATCGACGTGAGACTTGGTCGTGATCTCGCCGCCGACAATGATCAAGCCCATCGTCACATATGTTTCGCAGGCCACCCGGCCCCTCTCGTCGTTCTTGAGCACCTCGTCCAAAACAGCGTCCGAGATCTGATCGCACACCTTATCGGGATGACCTTCGCCTACAGACTCCGACGCGAAAAAATATTTCCTGTTCGTCATTCTAGATTCCTCCTTAATTTTGCCTCTTACGGGTTATTTCCTCTCAAAATTAGGCCCTTCGCTTGTTCGGAATTGCGAAGGCCTACCCCCTTGTGGGGTTAACTCCGAGCTTAAGCGAGGGGTCATGTTAATATGGCAATACTCATGTATATTCTCGTACAAAACTACCTCTACTTCATCTCCCCATTATACCTGGCAATCACCTGCTTATACGAATCCAGGTGGCCGATATCGACCCAATGGTCCTGCTTCAACACAAGGCCGTAGACCCGGCTCCTCTCCATGAGCCAGCGGATATAGTTGCCCGAGGCGTCATTGGATGTCGTCTTATCCAGGGCGTAAACCTCAAGGTCCTGGAGTGTCGACGCCGGGAAATAATACAGGCATGTGGCCACAAGCGTCGAGGCGGGCCGCTCAGGCTTCTCTTCGAAACGGACGACCCCGCCGTCCTTGCCGACGCTGACAACGCCGAAACGGCTGGCCTTTGTTCTGTCCCTGATATCGAACAGGCCCAGAGAAGCGTAAGGCCTCTGCTGCCTGGCAAAATGGATAAAACCGTCAAACGGCCTGCCGAAAAGATTGTCCCCGCCGACGACAACGACATCGTCCTTGATCTTCTTTTTCTTGACGACATAGTGTATGTCGCCGATCGCCCCCAGCCGGTCTTCGTTGGACAGGGTGCCGTCGTCCTCGATATGGATCAGGCGGCCATGAGGATGACGCCGCGCCCAGGCGTTAAAATCTGCGCTGAACTTGTGGTTCGTGACCACCGTGATGCGCCGCACGATGCCCGTATGCACAAGGCCGTCGACAATAAGATCGATCACGGTCTTGTCGCGCGTGATCCGCAACAAGGGCTTCGGGATCCCCAGCGTCAACGGATACAGTCGCGTGGCATACCCGGCGGCCAGAATAATGGCCTCAAGAGTCCCTGACGTCTCCTGCGATCGCTTTTTCATCTTTCAAGATCGGGATAGTTCCCGTACATCTGCGGAAGGATGTTCTTCAACCGGCTTGTCAAAAATGCATTGACCTCGGGGCCCGTCGCCAATGACATGGCTTCCTCTGCGATCCCTTTGGCCGTCTCATAGCTGATGGTACGGATGACGTTCTTGATCTCAAGCAAGCTCGCCGAAGGCATGCTGAACTCATCCAGGCCCAACCCCAGAAGCAGGATGGCCAAGGAAGGCTCGCTTGACATTTCCCCGCACATCCCCACCCAGATCTTGGCGTGATGCCCCGCTTCGATGACGTTTTTCACAAGACGCAGGACCGCCGGATGCGTCGGTTCATAAAGGTAGGCGATCTTTTCGTTCGTGCGGTCGACGGCCAGGGCGTACTGGATCAAGTCGTTGGTGCCGATGCTGAAAAAAGCTACCTCGCGCGCCAAAACATCGCTGGTCAATGCCGCCGATGGCACCTCGATCATGGCGCCGATCTCGATACCGGCGTTATAAGCGATGCCCCGTCCCTGAAGCTCGTTTTTCGCCTCTTCGACCATCTGCTTGGCGCTCCTGAGCTCCTCGACTCCGGAGATCATGGGAAACATGATCTTCAGGTTCCCGAAGACGGACGCCCGCAGGATCGCGCGCAACTGGGTCTTAAAAATGTCCGGCCGGCCCAGACAGAAACGGATCGCGCGCCATCCCATGAAAGGCGACATCTCCTTGGGCAGGTTGAACTGGGAAATGAACTTGTCGCCTCCGAGGTCGAGCGTGCGCACGATCACCGGCTTGTCACCGAAAGTCGTCGCCAGGTTCTTGTAGGCCTCGAACTGCTCGTCTTCCACCGGCAAGTCTTTACGGTTCATGTAGAAATATTCCGTCCTGTAGAGACCGACCCCGTCGGCGCCATGCTCAAGGACGGAAGGGATCTCATCCGGAAATTCGATATTGGCCGCCAATGTCACTTGCCGGCCGTCGGTGGTCTGGGCCGGCAGGTTTCTGATGGCCGTCAGCGTCTGTGTCTGATCCTTGAGCTTCTCTTCCTGGACCTGGTATTTCTTGAGGGTATCGGCGTCCGGCGAAACGATCACGGTCCCGGAGGCCCCGTCAATGATCACGATGTCGCCATTCTTGATCTGTTCGGTCGCGACCTCGAGACCGACGACTGCGGGAATCTCCAAAGACTTGGCCATAATGGCGGTATGCGACGTCTTGCCGCCGATATCCGTGATGAAGGCCTTGACGCGGTTCTTGTGCATCGAGGCGGTATCCGACGGCGAAAGATCGTGGGCCACGACGACCACCTCATCCTCGAGCTCCGCCAGGCCTTTTCTCATCCGGCCCAAAAGATTGCGCAGGATCCTGCGGCCCACATCGTTGATATCGCTGATGCGCTCTTTGAGGTATTCATCCTCGATCTTGGAAAAAACGTGGGCATAACGCTTCAACACCTGCGAAAAGATATAGTCGATATTGAGCTTTTCTTTTTTAACGCGCGAGATGACCTCCTCGATCAGCATGCGGTCTTCCAGGACCAGAAGATGCGCGTCAAACACCTCCCCGTGTTCGCTGCCCATGTCGAGGGCGATCTTCTTCTGCAGCGCAATGATCTCCTGGCGCGTCTGGATCAGCGCGTCCTCAAAACGGGAGATCTCCAGGGGGACCTGGTCTTCCGTGATCTCGATGGGAGTGACATCCAGGTCTTCCTTGCCGAAAATGAAGGCCTTGCCCACCACGATCCCCGGCGCCGCCGGTATGCCTTTTAAGATATTCTCACTCATCGGACCTCAATAAGACTTCCAGTTCGTTGACGGCCTGCTCCGCGTCGGCGCCCTCGGCGACGATCGTGATCTCGCTGTCTTTTTCAGCCGCCAGCATCAGGATGCCCATAATGGATTTGCCGTTGACGACCTCATCGTCCTTGACCACCTTGATCGCCGAATCGTACTTATTGGCGATCTGGACGAAAAGCGCCGCAGGCCTGGCATGCAATCCCTGTTTGTTGTTGACCTTGACTTTTCTTTCCACTCTCTTGATCATGAAAAGCTTTTAGGATTTCCCCGCGCGTTGCAAATTCAGCAGGTCCGCCACGATCCTGGCGAGCTTGCCGGCATCATGCCTGACATGGTCCGTCGCGCTGACCAAGTCTTCCTCGATAACGCCGTATCCCATGTCCTTGATCGCCTGCGTATCGGCCTCGACGGGAATAGACGACTCCCGGCCGTACTTATCCAGGAGGCAGACGGGCACGCTGCCGACATTCACGATGCAGGCGTCCAAAATCTTCGGGTGCGTATGCTTCACCAGTTCCCTGATGTGGTCGGAGGCCTTAAAGCCGTTCGTCTCGCCGGGCTGCGTCATGATGTTGCAGACATAGATCTTTGAAACCTGCGACGCGACCACCGCCTCCCTGATCTCTTTGATCAGGAGGTTGGGGATAATGCTCGTGTAAAGGCTCCCCGGGCCAAGGATGATCAGCTCCGCATCCAGGATCGCCCGCACGGCGTCAGGCGCGGCCGAAGCGTTGTTCGGCCGGATAAAAATGTTTTTTATAGGAGAGCCCGTCTTCGGGATCTGGGCCTCTCCTTCTGTCAGGCGGCCGTCGACGTGTTCCGCGGCCAAGACCACCTTTTCCAGCGTGGACGGCAACACCCGTCCGCGGATCGACAGGACCTTGCTCGACTCCTTCAATGCTTTTTCAAAATCGCCCGTCACCTGCGTCATCGCCGTGATGAAGAGATTGCCGAAACTGTGCCCGCTGAAATCCGTATCCTTTTCAAAGCGATACTGGAAGAGCTGGTTCATCATGGTCTCTTCATTGGCCAGCGCCACCAGGCAATTACGGATGTCCCCCGGGGCCACGATATCAAACTGCTGGCGCAGACGGCCGGAAGAACCTCCATCGTCGGCCACGGTCACGACCGCCGTGATGTTCGACGTGTATTCTTTGATGCCGTGCAAGAGGACGGACAGGCCCGTCCCGCCGCCGATCGCCACGATCCTGGGGCCGTGCTCCAGAAACCTCTTCTGGTAAAGGATGTCGATCAGGTGGCCTTCCTTATGAGGAAGGATCAACGAAATGACGGAAACCATCATGTTCTTGAACCCCAGGACAAGAAGCATGATGCCCAAAAGAACGTTGGCATAATAAACGACCGCGATCGGCGCGTTCAGGCCGCCGCGATAGGTCATGATCCCGCCGACGCCCACCATCATGAGGATAAGGCCCAGGAGGGATAAAAAGGCCCACCTCTTGACGCGCATCCCGGGATACAGCCACTTGAAAAACGTCCTGAACTTATAATTTTTTATCATCTTCCGTCTCAATGATCCTGATGACGTCCTTTTTGTCTTTGGCGGCCTTGAGGGTGTCGCGGAAATATTTGTCCTTGATCAGCCTCGAGATCCTCGCGAGCGCCTTGAGGTGCGGGCCGGCGGAATCCTGCGGCGCCAAAAGCAAAAAGAAGATGTAAACCGGCTCGCCGTCCAGCGAATCGAAATCCACGCCCTTGCGGGACAAGCCGAACGCGCCCACAAGGCTCTTGACACAGTCCGCCTTGGCGTGCGGGATGCCGACGTTATGCCCGATCGCCGTCGAACCCAGGGCTTCGCGCGCCAGAAGCAGCTCTACTACCTTATTCTTGTCCTTCTTGTCAACATCGCCGCTGATGATCAAGAGCTCCACCAACTCCTTGATCGCCTCGGTCTTGTTGACACTTTTGAGGTCGGTCGTTATCGCCTCCTCGGAAAGGAAATCCATGATCTTCATAAGACCTTATCCTCCTTGTTATCCCTTAGGCTTGAGTTATGTTTTCGTATCACGAAAGGCTGGTGCCACGCCTGGAATGAGATCCTCTGTTGCGAACCGTCAGAGGGGCTTTAGATTTTTGCGGCCTTGTTTTACCCGGATGAAAAGCCACGGTCAGATCGTACGTTGAAACGATTTTTCAGGTCGGCTCGCTTCGCTCGCCACCGGCCTGCCTCACACCTCGGCAGGCGTCCTCCACCAGAACGTCGGCGGACGGTCGCTGATGTTGTGGTGGCGACCGCGCTAAACGGTCCGACTTATCCGTCGGACCAGCGCCCTCAAATCCCGGTTTACCTCAGTAACGAACCGAAACTTGAAAGAATAAAACGTAACTCTCAAATGGAGCGGGAGACGGGATTTTTCCTCACCCGCCTCGCATTCGCTCGACTCCTTCGGAACCGGGCACCCTCGCTCGAAGCAGTGCCGCTCGGGTTGCCTTCAAATCCCGTTTGGCTCGCTGGCAACGCTTGAGCCCCACGAACAAAACGGCGATTCGCAATTTGGAGCGGGAGACGGGATTTGAACCCGCGACATCAACCTTGGCAAGGTTGCGCTCTA
>DISM01000004.1:437780-631478 GCA_002421805.1 Candidatus Omnitrophica bacterium UBA6210
ACCAACTGAGCCACTCCCGCATAAATACAAATGTCAGGACGGATGCGTGCCCTGGCCCTCTTTTAATTTCTTTATGATATTGTCCCGGGCGCCGGTCAAGGCGATCATCGTGACCATCGTCCCGAAGATAAAAAAGACCAGGCACAACTTCAAATACTCGACGAACAAGAGCGAGAACAGAACCAGGGTGCCAAGGATCTGGTTTCTCGATGCCAGGGCGGTCTTTAATCTCGCCTCCAGATCGCTATGCGTCTGGATCCTCAGGATCGCAAGCGTCGATCTGTCCGCTTTTATCCTCATGGCCCTGAACATCTCGTGGTCCCTCTGCCATGTCAAACACAGAAAAACCACAAAAAGGACGAACAGCACGACCATCACAAGGATCCTGCGGCGGCGCGCCGTGCCGTTCAAAATGTTCTCGACGATCCTGTTTTCCCGCGGCGTCAATGCCATCGTCTCTTCTCCCCTCTGCGGCGTCTCCCCCAAAAAGAACCGACAAACCTCTTGGACGTATCCGCACAAAAGTGCGGACGGAGGGGATCGAACCCCCATGGGTTACCCCACAAGGTCCTAAGCCTNNGCGCGTCTGCCAATTCCGCCACGTCCGCGGTAATTCCGTCCCGATCAAACGTTTCGATATATGCGTTCTCGCCGCAGAAAACTCATGCGGCCTGCAAAAATTAAATGGTGAGCCGCCCGACAAGCCTTGAGTTCCTTCAAGGCACAGGTCCCGAGTTGCTGGCGTCTGACATTGCCGCAACGAGGGACGGCTCGAACGTTGGTCCCTCGCGGCCAACCCGCAACAAAAAGGGCCTCTCGGGACCAAATTTTTCAAAGAAAAATTTGGTGAGCCGCCCGCGGCTCGAACGCGGCACACCCNNACACCCGCCTTAAAAGGGCGGTGCTCTACCAAATGAGCTAGCGGCCCAAATCTATACTTCCGTTAATTCTTTCTCTTTATCTTTCAGGATATTCTCAAGATCGGCCATGCACTTGTCCGTGACTTTCTGCATATCATCCTGAGAACGGAAGCGCTCGTCTTCCGGTATCGCCTTGCCGGCTTCCAGCTTTTTGATGGCGTCATTGGCGTCCCGGCGGATCGTGCGCAACGCAATGCGCCCTTCTTCGGCCATCGTCTTGACCACCTTCTTGAGCTCTTCGCGGCGCTCCTGCGTCAACTGCGGGATCTGCAGACGGACCATTTTGCCGTCATTGAAAGGCGTGATCCCGAGGTTCGACTTTGCAATGGCTTTTTCGATCTCGGGGATGACCGTCGGGTCCCACGGCTGGATAATGATCAGACGCGCATCGGGCACCGTGATAGACGCCAGAGACTTCAGGACCGTCGGCGTCCCGTAATAATCCACATGCAGGCCTTCGACCAGATGCGGAGAGGCCCGGCCGGTGCGGATCTCCGAAAAATTCCGCCGTGCCGCCTCAATGGCTTTCTTCATTTTACTCTCTGCGTCTTTGACGATGTCGCGCGTCCCCATAGACACCCCCCGCGTTCAAAACAATTCCGTGAATGGCCCGCTGCGCCGGCGTAGCGCGCCACCCCTAATTGACGATCGTACCGATCTTGTCGCCTAAAATGATCTTTTTGATATTGCCGGGCCTGGTCTGGTCGAAAACAACGATCGGCAAACGGTTGTCCATGCAAAGGCTGACAGCCGTCGCGTCCATCACCTTCAATTTTTTGTTCAAGACGTCCATGTATTTCAGGGACGCAAATTTTTTGGCGTTCTTGTTCTTCATGGGGTCGTCCGAATAGACGCCGTCGACTTTCGTCGCCTTCAGGATCGCGTCGGCATCGATCTCCATCGCCCGGAGCGCCGCGGCCGTATCGGTCGTAAAATAAGGGTTCCCCGTGCCGGCGACAAAAATAACGACCCGTCCCTGCTCCAGATGCCGGATGGCCCTGCGGCGGATATACGGCTCGGCGATCTGGTGCATCTCGATCGCCGTCATGACGCGCGTGGCAATGTCTTTCTTCTCTAGGGCGTCCTGGAACGCCAGGCCGTTGATGACGGTCGCCAGCATCCCCATGTAATCGCCGACCGCCCGCTCGATCTTGTAGCGCGTTGTGCCGGACTGCCCGCGGAAGATATTGCCTCCTCCCAGGACAACGGCAACCTCCACGCCCATCTGCCGGATCTCGGCGATCTGCTCCGCCAGAGAATCCAGGATAGAGGCGTCGATGCCGTGGGCCTGGCGGCCCTGCAGGGCCTCGCCGCTCAGCTTCAGGACCACGCGTTTGTAAACGGCTTTATTTTTCATCTTCGCCCAGCTTGAAGCGGCAATACCGGCGGATCACGATGTTCTCGCCGATCTTGGCCACTGTCGCGGTCAAATAATCCTTGATCGATTGTTTCGGGTCCTTGATAAAAGGCTGGTCCAGAAGACAGCGGACCTTGAAGAAGTCTTCCTTCTGCGCGTCGTTCAAATCCTTGACCTCGTTCGCCGGCACATCTTCGCGCTTCAGGCATTGGGGGTCTGTCGCCGCCACCTGCATGGCGATGTCCTTGGCAAAGCGGATGAACTCTTCATTGCGGGCGACAAAATCCGTTTCGCAATTGATCTCGACCATGACGCCGATCTTGTTGCCTGTATGCACGTAGGCCTCGATGCGGCCCTGGTTGGCCGCGCGCGACGCCTTTTTGGCGGCGATCTCCAGCCCTCTCTGCTTGAGCAATTCCGAGGCCTTCTTGATGTCGCCCTTGGCGTCATCCAGGGCCTTCTTGCAATCGGAAACGGAAGCAGACGTCAACTCTCTTAATTCTTTAATGATTGCTATCGAAACAGCCATTGCGAAACTCCTTAATCCTGCCTCCGGCAGGATTAGACCCTCCGCTATGTGGAATGCGGAGGTCTACCCTTTGTGGGTTAACTCCGAGCGTATCTTGGAAATATCTGGATGCCCGTCCGAACTCTGCGAGGACTGGTCGCAGACAGATATTGACAAGATGCAAACGCGAGGAGTAACTTGTTATTTTCTGTTTAAACCCTTAAGCGAGGGGTGACTAATCCTTCTCCCTGCCCTTTTTCGCCTTGGGGAGCTTGTCTTTCCCCGCCGCTTCCTGGTCGATCGCCAGTTTCTTGATCGCTTCTTCTTCGGCCTCGATCACCTTGGCGACAGGCGTCTCTTCTTCAGCACCCTCCGTCTCGGTTTCCATCACCTTCATGGCCGCCTTGACTTCGTCAAAACGCCTGCGTCCATCCAGGACGCTGTCGGCCATGAACTTGCTCACGAGGCGGATCGACTTGATCGCGTCGTCGTTGCCCGGGATCGGATATGTGATCAGGTCGGGATCGCAATTCGTGTCGATCAGGGCCACGATCGGGATCCCCAGCCTCTTGGCCTCCAGCACCGCCGTCTCCTCCTTCTTGGAATCGACGACAAAAAGCGCGCCGGGAAGCCTGTCCATCTCAATGACGCCCGAAAGGTTCTTGATGAGCTTCTCGCGCTCCTTGGTGAGCGCGGCGATCTCTTTTTTCGTCAGGTTCTCGAAGATGCCGTCCTTTTCCATCTGCTCGATCTCTTTGTAACGGCGGATGCTCTTCTTGATGGTCTGGAAATTCGTCAGGAGGCCTCCCAGCCAGCGGTGGTTCACGTAAAACGCCCCGCACCGCTTCGCCTCTTCCTCAATGACCTCCTGGGCCTGCTTCTTGGTGCCGACAAAAAGGACCGGCCTGCCCTGGGCCACGACTTCGGAAACGAACTCCCGGGCCTGGTTGAGGAACGTCTCCGTCTTCTGGAGATCGATGATGTAGATGCCGCTCTTTTCCCCGAAAATATAACTCTTCATCTTCGGGTTCCAGCGCTTGGTCTGGTGGCCGAAATGGACCCCTGCCTCAAGCAATTGTTTGATCAATTCTGTAGTAGTCAATGTCTGTTTCTCCTTTCCTTACCTTATATGCGTGTTTCCGATACCTTCCCAACGGCTCTTTTATGCTTAACTTAAACCCACATAATATAACACAAGAGCTTTTGAATTCAAATAGAATTTTTAAGGACGGCCTGGCCTGCGGTCCACCGGCACCTGGACGCCCTTTTCATGCTGAAATGACCGAAATCTGCCTAGACGAAATCTTCAGGTAATGGATATTTCCTGCGGATTTCCCCTGCGGCGGCTACGCCTGGAATTGTATGTCATGAAGGCGTTTATAGACGCCTCCCCTCTCCAGGAGCTCCTCATGACAGCCCTCTTCCACGATCCGGCCTTCCTGCAAAACAACGATTTTTGTCGCATTTTTGACCGTGGAGAGCCTGTGGGCGATCACAAAAACGGTCCGGCCCGCCATCAGCACATCCAAAGCCCCCTGGACAAGCCTTTCGGACTCGGAATCCAGCTGGGACGTCGCTTCGTCCAGGATCAGGATGGGCGGATTCTTCAGGACCGCGCGGGCAATGGCCAAGCGCTGGCGTTCGCCTCCGGAAAGCTTGACGCCCCGGTCGCCGATATAGGTATCGTAGCCTTGCGGAAGATTCAGGATGAATTCGTGCGCAAACGCTTTTTTGGCCGCATCGACGATCTCGTCGTAACTCGCCCCCTGCTTGCCGTAAGCGATATTGTCTTTCACGGAATCGTTGAAAAGGATGGTCTCCTGCGTCACCATGCCGATCAGCCCTCTCAAAGACTTGACGTTGAGCGTGCGGATGTCCCTGTTGTCGACGAACACGCCGCCTTTTTGCGGGTCGTAGAAACGCGGGATCAAGTCCACCAGCGTGCTCTTGCCGGCGCCGCTGGCGCCCACCAGGGCCACCACCTGGCCTTTGCGGCACCTGACGCTGATGTCCTTAAGCACATCCGTGTCTTCATAGCGGAACCAGACGCCCCGCAACTCCACCTGGTCGCGGATCTCCTTGATCTCCCAGGCATCGGGATTGTCCTTGATCTTCGGGTCGATCTCCAGGACCTCGTAGATCCTTGTCGAGGCGGCAAAGGCCTTTTGCATAATGGCATTGACCCCGCTCAATTTCTTGAACGGCCTGATCATCATCATGACCGACCCCAAAAAGAGCCCGAAAACACCGAAGGACAGAACGCCCTCGATGACCTGATGGCCGACGTAAAGAAGAATAAACACGCCCCCCAAGACGCCGATAAACTCCGTCGCAGGACCCAGGGCCAGGGTGCGCCTGATGGATTTCATGTTGAGTTTATAATAATCCTGGTTCTGGCGGCTGTATTTATCGACCTCGTGGTTTTCCGCGCCGAAAGCCCTGACGATCCTGACGCCCGAGATCGTCTCGATGAGCAGGGAATTGATGTCTGCGACCTTCTCCTGGGTCGAGGTGCTGATCTTGCGCAGCTTTTTGCCCACCAGGACGATCGGGATAGAAATGAACGGGACCATCATGATCGCGACGATCGCCAGCCGCCAGTAGATGAACAGGACGATCGCCGAAAAAAGGACGATCTGCAGCGTCTGGTACACCAAGTCCGTAAAACCGTATGAAACGGCATTCTCGACATTCCCGACGTCGTTGGTGATGCGGGAGATCAGCTCTCCGGAGCGTTTGCGGGTGAAATATTCAAGGTCAAGAGACTGGTACTTCTTATAAAGCATGATGCGCATGTCGCGCATGACGCGCTGGCCGACGTCCGACATCAGCATGCCCTGGAAATAGGAAAACAGCCCCTTAAAAAGGAACATGACGACCAAAAACCCTGCCATGTAATAAAGAAGGCTGATCTGGGACATGCCGTTGAGCTTGGCGATAAAATTCTCGGCAAAAACAGGCAGCTTGCCGGGAACGACGATCTTGCCGTTGGAAAGGATCTTGTCGGAAAACGGCACGATCATGCTCATCGAGACGCCGTCAAAGATGGTCGAGATCATCATGCAGAGGACGGCCCAGCACAACAGGCCGAGTTGCGGACGGGTAAAAGCGAACAAACCGCGATAGTCATGAAGCCAGGGCTTCTTTTGCTTAGACACAAAACTCCTTTAGTTGTAACTTCTTATGTGGATTCGACTTCCTGGGTCCTATTGGGGTTGTGTTCCCTGACGAAATGTTCTCTAATCATATATCCGGCAAGGGTTTTTCATATTATCACACTTATTGACATCCCACAAGATATTTGTTATGATGTGAGACCTTAATTCAGGGAGCCGTCAAAATATGCCTCATGAACTCAAGGTAGCTGTGATCGGTTGCGGGCGGTTAGGGTCCATCCATGCCCGTGTGTATACGGAGATCCCCCACGTCAGGCTCATCGGCGTCTGCGATATCGACGCCGTCCGGGCCGAACAGCTGGCGCAGACACACCGCACGCAGGCCTTTACGGACTGTCAAAAACTCATCCCCCAGGCGGACATCGTCAGCATCGCAACCCCCACCAGCACTCATTTCGAGGTCGCAAAGTTCGCGATCACGCAAAGAAAACACGTCCTGGTCGAAAAACCCATCACCAACGACCTGCGTCAGGCGCGCAAACTCATCGGCCTCGCCCGCAGGTCCGGCGTCATCCTCCAGGTCGGCCATGTGGAACGCTTCAATGCCGCGTTCGTCGCAACGCAAAAGATCGTGCATCACCCGCGTTTTATCGAATGCCACCGCCTGAGCCCGTTCCCGAACAGGTCTCTGGATATCGGCGTGGTCTTTGACCTGATGATCCACGACATCGACATCATCCTGGGGCTCATTCCGTCAAGGATCACGCACATCGACGCGGTCGGCGTCAACGTGCTGACGCCCTTTGAGGACATCGCCAATGTCCGGCTGCATTTCCGGAACGGCTGCATCGTCAACCTGACGGCCTCGCGCATCTCCGACGAAGTCATGCGCAAGATCCGCATCTTCCTCAAAGACACCTACGTTTCGCTCGACTACCAGGCCCAGGAGGCCTTTGCCTACAAAAAAGAGAACCACTCCATCACCAAAACCGCCATCCCTATCGAGAAAGAAGAACCGATCAAAAAAGAGATCGAATCCTTCACCGTCTGCGTGCGCAACCACCGCAAGCCGGTCGTCTCCGGGGTCGAAGCCTACGAAGCCCTGAAACTCGCCACCAAGATCACGCACATCATCCGTCGCAGGGCGGCGAAGATTTTCTGAAAAATACCTCGAAAACAGAGACCTATGCCTAAAAAGATCCTGATCATCGCCGGGGAAGCATCCGGAGACCTGCACGCCTCCGAGCTCCTTGTCGAGCTCAAAAAACAGTATCCCGGCCTCTACGCCTTCGGCCTGGGCGGCGAAAAGCTCAAAAACGCCGGCGCCGACATCATGATGGACCTGACCAGGCTCGCGGTCGTGGGGTTTTTCGAGATCCTCAAGAATTACTGGAAATTCCGCAGGATATTCTACGACGTCCTGAAGAAAACCGACGCCGTCAAACCCGACGCGGCGGTCCTGGTCGATTATCCCGGCTTCAACCTGAAACTCGCGGCAGAACTCAAAAAACGGGGCATCAAGGTCATCTACTTCATCAGCCCGCAGGTCTGGGCGTGGGGCGGCAAACGCGTGGATTTCATCCGCAGTCACATCGACCTGATGCTCGTGCTCTTCAAATTCGAAGAGATCCTTTATGGCGGCCGCACCGACAGCGGGTTCAGGGTCAAATTCGTAGGGCATCCGCTTCTCGACGCGATCAGACCGACAAAAACGCCGCAGCAACTTATGGATGAGTTCGGTTTGCGCCGGACGGGCCGGACCATCGCCCTCCTGCCGGGTTCCCGCATGAAGGAAGTCACGCAGCTTTTACCCGTCATGCTCAAGAGCGCGCAGGCCATCTTCCGCAAAGAACCTCAGGCGCAATTCCTCATCTGCCGCGCCCCGACGATCCCCCGTCAGGTCATCAAGGACCTGATCGAAACGACGAACATAGATTTTCCTTACAAAGTCCTGGAGAACGAGACCTATAACGGCCTGGAGGCCTCGGACTTTGCCATCGTCGCATCAGGCACGGCGACCCTCGAGACGGCCATCCTCAATAAACCCATGGTCATCGTCTACAAGGTCTCGCTGTTGACCTGGCTGTTGGCCAAACTCCTCATCAAGATCCCGTATATCGGTCTGGTGAATGTGGTGGCGGGAAAAAAGATCGTTCCTGAACTGGTGCAGTTCGACGCGACGCCCAAAAAGATCGCCTCGACCGTGCTTTCCATCCTCGGCGACAAACAGAAGATGGAAAAGATCCACGCGGAGCTCTACGCCCTCAAGAATACCCTCGGCATCCCCGGCGCCTGCCGCCGGGCCGCTGAAGAGATCGCGGCCTACCTCGGTTAACGGGCCATCTCATCCCAGATCAACCGGTACACCTGAAGGTCCCTCTGCGAAAAACAAATGTAGCGGATCTCGTCGAAGTCCTTTTCAAACTCCCTGCCGACGGACAAGGCGATCCGCGCCGCCCCTTCGATAGGATATCCGTAAACGCCTGTGCTGATGGCGGGAAACGCGATGGTCTTCAAAAGGTTCTTTTTGGCGAGAAGAAAACTGTTGCGGTAACAATTGCGCAAGAGGCCGGCCTCGTCTTTCTTGCCCCCGTTCCAGACCGGGCCTGCCGTATGGATGATCTTTCTGGCCTTGAGATTCCCGGCGTTCGTGATGACCGCCTCGCCTGTGGGACAGGCGCCGATCTTGCGGCACTCTTCCATCACCGTCGGCCCCGCGGCCCTGTGGATCGCGCCGTCCACGCCTCCGCCCCCGCGCAGGCCGGTGTTGGCGGCGTTGACGATCGCCTCCACGTCTTCCTGGGTGATATCACCGAGCTTGATCGTGATCATCTCGTGTTTCGTTCCTTGTGTTTCATGGTTTGACCTCGAACCACCCTGCCCCTCTGGCACTTTGACTCTATTTTATATCTTTACTATCTCATATTCCAGGCTGCCCAAACCCGCCTGTTGCGCATACTCAAGCATCCCGCGATAGGCCTGGTGCCCTTTTAAAAAACCGAGCGTATCTTTCATCAGATCGGTCGTCGCCTTGTCCAGGGCCAGGGGATCTTGCGATGCCAGGATGCCGATATCCGGGCTGATGAGTTTGTCGTCTTTTGTCGAGATGCAGTCGCACTCCTGCGTGATCTCATAAGCAAAAGTAATAAAGACCTTCTTTTTAAAACGCGCAAGGATGCCTGCGGCGGCCTCGACCATGCGCGCGCAAAAAACATCCATCTCCTCGTCCCAATTCACCAGCACCGCATTAAACCTGCAGGCGCACAGGCACTCCCCGCAGCCGATGCATGCCTTAGGATCAATGACGGCCTTCTTGCGGCCGCCGAAGGCAATCGCCTTGACGGGGCATGAGCGGATGCAGGCGCCGCACGCCGTGCACGTCTCTTCGGCAATGGACGGTTTCAAAGACGAGTGTTGGACCTGTTTTGTGGGCCGGCAGCTCATGCCCATGGCCACGTTCTTGATGGCGCCCGCATACCCGCTGAAGATGTGGCCTGTGGCATGCGACAGAACGACCAGGTTCTCCAATATCCCTACGAAAGACGGGACGCGGATAGTCTTGATATGCGCGGCGTTGATCTCAAACTCCCTGCCGTCATGGCCCAGAAGCCCGTCGGCCACGATAAAAGGCGCGCCCACAGCCGCCTCATGGAATCCCTTTTTATACGCCAGGTTCATGTGGTCCACGGCGTTCTGGCGCGAGCCCTGATAGATGACGCTCGTATCGAACAAAAACGGCCTGGCCCCTTGCGCGCGGATGATCTCCACGACAAGTTTGACGAGTTCGGGCGACATATGGTGCACGCACGCGCTGTCGCCGATGGTCAACTTGATGGGAACAAGGGCCCCTTCTTCGTATTGCATCGCCGGCCGCAGGGCGCCGAGCACCTTCACAAGCGCCGCCTGCCTGGCGTGATGCGTATTCTCGGGGATGGGGGCCAGATAAACCTTTGATTTCATTTGTCTTCCTTGACCCGCAACTCGGCAACCGTTCTTTCTTTTTCGAGCCACGCCATGATGAGCTGGACGATAAAATCCTGGTGTTCTTCGTTCAGGATGATCCCCTGGCGTATCTTGTGCCACTTCTCAAGGCACGAACGGCAGCAAGTCCCTGTCGCGTGCTGGGCGACGAACACGGGGTGTCCGTCAAAAGGCGTCTGGTGTCCGTCGTTGGCAGGATTGCGGGGCGCGATGCGCGCGGCGATGAACTCCTCGGCGTGCTTGCGGATCGTCTCGACACCCTTCTCCTCGATATAAGCCACATCGGCGTCTTTGAGACGGAAACGGCTGCGGAAATGCGAACCTTTCAACCGGTTGAAAATGCTGTCGTGGGATTCGTGCATCAGAAATCCTGCCCTAAAAAAAATTCAAACTGCTCTGTCCGAAGGCGGTATTTCGTGGGAATACTTCGAGGTATAATACACAAGCCGTTCGCGGTCGTCATCGGATATCTCGACATAATCGACGCCGATATCGTAATGCTGCCTGTCTTTGGCCATCACAAAGACCGATGGCCGCACCCAGACGACCTTTCCCTTGACTTCGATGGGCGTGCTGCCGTCCAAGAGATAGACCGTGATCAACAAAAGCGTGTCCGCTTCGATCCGCTCATTCACAAAGATACGGATCCCTGTCGAGCTGATGTTTTCCGCGAACGCCTGGTATCTCTGTTCAGTCGCAGCCTCTGCGCGGCAATATTCCACAAAGCTCGCGTAAACGCGTTTGGCCCTGCGGCGTTCGCTTCCGTCGCTTTCAGGTATGATGCCCATAGGTATTTATATTACTTCAATTACGTAAATCTTGCAATGAAAACAGTTAACGGGTGCTCTTGAGCCTTGCGAGCGTCCCAAGGCCCTCAACCACATAAGGAACGATCCTGACCTTGCTCTTGCCCTTGTCCCTCTCCTTCCACGACAAGGGAATTTCTTTGACCTTAAGCCCTTTCTTGAAGGCAAAAAATAATAATTCCGTGTCAAAGCACCAATGATCGCTTTTGACAAAAGGCAAAATGCCCAAAACAGGGCCGCGGCAGAACAATTTGAAACCGCACTGCGCGTCGCTGACGTCAAGCTTCAGGACCTTTTTGACCAGCGCATTATAGCCGCATGACAAGGCATTCCTGAAAGACGACCGCGCCGCGCAAGACCCTTTTGCCAGGCGCGAGCCAATGGCAATATCATGGCCCTCTGCAATGGCGGCATACAGATCGCCGAAAGCATTCAGGTCGCTGGACAGGTCTATGTCCATATACCCAACGATCGGAGCCGTTGATTGCAGGAGCCCATACCTCAAGGCCCTGCCGCGGCCCTTCACATCCAGCCGTATCACATGCACCAGCCCTGCAAACCGCTCCCGAAGCCCCTCTGCCACCGCCAGGCTATTATCCGTCGACCCGTTGTCGATAATGGTCAGTTTATACTCCCATCTGGCCTGCCCGTCAAAATACCGCACGAGCTTTTCCACATTCTGCTCCAATACATCGGATTCGTTATAGACGGGGAGAAGGATTTCGAGTTGGGGGTTGGGCATGGGGGTATTATAGGATAAAAAAGATGATCAGTAAACGAGTTAGCGGGTAAGCGAGTTGGTGAGTGCAAGAGTTAAAATGCTGAAAGGACAAAAATCGGTGGGCACATTTGGGCACAAAAATCGAATCTTCTTTTTGATAGTTAGGAAAATATACGATTAATAAATGACGGGTAGTCCGCAAACGATAAACACTTTCGCTTCAACAGTCTAATCTCCAGCCTATTCGCTATTATTCTGTTATGAATACTATTAAAATACTGCTTCCCTGAATATTTTCTAACTATTTCTTCGAGCTTCTCTTTGGGTTCCAGAATCAATTCTGGCGAAGAAGGAACACTCGGCATTTTAGACATGCCGAATACTTTTTTTAAAGCATTTGCGTCAACGAGTAACCAGGCTTCAATTTCGTGTTTTGGGATCAAGATTATATAGCCACTGAAATTTAAATCAGCAACACTTCTATTAAGAAATGTACGAAGTTCATCCTGTGAATTGTTATCTAAGTCATGCAAAACTATCAAGTGCCGGCATCCCTTTTTTATGAGAATTTCAGCCCATACCCGACATTTTTTTCTAAGCTTTCCGCAGCCATGGGCTATAAATTTTCTTCCAAATGAGAACCGTCTTACATCTACTATCTTAGCGGTTAACTCATGAAGCACATCCAAATCACTATACTCTTCTGCTATTATTCCAATTTCCATAAGAAGTATCCAGGGCCCCCTGTCTCCAATATTCTCCCAAATTTCCTTCATTATTTAAATAATGCCTTAGAGCTGCTAATTCTTTCTTTGTCATGCTTTTTGTTAAATGACTTACCTTAGTTCCTTCATTGGCTTTTTTTGTTACTTTATAAACACTCTCAACATTAACTTTATCTAACACGAAATCAGAATGTGTCGAGACTATTATTTGTTTTCCGCGAGAATAAGATTTAATTAACTCTATAATGCTTGATAGCAGCCCATGATGAATACAAACTTCGGGCTCTTCTATCAAAAGGATACTGCCAATTTCTGTCATAAGATAAAAAAGAAGGGCTATCGTTTTAAATGTCCCCTCGGATAATTGATTGGGAGAAAGCTTGTGTTTATCAATTTTAAATTTTGGAACCACAAGAATTTTTTTAAGCTTTCGCTTATGAATCTTTCCCCCGGACCTCACTGAAACCTCAGTTGAAGATGTTGTTATTTCTTTAAATATAATATCGTCTACAAGTCTCATGCCAGAAGGACCTATGACCTCGAAATAATCATTATATTTTGATTTGTCTTTATCTTTTGATTGATTATAGAGATCAGAAAGGAATCTCATAGGACTTCTCCCTGAACCTCTACTGCGTTTCCTCCCCACCTCAATTTCAAAAGATATGGGGCACCTTGAAGGATTTGTAAACTGGGAGGCACTATAATATTTCATTCCGCTAATATACTCTGCTACATAACTTAAGGGCCCGAAAGCCTTATTAAATATTTTTACATCGGCTTCCGTGGTTTTCTTAGACCTTCTTAAGAAATGAATAGGCCAACGAATTTGCAGGCCACTCCTGGATTTCATCTCAAGCAAAACCCAAAGCGGCACTGTTATCCATTTAGAGTCTCCGGTAATATCCTTAAGATACCACCTTTGCTTCGAAGACACGATAACATCTCTATTTTCCTCAGCAACATAAGTATTTAGACCTGCGGAAAAGATAATTTCTTTCCCATTTAAATCAAACCAAACCTTTATTTTGCATTGAACTGTATATTGGTCATCAGCTTCCTCTTGAGGAAAGTGCCTTTCTTGAAGCAACTTGTGCAAGAGCAACATCGCAGTAAGGACATTCGTTTTACCGCTACTATTCGGTCCGATGAGAACTGAAAGATTTGGATCCAACTTAAAAGTTGTATCTAAACAAGACTTATAATTTTTGAACTGCATCTTTTTTATAAACATCAAATTCCCTTTTTAATTAAAGTAATGACGTGAAAACGTTTTTTAGTTTACCAATTATATGTTAGCAGATTACACCAGAATTGTCCGTAACTCAAGATATTTAATTAGTTCTAAGTTTTTGCGGCGTTAAGGGTTATATTGTTATTTTTAAGGAACTCCTGCCTTTTTTCTTCTTGCCCTTAGCCAATTATCTATTTCGCTTTCTCTAAACCTGATGCCTTTCGGGAATCTATAACCCTACATGAGTCCATTGATAAATAGTCTTCGGGCTCATCCTGATCAACTCGCTTAATTGCTGGATGGTTATAAGCTTTTCCACGCCTTAGAGTTCTTTATTCTCCATCTTTTTTAAAAAGAATCTCTGTACTTGGTTCGGATAAAATAATAAAAAGGCTGCAGCGCATAGCTGCAGCCCTCAGAAATGGTCTTATTATACTGTTAAACCGCCCGCACGGCAAGTCGCTGTTCAAAGCCAAAACCCCTGTGCGAAGCCCGGTTTCGCGCAAGACAATTCTGACGCTGGTTTCTCCACTCCCATGACTAATCTTATGCCTTCTCTCATATCTCTCTTTTCTCGGTATTGAAACCTATCTCTCGCTGCGCAAGTTCTTTACCATACTCAAGTCTGGCGTCACAAAGATGAACCATGCCCTTGACGTATCCCCATGGAATAAAAATATCAGCTTCTATCTCTTCCGATTCCCTCTTGTCTTCAGGTACATTATTGCCGTTTTTATCCTTTGTAAAAGTAATTTCGAAATTTGGATGCCGGAGCCATAAACCATTTTGTTCAACACCAGAAATAAAAACAACTAAGTTTTTGGCTTTAATATCCCATTCTTTAAACTCATTTACCGCATCATCAGTTAATTTTAAAATAATTTTTCTACCTACAATCTTATCCAAACTCATTGACCTCATTTGCCCCCCCTTTTTTAAACCTGGTGCTCTTGCTAAAAAGGGCCACAGCACAAAGCTGCGGCCCTTGGAAGTAAGCCTTATTATACTGCTGGAAGAGAATTGCAACAAAGGTTTTGAACAATAACCCAAAACCAAACAGGGCCCCTGGAAGGGGCCCAATCGAGGTTTAAGCGGAACGAAGTGGAGTGATTCTGATTTCACCTCCGGCGAAATCACCCCGCAGCCGGCGAAGTGAATTTCACGCGCACCTCTGGTGATCGCGCGTGAAATTTACGAGCGTTTCTGGCAAGGGGCTTCTTCTCACCCTCCCCCCAGTGTTCGAGCTTTCTCCCTGCCGCTCTCAAGTAAGCCGCAAGGACTGCGGCAGGGACCGTGGAGGATTCTGCCTCAGACAAAAAGATGTCTTCGGCACCGGGCCGCTCACCGACTCGCGGCCCCGCTGAACGGTCGGCCTTATTCGGCCGACCAGCGGCCTCCGCTTCGAATCCTGGCGCCGGCTCACCAACGAAAAAGCCCTCCGGGAAAACCGGAGGGCTTCGTGATATGGTGAGCCGTGGAGGATTCGAACCTCCGACCCACTGATTAAGAGTCAGTTGCTCTACCAGCTGAGCTAACGGCCCAAGGTTGTGCCTCTGTTTGCGTCCTCTGGACGCATCGAGGTCGTTCCAAAATGTTGACGTCCTGAGCGGAATCCTTTGCTCTGCAAAGGATGAAGTCGAAGGGCGGCCCAGAATGATCTCTCTATGTCTATTCTACCCCAAAACAGGGCTAAATATTACCAGATTTCAGACGGGGTGTAAAGGAAAAAACAAACCGCCCCGCCTCTCAAAAACGGCCGTAGATCAGGTATTGGGACGCATGGAAACTCAGCATATAGATGACCCAGGCATAGATGAAACTCATGATGAACTGCGGCGACACGCACAAGCTCACGGCCCTGACCAGGAAAAACCACGCGTAGAGCGCCGTAACGCTCATGTGCTTGGGCTTGAACACGCAATTCAGGAAATTATACCTCTTCCAGCCATACGAAAAGATGCGGCCTTCGCTCTTGAGGCGGTCGAACAGCCTCGAGCCCGGATAAGGCGTGAGGATCGTCAGCAAAGAATGATGCAGGCGCAAACGCAGAAGCAGCCACAAGAGCTTCAGGTAATCCTTGGGGCGATAGTCGTCAAACCCGACGATAAACGAGCCGACGACCCCGATCTTGTGGCGCCGGACGGCCTTGACCGCCTTGATGTAGTCCTCGCCTGAATGGATCTGCGCCAGGTCTGTCTTCTTGTATTCCTTCGGATGCACGGTCTCAAAACCAACCAGCAAGTCGCGGCACCCGCTTGCTTGCGCCAATTGCAAGGCCTCTTCGTCAAAGGCAATATCGATAGAACAATTGGCGCCCCAGGCGACGTCGAGCTTTGCGAGCTCACGGAACAGCTTCTTGGCATACGCAGGATTGGAAAAGATATTGTCGCAACGAAAGACAATGAAAGGCTTGCGTCCGAAAAAGGGCCTGGAAGCGTCCCTGATCTTCTGGATGAGCGCCAGGACCTGTTCGATCTTGATGAAGCGGCACTTGCCGGACAGCTTGGCGCAGAAATCGCAGTTGTATTTGCATCCCCGGTCCACATGGATGCCGGCCCGGCTTAATAGCTGAGGGTCGAGTTTGAGAAAGGAATCGAAGACAGGCGAGAAGAAATCGTCCAGCGGCAAGCCGAGGTATTTATCCTGAAGCGCGCCGGCCTCGTAGTCTTTGAGGATCTGGGGCCAGGCAGACTCTGCCTCCCCTATCACGACGCTGTCGGCGTGGCCGAGCGCCTCATCCGGCCGCGCGCTCACATGCGGCCCGCCTAAGACGACCTTGGAACCTGCCTTGCGGAAACGGTCGGCCAGCCTGTAGGCCTCGGTCACCGATGCGGTCAGACACGTGATGCCCACCAGCTGCCCGGCCTTGAAATCCCCGGGGAGCCAGACGTCCTTTTTGTTGATGACCCTGACACCCCATGAGCGGGGCGTCAGGGCGGAAAGGATCAGAAAAACGTAAGGGACGGGATTGCCTGTAAAGACCCTCTGCAGGAGATCGATGAAAAAATACGAGGCGCGCGGGTTAACGAGGAGCAACTCGCGACGAGGGGCCATGGCCATGCCGACAGCCTATGCCTTCTCGAATTTTATCTTGGCGATAAAATACCCCAGGCCGACGCCGAGCACAAAGATGCCGAAAACATAATTGGGGTAATTGTTCCTCATGGCGAAATCCACCAATAAATACGTGTAGATCCAGATCAACAGGCCATGGAGCAAGATCTTGAGAAAAATCTTGAAGTTGAGCCCTTTCATCTCCCACCCTCCCTTTGTGATGGTGCCGGCCTCTATTTTTCCCTATTATACGTCCCGGGCGCCGCGCAGGCAACCATTTAAGACGCTCTTGCATTTACCCCATCTTCTTCTTGAACTGGAGCGTGCTCAAGACGATGACGCACAGCCCGATGAACAACAGCGGCACCATCTGCTGCCAGAGGACCGTGATGCCGACGCCCTTCAAAAAGATGCCGCGGATGATGACCATGAAATACCTCAGGGGATTGAGATATGTGAAGACCTGGATGACCTGAGGCATGTTGGCGATAGGATATGCAAACCCTGACAACAGGACCGTCGGCAGGTAGAAAAGAAAAACCGACATCATGGACTCCTGCTGGGTGGAGGATATCGTCGAGATAAAGAGGCCTATGCCTAAGGTCGTGAACAGATAGATGCAGGTGGCAAAAAGCAGCAAGAAAAGGTTCCCCCTCAAAGGCACCTGGAACCAGAGGACGCCGAGAGCGGTGATCAGGACGATCTGCACGAGCGCGATGATGCCGAACGGCAAAAGCTTACCCAGGATCAACTCCACAGGCCTCAAGGGGCTGACGATCAACTGCTCCATGGTGCCGATCTCCTTTTCCTTGACGATCGCCATCGACGACAAAAGCAGAGACATCATGGTCACGATGGTCGCGATGACGCCGGGCAGGTAATAATTGCGCGAGATGAGGTTGCCGTTGAACCACGCCCGGTCGCGCAGGTCCACATTGGGGGCGTCCCTCATGCCCCCGCGCTCCAGGGCCTCCTGTTTAAGCAGGCCGTACTGGTAGGCCTGCATGATCGTATTGGCATAGCCCATGACTACCATCGCCGTGTTGGAATCCGTGCCGTCATAGGCCAGCTGGACCTGGGCATCTTTGCCCGCTTTCAGATCGCGGCCATAGCCGCGGTCGATGCGGATGACGACACTCGCCTGCCCCTTGTCCAAAACCAGGTTCTGGGCGTCTTCGCTGTCGATAAAATATTTGGGGACAAAATATTTGGAATACGTGAAGTCGCGCAAAAGCTCGCGGCTCTCCTTGGTGTTGTCGCGGTCGAAGACCGCCGTCGGAACGTAATTGATGTCTTTGTTGGCGGCGTAGCCGAAGAGGATGATCTGGATGAGCGGCGTGATGAAAATGATCGTCTTCATCCGGGGGTCGCGGAAGATCTGCTTGAATTCCTTGATGAAGATGGACTTCGCCCTCTCCCACATCTACGTCACCACCTTTTTCTTGAACTTTTTCACCGCGAACGCAAGCATAAAGGAAGCGAACAGGATGAGGAACATCGCCTCGTCCCACATGACCGAAAGCCCGCCCGCCTTCAAAAACAATTCCCTCAAGATGATGATGTAATAGCGCGCCGGCACAAAGTAGGTCACCGCCTGGATCACCTTGGGCATGTTGAAGATCGGATAGATAAAACCCGACAACAATAGCGTCGGGATGAGCGTCGTCAGGCTCGCCAATTGGCTCGCCATCAGCTGCGTCCTGGCGACGACGGAGACATAGATCCCCTGCGACAGGGCGCCGGTCAGAAACAGGGAGCTTAAAAACACCAGCGTCAGGTAATTGCCGCGGAACGGCACGGCAAACAAGAACCGCGCCATGAGGACGCCGACAGTCAGATCGAAAAACCCGATACAGAAATAAGGGATGAACTTGCCGAGGACCAGTTCCGGCGCCTTGACGGGCGTGGCGATCAGTTGCTCCATCGTGCCGCGCTCCCACTCGCGGGCCACGCACAAGGACGTTACCAGGGCCGAGACGATCATGATGATCATGGCGATGACGCCGGGGACAATAAACCAGGTGCTCGTCAGACCCATGTTGTACCAGACCCGCGTGCGGGCATCCACCGTCTGCCTCGGCGTGATCCCATGGCTTTCCAGGGCGTTCGTCATCAGGTTCACGTTGTACTGGGAGACCACCGAACGCACGTAGTTCATGGCGATGGTCGCGGTATTGGCGTCGCTGCCATCGACGATCAACTGCAGGGGCGCAGCCTTGCCGGCATCCAGGAAATGCGAGAAATCCTTGGGGATGACGAGCGCCAGCATCGCATCGCCGGAGTCGATCTTGTATTCGATGTCCCTGTAGTTGTCCGTATAGGCGATGATCCTGAAATATTTGGAATTCTTGAAATTCAGGAGGAACTCCCGCGTGACCTCGGAGGACGCGTCCTGGTTCCAGACGATGGTCCTGACGTGGTCGATGTCCAAAGAAAGGCCGTAACCGAAGATGAGAAGCATGAAGACCGGGATGCCCAGGGCCAGGCCGAGCGAGCGCGTGTCCCGCTTGATCTGGATGAACTCCTTCCAGGCGATCGCCCTGATCCTCTTTATGTTCACGATGCGTGCTCCTTGTCGTAGTTCTCGATGGCCGAAACAAAGACGTCCTCAAGGGACGGCATGATCTTGCGGATGCTCTCGACCCTGGCGCCCTTGCCGTCCAGATAGGCCCGGATGGCCGGGATCGCCTTGGCGCCGTCGTAGACGACGGCGTGGATGTTGGCGCCGAAGAGCGCCGCCTCCTTGACGACATTGAGCGCGCCCAGGCCGTCGATCCAGTCCTGCGCGGTATTGACGATGATCTCCAAAACGTCGTTCTTCATGAACTTGGTCTTCATCTCGCCCGGCGTGCCCATGGCGATGATCGTGCCGTGATAGATCAGGACCATGCGGTCGCAGTTCTCGGCCTCGTCCATGTAGTGCGTCGTCACGAAGATCGTGACGCCGTTCTTGGCCAGGTCCTTGATGATCGCCCAGAAGTTGGCGCGCGTGATGGGGTCCACGCCCGACGTCGGCTCATCCAGAAAGAGCATCCGGGGGTGATGGATGAGCGCGCAGCCCAGGGCCAGGCGCTGTTTCCAGCCGCCGGAAATGATCTTGGTCGGGCGGGTGCGAAAATCCTCCAAGCCCGCCAGCCGGATCACCTCTTCCTTCCTCTCCTGCCTCTTGTCCTGGGGGATCCTGTAGATGCCGGAATAAAAATCGATGTTCTCCTCGACGGTCAAGTCGTCGTAGAGGGAGAACTTCTGGGACATGTAACCGATGTTCTCCTTGATCTTGCCCTGCTCGCGGATGATGTCGAAGCCGCCGACGGTCCCGGTGCCCGACGTCGGAGCGTAGATGCCGCAGAGCATGCGGATGGTCGTGGACTTGCCGGCGCCGTTGGGCCCCAGGAAGCCGAAGATCTCGCCCCGGCGGACCTCGAAGTTCACCTTGTTGACGGCGGTGAAATCCCCGAACTTTTTCTCCAGGTCCCGGACGCTGACGACAATATCAGGCGCGTTGCTCATGGCGATTGCTCGGCCTTTTTGATGATGGCAATGAACGCCTCCTCCAACGTCTTGGCGTTCCATTGTTTTTTGATCTTCTCCGGCTCTTCGCAATGCAGGAGCTTGCCCTTGTGAATCATCCCCACCCTTTTGCAGCGTTCGGCCTCGTCGAGATAGGCGGTGGAACAAAAGATCGTCACCTTCTCTTTCAGGAGGTCGTAGAGGATCTTCCAGAAGTCCCTGCGGGAAACGGGGTCGACGCCGTTGGTGGGTTCATCGAGGAAGAGGACTTTCGGGGTGTGGATCAGGGCGCAGGCCAGGCCCAGCTTTTGCTTCATGCCGCCGGAAAGCTTGCCGGCGAACCTCTGCTTGAACGGCAGGAGCCCCGAGAAACCCAGGAGCCTGTCGATCGTCTCCTGGCGGTGGGCCTTGCCGATGCCGTAGACGTCCGCGTAAAAATTGATATTTTCCATGACCGTCAGCTCTTCATAAAGGCCGAAGCGCTGCGACATGTAGGCGATGTTCTCTTTGAGGGGTTCGGCTTCCTTGACGATGTGCTTGTCGTAGACCCAGCCGTCGCCGGACGTCGGGTCCAGGATGCCGGTCAAAAGTCTCATCGTCGTGGTCTTGCCCGCGCCGTCAGGCCCAACGAGACCGAAGATCTCCCCTTCCTCAACCTCCAGGTTCAGGTTATCCACGGCGACGAGATCCCCGAACTTCCTGGTCAGGTTCTGCGTCCTGATGGTGATCATATTACTCTAGGATGATGTAGGCATCCGCCGGCATGCCGGGCTTGAGGTCCAAGCTGGAATTGTCCACCCGGACCTTGACCCGGTAAACAAGCTTGACCCGCTCGGTGGTCGTCTGGATGAATTTGGGCGTGAACTCGGCCTGGCTGGAAACAAAAGAGACCCTGCCTTTGTATTTTTTCCCGCGGTAGGTGTCCGTCATCACATAAGCTTCCTGGTCGAGCTTGACCTTCCCCAGGTCCGTCTCGTTGATGTAGGCGGTCACCCAGATATTGTTCAGGTCGATCGCCGTAAAGACCGGCGCGCCGACCTGCACCACCTCGCCCGTGAGGGCGCTCTTGACCAGGACGTAGCCGTTCAGGGGCGCGGCGAGCTCCGCAAAGCCGAGCCGGGTCCCTGCCAGCTCGAGGTCCGCCCGCGCCTTCTCCACGTTGGCGCGGCTCGAATCGTTCTTTGTCTTTGCCTCGTCGCGCTTCTGGGTCGAAATAGACCCGGCCTTCCAGAGGTTCTCGGCGCGCGCATAATCCAGCTTATCCAGGGAATACTGGTATTCGGCGGCCTTCAGGGTGGCCTCGGCGTTGGCCTTGACTTTGCTCAACTCGTCGATATTCAGGCGCGCCACGATATCGCCTTCCTTGATGACCATGCCTTCGTCCGTCAGGAGCTCCACGATCTGGCCGCCGACGCGGAAAGAGATGCGGACATCGTCGCCCTCGATCGTGCCGGAGACCTTGAGGAGTTTGGCGTTCCTTTCCTCCTGGGCGACGCCGTAAAGATAAGAAAGGACCGCGACCAGCGCCACAAGAGCGACGATCGCAACAATCTTGATTTTCTTCGGTATATTCGGCATCTTCATGAGAGGTCTCCTGATTCCCCCCTGTGTTTGAGCGGGGAGTCTTTCTTTATTTTTTCCCCGCCTCCGGCGGGGCTGCGACGGACGCGGCCGGTTTCTTGTCCTCTGAAATCTTTTCTTCGGCGGGCAAATGGCCCGTGTCGCGGTCCAGGGCCGCCTGGGCCATCATATAATCATAGACCCCTTCGGCAAGGGTCTGCTCGATCTGGGCCAGAGACACCTGCGCGTCCAGGACATCCAGGTTCGTGCCCACGCCGTTATCATAGCTGACGATAGCGATCTCGAGGGCCTCTTTGGCTTCGCTCACATTGTCCTTCTGGGAATCGACGATCGCCTGGGACTCGCGCAGATTCAGGCAATCCTGACGGATCAACAGAGCGGTCTGGTCGGAGACATCCTCCTGGCTCAACTGCGACTGCGCATAACGGGCCTTGGCCTCCCGGACCTTGGCCAGCGACGAGAAACCGTCGAAAATGGGGACGCGGACGGAAACGCCCACATCCCAATTGTTATGACGCTGGTTGAACATATCGGAATAATCGTCCGAACGGTAGTAATAGTCGGCGCTCAGGTTCACCTGCGGCCGGTATCCGGCGTGCGCCGCCTTGATGGACCATTTGGCGATATCGATGCCCAGGAGCTTGACGATCATCTCCGGCCTGTGAATGTAGGCCTTGGCCAAAAACGCTTCCTCGGTAATGGCGATCGGCTGATAAACAAGCTTGCCGTCGACCATCAAAGGGTCATAAACACCCAGGCCCAGCTCTTTGTTCAGGTCCGCCATGCTCAGACGGATCGCGTTCTTGGCGCGGATCAGTTCCGGCATCACCTTCGTTACCTGGACCTTGGACTGCAGAAGGTCGAAACGCGATGCTGTGCCTTCTTTATATTTCTTTTTGACGTCTTCATAATGGGCCGCGGCCTGGTCAAGCAGGTCCTGGGCGATGCGGGCGATCTCATAGGCCAACAGCAAACCGAAGAACAGCCTCTTGGTCTCGAACGCCGCGTCTAATTTGAGCGCCCGCAGCGTCTCTTCCTGGACCTTGAGATTCAGCTGTTGCTGCCTTAAATTCGCCGTGTTGGCGCCGCCGGTGTAGATAGACTGGTCCACGGCGACACCCCACTGGTTATCGTTCTCGTAACCGACATAAACGCCGTAATCTTTCTTGCCGGAGAGGGCTGCGGTGGCCTTGGGAACAGAGCCGGCATGCTTATAGCCCCCTTCGACGTTCACCTGCGGCATAAAAACGCTCCTGGCGTCCAGGATCTGGGCCCTGGAGGCGTCCACCTCTTTCTCCTGGATCAGGATGTTCTTGTTGTTGTCAAAGGCCGTCCGGATGGCCGCCTCGATGGTCATGGCCTGGCGCGGGGCCGTTTCTTCTTTTTGTTCCGCCTGCGCCGGCGCGCATGCCAGCCAGGAGGCGATGCCGCAAAGGACAAGAATGCCCAAGCCCTTTTTGAAAAGCTTCTCGTATTTCATCACCAGTTCCCGCAGTTGGGCGTAGACGGGCGACTTGGTGTTGACCCTGAAAAATCTGGCGTTGGCCTTGTATTCGCTGACAAGGACCCCTTCTCTTTCCAGGCCATTGATGGTCCTCTGGAAGACGCCGGGTTTTTTGCCGAGCATACGACCGATCTCCTGCATATAGAATGCCTCCCCGGGATGGGAGTAGAAGAGTTTCAAGAGGCGGATCTTGTTTTTGGTCAGTTCAAACATGGCAGGCCTGCGCTCTTTTGTATGCAAATGCATATATCCATATATATCTGCATACTATTATATCGATATGCATACAAAAATGCAAGCGTTTTTATCACGGGTGGTCCTAAAAGACGAAAACCGCCGGCGGCCGGCGCTTCAGGACGCGGGCAACGGCCGGATGATCACCGTATAGACGGCCTTGCGGGCCGGCTTCTGGTCCTTCTCCCAGACCCGGACGTATTTGAGATGGATCTTGATCTTGCCGGGGCCCAGGGCCTTAAAAAGCAGGAGATCCTCGCCAGCCTCCCCGACGCGGGTGTCCAGTTTCTTGTATTTGCTGCAGATGAATTCAGCCTTCTGCTTGTTGAGAGGACGCGCCAGCACCCATTGGTATCCCGTCGTCCTGTTGGCGTCAAGGGCGATGATAAAGACCTCGCCGACTTTTGTCGTCACCGTACGGCTGTCGGACGCGCCGGCGCCCGACGGATGCGCGCAAACGCCGAAAAAGAACAATAGCCCTGCCGCCGTTATCCCGCATAAACGTCTCATGTCATTCTCCCGGCGCGCCCGGCGCCTCCCCCAAACATTGGCGTATCCTCTCCAAGAGATCCTCGGATTGAAAAGGCTTAAGGATGAAATCGTCGGCCTGGCATTGCCTGATCTGCTGCGGGACTGTCTCGGGATGGACGGCCGTAAAAATGATGACGGAGATATGTTTCAGGGCCGGGTCTTCCTTGATCTGCCGACAGACCTTGAAACCGTCGACGCCGGGCAAGCGCAGGTCCAAAAGGACCAGGTCCGGCTTTTGGTCCCTGATCACCTCGATGGCAGCCAGGCCGCTGCCCACGACCTCCACGTCGTAGCCCGCCTTGCGCAAACGCAGGCCGACCAGCTTTTGGATATCCGCCTCATCGTCAACGATCAGGATCTTCTTAGGCATAGAAAGATCAATCAGGTTGTAAGGGCAGGGTGAAACATACGACCGTGCCTTGATGTTTCCCCGGCTCGATCCAGATGTCGCCCTGATGATGTTTGATGATCTCGCGCGAAATGACCAATCCCAGGCCCGTGCCGCCGGTCTTGCGGTATCCTTTATCCTGGATCTGGGCGAACCGCTGGAAAAGCCTGGGAATGTCCTCCTGCTTGATGCCTACGCCCGTATCTTCAACAGACACCACCGCATGGGGGCC
The DNA here is from genome assembly GCA_002421805.1 of Candidatus Omnitrophica bacterium UBA6210. Taxonomy (GTDB): domain Bacteria; phylum Omnitrophota; class Gorgyraeia; order Velamenicoccales; family Velamenicoccaceae; genus Velamenicoccus. The sequence continues at coordinate 462,183 of DISM01000004.1, forward strand.
GCGGCTCGACGCAGAGACCGTAATGCTTCCTTTTTCGGTAAATTTGATGGCGTTGCTCAGGATATTGCTCAAGACCTGCGCGATCTTGTCCCGGTCAAAAAGACACACAAGCGCCCCCGGCTCCAAGCGCATCGAAAGGTCCAGCCCCTTCTTCTTGGCCGAGAAAGACATGGTCTGGACCACCTCCCGCAACAGGGCATGGAGATCGTTCGGCTTGATATCGAAAGCCATCCGGCCCGATTCCAGCCGCTGAAAATCAAGGATGTCATTGATGAGCCGCACCAGCCGCTCGATATTCCCCTTGACGATCTGCAGGCAATCTTTCTGTTCGGCGTTCACCGGCCCAAGGCTCCCGTCGACGACCAGCTGGACGCCCTCCCTGATGGCCGCCAGAGGGGTCTTGAGCTCGTGGGAGACCGTCGAGGTGAACTCGCTTTTGATCTTGAGCGCTTTTTTCAGGTCTTCTTCGGCCCTTTCCCTCTTGAGATTCGTCTGGCGCAAAGACTGCGTCATCTTGTTAAAAGATTTCGCCAGCCGCTCGATTTCGTCTCCTGTACGGACGTCCACCTGGTAATCCAGGTCTCCGGAGGCGACGAATTCCGTGCCGTGGCTGAGCTTCTCCAGGGGCTTGACCGTCAGGGTCCCGAAGATAAAAGCAAGAACAAGAAGGATTGCCAGCATGAACCCTTCGGCCAGCGTCAGGCGCAACAGAAAAAGATACAGCGGCCGCAGGATCGTGTATCTGTCCTGGGCGACAATGATCTTCCAGCGCAGGCCGTTGGTCACAAACCAGGGATGCACGACATCGGCATACGCCAGAAAAACGCCTGACGGTTTCTCGTGAAAGCTGGCATCCTTGACGATCATCCACCTGCGGCCGCCCTTCTGCATGGCTTCGAATTCAGGCATGCTGCGGCTTAAAGGCCGGATGCCGGCATGAAAAAGGATCTCATCGCGGCTGTTCAACAGCGTGACATTGGCGCCCTCCTGCCTTTCATAATTGGTCAGGATATGGAAAAAGGCATTGATATCCACAACGACCTTGAAAACTCCCAGAATATTGTGCCTGGTATCTCTCAGGGCAAAGGCCAGGGGAATCGCAAAAACACCGCTGGAGGCATCATATTCCGCCTCTCCCACATACACGTTTCCCTTTTGAGTAACCGCCTTCTGCCACCATTCTTCATCCGCCTGATAATAGTCCGTGGTCTTCCCTGAAGACGCGACCAGGCCGCCCTGGGCATCCGTCAACAAGAGCTCGCCGATCATATAGCTGTCCTGCTTCTGCAGCCGATGCAGATCGTCGCTCACATCCCTGTTAAGATATTGCCTGTAGGAATCATCCTGCGTGAGCCGGGGCCATTTCTTGTCTATCTCTTGCATCTGAGAGACGATCTCCGGCGGGTTGATATCATGGTAGCGGCTGTTGGCAACGGCAAGGGCGTCTCCGTATCCCCTGAAAGCCAGGAGCGCGGGAAAATCCCGGACCCTTTCGTCGATAATAGCGCTGAGCGCATAAGCGAGTTGCTGCGCGGCCCTCGCCTGGTTGGAACCGATGGCTTCCAGGCGCGGGAGATAGAAATAAAAATATCCTATAAGGAAAGCTGTACAGAGGATGGTGACAATGGAAAGGCCGATAAAAACGATGAACTTTCTTCGGATACTCATAGGTTACGCTGGTCGGTATCGCGGCACAAAGGTCGCGGATGGCAGACGAATGTCGTCGTTTCTCATATTATACACCCCCGCGCCGCAAAAATCCTCGAAAAAGACTCCCTTGACAAGGCGTAACACGATATGGTAGTTTGAGATAAAGATTCCTCCGCATGGGGCGGGAGAACGCTGTCGAAAAGGAGGACGCATGAGAAATGCAGTAAGATTTATTGCTGTCTGCGCTCTTGTCTTAAGCTTGGCCACGCCTGCTATGGCCAAGACCCCCGGTGATAAACTGGCACGCGGCATCGCCAATATCGCAACGGGCATCCTCGAAGTGCCTCAAACCATTGGACAGGAATGGAAAGAAAGTAACAACGCTGCCGTCGGCATCTTTGCTGGGTTCTTCAAAGGCATGGTCCAAGCCGTTATCCGCACAGGATCGGGCGTCTGGGACGTATTGACATTCCCTGCCGCTATCCCCAAGGATTACGAGCCCCTCTACCACCCGGACTACGTGTTTGATGAAACGCAACCGGACAAAACGGGAAGCAAATAGCACACGATTGACATAGGAACAAAAAGGCGCCTTTTTCAAGGCGCCTTTTTTTGTTCCCTTCCATTCTCAATGAACCTTTAAAACCCTTCCTCCTGATCAAAACGCGCTCGGAGAGAATCGAACTCTCAACCCCTAGTTCCGAAGACTAGTGCTCTATCCAATTGAGCTACGAGCGCAATGTTCTTATGGCTGGCGCTCCCTGCCTGCCGGCAGGCAGGTATCCAGTTGAGCTATGGGCGCAAATCTTGCGCATCATTAACAACAAATTTCCTAGCAGATAATATCACAATCCCTGCCGAAGATCTTTTTTGCTGTTTTCAGCGTGGTTTTCGTGGGGACCTTGACCCAGGACTGAGACGGCGGCCTGGCAGGCGCGACGATCTGGACGCGGTCGGGAGCGATCTGGCGCACGGTCTTTTCCATGAGTTTCAGATATGCAGGGCTATCATTAACGCCCCGGACAAGCATGATCTCAAGCCATAGCCTGCCGCTAAACATCTTGCGGAAACGCTTGAGCCCGCCGACCACGTCTTTAACGCCCAACCCTCTCAAAGGCCTGTCGATCTTCTCAAAAACATCCTGTGTCACGGCGTCCAGCGACGGGATAACAACATCGGCGGCCGAAATGTCCCGCCGCACGTCCGGCCGGACCAGTGTCGATGAGTTTGTGATCACCACCACGGGGACATCTGTCATCTGATGGACGGCGAGGATCAAACGGCCGATGCCGCTGTGCAAGGTCGGTTCACCCGCTCCGGAAAACGTCACATAATCCAGCGGCATGCCTTTCGGCTGACGGGCAAAAAAAGTTCTCAGCTCGCCTACGATATCCGAAACCCTGATGTAAGATTTTCTCTGCATCGTCTTGCGGGTCGTCTCTCTCAACTGGCAATAGACGCAGTCAAAGCTGCAGACCTTGTAAGGCACGGTGCTCACCCCCAACGAAAACCCGAGCCTGCGCGATCTCACGGGACCATAGACGTATTTCACTTCCATGCCTCCTCTAATAATGACAAAGGATAGCCCCTCAGGGCTATCCTTTGTCAAAAAAGCTCTCTTCGGCGCGTGTTGCGTCGGTTATTTAACCACCAGAACGCTGTTTTCGCTTCCGAAAGAATTGATGGTGCGGCGCGAACAGCCTGGATCAACGATCCAGGACCCATCGACAACGAATTTATATTCGTATGTCCCGGCCGGGACGGATGCGGACGCTCTCCAGATGCCGCTCTTATCTTTCCTGGCGGTCAGGCTGTCAGGTTTCCAGCCGTTAAAGTCGCCGGCCACGCCGACCCAATTTGCCTTCGGTGCCGAAATCTTGAATTCGATCTTCTTGCCTACCAGACTCTTCTTGACTGCCATAGACGCCTCCTTTTATCAGAACAAACGTATTTTAAGCACTTCGCAGAGCTTTGTCAAGCATGAAAAACGAGAGGGCCTTGCCCCCGCCCATTTCCGCAAAAAAGACCCTAGACGGCGACGATGGCGATACGCCACCGGTCGGCCATCTTCACGCAAACCTCTCTATCGATCACCAGGGTCTTGTGGGCCTCGATGGCCAGGCAGCGCGCCTTGACTCGGCGCAGGTTCCTGATCGTCCGCGGCCCGATAACGGGGATATCAAAACGCATGTCCTGGTTCGGCTTGCTCACCTTGATAACGACCACGCCGCCATTGGCCACCTGTCCGCCGCGGCGGATCGCGGCATCCGTCCCTTCAATGGCTTCGACCGCGACGATCGAACCGTTCTTGACCACCAGGGTCTGGCCGATATCGAGCCCCGCCACGCGCTTGGCCATGTCGAATCCAAGACGGATGTCCGCCCATGTCTTCTCATCAGGCTTCGTCTTCGTCAATGTCCCCTTCTCCGGCAGGAATCTCTCCAGAAGAAGCGTGGAATCCACCAGTTCGATATCATGCTGGGCCAGCATATCGGCAACGGCGCTGAAGACCGTGTCCGGCCTCTTGTCTTTGATCGCATTCAGGAGGCGCTGGAGCAACTCATCCCCCATGTCCTTGTAGAAAAGGTTGCGGGGATTCACCTGGCCGGCCATGATGACTTTTTTGATCTCTTCTTTTTTGAAGATATCAAACATCCTGGCATAATCCTTAAGGGTCAGCCAGTAGACCTTGCGGACCAAAGGGCCGATCAACAGCGACGTATCTTTCTTGATGGCGATCGCCACGACATCAAGCCCGTGCAGAGAGGCCTCACGGGCGAACAAAAGAGGAAATTTGCCGTTACCGGCGATAAGGCCTATCTTTTTTGCGCCGTTCAGCTTACTTAGTGACATAAGCCCCTGCTTGAAGACGAAATAAAAGAAATCAGGTGGTCTATCTCTTTGGACATCTGAAGGGTCTTTTTCATCTCTTCGAGGGCGTGCTTTTTATTCAGGCCCGACTGGAAAAAGATCCTGTAGGCGGCTTTCAATTCATGAATGGATTCTGCGGAGACACCGGCGCGCTTGAGCCCCACAAGGTTCAAACCGTAGAACCTCGCGGGATGGCCGTCGCAGGTCGAATACGGGGGGATGTCCGTGACGACCTTGGAACATCCGCCGATGATGGCGAGCGTGCCGATGCGGACAAACTGATGGACCGCCACGAGACCGCCCACGACCACCCTGTCTTCGATCGTGACATGGCCGGCGAGCGTGCCAGCGTTGGCAATGATGCAATGGTCGCCGATGAGACAATCGTGGGCGACATGGCTGTAAGCCATGATCAGGTTATTGCTGCCGACAACGGTCGCCGCCCCTTCCGTCGTAGCGAGATTGACGGTCACATATTCACGGATAACATTGTTATCGCCGATCACCACGCGGCTGGGCGCCCCCGAATATTTAAGGTCCTGGGGGATGCTGCCGATGCAGGCGCCTGTAAAAATTTTGCATCCCGCGCCGATCGTCGTATCATTCTCAATCACGCAGAAGCTGCCGACTTTGGTCCCTGCACCGATCTTGACCTTGTCGCCGATCATGCTGTAAGGACCGATCTCGACATCTTGATCGATCTTGGCCCCCTTGGCAATGATGGCTGTCGAGTGAATTTGCGCCATGAGCTACTTCTCCACAAGGGCGAACATGAGGTCTGCTTCCGCAACCATTTCTCCGTCGACAAAGGCCTGGGTCGTCACCTGGCCGGTCTTGGAACGGAGTTTTCCGACGACGACCTCGATCCTGAGCTGATCGCCGGGGATAACGGGTTTACGGAACTTGACGTTATTGGCCGCCATGAAAAACGCGAGCTTTCCCCTGTTCTCTGCGGGGCTCAGCATCAGGACGCCGCCCACCTGGGCCATCGCCTCGACGATCAACACGCCCGGCATGACTGGCCGTCCCGGAAAATGTCCTTCAAAAAAATAATCGTTAATGGTGACGTTCTTGATGCCGACGGCCCGACGGCCCTCTTCCATGGAAATAACGCGGTCCACCAGCAAGAACGGATAGCGGTGCGGCAGGATCTTCATGATGGTCCCGATATCCACCTGGCCTTCCCTCGGCGAACATTCGGCCGCCTTGATGGCCGCGACATATTGCCTGTCCATCTGGTCTTTCATCTTTTGGGCCAGCCTCAGGTTCATCGTGTGGCCGCTCTTGAGCGCGATCACATGCCCTTTCATGGGCATACCCAACAGGGCCAAGTCGCCGATCAGGTCAAGCATCTTGTGGCGGATAAACTCATCCTTGAACCGCAGGGTATTTTTGATGATGCCGTCCCTGGAGACGACCAGTGTATTCTCGTAATTGGCCCCTTTGCCCATGCCGCTCTTCATCAATTCCTGGGCTTCTTCCTGAAGGCAGAACGTCCTGGCAGGAGCCACCTCTTTTTCAAAAACCTGGGCATCGATCTTGAGGTCCAGGAACATGTCCCCCAGCATGGGATGATCATAACTTAAGGTATAAGAAATCCTGAAATCGGACGATGGGAACACCGCGATGGCGGAAGTTTCCCCTTCCACGAACAGAGGCGCCGTGACCTTGAACGTCCTGCGGGGCGCTCCTTGCTCCACGATGCCCGCCTTCTTGACGGCCTCGACGAACTTCAAAGCGCTGCCGTCCATGCCCGGGACTTCCGGGCCGTTCGTCTCAACAAGGACATTGTCGATCCCGAAACACGAAAAAACCGCCATCAGATGCTCGATCGTCTGGATCTCGATGGTGCCGCAACCGATGGCCGTGCGCCTCGACTGTTTTTTTGCCGCCAAGGCCGCCTGGATATCCGCGCGGACCATGGGTTTTTCAGGCAGGTCCACCCTTTGGAAAATAATGCCCATGTCGGGCCCCAGGGGGCGCATCCTCAACTCCACATCTTCGCCCGTATGGATACCCTTGCCGCGCAATAAAATCTCTTCTTTGATCGTCTTCTGCAATGCCTTATCCTCGCTGTTTTAACTGCGCTTCGAGCTGCTCGACCTTTCTCTTGAGTTCGTTGACGGTCTTGACCATATCCGGCAGGCGCTCGAAGGCCGCATACATCTTCATGGCCTGGTGATGAGGCTGCGCGGGATAACCAAAGACCATGGTATTGGCAGGCACGTCACGCATGATCCCCGACTGCGCCGCCAAGATCGCCCCGTCACCGACCTCGATGTGCCCGACCAGGCCGACTTGGCCGGCGATCGTCACATGATTGCCGATATGCGTGCTTCCGGAGATACCGACCTGCGCCACGATCACGCTGTTCTCGCCGATCACCACATTATGGGCGATCTGGACGAGATTGTCGATCTTGGTCCCCCGGCCGATCAGGGTCTTATCGAACCTCGCCCTGTCGATCGTGACGTTCGCCCCGATCTCCACCTCATCCTCTATCACGACCGTCCCCGTCTGGGGGATCAGCTTGTAGACGCCGTCAATCCTGGTGTAACCAAAACCCTCGGACCCGATCACGCTGCCGCTCTGGATAAAAACCTTATTGCCGATCGTCACGCGTTCACGCACCGAGACATTGGCATAAAAAATACAGTCTGCGCCGATCCGTGTGTCATGGCCGATAAAAGAACCGGCGTAAATGACGGTGCGGTCCCCGATGGCTGCGCCGTCTTCGACCACGACATACGGGCCCAAAGCGACGCCCTTGCCGATCTTGGCCGTTCTGGCGACCACGGCGGTTTTGTGAATGCCCTTCGGGTGACGGATGACGACCGGATGGAACATTTCGGCAACCCTGGCAAAAGCCAGGGATGGATCTGAAACGCGGATCACCGGTTTTCTGCCGGCTTCCACGGATAGCGGCACAATGACGGCACAAGCGCGCGTCGTTTCCAGAAGAGGCGCGTAACGGCGGTTGGCCAGAAAGCTGATGTCCCCTTCCCCGGCCTCCTTGAGACCCGCCACTCCCGTGACTATCGTCTCAGGGTCGCCGGAGATTTCTCCGCCGACAAGCGCGGCGATTTCTTTTAACGTTCTGCCCATGCGGCCTTCTGTCGACACGGCATCAAAGAGCTATTTCTTCTTTGACGACTGCTTTTTGGAATCCTGTTTATACTGATTGTTCAACAGATCGATGATGTCCTGCGTGACGTCCGCGCTGGCCGCCCCATACAAGAGCACGCGATCGTTCAAGATAAAATCATACTGGTTCTTCTGCGCATACGACTGGATGACCTTCTCGATGTCCTGAAGGATCTCTTTGAGCCTGTCATCGCGCTCTTTCCTTAAATCCAGGGCCACCTGCTGGCTCGTCTGTTTCAGCCTGGCGTTCTTTTCGTCCAGGTCTTTCTGTTTGGAGGCTTTTTCTTTTTCGCTCAGCAAAGGCATCTTGTCTTCGATGGCCTTGATATCATCGGCCAGGGTCGTCAGGTCTTTCTCTTTTTCTTTCTGGATCTGGCTGAGTTGATCATCAAAGACTTTCGTCTTCTCATATTTATCGAACGTCGACGAAAGATCGACATAGGCGATCTTTCCGGCCGCCAGGGCCACGCCTGCCGTCATCAAAAACATGCACACGAACGCCAATCCCCTGACCATCGTCTTGCTCTTCATCTGTTTCCTCCCTGCCTGCCTCGGTCCCGCCGTTACGGACGGGCCATGCCAGGCGTTTTTGTTTTTAATCAAAAACCCTTGTTTAAAATCCGTGACTCATGCTGAAATGGAATCGGCCTTCTTTGCTCTCTTTGCCCGGCTGTTTGTTGAGCGGGATGCCGTAATCGAGCTTCAAGGGGCCGATCGGCGTCTTGATGCGCACGCCGAAACCGATACCCGTCTTAAAACCTCCCAGGTCAAAATCGGACACCTTTTCCCAGACACCGCCCGTATCGATGAACAAGGCGCCTTTGATGAATTCCACGATCGGGAACGTGTATTCAATGTTGAAGATCATCAGGGCCTCGCCGCCCAATGGATCGGAGGTCTTGGGGTCCGCCGGACCGACAGTGCGCTCCTCGTAACCGCGGATCGTATTGGCGCCGCCGGCGAAGAACCGCTCGTAGATCGGCACTTTTTTCTGGTCGCCGTAGGGCGTCACGATGCCGGCCCGGGCCTGCAACTGCAGGACGTTCTTGCCGAAAGACGGATAATACTGCGAGGCCAGGCCGAAGACCTTGTTGAATTTCTTGTCGCCGCCCATGGGCCCGCCGGCGATCTCATAGGAACCGCTCAACACCAGGCCGCGGGAAGGATTAAAGACGTTGTCCGTCGTATCGCGCGTCAGGGTGAGCTCCATGCTGCTGATAGTGTTCTTGCCCTCTTCAGCCTTCAGGTCATCCAACGCGGTGGAATCTACATCGGAGATCTCCACCTGCTCTAAGCGGTAAATGAGGCCGCCCTTGATATATTCCGTGAGTTCCTTGCTCAGGCGCAAGTCGCCGCCTGTGCGCTTTTCACGATAGCCGTAACCGACGTCGGAATCCTTGTCATGGACGCGGCTGTAGAGATCAAAACCGAAAGAGATCGGATGGTCGAACATCCATGGTTCCGTGAAGCTCAATTCGAAATTCTCCCTCACTGAACCCATTTCTCCGCGCAGCTTCAGGTCCTGGCCGGCGCCCGTGAACGTCTTCCAGTTCTGCCAGTCGAAGTTTTTCTGTTCGATCTCGACAAACCCCACGAACTGGTCGATCGAGCTGTAGCCGCCGCCGAAACTGAAAGACCCGGTCTTGGCCTCTTTGACGTCCACGACAAGATTGCGGTTGTCGGGCGCGCTGCCCTGTTCCGTATCGTAGTTGATCTCATCGAAGAAACCAAGATTGTAGAGACGTTCTTTGGTGCGTTTAAGCTTATCGCCGTCGAAACGCTCGCCGGGCTTGATCCTCAACTCGCGGCGGATGACCTTGTCTTTGGTCTTGATGTTGCCGCGGATCAGGATCCTGTCGACATAGACGACCTCGTTTTCCTTGATCGTATAGGAGATATCGACCTTCCCTGCCTGAGGCTCCAGGGCCGCGGATTCGTTGATCTGGGCGTAAATATACCCCTTGCCGAAATAGAACCCCTGAAGATTGGCCACATCCATCTTGAGGGCGTCATAAGTGAAGACCCCGCCGACGGGACAGGCCTTGACGCTGCCGGAAAGCTCCTTGTCCGTGGCCACGGCATTGCCCTTGAACGTGATGCTGCCGACGGTGTATGACTTCCCTTCCTCGACGTTGATCCTCAGGTAGATATCCCCCTTGACGTCGTAATCCAGGCGGTAATCGACGCTCACATCCAAATAGCCGTTTTTCTGGTAAAAATCCTTGATGCGTTCCAAGTCGTCGTTGAACTGGTCTTCCTTGAAATAACCGGGGTTGAACCAGCCGGCGCGTTTGGTCTTGATCAAGCCGAGGATCCTGTTGTCCGGAAAATGGAGGTTACCGTCCACATAGATCTTCTTGATCTTGATGCGCTTTCCTTCGGTCACCTTGATCGTGATCTTGGTCTTGTTCGTCTTGGGATCGGTGGTCACGCTCTGGTCCACCGTTACGTCGGGCTGGCCCTTTTTCTCATATTCCTTCTTGATCAACGTCAGGTCATCCTTGAGGACGGCCAGGTTCATGTATTGCCCCTGTTTGGATTTGAGCTTATGCAAAAGCACGCTCGAACGGAACGTCTTGTTGCCTTCAATGGTGATGGCCTCGATGATCGGCCGTTCCTCCACCTTGAAGGTCACCTTGAGGCCGCCTTCAACGTCCTCCAGGTCCAGGCTGATATCCGAAAAGAACCCTGTCTCATACAACCGCTTGATATCATCGCGAGCCGCCTGGGGAAAATACACCTGTCCCACGCGGGTTTTGAGCTTGGCCATGATCGTGGCCGTGCTGATGGCCTTATTGCCGGTCACTTCAACGGATTTAATGATCTTAGATGGGGTTGCCGCCTCTTGCGTCTCCTCCTTTTGGGCGAAGGCGCAAACAGCGCAGCAAAGAAAAATGATACTTATAAGGTAGACCTGAAGGCGTCTCACTGTAGCCATATGATTGGTTTTCTCAACCCATTCGACGCACGCCGGACTGTCGTCCGGTGTTTGCTCAGGGTTGATACTGAGCAGCTTTCTTCGCGCATCCTGGCCCTCTCGCATATGGATGCGGCATATACTGCGAATGTATCAAATTATACGAAAGCCTCAACCGAAAGTCAATCAGAGTTTTGTGTACCTGCACCCGCCAGATTCTCGAAACGTGTGTATTCCTTGATAAAGGCGAGTTTCACGGTCCCTACGGGCCCATTACGCTGCTTGGCGATAATGGCTTCGGCGATGCCGCGATTCTGCTCCGAAGGGTTATAATATTCCTCCCTGATCAAGAGAACCACCACATCGGCGTCCTGTTCGATAGCGCCCGATTCCCTCAGGTCCGACAGCTGCGGCCGGTGGTCCGTGCGGCTTTCCACGGCGCGGGACAACTGGCTGATCCCGATCACGGGAACGTTCAATTCTCTTGCCAGCGCCTTGAGCGAACGCGAGATCTCGGAGATCTCCTGTTGGCGGCTCTCCACCCCCGCCGTGCCGCGCATGAGCTGGAGATAGTCCAGGGCGATCAGACCGATATCATGATGGGCCTTCAGGCGTCTCGCCTTGGCCCTTAATTCCAGAACGGAAATGCCGGGCGTATCGTCAATATAAATAGGCGCCTCGGACAACTTGCCCGCCGCGGTCGTCAGGCTCGGCCAGTCGGACGCCGACAGGTAACCCGTCCTGACCTTGTGGGCGTCCACGCGCGCGTGCGAACACAAGAGCCTCTGCACCAGCTGTTCCTTGGACATTTCCAGGCTGAAAAAGGCCGTCGGGATCTTCTCGATGATGCTGGCATGTTCCAGGACGTTGATGACGAACGCGCTCTTGCCCATGGAAGGACGCCCGGCGACAATGATCAGGTCCGAAGGCTGGAGGCCGGCGGTCTTGATGTCGAAATCTGTGTAGCCCGTCGGGACGCCCGTCACGTGCGCCTTGTTCTGATAAAGACGGTCGATCGTCTCGATGGAGTCTTTGATGATCTCTTTGATAGGGATGAACCCCGCCTGGCCCACGCGCCTGTCCGCGATCTCGAAGATCATCTTCTCGGCACGGTCCAGGACGTCCCCCACCGTATCTTCGGTGTCGTAGGCCTCGGTCACGATCTGGGTCCCGTGATGGATCAAAAGACGCAGGACGTGTTTTTCCTTGACGATGCGGGAATAATGGGAAACATTGGCAGCGGTAGGGACGACGTTGGTCAGGGCCGTCAGATAACTGGCCCCGCCGACCTCTTCAAGGGCGCCTTCATTCCTGAGCTTTTCGATCAGCGTGATCAGATCGACGGCCTTGCGCTGGTCATAAAGCTGGACGATGGAAGAGAATATCCTTTTGTGCGCGTCCTTATAAAAATCTTCCGATGAGAGGTTCTCGACGGCGACGCCGATGGCGTCTTCTTCGATCAGCATGCAGCCCAGGACAGCCATCTCCGCTTCGATATTCTGCGGAGGCAACTTCTCGACAGGTGCCAAGGCCCCTTCCTTATAATGACGTTTCGGCGATCGTTTCATAGAGGAAAAAACTTAAAGGTCCCAAAGGAAATATCGTCAATCACAGTTCACTGAGTTCATTGAGTTCGTTGGGGTCATTGGGTCTATTGAGTTGTTATGCCAAGACTCCAAACTCTATAAACCCTGCGGACTCCACAAACTCAAAAAACCGGTTTCTTTCGATCTACTTCTTGACCACCCAAACCTTGATCTTTGCCGTCACGTCGGGATGAAGATTGACATCAATATCATAAATACCGAGCGCCTTCAGAGGGGCCTCCAGAACGATGCACTTCTTATCCACGTCGATCCCCTCGGCGGCCATGGATTTCTGAATATCCTGGACCGTCAGGCTGCCGTAAAGCTTCTCTTCTTCGTTGACCTCGACCGTCATGGTCAGAGAAAATCCGTTAAGTTTCTGCGCCAGCTCTTCGGCCTTCTTTTTCTCCTGGGCAAGCCTGGCCTGCCGTTTTTTCTGCTCCAGGTCCATCTGTTTCAAGGCATGGTCCGTCGCCTCAACAGCCAGGTTCTGCGGCAGAAGAAAATTTCGGGCAAAACCGTCTTTGACCTGTTTGACATCGCCAGCCCGGCCAACCCCGGGAACATCGGATCTCAAGACAACTTTCAACATTGTAACCCCTTTAAGTAACGAATAACCAAACACCAAGAAACAATAATCAAACAATAACCAAATTCAAATCACCAAACAGGTCTTTTGTTTTTCTCGTGTTTGATCATTGGTGATTGAATATTGGGATTTGTTTGGAATCTGTATCTTGGTTATTGGTGTTTTCATAATGTCTTTTTAAGTCGACAGCCCCGCTACTTCTTCAAATACGGCAAAAGCGCGATGAAGCGGGCCCTCTTGACGGCCTCGACGACACAACGCTGATGCTTGGCGCACGTTCCTGTCACGCGACGCGACAAGATCTTTCCGCGTTCGCTCACCAGCCGCTCCATGCGCTTCAAATCCTTATAATCCAGATCATTGATCTTTTCTTCGCAAAAACGGCACGTCTTGCGGCGCATACGACCGTCGAGGTCGTCGCGTCTGTCGCGCCTGCGCGCTCCCGGCTTGGCCGGCCCTCTGCCGCCGCCGTCACGCGATCCTCCCCGTCTTCCCATCTCTCTCTTTTGATAAACCATAGATCTCATGACCTCCTTAACTTTGCCTATAATAGGTCCCTTTTCTCTACAAAGTTAACCCCGCCGCCTGCGCAGAAAATTTCCGCCGGATGGCCGTCCTGGCCGGCTGCGCCAGGCCGACGGCCTAGCCCTGGCGGAAATTTACAAGCGTTTAGGCAAGGGGTCTTCTAACTCACATCCTCCGCCGCGTCCTGGCCCCAGGAAACATCGTCAGTATCCGCGCCAAGCGCCGGCGCAGCCTGCTTTCCCTCTGCCGCGGGAACATGCTCTTCGGCAACGGTCTCTTCTTTCTGTCCGGCCTGGCCCAGAAATTGGATCCGTTCCGCCCTGACCTCGACAACGCTCCTTTTTTTGCCGTCGTTTCCGTCCCAGCTGCGGGTCTGCAGGCGGCCTTCCACGAACAAGGGGCTGCCTTTACGCAAATACTGGTTGCAGACCTCCGCCTGCTTGTCCCATGCCACGACCGTGATAAAGCACACTTCCTGCTTCATCTCCCCTGTCTTGTCTTTGAAACGACGGTTTGTCGCCATCCTGAGATTGACGACCGCCGTACCTCCAGGCGTATAGCGCAATTCCGGATCTTTTGTGAGATTGCCGATCAAAAAAACCTTGTTGAGATTAGCCATACCGACTCCTTTTTTTCTTCGACACCGAACGTCCGGCTACGGCGCTAAACGGCCGGGTTTGTCCGTCCGACCAGCGCCTTTGAATGAACGCGCGAGTTAGGCGGTCTTTTTCTCGTCGAGCTTCAGGATGATATACCTGAGGATGCTTTCATTAAGGCCGTAGGCACCCTTCAACGTATTGACCACCAAAGGGTCCGCATCAAAATTGACCAGATAATAAAGGCCTTCTTTGTAACGGGTCCCGCCCCCGATCGGGAACAGGTCATACGCCAGTTTGCGCCTTTCCGCCCACACCTGGTCCTGGGTCACGGCACCCTGATGTTTGACAACCTGGTCCTTGATCCCTTTAAGGACGGCATTCTTGTCTTCTTCCTTGAGATCCGGCTTAATGATGAACATCGCTTCGTACTTTTTCATGCCTTAATACCCCCTATTTCTTCTTCGTGTTGAATAAATTCATACTTTTGTCAATGCCGGCCTCCAGCCACATCTCCATAGCCCGGACAGCCCCCTTCGTCATCTCTTCGACGGCCGACTCTTCCCGGACGGTGAACTTCGCAAGCACGTAATCTGCCAATGCACCTTCTTGCGCTTCGCGGCCGACACCCAATCTCAGACGATTAAACTCATCCGTCCTGATATGTTCAATAAGAGATTTCAGTCCGTTGTGGCCGCCGGCGCTCCCGCGGGCCCGGAAGCGCATCCCTCCCAGCGGCAAAGCCACATCATCACAAACCACGAGGAGATCACAAGAACGCAGCCTTTTTTTTCTAAGGCTTGCTGCGACGGCACCACCAGAAAGATTCATATATGTTTGCGGCAGAACGAGATAAACCTTAGCCTTAAAAAGATCACCCGTTGCCCACAAGCTCTTGAGAAACCTGCTGTTCTTAAAACTCCAACCGTGCTTGCGCGCCAATGCCTCTACGGCCCTGGCTCCCGCATTATGCCTTGTCAGGCGGTATTGGGGGCCCGGATTCCCCAGGCCAACGATCATTTTCGCGCCGGATCCTTGAGCCCTCATCGCCGTTCTACGCACCCTTGGTTTCTTCGGTTTCCTCGGCCGGCTTCTTCTCTTTCTTGATAACTTCCGGCTCGGCGGTTGCCGCCGCCCCTTCGGCCGCAACGGCCTCCGCAGGCGCCACCTCTTCCTTAAGAGGCGCCAGCAAAGAAAAGACAATGGAATCCAGGTCGTGTTTAATCACGACGCCCGACGGCAAAGACACATCCTTCAGATAGATCGTATCGCCGATCTTCATGTTGGAGACGTCGACCGTCAGCTTCTCGGGGATCTGTGTCGGCAGACACTCGACCTCCACCTCCCAGATGATGTGTTCCAGCGTCCCGCCTTCCTGCTTGACGCCTACGGGTTCTCCAACGGCTTCTACGGGCACAGAAACAGTGATCTTCTTCGTCAGGGATATCTCGTTAAAATCCACATGAAGGATATCGCTGGAGACCGGGTGATTCTGGATCTCCTTGATCAATACCGCCCTCTCTTCGTCTTTTTTGCCGCCGGTGATCTTCAGGGTGATCACCATGTTTTCGCCGCCGTGATGCGCATGCATGAATTTGATCAAACGGCTGCGCTCGATCTTCAGGGGCAATGTCTTTTTGCCCTCCCCGTAAACAACGCACGGCACAAACCCTCCGCGGCGCAGGACGTTGTTTTTGCCCACCTCCGCATCTTCCCGCACCTTCGCTTCCAGATAAATCGCTTCCATTGTCATGATCTCCTTGATTTTGCCTATACTGAGGTATTTTCCTTACAAAATTAGGCCCTTCGCTTATTCGGAATTGCGAAGGCCTACCCCCTTGTGGGGTTAACTCCGAGCCTGCGAAGAAAATTTACGCCGGATGGCCGTCCTGGCGAAACCGACGGCCTAGCCCTGGCAGTAAATTTTCGAGCGATAAGGCGAGGAGTAACAATAAATTCCTCTTATATCTCAAATCTCTCGTCGAACAAACAACTGATCGATTCTTCGTGGTGGATCCGCTTGATGGCCTCCGCCAGAAGGGACGCAACGGACAGCACTTTGATCTTGGAACTCGCCTTGCGTTCATCCGTCGGGATCGTGTTGGTGATGATCAATTGCTCAAGGATCGAACCTTCGATCTTCTTGACGGCATCGCCGGAGAGAACGCCGTGGACAACGGCGGCATAGATCTTCTTGACCCCCGCCCGCCTCAAGGCATTCGCAGCTTCGATCAAAGACCCTCCTGTCGCGATCAGGTCGTCCACCAAAATGGCATTCTTGCCTTCGACTTCGCCGAGAATGTTCATCGCTTCGGCCTTTTCGGGAGAGATGCGGCGCTTATCCACGATCGCCAGGCCCACGCCGAGCCTCTTGGCGTATGCCCGCGCGGTCTTGATGCCGCCGACATCCGGAGAGACCACGACGTAATTCTCCAGCTTGAGCTTGGAGGTGATGTATTCGACAAAGACATTGACGGCAAAGAGATGGTCCAGAGGAATATCAAAAAAGCCCTGGATCTGTCCGGCATGGAGATCCATCGTGAGAATACGGCTGGCCCCGGCCACCGTCAGGAGATTCGCCACAAGCTTGGCTGAGATCGGCACGCGCGGCTGGTCCTTGCGATCCTGACGGGCATATCCGTAATATGGCACGACAGCCGTGATGCGTCCCGCCGAGGCACGCTTCAAGGCGTCAATGATGATCAGGAGTTCCATCAGATTTTCATTGGGCGGCGGACAGGTCGGCTGGATCACAAAAACATCTTTGCCGCGGACATTGTCATCGATCTTGACCCTGATCTCGCCTTCGCTGAAACGCTCCACCATCATGCCGCCGAGTTTCTTGCCGAGTTCCTTGGCGATTTCCTCGGCCAACCCCTTATTGGCATTCCCTGAAAAAATCTCAAGCTTGTTCATATCGCGACTCCCATGGGTCATCTTCGCCGCATACGGCGGCTCGATTAAAGATTATTTGTGTTTAGGCTTCAGCGCCCGGGCCGGCACACCCGCCACAACCGCCCGGTCCGCCACATCGTGACGCCGCGTCACAACACTCCCGGCGCCGACCACGGCCTTCTTGCCGATGACGACCGGCGCGATCAAGACCGCATCGCTGCCGATAAAAGCCTGGTCTTTGATAATAGTTTTATTCTTCTTCTGTCCGTCAAAATTGGCGACGACGGTGCCGGCCCCGATATTGACTCTCCGGCCGGTCTCCGTATCGCCGAGATAGCCCACGTGGTGCATGACGCTCTCTTCTCCCAGCGTCGAATTCTTGACTTCGGCAAAATTTCCCACAGCCACCCGGTCGCAGAGGACGGCCCCGGGCCGCAGATGACAGAAAGGCCCGACAGAACAATCGCGGCCGATCGCAACATCTTTTTCGATATAGGTGAATGGACGGATCCGGGTCCCGGGACCGATCGTCACATCCGGGTCGATAAAAGTCGATTTCGGGTCCTCGATGACGACACCCTGTTCCTCAAAAGATTCAAGAATCCTCATCCGGATGACCTCTGCGGCTTCCCGGAGGTCCCGGCGCGAATTGACACCCAGCACTTCCTGCGGGTCCTCCGCAAGGACCGTCTCGACCTTTTTGTTAGAACCGAAGAGCCAGCCTAAAACATCCGTCAGGTAATACTCGCCGCTTTTATTGTCGGGCCTGACATGCTTCAGCCCGGCAAGAAGGTCTTCTTTATTAAAACAGTAAAGGCCGGTGTTGATCTCCCGCACGGCCTTTTGAGGAGCTGTCGCGTCTTTTTCTTCGACGATCGCCAGAAAACGCCCGGCGTCGTTACGTAAAATCCTGCCGTAACCGCGCGGGTCGCTCAAAAAAGTCGTCAAGACCGTGCAAGACGCACCGCGGGCCACATGGGCTTCATACAGGCCGCGCACCGTCTGCGGCCGGATCAGCGGCGTGTCGCCGTAAAGCACCATGACGTCGTTCGAATCTTTCGGGATGTCCTTGACCGCCGCGGCCACGGCATCGGCCGTCCCGAGAGGGTTTTTCTGGAATGCGACGGCCACAGACTTATCAAGGATCCCGCGGATCTCCGGCCTCTTGGGGCTTAAGACCACGACGGTCTTCTTGGGCTTCATCGACGCGGCGGCGTCCATCACGAAACTCAACATGGGACGCCAGGCCACGTCATGCAAAACCTTGGGGGTGGCGGATTTCATCCGCTTCCCTTCTCCCGCAGCCAAAACAATAACGCACAACTTTAACATAAGTTTTAGGAATTCCCCGAAGTTACCCGTCGCCGTATAACGCGCAGATTGAAACCGGAAGGCTTACCGGCCTTTCGACTGTGTCTATTGTTTAGAGAAAGGTCGGTAATTGCATGAACGCAGGAACACGCCATGGCCTTGTGGTTAACAAGCCCCCGCGCTTGACTCTGCGTCACTGGACGCGGGGGGACGCGTCAATATATTATTTTTGGTTCTCGCCAGGCCGATAATCAAGCTGCCCAGCCTGGGCTCGAACCAGGATACTCAGATCCAAAGTCTGATGTGCTACCAGTTGCACCACCGGGCAAAGCCTTAAAAATCTATCTTATTCTTCGCTGTCGTGACCCGAAAAGGAAGAAGGGCCTTTGGCTTTTTCGCTCTCAAAGGCATCTAGGACCTTTTTCTGTAAGTAATCCCGGAAGGTCTGGGTGATCGGATGGGCGATATCCCTATGTTCGGATTGAGCGCCATCCGCATTTGATTCTACGGTCACCGGCCGTATGACTGCCGGCAGCTGCGCTGCGCACTGGTTGCAATATTTGCTGCGGACCTCGTTGCGAAAATTACACTTAGGACATGCTGTCTTGAGCTTCCGAGAGGGCATGGCGATAAAAAAACCACTACCCCCCTCGATTACCTTAATGTTCCTGACGACGAAAGCGTTGTCGAACGTCACCGTGGCATAAGCTTTAAGTTTCTTGTCAGGACTATCCTTGAGAAAAACCCTCACCTCAGTGATTTCCATGGATCGTCCCCTCCCTATGTAACCGACCAAAAATAAGTACAATGATTACAGTGTTACGGCTATAAATATACGGTATTTATCTGAAAGCCGGGCGCGCGCCTTATCGTAAACCCGCTGCGCGTATTTTTGGTCTTTACATATAACAAAAAGGGTAGGCCCGCTACCTGACATGTGTAGCCATTTGAACCCGAGTTTAGAAAGATCAGCCCTTAGTTCAGAGACGAAACCATATGATTCTGCTACGATTTCGCTTAACCGATTGTAAATCTTCCTGTTAAGAGAACAGAAATCTCTTCGTCTAAGGTAAGAGAGTAACATGTTAACATTCTCACTATTCTTTGTCAATGTTAAAGTTTCTTGGGGATTTCGGCCTGTTTTGGCCCTTTGGGACCCCCTGTCAAAGAGCGCATAGACGTCCTTGGTGATAATGTTCCTCGGCGGAACAAAAAGAACATGCCATAACCGCACGTCTGAAGGGATCGAAGCGCCCGCCAGCTCCCCTCCGCGCCCCCGGCCAACGGCAAAACGCCTTCCGGAAACAAAAAACGCCGTATCACTGCCCAGGCGATTGGCCAGATCGATCAGCACCGGCCGGCCCAGGCACATCCCAAAAAGCCTGTTCATGCCCAACAGGACGGTGGCGGCATTGCTGGAACCTCCCCCCATGCCGCCGCCCACAGGGATCCTCTTCTGGACCTCGATCTTCACGCCCCTTTTGATGCCAAAGGACCGCCGCATGAGATCGGCAGCCTGCCACGCCAAATTGGTGGCATCACAAGGGATCAGGCGGCTATCGCAGGAAAGGACAATCTCGTCCGTATGGATCTGCGTCAAACGGATGGTGTCGCAAAGGGAGATGCGTTCGAAAAGCGTCAGGAGCTCATGGTAGCCGTCGGGCCTCCGGCCCAGGACGTCTAGGTAAAGATTGAGCTTGGCAGGCGAAGAAAGCAAAAGAGAATTGGCGGAGGCCATGCGCTGTGGACCTCTTAGGCAAGAAGGGACTGGGCGCTCCTGACGATATCAGCGCATGTCAGCTGATATTCCGCCAGCAGGGCCGTCTCATCTCCGGATTGGCCGAACCTGTTCTTGACTCCGATGCGGACGATCGGCGCGGGATGTTTTTCGCTCAAGGTTTCCGCAACAGCCGAAGCAAGTCCGCCGGTCACAGAATGCTCTTCACAGACCACGAACCCCTTCGTTTGACGTGCGGCTTCCGCAAGAATATTCTCATCGAGCGGCTTGATAGTAGGCATATTGATGACACGGACAGATATCTTATTTTTGGCCAGTTCGGCAGCCGCCTTCAAGGCCTCCTGGACCATGATGCCGCACGCCACAAGCGTGACATCGCTGCCCTCCTGCAAGAGAGCGCCCTTCCCAAGACGGAATTCCGGTCTCTTGTCGATACTCGGCACCTTGGCGCGGCCCAGGCGGATATAAAAAGGCCCTGGGGTCTCAAAAGCGGCCAGAACGGCTTCCCGCGTCTCCGGGCCGTCGCAGGGCACAATAACGGTCATATTGGGGATGGCCCGCATGATGGCGATATCTTCGATGGCCTGGTGACTGGCGCCGTCGGGGCCGACAGTGATACCCGCATGCGTCGCCACGATCTTGACATTAAGACCGCTGTAACAAATCGTATTGCGCACCTGGTCCCAGGCGCGCCCCGATGCAAACATGGCGAACGTGGACGCAAAGACGACCTTCCCGCAGGATGCCAAGCCTGCCGACGCCGCCATCATGTTCTGTTCAGCGACGCCGAAATTGAAGAACCGGGATGCAAATTCCCTGGCAAAGAGCGCCGTACGCGTCGAACCCGACAGGTCCGCATCGCAAACCACGACGTCCGCTGTGCGCCGGCCGAGTTCGACCAGCGTCTTGCCATACACATCCCGTTGATAGAGCATTTCAGCCATCTGTGTCCCGTCTATGATTCGCCCAGTTCCTTCATCGCCAGGTCGTGTTCATCCCGGCTGGGCGCCCGGCCGTGGAAATCCACGACGTTCTCCATGAAAGAAACGCCCTTGCCCTTGATCGTCTTGGCGATGATGATGGTCGGTTTTTCCTTGATCTTTTTTGCCGTGGCAAACGCTTTGTGGATCGCGGCCATGTTGTGCCCGTCGATCTCAAGCGCATACCATCCGAAGCTGCGCCATTTTTCCGCCAACGGCTCGATCGCCATGACTTCCGTGACCCGGCCGTCGATCTGAAAACCATTGTAGTCCAGGATCGCGCAGAGGTTGTCGCTTTTGTAGTGTGCGGCAGCCATGGCCGCTTCCCAGATATTGCCCTCCTGGACCTCCCCGTCTCCGAGGAGACAATACGTCCGGTAATCCTTGCGGTCAAGCCTCGCCGCCAGACTCATCCCCAACGCCACGGAAAGCCCCTGCCCCAGAGAACCGCTGCATACTTCTATGCCGGGCGTGTGGCGTTCCGGATGTCCCTGTAGAAGACAGCCGAACTTCCGCAACTTCCACAGCTCATCCTTCGCAAAATATCCCTGCTCTGCCAGGACTGCATAGAGCGCCGGACAGCAATGTCCCTTCGACAGATGAAAGCGGTCGCGGTCCGGCCAGGAAGGGTCCTTGGGATTATGCCGCATGACGGCATAATAGAGACACGTCAGGATATCCGTGCTGGACAAAGATCCGCCCGGATGGCCTGATCCGGCGCGCGCCAGCATCTGGACGATCATGACGCGGATCTCCCTGGCTTTATCTTCCAATTCCTTGATTTTTCTTGAATCCAGAAGCATGGTCTACCTTTTGATGTTCCTTAATTTCTCGCGGATATCCCCCTGGGACGGATCCAGGGCCAAGGACATTTCCCACTGTTTTCTGGCCTTCTCTCTGTCGCCCAATCTTTCGTAGCCGGCGGCCAGATGGTTCAGGATCACCGGGTCCATCATGATCCTTGAGGCCTTTTCAAGAAATACGACCGCCTTCGGAGCATCGCCGAGCTGAAAATACACCCACCCTAATGTATCCAGGTAGGCGCCATTGGCACCCTCCGCCCCCGTCGCCTGCAAGGCCAGGTCCAGCGCCTCAACGAGATGCTCTCCTTTTTCGGCATACAGGAATGCCAGGCTATTGGCGGCATCCGCATCGTCGGGATAATACTCCAGCACCTTCTTAAAGAACCCTTCGGCCTCTTGACTTGCGCCTTGCTCGCTTGAGATCAGCCCCATGAAATACAGAGCATCCTGGTCCAGCGGATCGAGGGTTAAAATGTCCTTGCTGTGTTTCCTGGCCGTAACGAAATCGCCGCCCAAAAAATAGAGCTGAGACAGGATCCGTCTCAGCTGTGTCTTTTGCGATAAGGCCGTCGCAGCATCTTTGAGCAGGATTTCGTATTGTTCGGCGGCCTTCTTATAATCATTGAACTGCGCATAGATCAGTGCCAGAACATAACGGGTCTGCGCGTCGTCAGGCGCCAGGAGGAGTGCGGCCCGGAATTCAACGGCGGCCGCCTGCAAATCCCCAAGCCCTATATAATCCAGCCCCAGCTGAATATGGGGTGAAGGCGATTTTTGATCCAGGCTGTGCGCCCGACGGTAATGGGCCGCGGCTTCTTCAAACGACCCCAAGCGGTCTGTCAGGAGCCCCTTCATATAAGCGCCGTAAGAAAAAGATGTCCTGCGGACGCTTTCTTTGACGGGCGCACAGGAGACGATCCCGGCCACAAGGGCCGGCAGGCTGACGACAAAAAGAAACCACCTGTTTTTTAAGAACATCTCGCCAGCATCCCGCATACCCCGCCAGAAGACGCCTTCTCTAGCGGGATAAACTTCACGGATACACCGACAGGCCCGCGCCCCGTGAGGAGCGGACAGGCCGTCTCATCAACCCCAATCTCTCTTCTTGAGGTGTCTGAGTTTACGACGCATCTTTTTTCTCTTGTGAGTCTTGATCTTGCGTCTTTTTCTTTTTCTGCCACAAGGCATTTTTCCCTCACTTTGCTCGGGGGAAAACAGACAACAGATAACAGGCAACGGAATGGTTTTGTTTTTTCTGTCCTCTGTCCTCTGTTCTCCGTACTCTGTCTTTCACACGATCAATTTATTCAAGGAATACTCAATGATCCCTTCGGCTCCGGCCTCTTTGAGCTCAGGGATGATCTTGCGTACCAGCTTTTCCTCGATCACGGTCTCGACCGCGACCCACCTTTCATCGGACAGGTGCGAAATCGTCGGCTTGCGCAATGCCGGCAGAACTTTGAGGAGCCGCGGCAATGCCTTGGCCGGGATGTTCATCTTCAGGCCCACCTTGCCTTCGGCCTCGATGGCCCCGCGCAAAAGCATGATGATCTGCTCCATCTTCTTCTTTTTCTTCGGGTCTCTGACCGCTTTCTTGTTGGCAATAAACTGTGTTGTCGACGTGCAGATCGTGGCGATCTCTTTCAGGTTGTGGGCGCGCAGGCTCGACCCTGTCTCGGTCAGCTCGACGATCGCGTCCACGAGCCTGGCGGCGACCTTGACCTCGGTCGCGCCCCAACTGAACTCTACATCCGCCGCGACGTTGTTCTTCTTAAGATAATCTTTTGTGACCTCGACGAGCTCGGTGGCGATCCTCTTGCCCTGGAGGTCCTTGACGGACTTGATGGAAGATTGTTCCGGGATCGCCAGGACCCAGCGGACCGGATTCATGCTCTGTTTGGCATAAGCCAGGTCGGCCAGCTTGGCGACGTCCGAACGGTTCTCCAGGATCCAGTCGTTGCCCGTGATGCCGCAATCGAGGACCCCGTCTTCGACATAGCGGGACATCTCCTGGGCCCGCAGCATGATCGGCTGGATCTCGGGGTCGTCGATCACGGGGACATACGACCTGGAGCTGACCACGATGCTGAAACCAGCCTTGGCGAACATCTTGAGGGTCGCCTCGGTCAGACTGCCTTTCGGGATACCCAATTTGAGTTTTCCGTCGTCTTTCGTCATCATAGCGGGGGTCATTATACATTTGAAAATATGCTTTGTAAAGGAAAAAGTGGCGGAGTATAATTAAGACTTTGATAAATCATCGAAATCCTATCGACGATTATCCGATAACGCATGACCAATCAAGGGGTTAAACATGCTCAGGATGCTTCGTAAAAAGAAGGTTGCCAAGAGGATATTCTACGTGCTTGCCGCCATTATCATTCCGGCGTTCGTCATCTGGGGATCGGCCAGCGTCATCAACAAAAAAGACGGCGTCCCGAACGTTGCGGGCCGGATCTTCGGCAAAAATATCAGCTACGACCAGTTCCAGGAAGCCATGACGGCCTGGAAAACGCACATCCTCCTGCAATACGGCGAGGAGGCGGAAAAGAACCTCGGCTCCCTTTTCGACCCCATCAATGGCGCATGGGACCGCCTGATCCTGCTCCACGAAGTCCGCAGGCGCGGCATCCGTACGACAGACAAGGACGTTGTCGAACATATCGCCCGTCTGCCTTTCCTGCAAAGGAACGGCCGTTTTGATCCTCAATCGTACGAGCTTTTCCTTAAATACACCCTTCGCATGGATGCGCGGCAGTTCGAAGAGGCCGCGCGCCAGGACATTTCCATGACCAAGCTCTATGAAGCGGTGACACAGCAAGTCGCCGTCACCGACGACCAGGCGCGGGAAGAATACAAGAAACAGCATACCGAAACGCGCCTGCGCTACGTCCTCTTCTCTCCGCAGAACTATAAAAACAGCGTCGCCGTTACAGATGAAGAGCTCAGCAAATATTACGAAACATCCAAGGAAAACTTCAGGGTCCCGCCGCAGATCAATGCCGTTTATTGCATGATCCCTTACAAGACAGAGACGACCCTGGAAGAAAAAGCCAAAGCGCAGGAAACCATGCAAAAGATCGCGCGGCAAGCCAAGGGCGCAGGGCTCAAAACGGCCGCGCAGGACGCGGGGCTCGAAGCCAAAGAAACCGGCTTCTTCGGATTCAACGACCCCATCCCGGCCCTCGGATGGCTCCCGCAGATCAAAACAGCCCTCTTTGATACGCCACAAGGCGCATTCACGCAACCGCTGGAGACCGAACGCGGGATCTATCTCTTCGGGATCCTTGAAAAAAAAGATGCCTACATACCGGAATTTAAAGAAGCCAAGGACAGGGTCAGGACAGCCCTCGTCGAAGAAAAGGCCTCGCAAGTCGCTTTTCAGAACGCCCAGGATTTTGTGAACCGCGTGAAGAACACAGAGACGAAAGAGAAGCCGGAGGCCGCTGGGAAGGCCGAAAAGACAGCCGTTCGTCCAGCCGTGCCCTTTGACCGCGCAGCCGAAGCCATGGGGCTGAGCGCCAAAGAAACGCCGCCGTTCACCAAGGACTCTTATATTCCCGAGTTGGGGCTGGCAACCGTGCTCAAGGACGCCGCTTTCAGCCTGAAAAAAGACGAGATCTACGACAAACCGGTGAGCACACCCCAGGGCTTCCTCGTCATTCAGAGCCTGCAGACGCCTTCTTTTGACGAAGAAAAGCTCAAGAAAGAATTTGAGGATTTCAAGAAGGCTATGCTGGAGCAGAAACGCAACGAGACCTTCAACGCATTTTTCGAAGGCTTAAAAATACAGGCGCATCTGGTCAGCTATGTCAAGCAGATCGGACGCTATGGCATGCCTGTTCCTGCGGCTGCGCAAGAATAACCCCCTCCCCAACCGAGGAAAGACCTCCTAAATATTCCCCAGATGGACGTGTTTGAGCTTCTTTTCGGCGATAGCCTGCGCCTCAAAAAGTGTCTTCGGCGGGGTCGGCGGGAGCGTCATTTTATAACAGGGGAAATAGCGAGAAAAATGCAGAGGGACATTCGGGCCGACGTTGGCAACGATCCAATCGACCAAGTCCGAGATGTCTTCGGGGCTGTCGTTGAGCGTCGGGATCAGAAGGTTCGTCAGCTCGATATGGCACCTGCCCGCCATGTCCTTGATCGTCTCCAGGACAGGCCCGACACGGCCGGAACATACCTTTTTGTAGAAATCGTCCCGGATGGATTTGATATCGATATTGGCCGCATCCACGTAAGGCAAAAGCTCCGTCAGGGGTTCCGGATCGACAAATCCGTTGGTCACCAGGACATTCTTCAGCCCCGCCTGCCTCGCCGCCTGCGCCGCTTCCAGCACAAACTCATACCAGATAAACGGCTCGTTATAGGTATAGGCGATCCCGAAAGAATCCAGTCGGCGCGCCTGCACGATCAGGTCATCAACCGTTATAGGCTCTGTCGGCGTCTGGACTTCCCGAGAAATGCTCCAGTTCTGGCAAAAAAGACAGGAGAGATTACACCCCACGGTCCCTGCGGACAGGATCATCTCTCCGGGATGGAAGTGGTACAGAGGTTTTTTTTCGATGGGGTCGAGCGCCAGGGAAGCCGCCTGGCCGTAGTTAAGGGTATAGAGGCTGCCGCCCTGGTTGATCCGGACGCCGCAAAACCCCTTGCCCCCTTCTTTGATCCGGCAGGACTGAGGACAAAGTCGGCAGTGCACGACGCCGTCCTGGCTTTTATCGTAATACAGCGCTTCTTTCATAGGCGGGCCCATTATTTCGGGTTCTAATCCCTCCGCCACAGGACATGGCGGGTTGTTTCACCTTCGGTGAAACAAAAACACCACCCGCTCTCAAAAGAGAACGGGTGGCGTGGTCTCGCAGAAACTATTCCACCTTGATCGCGTTCACAGGGCACATATCCGCAACTTCCTGCAGATTACAGCTGGAACACTGCTGGGCCTTGATATGAGCGATGCCGTCGTCTTTGACTTCAAACACTTCAGGGCAGTTCTGCTCGCACAGGCCGCAGCCGACGCATGTGGCTGCATCCACCGTAACTTTTGCCATAGTTGTCCTCTCAATTTCCCGCTGAATTTGTTTGTCTGGAATCGGCCCCGGGCCTCTCTCAGCGTTTAAATCAGAACACCGGCGCCTCTCTTGCCTACTTCAAATTCTCGAACATCTCTTCGTGCGTCACTTCCTCGGAAAGGATGTGCGTCACCAGCTGATAGACCACGTCCTCTTTGCCAAATGTCTTCTTGGCGATCTTGCGATAGACCTCAATGGCCCCGCCTTCAGCTTCCATCACGAACTTGATGATCTTGTCATAATCATCCGTTTCCTTGGGCGGCGCCGGATACGGAAAGTTGGCATTCTTCTCAACCTCCCCGAACGCCTTGATCGGCATCCCACCCAGCTTGATGATCATGTCCGCCACTTCTCCCTGGTGCTCCAGTTCGTCTGCGGCGATCTTCTTGAGGAATTCTTCCATATCTTCATAACCCTTGCCGGAAACCACCGAAGCCATATAGGTATAAGCGTAATATGCCAGCCACTCATCGCAATAGGCACGGTTAAGATCGGCCACAAGCTCCTTGAGATCGACGCCTGATGTCTCTCTGAATTTTTTACCCATTGTTACCCCCTTTTTTTCCGCTCGTTTCAGTGTTGATTTTTGTTCGCCGGACCCTGTTTTGCTTCTATCCTTGAGCTGTCCGGATTACCACTTTAGCATAATCCGCCAATTTGCTCAACTCTTCTTCTGAAGGCACATACTGGACTTCGAACGGCGGGTCGATCAATTCCAGCCCCATCGTTTCGACTTCGCGGCGTATGGCCCGCGACGCCCCTTCGGCCCATCCGTAAGAACCGAATATTCCCACCTTCTTGTTTTTGGGTTTCAAACCCCTCAAATACGCCAGGAAACCGCCCATGGTCCAAAACATGTCGCCATTGAGAGTAGGCGACCCCAAAAGCAGGACGCGCGCATCCAGGACATCCCGAACGATCTGGCTGTTGTCGCTCTTGCGGATATTGTAGATCTTCACCTCCACGCCGGGAACGGCGATCTCCTCAGCCAGACGCCTGGCCAGCTTGTCCGTCGACTCCCACATGGTATCGTAAATAATAACGACCTTCGGGACCGTCTGGCGGCTGGTCCAACGTCCGTAAGCCTCGATGACGCGCATCGGGTTTTTGCGCCAGATCGCGCCGTGGCTCGGGCCGATGATCTCCACGGGCAGATGCAATGCCATGAATTCTTCGAGCTTCTTGGCGATAACGTCGCCCAAGGGCATGAGGATGTTGCCGTAATACTTGGCAGCCTCCTCCATGCAATAATCCTCGCCGATCTCGTCGGCAAAACGCAAGGGATGACCCAGGTGCTGGCCGAAGGCGTCGTTCGGCAAAAGAACCCTGTCCTCGACGCAATAGGTGAACATGCTGTCCGGCCAGTGGACCATGGGGACCGTAAAGAACACAAGTGTCTTTTGGCCTATGGAAAGCCTGTCTCCTGTTTTCACCAGATGGAATTCCCTGTCATGGATGCCGTAATGCCTCAGAAGCCCCTCCTTCCCCTTGGGTGTGCAATAGATCTTGGCCCGCGGGGCGGCTGCCAGGACTTCAAGAATGGAGCCCGAATGGTCCATCTCCACGTGGTTCACAATAAGGTTTTCGATCCTGTCCGGGTCGGCGACAGAAGCCACATGACGCAACAGGTCGCAGCCGAAGCCTTTTTTAACGGTATCGACCAGGGTCAGCTTGTCATCGGCGATCAGATACGCGTTATAACTTGTCCCCTGGGGCGTATGATAGCCGTGAAAATCCCTGACGTTATGGTCGACCGCGCCGACCCAATAGATCCTGTCTTTCAGCTCAACGGCCTTCATAACGCGCCTTCTCTTTCTCCTCTTTGCCCTTGTTCATACGACTCCATATCCTGGGTGTTCTTGACGACGACGCCGCCGGGCCCTCCCAGGCGCACCTGCCCCGTCTCATCGGCATAAAAAACGAACCGCCCCGAGACATTCATCTTCACGGGAGACGCCCGGACGGCAAAACGGTTTTCATCCTGCTTGACGTAAGAATACGCGTAGCCGCTCGCATTGCCGGGGTCGCTCACGTCATCGGTGACGGACGCAGAAAGATATTTTTTCAGGACATCCATGTTTACGGGATAAAACCCCAGCTCCTGCTTGTATGTCTTGGCGGCGTTGACGATGCTGAGTATATACATGTAGGCGGTCATGTCGTTCAATTTGATGACCTGACTGCGCAGTTCCGGATAGAACCTGATCAGGGCCCGGTTCAGGGTCGGGCCGACAGAGAGCGCCAGAAAAAAGATCAGCAAGAACGGAAGCACGACGGCGGACGTCACCGCCCGCCAGACCGGGACGCCGTAGAGCTCGCGCACGCCTATCAGGATCAGGGCCAGGGCCCAGACCGACGCGAACAATCCTCCCACGACGGGAAGCGCATAAAAGATGTCCGCCGCGCTCTTGTAGCAGACGATGAAAAAGACCGGAAAGATGGATTTATCAAATCCAAGAACGAGTTTGACGCCTGCCGAAACAAAAACCAGGGTCAGACCCAGGATCAAGAGCGGCCGAAGGACGAAAAACGGAGAACTCAGGGCCGAAAAGGTCACGAACGACATCTGGGCCCGCAATTCGGGGGAAATGACATGGCTCGAGAGGTGTTTCAACCAAAAGATATTGACGACGTCGAACGCGAGCTTAAGATACCCCAGAATCAGGGCGAAGACCAGCGCGCGGATCACTCTCTGACGGACAGGGACGCCGCCGGCGCCTTTGAGCGTCTGAAAAAAATCGACAGGCCGCAACAATAACGATGCCGTCACGGCGACCAAAGACCGGCAGGTTTCCAGGAATCCGTCCGCCTGTTCCCAGGCGACGATGGGAGAAGTTGGGAGCCTCTGTGACATAGGTGGAATCAGGCGAGCTTGCGGAAGTTATCTTTGGTGACGCCGCACTCCGGACAAACCCAGGTGTCCGGGATGTCTTCAAACCTTGTGCCCGGCGCGACGCCGTTGTCAGGATCGCCCTTGGCGGGATCGTAAATGTAACCGCAGACGGTGCATTCCCATTTTTCCATTGGTTTTGTCCCTCCCGGATCATTACCCTGCAAAACCAACTCCCGGCCTGTTTGATAATTTTTCCCGGCTGGCCGGCCCTGCCCGGCCAAGCCCTGGAAAAAATTATCAAGCGCTTAGACAGGGAGCCGCATAGATTTCTCTTACTCTTGCGCCTTCAGCTGATATTTTTTGATATTGTAATCCGCGACGGCCTGGATTTCCTTGAGGCCCTTGGCGTCTTTGAGAAGATGTTTGAACCGTCCCTGCACCTTGAGATATTCCTCGACAGGCTTGACAGAGGCGATCTTGCGGGGGATGAGCTGGCCGTTCTCGTATTCGAAGATCGGATAGAGCCCTGTTTCGACCGCAAGCTTGGCGACTTCGGATGTCTGGGAAGATTCATGCCTCCAACCCAGAGGGCACGGGACATGGATCTGTATGTATTTCGGCCCTTTGATGCTCAACGCCTTTTTGACTTTCTTCTGGATGTCCTGAGGATAACCGACAGAGGCCGTTGCCACGTAGGGAATACCGTGAGCAGCCGCAATGTCCGGCATGGGTTTTTTGGGCCGGGGATTGCCGAAAGAAGCGGAACCCGGAGGCGTCGTCGTTGTGTTGGAGGTCGTGGGCGTCAAGCCGCTGCGCTGGATACCCGTATTCATGTAGGCCTCGTTGTCATAACAGACGTAGAGCACATCGTGGCCGCGCTCCAACATCCCGGAGAGCGCCTGGAGGCCGATATCGGCCGTCCCGCCGTCGCCGCCCTGCGCGATCACATTGATCGTGTCTTTCTTGCCCAGATATTTCAACCCGGATTCAATGCCCGACGCCACAGCCGCGCAGTTCTCGAAAAGCGAATGGATCCACGGCACGCACCATGCCGATTCGGGGTATTTCGTTGAAAATACCTCCAGGCAACCGGTATTGTTGGCGATCATGGTATTTTTTCCCGCGGCATCGATGACAAGGCGCGCCGCGATCGCCTGACCGCATCCTGCGCACGCTGTATGACCCGGTTTAAATAACGTTTCTGTCATATCTGCTCCTCTCGCAAAAAATTCAAAATGATCCCCATGTAAATATATTTTCGGTCCTTCGCATGGAATTCGCGAACATTCGCGTCATTCCGTTTCCGCCAGCAATTCCTGCTTTAAACCGATAAAGGCGCAATCCACCTGTTTGCCGCTTAATTTTTCATAAACATCGAGAATGGACTTGACCCGGATATCGCGTCCGCCTAAGCCTAAAATAAAACCGCTCGTCTTGGGTGCCTGCGCCCCCAAAGACAACAAGGCCGACGTCACATCCGTATAAAAAGGCCCGAAGCCTCCGAGCGAAATGCTCTTGTCCACGACAGCCACTTCCTTGACGTTCTTGAGGCTAGAGGCGATCGCGTCTTTCGGGAAAGGCCTGTAGGTGGCTATCTTGACCAAGCCCACCTTCTTTCCCTTGGCCCGCAGTTCATCGATCGCATCGCGGATCGTCCCGCAGACGGACCCGGCCGCCACAAAAGCCTGCTCGGCATCTTCCATCCGATAGGTCTGGATGAGGCCGCCGCTCTCGCGCCCGAAAGTTTTCTTGAACTCGCCGGCCAGCTGGGGGATCTTGCTCAAAAGCTCGGTATGCGTCTCCTGGAC
Organism: Candidatus Omnitrophica bacterium UBA6210; assembly: GCA_002421805.1. Taxonomy (GTDB): domain Bacteria; phylum Omnitrophota; class Gorgyraeia; order Velamenicoccales; family Velamenicoccaceae; genus Velamenicoccus. The sequence goes on from DISM01000004.1 coordinate 493,501, forward strand.
CATGTAGCGGATCTCCAAATAATAATCCGGATCAGCCAGATAACCCATGGTGAGAGGATTTTCAACATCAAGCTTGTAGGTCGTCTTGTAGGCAGGCAGATAACGGTCCACCTCTTCCTGCGAAGGCATATCCACGGCTTCCATGCCGTGTGTCAGGATGAAACCGTCCATATTCACCATGACGGGCAGCATGACATCCGGGTCCTCGCCGAGCTTGTACGCCTGCAGGTGCAGGTCGACGGCCTCCTGGATACTTTCGGCGAAGAACAGGACCCATCCGGAATCCCTGACGACCATGACATCCTGCTGGTCATTCCAGATGTTGATCGGCGCCGAGATCGCGCGGTTGGCCGTCGTCATGACGACGGGGAGGCGCATGCCGGCGATATTAAAAACAACCTCGGCCATCAACAACAGCCCCTGGGAACTCGTTGCGGTATAAGAACGCACGCCTGTGGCTTCGCCGCCAAGGACCACGGATGCCGCGGAGTGTTCGCTCTCAACATTGACGAACTGTGCGTTAAGCTCCTGGTTTGAAACCATCTGGGCCAGGTCTTCAACGATATGCGTCTGCGGCGTGATCGGATAAGCCGATACGACACCAGGCCGGCACCTTTTGACGATCTCTGCTACCGCATGGGAACCTTCTAAAAATTGTTTCATGTTCATTTCCTCTCTGATAAATAGACCCTGACAAAAATAAAGCCGGGACGGACCTATATCTTCTCGTCTTCCGAAACCATCTCGATATCCTTCTTCGGACAGATGGCCGCGCAGCTCCCGCAACCCTTGCAATAATCCAGGTCACAGCCGAACATGTTTTTTCCTTCTCCAGAGATGATCCCCTCGGGACAGATATACACGCACATCCTGCAGGCGATGCAATTCTTCCTTAGAAATTTCGGCTTGACTTCCGTGCGCCAGGAACCCGTCTTGTTGGCCACGCTGGAACCCGGCTTTGACGTCATATGACCTTTCATGCAAGTCTCCTTCATTTTGCCTATAACGAGGTAATTTCCTTACAAAATGAATCCCGAGTCTGCGCAGGAAATTTTTGCCGACCCATCATGGCAAAAATTTACAAGCGTTGAGACGAGGGATAAACGCTTATTCCTTAATCTCGCCTCTGGCGAGATTAGACCCTTCGCTTATTTGGTATTACCCGGCTCCATCGGATGAGCCGGTATGCCGCTTTCTGCGGAACCCGTCCGAGTTCTACGAGGACTGGTCTGGCCTGCCGCTGGCAGGCCGAAACAGATATTAACAAGATGATTACGCGAGGAGTAACCTTTATCCCTTCTATCCCTACTTTTTCTCACCCTTCACAAAATCAAACCCGCGCTTTAAGGCCTCGGCGTTCATATCAATGATCTTCTGACCCTTGTCGCCGAACCGTTCGCTGATGGCCTTCGTCAAGTCTTCCAGTGTCAACTGGCCCGTGGCGGCGGCATAAGCCCCCAGGAGCACGGTATTGCCCAAAAGCGTCTTGCCCATGATATCCATCGAGATCTTATTGCCCGGAACAATGAAGAGCTTCTGTTTGCCGCGCGGCTTGGGGATCTCAACGCCCTCCCTCTCATTCACGACGGCAACGCCGTCATCCTTGAAACCGACATAACAATCGTAGCCTCTCATCAACGTCGCATCCACAACGATCAAATAATCCGGCTCGTAGACCTGGCTCCTGAGGCGCACAGGCTTGTCGTCGATACGCACAAAGGCATTCATCGGTGCGCCCATGCGCGCGGCACCGAAATGAGGAAAGGCGTAGGGAAACTCGCCTTTCAAAAAATAAGCATAACCCAGAAGACCGGCTGTGGTGATGGCCCCCTGCCCGGCCCTGGCGTGGATCCTGATCTCCTTCATATGAATGCCTCCTTAATTTTGCCTCTGGCGAAATTAACTCCGAGTGTAGCTGAAAAATTTCTGGTTGCCCGTCCAAGCTCTGCGAGGACTGGGTGCAAACAGAAATTTTCAGCTGTTTACACGGGGAGTAACGTTAATCACCTTAATAAATCTTGTCAAGACAATACAACCACAAAGGATTTTCTATTATATTAGGTAAAGAAAATAAAATCAAGGGATATTGCTTGTGAAAACTGGCATTCTCAAAGCTGCAAGAGATGCCCTGTCAATGCACGATCTGCCGCTCGTTACAGGCGTCGCAAAGGCCAAAAAACTCCAGCCTGTGCGAATAGATCCTGAAACCCGTCAGGGTGCGTACCCTGTCATCCAGCTCTTTGATGGAAGGAATGCGAATGTCGTAGATCTTGCGGCAATTCTTGCAGATAAAGTGGTAATGTGAGTGCACGACGGCATCAAAATGGCTCAGACCCGTGCCGAAGTCCAGTTCCCAGATCTGGCCCTGCTCTTTCAAGATCCTCAGATTGCGGTAGACCGTCCCCAGGCTCAAACGGGGAAACTTCCCTTTGAGCTTTTTATAGATCTGGTCTGCAGTCGGATGTTCCCGGGTATTGGTCAAAAGCTCCAGGATCTTCTGCCGCTGTTTGGTGATCCGGTAATTCTGAGGCATCTTCTTCATGATCCTACCCTTCTGGCGGGCGGCCAGGCCGCACACCGGGCCGCCGCACGGGGTCTTGTGGGGACAAAAAACCCCTGCTCTCTTTGAAACCGCTGCCGATGAATGTGAGGCGGGAAAAGCCGGTAGCTGCTACACGCGACGGGTGCTAAATAATAATCATTCTTATTATTATTTTAAGGCTTTGGGGAGGTCCTGTCAAGAGAGTCTTTTGGAGGCGCCTCAACGCGTCAGAAGCTTGCGATAATTGTCCGGCAGTTCATTCCCCATCCAAACGACGTCCCCGTCAGCAGAGATCAAAACGAAGGTCGGCACCCCGACCACGCCGTAGCTTTCGGCGACCAGTGTATTGACGTCCAGAAGGACCGCAAAAGGCAGCTGTTGTTTCTCGATGAACGCCTTCACCTTGGCCTTGCTTTCCCCGGCATCGATCAGAAGGAGCTCGATCTTCCCCTCTTTCATCTTCTGGCGTTCGGCCGCCAGCAACGGAAGCTTTTCGCGGCAATAAGGACACCAGGTGGTGAAGAAAAAGAGGACGACGCCGTGGCCGTTGACGTCCCGCAGCGCCACCTTGGTATCGGCGGTCGTCTCCAGGGCGAAATCCGGGGCGATGCTGCCGACCAGCTGCGACCGCTTCATGGATGCCGAAGCCGAAGCGTTGTGGACGCAGAAAAACGCGGTCAAAATCCAGACAAAAATAAAGCGGCGGACCATCCGCAATCTCATATCAAAGCCCTCCCCATGTTGACAAGAAAATATTCTCCGGCCAGGATCAAAAGAACCCCGCCGATCTTTTCGATCGTATACATCCATTGCCCGGACTTGGGCATCCCCGCCAACAAACCGCTGAACGTCCCTGCCAGGATCAACAGGGCCCCCATGCCGTAAGCAAAGCTGAAAAGAAGAAAAATGCCGTAAAAAAGGTTCTGTTTGGTCGCCACATAGACGAGAATGGCGCCCAGGACAGGGGCCGTGCAAGGCCCGACGATCAACCCCGAAGTCATCCCCAGAAGAAAAACAGAAAATTTTGATTTATGCCCCTTGATCTTGTTCAAAAAGAAATTCGGCAGATGCATCTCAAAGACCCCCAGCATCGAAAGCCCGAAGACAATGCAGATATTGCCGATGACAAAGAAAGAAATAGGGTTGGAGCTGATCTGCCCGAAGATCTTCCCCGTCATGCTGGCAAAGACGCCGAGGATGCTGTAGGTGATGGCCATGCCGAGGACATAAATGAGGCTCAGGATGAAGGCGTGGAAACGGTCCTTCTGGGCGCCGGCGCCGATATAACCGACCGTCACGGGCAGGAGCGGATAGACGCATGGCGAGAAACTCACCAGGACGCCTGCGCCGAAGACCAGCAGGAATTCAAATGGGTTCGCGCCAGAGATCATGTCGTCTTACTCCTTTTTAAAGAAGCCGATATCCATTCCAGGTAAGGGGCGTTGGCCGCGACGATCGGCATCGCGATGATCTCGCAGACGCTGTAGCTGTGCACCTTGCCGACCTCCCGGATGATCTTCTTTACAAGCCGCTGCTCGGTTTTGGCGATCAGGAGCGATTCGGCGGCCGCATCGATCTTCCCTCGCCACCAGAAAAAAGACGCCATACCCTTGACGATATTCACGCAGGCGCAAAGCCTTTTTTTCAAAAGCATATCCGCCAGAGACCTGGCCTCGGGACCTTGCGGCGCCGTCATGAACACCACGCAATATTTCATGTTGTTATTTTTCCTGCACCAGATAACGGGATACGCCCAGGACCGCCTTGGCGCCTTCGCCGGCGGCCACGATGATCTGTTTTTCAGGCACGGTCGTGACGTCGCCGGCCGCAAAAACGCCCCGGGCGCTGGTCCTGTTCAAACAATCAACGACGATCTCTCCAGAAGCGTTCCTATCCACAAAATCCGCGATATCGCTGTTAGGGGTCGATCCAATCTCCACAAAGATGCCGCTCACGGCCAATTCCCGCGCTTGGCCCGAAACATCAATCTTCATGGCCTTAACAAAACGCTCGCCCGTGATCGCCAGCGTCTTGGCATTATTCAGGACTTCGACCTTCGGCGACGTCTCGACCTTGCGGCGCATGACCTCGTCGCCGCCGAGTGCGGGATTGATATCGACCAGGTAAACCTTCTCGGCGATGGCGATCATCTGCAACGCCGCATCCAGGGCCGAGTTGCCTCCGCCGATGACCGCAACGGTCTTTTTGGAAAACAACGGACCGTCGCATGTCGCGCAATAACTGACACCCTTATTGCGGTATTTTTCTTCGCCGGGGACCCCCAGCCAGCGGGGCCGGCGGCCTGAAGCGATCAACACCGAACGGCATGCATAAGAATTCTTGCCGCTTTCAACGACGAACCCGCTGCCAGGCTTTTGGACGATCCGCGTCACGGCTTCGCCGTTGTGAAAGGTAATGGCGAACTGACGCATGTGTTCTTCAAACTTGGCGACCAGGTCCGGCCCTGCGATGAATTGATAGCCGGTATAATTTTCCACATCGGCGCTCAAGGCCGTTTGGCCGCCCAAGTCTTTGGAAACGAGGATGAAATCAATCTTCTTGCGGGCGGCATAGATCGCGGCCGTGATCCCCGCAGGGCCTGCGCCGATAATAACGAGATCCAACATAACCTTAAAACCCCAGCTTCTGGTCGATCCTGGACTGGTCGAAACCGACGATCACATCGCCGTCGATCACAAGGACGGGCACGCCCATCTGCCCCGACACATCGACCATCTGCTTCAACGCCTCTTCATCGGCAGAGACGTCGATATTCTCAAAAGCGATACCCTTGTCTGACAAATATTTTTTTGCACGGATGCAGTAGGGACATGTCGGCGTGGAATAGACTTTGACTTGAGCCATAGCGACCCCTCAATTTCCCGCTGAAACTACTTGTCTAAAATCGACTCCGAGCCTCCTTCAGCGTTTTTATACCAGAGGCGAGGAGCCTTTCTTGGTGTTTTATTCAAACACCTTGTTCAACCAGCTGGATTGCTCCGGAGCCTCCATGGAGCTCTCCATCTCCCGGCGCTGCGCGTATGTCTTCTCCTGCTGAACGGCATTCAGGTGCAGGCTTTCCTCCTTGATGATCTTTTTGAACAATTCTTTCTCGGCAGGCTTTATCCTGGACTTCGCGAGCTTCTTATAATAAGCCAGCAGCTTCTCTTCAAGCCGGATGGCCATCTTCATCGCCCCCAGAAGGGAAAAACCATGGGGCTTCATGCCGGGCTCAACGATCTTTTCGGCCGGCCGATAAGGTTCGCCGGCCAGCTCCTTGTACCTCTTACCCAAGATCTCCAGGTGTGCCACGGACTGATGCTGCAAGTGACGGAAACGTTCTTTGGACCGCCCGTTGCGCGCGTTGGCAGCCACGTACTTGTAAAACTGGGCGGCTGCATGTTCCAGGTCCATGGCATTCTTCAATTCCGCCTCGGGCCCGTCAGACCGCGAGTCGCGGCCCAAAATCACGCGGATCTGCGCCTGGATTTCCTCGGTCTCCGGAAAGGTTTCCTGCTTCGCCGCCAGCTCTCCTGCCTTGAAATACAAAAGCGTCGGGATCACCCGCACGCCGTAATCCTGCCAACGCCGGCTTTCGTTGACGTTGAGCCGGAAAAAAAGCATCTGGTCGAGGTAGTCGCGGGCCGCTTCGCCGACGCGCGCCGCCATCGTTTTGCAAATGATGCACTCGGGGCTCGCGCACTCGACCAAAACCGGCAGGGACGCCTTCAGCACCAGAGTATTGAATTGCGTATCGTTGATCTCAACCAGTTTAATCATGATCGCTCGCTTGCGTTGTCGTCATCTTACCACGAATAACAGCACGGCGCAATGTCGCGCAAAACGAAACCCGTTCAATGCAGTCCCACCCGTGCTCGCCCTGCCCAAAGCAGGGCAGGCACGGGGTTCCCATTCCAGCGACATCCTTGAGCGGCCAAACCCATCCGCGGCCTAAAGGCCGCGGTTTTTGGCCGCGCAAGTATTAAGTCTCAATACGGACATCTGACGGCCGGACGCCGCGCCCAGGCGCCTGTAGGAATAGAATTCTTCGCTGCGGCAGGATGTGCAGATACGGCTCTCCAGGATCCCTTCTTCCGGCACGCCGCAGCTTTCCAGTTCCATACGGGCGCATAAGGCCAAGTCCATAAAAATATCTCCCCCGCGGCGCACAACGGCCGCGGGAAAATTGGAAACAAATTCCTCGCCCACCCGGTAACAACAGGGCCCTATGGCCGGACCGAACGCCGCTATAACATCCTGCGGCCGGCTGCCGAAAACCTCCGTCATGACCGCCATCGCGCGCGAGACGATCCGGTGATGCAGGCCCCGCCAGCCGGCATGGACCATCGCGATGACCTTTTTTTCCGTATCGAGCATAAATACAGGCAGACAATCGGCGGTCAGGACCGACAAGGCGATCCCTTTTGTGTCCGTGACCAGAGCATCGGTATCCTGGATGGCTGTCCGTCGGCCCGTGACGCCGGCCCCCCTGTGTTGGCGGCCGACGACAAGGACGCGATCGCCATGCACCTGGGAAGGGCACACAAGGTTCCCGGTATCAATGCCCGCAGCGTCGAGCGCCCGGCGCCTGTCGGGATTTTCAAAGGCCATATCCAAGGGCCTGGTTGTAAAAAACGCCCCCGCCCCCAGGGCCTCGAATACATTTAGCCTGTAGCGGTTTTTTTCCTTTTGGAGAACGAGTGCCTCGGCCATTATCCGGGGATTTCGACGATCTTGGTATGCGTATGGAGGCCTTGTCTGATGCGGACATCGCTCTTGCGGACGCAGAAGTGTTCGGCGATGAGCTCAACCAAGGCCTTGTTGGCTTTCCCTTTTTCAGGCGCAACGCTCACATAGACCTTCAGGCGGCCGGCCTCCTGCACGACTTTATTGCGGGAGGATTTTGGGATGACCTTGATTTCAAGGATCACGAGGCCCCTCAAGTTGCGCGGCGTCGTCCGTCTGACGCAGGTCTTCGATCTTTTTGAGCTGCCTGTCAAGCTGGTTCTTGCGCGTGGTCACGAGCGCATCGTATTCTTTGCGGGCATCCTCCAGCCGCTCCCCCATCTTCTCTAAAGACGCGCAGAACGCCTGATATTGTTTCTTGAAAGATTCAAGGACGGAAAAGATCTGGCGCGTCGTGCCTTCCAAGCGGAACATATCCATGGCCTGGCGGATCACCGCCAGGATGGCGTAGAGCGTCAAAGGCGAACAGAAGATCACGCGCTGTTTCATGGCCTCGTCGAGGATCGAGCGGTCGCTCTGATTGATAAAGGTATAAACCTGCTCATTCGGGATGAACACGATCACATAGTCGAGCGTCTGCTCCTGGGGATCGATATAATCGCGCGTCGTGACTTCCTTAATGCGTTGGCGCACGTCGCGCAGGAACTGCGTTTTGTAAGCGTCCTTCTCCTGGTCGTTTTTGGCCTCGAAAAATCTCTGATAGTTCATGAGAGGAAACTTGACGTCCATGTTCAGCTTCAGGCCCTGCGGCAAAAAGAAGGTGTAGTCCGGCCTTGCTGCCCCTTGAGCCTTCTGCTTGGCATAATTGACGCCTTCGATGAAACCCGCCAGGCGCAAGACGTCCTCCGCCATGCGCTCTCCCCATTGGCCGATGGCCTTGGTCGAGGCTAGGGCCGCCCTAAGATGGTCGGTCGTCTCCTGGAGCTTGGACGTCTCGACGTTCATCCTCTCGATATCTTTCGACAGATGGGCAAACTTTTCCACGCGGTCCTTTTCCAGGCCGCCCATGAGGTCTTTGACGCGCGACAATTCCGCCTTCATCTCTTCCAGGCTCTTGTCGATGAGTTCTTTTTTGCCGACGAGGTCCTTTTCGCCCATGGCGCTCAAACTCTGGAATTTCTCGTGCGCCAGCCTGAGGAACTCTTCCGAGTTCTTGGAGAGCGCCTCCAGAGACAGGGTGGCGAAGATACCCTTGAGCTGGTCGACGGCCTGGTTCAACTGCTGTTCATGGTCCAGGCCCGTCCTGCGGCCCCCAAGACGCCTTAACCAAAAGACGGCAAAGGCCAAGACCAAGCCGACAGCCATGCCGATCAGGATCTGTAAAAATGGCGAACTCATGCACACTCCATTCTAAGGCGTCTTCGACTTGTTTCGACGAAAAGCATTGTTGCTGCCATCACGATCTTCATACATATACGGTCTTATTATAACGTAAGGATGCAGGTCCGTCTATGCCGCGTCTTAGAGGCGCCGTACCTGCCTTCGGCAAGGACGGGCGCGGCCCCATTCATTTTCTGGCCAATGTGAATTTTTTGACCATCGCACAAGGCTTGTAGGACTCCTTGGCCTGGCGCAATCCCGGCACGCCCAGGTCCTGCTCCCTGTTAACAAAATCAAAACCCGGGGCCGCGCTGGCGCAGAACATTTGGTTGATCGCTTGGTAAATCCCCGGACAGGCGTCATTCGCCTTCTCGATATGGACCACGAATGTCCGGGGATTCAAAGCTTCCCCGATGGCCACGGCCTCCACCTTGCCGCCGACACGGATCATCGCCCCCTTGACGCCAAGGCCTTCGAAGTGCCCAAGGATCTCCCTGGTCGCCTCCCGCTCATGGGCAAGCCCCTCGGTGCGCTGACAGTCTTTGGCCTGGCACCATTCCTCCTCGAAATACAGACAACTCTCCACATCCTCTTTTTTCATCTCTGCGAATTCGAAAGGACACGTTTCCCTGAACCGCCTGATAAAATTCCTCTTGCCGTCATAAGCCGCGCCCTTCAGGTCGATCAAGTCCCTGGTGCGGTAAAGGTAATCGAAGTGGTCTCTCTGTTCCCGGACGGCAAAGCGGTCGGACGCCTGCAGGGAAGCGATGGTCTCTTCGGGCAGGCGCACAAAGACGACCGGCGTGCCGCCCGATAAAGAAAAGCACTGTTCGATCACGTCCTGTTTTTCATTCGGCGCGCACAAAGGATCGAAAACGTCGAGGCGGTCCCCTTTGCGGGAAACAATCAAAACCGCCCCGCCCAGGCGGGAAAGACAAAAATCGTATGCCGCCCTCCAGGCAAAAAGATTCGTAAATGTGTATTCCGAAATCACCGGAGGACAGGCCGCAAACAACCGGTCCAGCAGGGGTTTGTCATCCCATCCCAAGGGTCTGAGGTGAGGAAAAAAGGGAATGTCCGTCATATCTTTTTCGTCGTCAACAATTGCAGAATGAAGCGAGAAAAACCGGCTTAAAGCCCCGGCGATCCATCGCGGAAGGATTCATTTCAACAATCTCTTTTTCATCAAAACAATGCCGACATAACAGGAGGCGACAGCCAGAACAGCCAGAATCAGAATGTCGAACATCATGCCGGTTGCCGGCCGGCCCAGGGCCAGGCCGCGCAGGGCGGAAACCAGATACGTGAGAGGGAAAAAACGCGCCACGGCCTGGGCCCACCCCGGCAGCGTCTCCAAAGGAAAAAAGACGCCGCTTAACAAAAACATCGGCGTGATGAAAAGAAAGACCGGAAAATTGAACATCTCGATGTTCTTCACCAGACCCGTGAAACACATGCCCAACCCCGAAAAAGCCATCCCCGCCAGCAACGCGACAGGAAGGATCCACAGCCCCAGGGGCAGGGCGATCAGGCCGAAACCCAACAGGACAACAAACATGATCGCAGCGGCCATGAACGCCTTGGTCGCGCCCCAAACCAGCTCCCCGAAAATGATATCCTCCAGGGTCAAGGGCGTCGAAAGGATAGCGTCAAACGTCTTCTGGAAATACATCCGGACAAACGATGCATACGTCGTCTCAAAAAAACCATGGTTCATGACGGACGCGGCCACAAGCCCCGGCGCGATGAATGCCAGATAGGAAACATCGGACTGCATATAGGAAACCCTCGGGACAAGCCCTCCCAGCCCGATGCCGAAGGCAAAGAGATACAGGACGGGTTCAAGCAGGGGCGGAATGAAATTCACTTTCCACGTCGCAAGATAGACGTCGAAATTCCTCTGCCAAACGCGCCAGAATTTAAAGCTCAGATTTTGGTTCATCATCTTCTGCGTCGGTAAAACTTATAGAGATGCTTTTACAACCCTCAGCCATCTACGGGAGCATAAAAATCCTAAACTCTAAATCCTAAACCCTAAACAAAAACCAAACCCAAAATTTAAAAATAGGATTTAAAGCTCAATCCCTCAAATCCCTGCCCGTCACCTTTAAAAAGACGTCCTCAAGATTCGCCATACGCAAAAGACAGCGCTCTTCCCCGAACCGGTCAACAAGCAGTTTATATGTCGAAACACCGTCGTCCGTGAAAACGTAGCAATGGGTGGCCGACGTCTCAAACGCAAGACGCAGGTCGCGCAGCGCCCCGACGACAGGGGCCTCGACGCTGGCAACCTCGACGACATAACGCCCGACGTTCTGGGCCAGGAGTTGGCGGGGAGAACCTTCCTGGATGATGCGGCCCTGGTCCATGATGATGAGCCGGTCGCAAAGATGTTCGGCCTCGTCCATATAATGCGTCGTCAGGACCACCGACGTCCCCTGGCGCTTGACCTGAATGATCGTCTCCCAGATCTGGTGCCTGGCCTGCGGATCAAGCCCCGTTGTCGGCTCGTCCAGGATCAATAGTTCCGGCTTATTGAGGAGCGAACGGACCATCATGAGGCGGCGTTTCATGCCGCCGGATAATTCTTCGATCGCCGCTTTTCTCTTGTGATAAAGGCCGATGAAATGCAGGAGCTCCTCGCAGCGCTTTTCCACGTCCGGGCCCGTGATGTCGAAATAGCGCGCGAAAACACGCAGGTTATCCCACACGTTGAGATCGGGATCAAGATTGTTTTCCTGCGGGCAAACCCCGAGGCGCGCCTTGATCCGACGCGCCTGGCGATGCACGTCAAACCCCAGGACCTCCAGAAGCCCGGAGGTGGGCGGGATAAAACAATGGACCATCCTGACGGTGGTCGTCTTGCCGGCGCCGTTGGGCCCCAAAAGACCGAAGCATTCGTGGGGCCGGACGTCGAAATCGATACCCGAGACAGCCGCCGTCTCTCCGAAATTCTTGGTCAGCTGCCTGGCCCTGACGACAGGCTGGGCGCCGGAAGGATCAACAGGCGGCGTCATCACAAAGCCCCTCCCTCGCGCTCCGGACACTGACTCTCGATAAATTCAAGCGACCTTGCGATATCCTCAAAAGACGGCAGTTCATGGGCCGCAGCCGCCAGATATTCAAAAAACACATCCCCATGTCTGTCCGTGATGAAAAGAGCGGCGAAAGCCTCCCCTTCGGCAAAAGAGATGAACCGGCGCAAGACCTCCCTCTTCTCGTCTGAAAGAACGGCAAACAAGAGGCGGTGCGCCTGATACAATGCTCCGACGACCTCGCAACACGAGGGACAGACGACGGCGATAACGGCATTTTGTTGCCTGAGGACGGCAGCGGCTTGATCAAGATGCATCAAAAAATCCCGGTCTGCCTGCGTCATGAAAAAAAGGACCAGGTTCTTGTCGCGTTTATAGTCTGAAGTGTCGAACATCCCGCCGCTGTTGGCCTGGAGACGAAACGAAGGGATAAGACTGCGTTCCGGGATAAGGGATTTCGCCATGCGTACCTCTGACGGCGTTTTGCGCGCCTTCTGTTAGGAAATGACCGGCGCAGAAAGAGACGAAGCGATCATTGTAAATGCGCGCTCGCTGATGGCCTTGCGCGCGGAATCTTTCTCGTCCTGGACAGGCAAACAGATCGTTTCGTGGATAACCACATCCACCTCGATCGAACGGTGGCCAAGGAGACGGAAAAAATGGTCCATGAACGTCATCTCTCCGTACCAGTAGACCTGTCTGCGGTTCTCCCCCGTCAAGGGCCGGCCGTCGATCGCCCGGTAACTCAGGGTCACGGGCACGACCCCGCAACCCGCCTTCAGGGGCGCTTCAAAAAAAGCCGATTTGAATGGCAGGAGCCTCTCTCCGTTTGTCGACGTCCCCTCCGGAAAAAACAGGACGTTGACCCCCTGGCGCAAGACGCCGGCGATCTCCTCGATATACTCGCTGATGTGGTTCTTCCTCTGCCTGTCGATGAAAAGGGTCCCCGACAATTCCGTCATGGCCCCGATCAGCGGCCAGCGTTTCAACTCGCTCTTGCTGGTATAGATAACGGGAAAGAGCGCCCCAAGGACAAAACCATCGAGATAACCGACATGGTTGCTGACCAGAAACAGGCCGCCGGCCGGCGCCTGTCCTGGACCCGCAAGGCGCATGCGCACGCCGATCAGGCGCACAAGGCACCAGGCGAGCGCACGGTTCAGGTGCGCGATCGGGACCCACCGCCTCTTGGGCCTCAAGACAAAAAAACTCAGCCGCACAAGACAGGCGGCCAGGAGATAAACGACAAAACACACGACGCAGGGGATCAGTTTGAATAAACGCCTCATGCGTCCTTTCTGAGGCGCATGCGGTCCACATACGCCGAGGAGATCTTGTCCATTTCCAGGAGCATGAAAAAATCAACCGTGCCGAATTCGTCGTCGAGGACAGGCTCGCCGCAGACAAAGGCGCCGAATTTAAGATACGAACGGACCAAAGACGGGATCTTGAGCAAGACCGTTTTCTCCCGCCCTTCGATGCTGCAATGGCGGTCGAGCCGGCCGAAGGCCTTGGCGGCCACGGGACGCACGCGCAGGGCCGGCGGAGCCAAATGGTCGCGTTTCAGCAAGGCAAAGATGGCGCTGACATCCGCGGCATCCGTGGTATAGACGCTGGGACAGCCCGTAATATACTTGACGCGATGACGGCGGACGTAATCAATGATGCCGGCCCACAGGAGCATGACGATCGCGTTGCGGCGGTAGTCTTTATGGACGCAGGACCGTCCCATTTCGAGGATATCGTCTTTGATACCCTTAAGATTGGAAAGGTCGAATTCGTTCTCGGCATAAAACTTCCCTGACGGCCCCAGGCGCCGCCCCAAAAGCAGCCGGTAGGTCCCGATCACGGACTTTTGCGCCTTATCGATGATGAGGATATGATCACAGATGTCGTCAAAGGCGTCGCAGTCCAGCCCGCGGACGTAAGAAGCCTCCAGCCCCTTCTTCATTTCGAGGTTGAACACCTCAAAACGCAGACGCTGGGCGGATTCAATCTCTTCCTTTGACGATGCCAGTTTGATCTCGAAATCGCTCATGACAAGACAAAAATACCTACTAAGGGATTCGTGTGTTTATGTTGACCATCCTCCGGGAAGACCCGGAAAAGCCAAAGGGTCTTCTGCAGGCCGCGCAAATTGCAGGCCTCACTTATGGAAACGGGGCCACCATCGGGGCGTGGCACGGACGTAAGCGGCATACTGATCGCCGAACCGAACGGTCAGGGACCTCTCTTCAACCAGGACAAAAAGATGCATGATAAAGAAAATGACCGCCGCATAAGCCAGGATACCCCAGGAGCCAAGCAGGAAGCCGCTCCCCAAAAGGAAAATCACAGTCCCCAGGACCATGGGGTTGCGCACATAGCGATAAGGCCCGATGGAAACGAGCTTCTTGGGGTGGAAATACGGCAACGGGGTCCCTTGCCCCTTTTTGATAAAAAGCATCACGCACCAGACGGCCAGCGCATATCCCATAAGAGAGACAGGACCGCCGAGTCCCTTCAGGAACGCGTTATGGAAACCCCCGATCTTCGGGTCGATGTAGCGATGGATGAGAAACGGACATCCGATCCATAAACACATGATGAAGCTGCCGCCGATCAAAAAAGTCTTCAGGCCGTTATTCCGCTCTTCCCTGTCACAGATATTGATGAACATAAGATTCCTTTTCCTTAACACGTTGCGGCGGCAGAAGGACAAGCTTCAAGCCGCCGGGTCCAAGCAAGGCGTGCCCTACGCCTTAACGACATTGGCTGCCTGCTCTCCCTTGGCGCCCTGGATGATGTCAAATTCAACAGCCTGCCCTTCGTTGAGACTCCTGTAGCCGTCTTCCTGGATGGCTGAATGATGGACAAAAACATCCTTGCCTTCCGGCGTGCTGATAAACCCATAGCCCTTCTGGTTGCTGAACCACTTGACAGTCCCCTTCGCCATGCCTCTTCCTCCTTTAATCCTTCGCAGAAATCCACGGCTCTGGCCTTGCCCCGTTGGGGCAGGCCGAAGCCGGGGTGAATGCGGTTGTGAAGTTCTGCTCAGGAGGAAACCCTGGTCTAAAGACCAGGGAGGCTTCACTGAGCGGACAATTTACACGAAGCGAATAATATAAGCAAACGTGGAGCCCCACAGCTCGCCCGCTGAAAGCGGGCAGGCCGTAGCCCCTTTTCCTGCTGGGCTTCCGCCGTGGTCGCCTGCCTCGGCCTACGGCCAGGACAGGCAGGGGATCCCGCCCGAATGCCCATGGCGGTGGCTTCGGTCACCGCCAATCCCCACCTTGACAGGTGGGGCATTCTGGGTGCGGGGTAAATTGTGGTTCCGCGACTGCGGGACGTCTGCGAATGAAAAAACCGCAAAGCCTCTATGTCTCAGCCTTGCGGTCAATGTTTCCCTGCATCATCCCGGTATACAACTGTATTGTTTTCTCGCATCACAAAATACGATAACGTATTGTTTGAAAATAGGGCGCTCCATCACCCGGCGGCGCCGATCTTATTTCTGGGCTTCCACAAGGGCCTTGAGGATCTTCTGGTCCTTGAGGGGTCTGTCGGAAGCGTCCACGGGTGTCCCTGCGATCTTTTCAACAACGTCGTATCCGGCAACGACACGGCCGAAGATCGTATGGTGCATATTCAGCCACGGGGTTGCGGCCACGGTGATAAAGAACTGACTGCCGTTGGTTCCAGGCCCGGCATTGGCCATGGCCAGAACGCCCGGCGCATCGAACACGACGTCCCGCCTGACTTCGTCCTCAAAAGGCTTGCCGAAAACAGAGGCACCGCCGGCGCCCGTCCCCGTCGGATCTCCGCCCTGGATCATGAACCCCTTGATCACCCTGTGAAAGATCAAACCGTTATAATACCCTTTTTGGGCCAGGCCGACAAAATTCTTGCAGGCTAGAGGGGCCACGTCATCGAACAGCTCCAGTTCGATATCGCCCTGGTTCGTCTGAAGGATGACCCGCGTTTTATGCTGAGATGTCTCTTGGGCTTTTGACGTCATTGTGAAACAGAACACGCACAGCCATGCGAGGAAGAGGCGCCTTCCCATATGTCCCTCCTCTTAAACAGCAGGCAGGTTAAAGATCGCATCAATTTCTTCAAGTTGTATCGGTTTATGGATGAACAGATCACCGCCGAGCTTCTGAACGATCTGGCTGTCAACAGCCGGAAAGCCGGAGATCAAAACGATCCTGGCCCCGGGGTTTCTCTGGCGCGCCTTCTCGATGAGTTCAAGGCCCGTGACGTTCGGCATGCTGCAATCCAGAAGCACGTAGTCAAAATTGTCGTTTTCGATAAGCTTCTTGGCGTCCTGTCCGTCGAAGACAACCGCCACTTTCATCTTCTTTCTCTCAAGATATCTCTTGAGATAAAGGCAGATATCCTGCTCATCGTCCGCGACCAGAACCTTTCTTGAAACAGGCACCGGATTCATGGAAGATATTCTACTATGCCGTTGAAATATTGCAAGAGCTAATCTCGCCGGCCCGCCCGGCGCGGCCCGTAAATCAAGACCTCCGCGGCACTCACAACCATCAAAAGTATTTTCCTTAATTCTGAATGGAGCTATAATGTTTCAAAGAATACCGACGCCTCGTGCCCAGCTTCGCTCGGGAACATCAAGGCGTTGATACTGACGGATACGGCCGTCGTTACGCCATGACCAATCACTCCAAAAGACAACAGGCCCTGGAAGCCCTCTACCATTTGGACCCGGAGGCGCTTAAAGAGCTTTCGGCGAAAAAGGCCCTGAAGGTCTTTGAAACGGCCTGCGCCAGGATCCCGGCCTATCAGAACATCGTTCGCCAGGCCGGCCTTAACCCTTCTGCGATCAAGTCGATCGAAGATTTCAAAAAATTCGTCCCTGTCCTCGACAAAGAGACCATTTTCGGACCGGACGTCCCGGACATCAAACAGCTCTGCCTGGACGGCCGGCTGGAAAACATCCGCGCGATCATCTGCAGCTCCGGACACAGCGGCGTCTTCTCTTACGGCCTCAAGACGCAGGAAGAAATCGAAGAAGCCCAGGACGCCATCGATTTCATGCTCGATTATATCTTCAACGTCTCCGAGAAGAAGACGCTCCTTGTCAATTGCCTGCCCAGGAGCATGCGCGTCTACTCTTCCCTGGTGACCATGGCGGACACAGGCGTGCGGCCCGATATCGTCATCCATACCGTCAAGACATTTGCGTCTTCTTTCGACCAAACCATTATTGTCGGAGAAAACTCCTTCCTCAAGAAGGTCCTGGAGGACGGCGCGGAGGCCGGCATCGACTGGAGGTGCGTCCATCCGCACCTCGTCCTGGCCGAAGAGGTCCTGCCGGAAAACATGCGGACGTATTTCGCGGAGATCATTGGCGTCGACCCGGACCAGCCGGAGAACGAAACGCTGATCGGCTCATCCTTCGGCCTGGCGGAGTTCGGGCTCAACCTCTTTCATGAAACCAGGGATCTCATCCGCCTGCGGCGCCTCCTGCAACGGGACGAAAAATTCAGGGAAGCCCTGATCGGCCTGGACTTAGACAACCTTCCCGCCCTCCTGCAATACGACCCCAACAAACTCTTTGTGGAAGAGATCTCCACAAATGACGGACTATTCCACCTGGCCTTGACAAACCTGGAGGATCGCGCCCTTATCCCTCTTGTGCGTTACAACACCGCGGACGAAGGTATCTGCATTCCTTACGGCCAACTCGAAGAAACGCTGGGACGCCTGGGATATGAGGATTACCTGCCGAAGATCCGCCTGCCGCTGTTGGCCATCTGGGGCCGCACCAAGATCCGCGTCAACGAAGGCTTCTCTATCAGGCCCGAATTCATCAAAGAACTCCTCTACCGCAAAAAAGACATCGCTTCACTGCTCACCGGGAACTTTCAGCTCTCCAAAAGCCGCGCAGGCCTGCGCATCGAGATCCAGGCCAAAGAAAAGGCCAGCCGGTCCGTCGAGTTTGAGAATAAGTTGCGCGCCCTCCTTTTGGAAAATATCCCTGCCCGCATCGAGATCATCATCTATCCCTACAAAGAATTCCCGCACGGCATGGAACTGAATTACGAAAAAAAATTCAAGTACATATAAAAAACCGGTTCCGTGATAGGGAACCGGCGGATGATCCGACCTCTACTCTCCTGACGACCTCCTAAGGCTTCTTCTCCCAGACGACGTTAGCCTCTCCTCTCCTGAACTTCATGAAAGCGACGACAGCCGCCCACTGCGAAGCGCAAAATTCATAAGGACCAGACAAAACACCGCCGCCTTTTGACCCGGAGCTGCTCCCGCTCTCCAGGAAAGCCAACAGATAAAAAACGGCCTGGAACGCGAAGAAACCCGCGAAGAACGGCCCGCGCTGCAGAAGGAACGCGTTGGCCAAAAAAAGGACCGGCAAAAAATAAGGAACGGCCAGCCGCAAGACCCTGTGCGAGATCAGCTGAAAAGCGATCTTGCTCTTGGCAGGGCTCAGCAACTCCGGCATCAAGGCAAAGACCTGCAGCTGCCCCACCAGGGTGCGCACCCTGCGGATAAATTCCTTCGACACCGTGTCGGCCGCCATGCCGTAAGCCCTGGCCGCGGGCTCAAAAACAATCCTCAGACCCACGATGACGGCATTCATCGACGTACAGGTATCCTCCAGGATCACATCGGGGAGATAATGAAAAAGTTCCTTACGCACGGCGTAGATCGCGGCCGTCGCCTCAAGGATCGAACCGATATTGCCCTCCATGTGCCGCAGCCATTTTTCATAGTACCACCCAAAACCGATCCCGGCGGCCCCGGGGCCTTGCAAGACGAGATCGCCGCTGACGGCGCCGACACCCTCATCGGCAAAAGACCGCACGAGGTTCCTGATGGCGTCTTTGGCAAAGCTCTGGCGGACATCGGAAAAAATATAGATCTCGCCCGTCGCGTCCTTGGCCATCTTGTTGAGCATGGCCGGCTTTCCAAGACGCTGAAAAGAGACCGTGTAACGGATATTCTTTTCTCCGGCCAGGCGCTTGATGATCTGATACGTCTCGTCCGTCGAGCCGTCGGACCCGACCATGATCTCCAGCTTCTCCCTGGGATAATCCGATTCCAGGAGGTTCGTCACCTTGGCTTCGATATGGCCGGCTTCATTATGCGCCGACACAAAGACCGTCACCAGCGGAAAGATATCCGCCTTTTTGACACGGGCATACGACGTCAACTGCATCAACACCAAAAGCAACGGATAACCGACATAGACATAAACGATGACCGCGAGACTGAGATAAAAAATGAAATTAAACATGCTTCTCTTCTCTCCCGGCGAGCTCCCCCGGCCTGCCGGCGAGAAACGCCGCGCGGCGGAACCTGTCATAGACCTGATAGCCAAGGGCATGCCTCAAAGAAGACCTCGTTTTTTCCATGGCCTGGACGCGCAGGGACGGAAAACCGCCGACGATGGACTTGAACGTGTTGAGGCCATATCCCTTCCTCACGGGAAAACGCCGCAGCAGGAACATGCCGTCATCCAGAAAATCGTTGTAGCCGGTGTCCAAAACACACGCCGCCCTGAACCCCACATCGCGGGCGATGGTCAGGACCTGCTTGTTATAAAAACCGTGAGGGATGGCCAAGAAATCGACCCGCCGGCGCGTATACTTCTCCAGCACCTGCTTGGAAACAAGGAGCTCGTTGAGCACCGCATAATTGCTCTGGCCCGTCAGGAAGGCGTGCGACATCCCGTGAGAGCCGATATCCATGCCGCACTTCGCCAGTTCATAGATCATTGTCCAATCCATCCGGCCGGTCTTGCCGATCTCGTTGACGACGACAAAGAAAGTTGCGCTGAAACCCATTTCCTTCAGGATCGGCAGGACAAAATCGAATTGGCTCCTGTCCCCGTCATCGAAGGTCAAAACGACTTTTTTGCGCGTGTCCCCCGTCACCTCTTCGGGTTTCAGGGGCCGGCCGTCGGCCTTCTTCTCGCCCCTGACATATTCGCGTTCCGCCAGGAGGCGGGCCAGAGACACGCACGCATAACCGTTATGATGGAGATACTCCATCTGCCGGCGAAAGCCATCCTGTGTGATGTTGAGGCCGCCGCAGGCGGCATCCTGCGGAAGACAACAATCATGATAAAGCAATATCGGGATCTTATCCATGGACATCTTAGTATACAATCTTTATGCCGCAAAAGCTACGGCCGTCTTACCAAGAGCGGCCACACCCCAAAAACACCGCGTTGCCGGCCGATCCTTTCAGCAGGCGCAAGAAAACCTCGCCGCCGCCTATCTTGCGGGAGAGATTAACCGAAACTCCCAGGGCCTCGCCGCGAGGAACCGTCAGTTCGATCTCCGCCGTAATGCCGTTCTTCAGATGCGCATATCCCCCGAACACTATCCGTGAAAGGCGCCCGTCGCTGCGCGTCAACTCAAAACTAAGCCCTTGCGTCTTATTAAACCGCCACTTTCCGGAAAAAACCATCTTTTTCGTTCGCGGCCGGATCGCTCCTCCAAGGACAAAGATCAATCTGTCCGAAAACGCGTGTTCCAGCGACGCCTGAAGATCGATGCGCGCCGAGGCGTCTATAGCTTTGCCGCAAGCCAGGCAATAAGTCAACCTGTCACGGCTGCTGACGGCCCAGGAGCCTTTGAGTTCAAGCGCCTGAAGGCCGCGGCCGGTTCCTGAAAAACGATATTCCAGCTCATGGCCCCTGTTGACCTGCCAGGAACCCCGGAATTGCAGGCGATCCGGCGAGCCCGATTCCCTCTCCACGAGAAAATTCAGGCGGTTACGGCTGTCCACCTGCCAGGAACCGCTGAATGTCAAAAGCGTTATCTTCTCCCTGCCGTCGCTGTCACGGCTATCAAGAGTAAAAACAAGCTCGTGGCCTGAAGCGCTGAGCACCTCGGCTTTCAGGACCAGCTTGCCGCCGGCAATGTGACGGCTCCACTTATCCAAAGAAAGAACGAGACGATGCTCCGCATCAAGCGCCCAAGCCCCGCTGCATCTGACCTGCTGGGGCTCATCCTGGACCATGGGCCGCTTGACGTGATAAATAAGTTCATGATCCTTCGATATCTTGAACGTTCCATCCAGGACCTTCCGCAACCCTCCGGCTGTTGCGACCAGGCGCTGATGAGGATCGATCTCGTATGTGATATGTTCGACGGCGCCCAAACCCTGTTTCTCGGGACGGGAAGACTGGCGCCGCTCGGTATCAACCCTGAGCAAATCTCTGCCGGTTGTTCTGCGCTTCGTTGAAGGACGAACCGCTGAAGCGTCGAATGGGTTGATTTTTCTCTTCACCTATCCGCCTTTCAGGCATGCAGGATGTCGCAGGCGCCGGCCAGTTTCTTGCGCAGATCGAAAAGGGAATCCCTGCCGTCCATGCCGATGCGCCGCAGTTCCAGAGGATTAACCTTCGTATCATTGATCCCGGACTCGACCGTGAAAGCGGCCCTGATACCCAGCCCTTCCAGGATGCTCAACGTCTGCCGGTTATAGTCACCGTAGGGATAACAGAAGATCGGCGGGGCCTCTCCTGGCTTGAGCCACGAACCCAAGACCGCCACGCCCTGCTCGATCTCATTTTTCTGTTCCAGGGCCGGTAAAACCCCCAGATGGGGATGATTCCTCGTGTGCGATCCGAATGTCACGCCATTGCCCGCCATCTCCTTGACGGCCGACCAACTCAGCATGTCCGGGCTCGGCATATGCTGGTAACGCGGCCGTTTTTTGTCGGTCCCGATCATGCCCGTGATCAAAAAAATCGTCGCCGGAAGGCCGAGTTCTTTCAAGACCGGGTAGGCGTTCGTGTAATTATCCCTGTAGCCGTCGTCGAAAGTGATGACGACCTTCGGCCTCCCGGAGCTGCCGACGGTAACAGATGCATCACGCCCGGACAAGACCTGTAACAGGTCGTCCATGGACAAGACGTCGCAGTTCTTTGCGAGATACTCCATTTGCCGGCGAAACGCCGCCACAGGAATAGCCAGTTCGTGGGGGGACAGCTGGTCCGTGACACGATGATAAAGAAGAACGAGAATGCCCTCCCGCCTTCTGAAAAATGTAAAAAAATAAAAAAGGGTCGTGACGAAGGAATAGAACTGTCTTTTAGGGAATCCAGGCATTTTCGGGGACACTGAAGTTTTTTCTCGCGTCGGGGGATGGTCTCAAGAACAACCCAAGGGCCTGAAGAGCGGATATCTGACGGCGTACGGCACAACAACCTGCGTCCGGCGCGCGTTCGCCTTAGCTCTGCGCCCTAAAATACTCCACCGTCTTCTTTAGACCTTCCTCAAACCCCACAACAGGCTTGAAGCCCAAAGACCGTCCGATCTTGGAAATATCTGCCCGCGTCCTGAATACATCACCGGCCCTGACCGGCAAAAATCGGGGCTTGATCTTCTTGTGGAAGATCCTGTTGAGGCTCTCGACGATCTGCAAGACCGTGTTGTCCCTGCCGTTGGCAACGTTGAAAACATCATGCTTGATGCCGGGGGTGGTGGCGGCGAGGATGTTGGCGCTGACAACATTGTCGATATAAGTAAAGTCGCGGGACTGCCGGCCCGTACCGAAGATGGGCGGCTCTTCGTCGTGCATGATGCAATGGATGAACTTGGGGATCACGACGGCATACTCATCATCCAGGGCCTGTTTGGGCCCAAAGACATTGAAATAACGCAGGGCGACCGTCTCGACGCCGAAGAACTCGGAATAGATACGGCAATAATATTCGCCGGCGAGCTTGCTCAAGGCGTAAGGAGAGATCAGCTTGGGACAAAAATCCTCTTTTTCGGGGAACCGGTCCACGTCGCCGTAAACGGAGCTCGACGACGCCAAAACAAAACGTTTCACCTTTTGGGCGGACGCCGCCTGCAGCATATTCAGTGTGCCGCCGATATTGACATCATTGTAACTTTCGGGCTCTTTGAGTGATTTCGGCACGGAACGCAAGGCCGCCTGATGCAAAACATAATCCATGCCGCTGCAGGCCCGCTCACAGGCTGACTTGTCGCGGATATCTCCCCGGATGAGTTCGTAGCGCTCGGGGCCCAGACCTTTCGCAAACGACAGATTGGACTCCCTGCCCGATACGAAATTATCAAGGACCCTCACAAAATGTCCGGCAGCGATGAGTTTCTCGGCGATATTGGAACCGATGAAACCGGCGCCGCCGGTCACCAGATACTTCGACATGCCCCCTCCTGATTTATCCTGCAGAATGACGCTATAATTTGACGACCTTGGAAGACCGCACCTTGACGGCATTGCGTGTATCGACGATCAACCTGGCATGTTTAACGATCATTTCATCATCAAAACAGTCGTGGTCCGTGATCATCACGACGCAATCGGCCTTCTTGAGCATTGCCGGAGCCAATCGGACACTCTTCATCTTGAGCTGCCTGTTTTCAAATGACGGGACATAAGGATCGCTGTAGGTCACCTTGGCCCCTTTATCCAACAACTCTTCCATCACATCAAAAGCCGGGGATTCCCTGTAATCACCGACATTCTTCTTGTAGGCGACGCCCAAAATCAGGATGCGGGCCCCCTTGGTGCTCTTGCCGTGCGCATTCAGGGCATCGGCGACCTTGGTGACGACGTATTCCGGCATGGCGCCATTCACCTGGGCCGCCAATTCGATAAACCTCGCCTCAAAACCGTAGACACGCGCCTTCCATGAAAGATACAAAGGATCGATAGGGATACAGTGGCCGCCCAGACCCGGGCCGGGATAAAACGCCATGAAGCCGAAAGGCTTGGTCTTGGCCGCATCGATAACCTCCCAGACGTTAATATTCATCTTGTGGCACATCAATGCCAGCTCGTTGACGAGCCCGATATTTACGGACCGGAAGGTATTCTCCAGCAGCTTGACCGTTTCGGCGACGCGGGTCGAAGAAACCGGATACACCGTGTCCACCGCCTGTTCATAAAGCACCTTGGCGGCCGCGGTACAGGCCGGCGTCACACCGCCGACGACCTTGGGGATGTTTTTCGTCTGATATTTCCGGTTGCCCGGGTCCACCCTCTCCGGTGAAAAGGCCAGATAAAAATCCCGGCCGGCCTTTAGCCCCCTGGCTTCAAACATGGGCAGAAGCACCTCTTCGGTCGTCCCGGGATAGGTCGTGCTCTCCAAAATGATCAACTGCCCTTTTTTCAGATAGCGGGCAATCTCTTCGGCGGATTGGACAATATAGGAAATATCCGGTTCCTTGGTCTTGCGCAACGGTGTGGGGACACAGATGTTGACGGTATCGACGCCGGAGAGCGCGCTATACGCCGTTGTCGCCGACAACAGCCCCCGAGAGACGAGGTCCGCCACTTCGGATGAGGACACATCCCGGATATAGGACTTTTTCCTGCGGATGGCGTCGACCTTGGATGCGTCCAGGTCTATGCCGACGACTTTGATGCCGGCCCTGGCAAATTCGACCGCCAGCGGAAGGCCGACATATCCGAGGCCGATCACGGCGCTGCGGATCTTCCTTTCCTTGATTTTCTTGATCAGATCCATTGATCCTCCTCAGGAGATTTCTGCGTCCCGATTAAAAACGACAAAGGTCCATCGTCAGATGCAGGAGCCGGGACCCGAAAACGATGACGCCGATGACAAAAGCGTTGGCCGAAGCGATGAACACGCCTCCGGCAACAATATCTTTCAACAGCTTGACGTCCGGATGGTAACGGTCGCCATGCACAAAATCCAGCAAAAGCTCAAAGGCCGTATTGGCCGTTTCCGCGATCAAAACCAGGGCGATCGAAAAAACGATAAAGATGAACTCGATAGGCGTCACCTTCAAGAACAGGCAAAGCGCGACAGCCGCCGCGCCGAAAACGAGATGGATCTTCATGTTGCGCTCATTGCGGACCACAAAAAGGATCCCGTCTAAGGCCAGCCTGAAACTTTGCAACAACGTGCGTCTATACATCCTTTAGCTCCCGGATTAAAGATCCCTGTGATCCCTGTATTCCAAGAACAGCACCAGGCCGATGCCGGCGCAGGCGCCCAGAAAAACGCCGGTAACCATCAGAACAAACAGGTTGGGCGCCACAGCCCCCCGCGGCAACTGCGGCCGCTTGTAAACGACAAAGGCTCCCCCGTGCCGGGCAATAAACATATTATCGAGGACGCTCACGACGGCCCTGGCCTCCCCGGGGTCTGCGCCCCTATAAGAGATCCTGAACAAATTCGGCCCTCTCAGGCGCACGGTAATCCTCTTTCTTAAACCCAGGACCAGCCTCTCATATTCCTTTTCGGTCTTGAGTTCCCTGGCGAGATTCAAATGATCCACCAATTGCACGAGATTATTGATATCCACGATCTGGTCGCGGATCGCAGACATGCGGCGGCTGACGCTGCTGCCGAAAAAAGGAAGCGGTGTCGCGGCCTCTGCAGCCATGATAAGGCTGGAGGATTCATAGACCTTCGGCCCGACGACCCAGAGGACCACGCCGCAAACAAGACCCGCACCGACAGGCGCAATCACGCACCACTTGCGCCGCAAGAGCGTCCCTTTATCACTCAAGGTCATCCGCAACATATCCAGAAAAAAACCACCCATCGCCTTGCCCCCCAAGCGTCCCGGACCCTTCAAACCTTCTTTCTGTTATAACGTAAATCGGCGGTTTTGACTATAGTTTTCTCTCGGAGGCACATTCCGGCCGCGAGAGATATCCGGCGGGGCTTCAGCAGACCGGACAGAAGCGACAACGAAGGAGACAGCGTCGATGACCTGCTCAAAAATAAGGCATCCTTAGGCGAGCTCGACCATTTTGTCGATGGCGCGGCGGGCGCGGCGGCGGATATCGTCGGAAACGGAAACGACGGTCTTGTTCTCTTCCAAAGACCAAAGGACCTTCTCTAAGGTCGTGCGTTTCATGTTCGGGCAGACCGCATTGTCGGAGGCGGGATAGAATTTCTTGTCCGGATTGTCCTTCTGGAGCCTGTGGATCATGCCGGCTTCCGTGCCGACGATAAATTCCCTGGCCGAAGATTTCTTGGCGAAGACGCACATCTTGCCCGTAGAAAGCACCTCGTCCGCAAGCTCGACGACTTCCGGCCGGCACTCGGGATGCACCATGACCTTGGCGCCCGGATGCTGACGGACTTTTTTGATGATGTCTTCGGGGAGGATCTTGACGTGTGTCGGGCAATAGCCCTCCCAGGTGATCAGGCGTTTGTTGGTCTTTTTGGAAACGTAATCCGCCAGATACTTGTCGGGGACAAAGATGATCTCTTCATCTTTGATTTTGGAGATGATGTCGATCGCATTGGTCGAGGTGCAGCAGACGTCCAGTTCGGCCTTGACCTCAGCAGGGGTGTTGACGTAACCGACGACGACGGCCTTGGGGTGGCGCGCCTTGAGCTGACGGACATCCTCGGCATCGATCATGTTAGCCATGGGACATCCGGCCAACGGGTCCGGGATCAGGATGATCTTATCGGGGCACAGGATAGAGGCCGTCTCAGCCATGAAAAAAACGCCGCAAAAAACAATGACTTTTTTATCGGACTTGGCGGCAATGCGGCTGAGCTCCAAAGAATCCCCGCAATGGTCGGCGATATCCTGGACCTCGGGCAGTTGATAATTGTGCGCCAAGATCACGGCGTTGCGTTCTTTTCTCAGCTTGTCGATATTCTGGACCATGTCTTTATGAGGCATCTGCTTTCCCCTGTTCGATCCTGGCTCCCCCAAGAACCACGTCGTTGGTGTAAAAAACAATGAACTGCCCCGGGGTGACGGCGCGCTGGGCCTCGGGAAAAACAACCTCCAGACGCGCCCTGGTCAGGCGTGAAATCCTCGCCGGGACTTGCGGTTGATTATACCGTATTTTGGCTTCCAGGTGCCTATTTTTCTCAAAATTCCGCGCGAAGCGCGCGAAGCGCGCGCAGAGCCAGTTCGGCCCGACGGCCACAAGGCTCCGGCTGAACAACGCCTCCCGGGGCCCGACAACGACCTTATTCTCCTTCTCGTCAAGCCTGACCACATAAAGAGGATGGACGGCAGAAATCCCCAGCCCTTCCCTCTGGCCGACGGTATAGTTAAAAATACCTCGATGGCCCCCGAGAACCTTTCCGGAAATATCCACAATAGCCCCCGGCCGGAAACAGGCGCGGTTCAGGCGCTCCTTCAAAAAAGCACGGTAATCGTTGCCGGGCACAAAACAGATCTCCTGGCTCCCCGGCTTGTCTGCGACCGACAGGCCCTTTTTCAGGGCGACCCTGCGGACCTCCTCTTTGGTCATGCACCCCAAAGGAAACAGGATGCGCGGCAGGTCCTGTCTTTTGACAAGACACAGGAAATATGACTGGTCCTTCTTCTGGTCTATCCCCTTTTTGAGGACATGGGCCTTCCCTTCTTTCTCTACGCGCGCATAATGGCCTGTCGCCACCTTCGAGACGCCCAGGGCGCGGGCCTTGTGCAGGAGTCTCCCGAACTTCAGATGCTGGTTGCAGCGCACGCAAGGATTAGGAGTGCGGCCCGAGATATATTCAGAGACAAAATCAAGGATGACCATCTCTTCCAGGTCCCTGGCAAAATTCAATACGTAGTGGGGAATGCCGATGTCGCGCGCGACACGCCGGGCATCTTCAATGCCCTCCAGGCCGCAGCAGGCCGGCCGGCGACCCGGCACCCCATCTGCCGGGCGGCGAGACAAAGAAAAGCACATCGTCACTCCGATGACGTCGTAACCCTGCTCTTTGAGGATAAGCGCAGCAACGGAAGAATCCACGCCGCCGCTCATCGCTACCATCACTTTTTTAGCCATGGGACCTTACCAGCTTAATGTTACGCCCAAATTCAGGGTCCGCCCCTGTTCCGGGATGCCCTCAATATCCTGGAACTCGGCATTGAAAAGGTTATAGACCTCAAAAAAGACCTGCCAGCGGCGCGCAACGTCAACGCTGACCTTGTCGCTGACGACCACCCAGGCCCTGCGAAGAGGTTTCTTTTTCATGAGGATGTCCGCGCGGTTGCGCCAGGCGCCGAACCGCTGTTCAAGCCCCAGATCGATCATATGCTGGAGGTAACTGAAACCATATTTATAGATGAGACCCTTGTCATGGAGGTCCTTGTTCGTATAGGCATAACGCAGGTCATAGCTGAAATGTCTGTCGGCATCCCAGCGGCCGTAAAGATTGACGCCGACGGTGAAGGCCTCGCTGATGTTGCGCGCCACGAATTTCGGATCGGCCGACGACATCTTGGTAAACTCGATCGTATCGAATTCCTGGCGGACAAAACCTCCCGCCTCGACGCTCAGGCCATTGCCCAGGCGCTTGCGCCATCCCGGCTCAACGCTGTAAGCGGTCTCGGGCTTAAGGCTGCTGTCGCCCGCGGTCGTCGGATCGCTGTAATAAAGCTCGGTGAAGGTCGGCACACGCATCAGGCGGCCGAGCGAAACATAGACCTCTTCCCCTTCGGCAAGCCCCCTTTTGAGCAGAAGCGAACCGGTCCACTCTTCCCGGAAAGTGGAATAATCGTCAAGGCGGACGACGGCCCCCGCCGACATCTTTTCCGTCACGTTCCACGACGGCTCCACCTGGGCAGACCAATGGCTGCGCGTATGGTCGCCGAGATTGCTGGAAACAATATGCTCCAGGCCGTACTCGGCGCCGGAGGCAAGCTTCCCTGACCCCCATGGCACCGTCACTGTGCCGCCCCACGTCAACATATCCGTGCGGTGATGATTCAAATAGTAATCGGGGTTCTCAATGGTCAAGATGAATTTATCGTACAGCTGGCGGAAGGCAAACCGCGGCTCGAACGAAAAATGCTCGCCTTCATAGATCATGCGGGCATCCACGTTCTTGACGTTGATCCATTCCTTCGAAGGGAAGCCGCGGCCGGGCGTATAAAAATCGTAGGCGCCGTATTCTTTTTCGTTATAGCCGGCATCCAGATAGAACGACACATTGTCCCTAAAAAGCCTGCTGGAGCTGAAAAAATTGCTCATGCGGGCATCGCTATCATAACGAGACCCGCGCGTCGAATAATTCCACACGGAAAACCGGTTTTCCGTGCCCAGGGCCTCATAATAAACATCCATGGCTTGTTGGGCCGTCGTGTTGTTCCCCCCGGAGGCCGTCAGGTGGTTCTTCCCCTTGTGGGGCCCTCTGAGGACGAAATTCACGGCCCCGCCGATCCCGTCGGGGCCGAATTTTGCGGAGGCCGAGGCGGGAATGACCTCGATCCTTTCGATATCGTCCACGCTAAAAGACAAATCGAGGTCCTGGTGCGCGGTCTGGGGATCCTTGACCCGCACGCCGTTGACAAGGATCAAGACCTGCTGAAATGTGGACCCATTCAGGGAAATATCCCCCTTGATGCCCCGGGCGCCGCGGCCCTGAATATCAACGCCCACGTAGTCTAGAAGGTCCTGAGGGGTCCTGGCGGGGAGATTGCGGATCTCCTCCTGCGTCAAGACCGCAGAAACGGCCCCCTGTCCCGCGCTTCCATAAGGCAGCCGCCGGACAATGATGGGCTCGAGGTCATTTTCTTGCGTCGCGGCCGCGGCCTGGCCATGATGGATAAAAAGCTGCCAAAAGAATATAAAACACGCGAGCCTTAGCTTTCGCTTCATTGTTCTCCTTGGTGCGCGGGTTAAAAACAGCGGGAGGACACCTTAAGGTTTTTTATCGTAAAGCGGCGACATGGCGCGCAATTTGGCGACGATCTTGGGAAAGACATCGAGGAAGCGGTCGATCTCTTCTTCCCTGGTATAGCGTCCAAGGGTCAGGCGGATAGAGCCATGGCAAAGCTCGTGCGGCCGGCCGATGCTCAAAAGGACGTGGGACGGCTCCAGGTCCCCGGATGTGCAGGCGGAACCCGTCGATGCCGCGACACCCAGCATGTCGAGGTTCAACAGCATGGACTCCCCTTCGATATACTCGACGGAAAAATTAACGTTATTCGGCAGCCTCTGGACCGCATGACCGTTTAGATAGACCCGGTCGATCTTTTTCTGGACGCCGGCCATGAGTTTATCGCGCAAACGCGTCTGCTCGGCCGCCTCCGATGCCATGCTGCGGCTGCAGATCTCGAGGGCCTTGCCGCATCCCACGATCCCCGGGATGTTTTCCGTCGAAGCGCGCCTGTGCCTCTCCTGACCCCCTCCGCGAAGGAAGGGCGCGATACGCGTGCCTTTCCTGACATAAAGACAACCCACTCCTTTGGGACCGTAGAACTTGTGGGCCGAAAGCGACAAAAGGTCCACGTGGAGATCGTCCACATTGACGGGGATGTGGCCGACCGTCTGGACAGCGTCTGTGTGCATATAGGCGCCCTTCTCTTTGACAAGGGAAGCAATTTCTTTGATCGGCTGGATAGTACCGATCTCGTTATTGGCGTGCATAACGGACACCAGGACCGTCTGATCGGTCATGGCGGCGGCGATATCTTCGGGATGCACAATACCGTCCTTGTCGGGACGCACAGAAGTCACCTTGTATCCCAGCTTCTCCAGGAACCGGGCCGGCTCGAGGACCGCATGATGCTCGATCGCCGTCGTCACGACATGGTTGCCCTTGGCGGCATTCGCCCACAGCACGCCGAACAGGGCAAAATTGTCCGCCTCCGTCCCGCTCGAGGTAAAAATGATCTCTTCGGGCCTGGCGCCCAAAAACGAAGACACCTTCTGGCGCGCGTCGTCCATCGCCCCCCTGGCCTCGCGGCCGAAAGAATGAATGCTCGATGGATTCCCGAAATTCTCATGAAAGAACGGCTTCATCGCCTCCAGGACTTGCGGGTCCGCCGGCGTCGTCGCCGCATAATCAAAATATATTTTTTCCATCGCTTTTCCTTGTTGTTTTTTCGAACGCGGCCTTCGCCCACCCTTCATTCAGGCTTCCTGTGCGGTAACCACGGGGGTCCACCCGCGCGTGCACATATCCGGCTGCCTTCAGGATCCTTTTGAGCCCGGCCGTGTCTTTCAATAATTTCATCTCCACAAGATCAACTTCTATATTTGCCCAAGGACCAAAATCCCTGACACGCAGATTGCCCAGGATGCCGCAGGCATCCCTGATAGATTCTTCGGCCTTTTGGATACGCAGGAGCCTTTCCCTGGTGATAGCCATACCGTAAGGGATGCGGGAAGCCAGACAGGCCATGGCCGGCTTGCGCCATGTCGAAAGCCCAAGCTTACGCGAGGCGCGGCGTATCTCTTTCTTTGTCAAGCCCGCGTCGCATAAAGGAGAAACGACATTCGCTGCGGCCTTCGCCGCAGCTCCGGGGCGGTAATCCCTAAGGTCGTCGACGTTGGAGCCGTCGATCACGTATCGGACGCGATGACGCAACGCGATCGCATTGAGCTTTTTAAAGAGCTCTTTTTTACAATAATAGCAGCGGTCCGGCGGATTCGAATAAAACTTGATGTTTGTGAGCTCGCTCGTGCGGATAAAACGATGGCACACCCCCAACCGCGCGGCCGCGGCACGCGCGTCCTGAACCTCAGAGGCCGGATAGGTTTCCGATAAGGCGGTAACAGCCAGAACGCGTCCTTTAAGAACGCGGCTGGCGACCGCCAAAAGGAATGTGCTGTCCACTCCTCCGGAAAAAGCCACGACGACCGACTCAAGCCCCCTGAGACGCAGCCGGAGTTTTTGAAGCTTTTTCTCAAGAGTCGCGGCCATCGTCTTAGGCCGCCAGGACCTCTTTGACTTCCGGGACCTTTTTCTTAAGGATCCGCTCCACGCCCATCTTCAAGGTCATCTGCGACATGGGGCACGATCCGCAGGCGCCGGTCAGCCGCAAGGTCACCTTGCCGTCTTCCGTTGCGCTCACCAACTCCACATCGCCGCCGTCCGCCTGAAGCATCGGCCGGACCTCATTTAACGCTTCCTGAACTTTTTCTTTAAGCGACATATCCTCTCCTTTTTTCTCTGTTAAAACATCAGCACAGGCTATTTCAATGCCTTCAAGACCGCTTTCATGAACGCCGGGAGGTCTTCGGGTTTGCGCGACGTGATCAGGTTGCCGTCCACGACGACTTCCTCGTCCACGAACCTGGCGCCGGCGTGGACCATGTCGTCCTTGATGGCAAAAAAGCCTGTCACGGTCTTGCCTTTCAAGATGTCCGCCGATGCCAGGATCCAGCCGCCGTGGCAGATCGACGCCACGACCTTTCCACGGGAAAACAGCGTCTTGACGAAATCGTTGACCTCAGGATAGCGCCGCAGGATATCAGGGGCGTAACCTCCGGGAATGACTACCGCATCAAAACTTTTTGCGGCCGCCTCCTGGACCGCCAGTTCCTGCGGCATTTCATAGCCGTGTTTGCTCCGGTACACCTTGCTGCGGCCTGTGCCGACGGCGAACACATCGTAGCCCTCTTCCTTCAGGCGCAGATACGGATACCAAACCTCCAGATCCTGATACATGTCCTCAACGAGGACCGCGACCTTTTTCATGGATACACCTCGACCTCTTCAGCAATTCATCCAACCCGACAGAATCCAGGTACGTCTCGATCTTCTTCTTGAGATTCTTCCAGACGTCTTTCAATACGCAGCCTTGCGACCCCTTGCAACTCTTCCCGCTCTTTCTCTTGCGCCCGCAGATAAGCTCAAAGACATCCCCTTCCACGGCCTCCAGGACTTGGGCGACGCTGATCGACGCGGCCGGCGCATTCAAAAGGTATCCGCCCTTGACGCCCCTGACGCTCTTGATGAGGCGGCGGCGCCGGAGCTTCAGCAGGAGCTGTTCGAGATAATCCAGGGGCAAACCCTCTTTTTCAACGATACGGCTGATCGCTACGGGCCCCCTGGGGCCATCGGCCGCGATCCTCAGGATGCATTTGAGCGCATAATCGCCTTGCGTCGTGATCCTCAATCTTGCCTTTCCGAGCGTTTCCTGTTCAAGGGCCTCAATTGTTTCTTTTTATTATATATACCCGACGTTTTTTGTCAAGATTTTATCAAATTGTCAGAAGAAAAAGCGCCTCGCGGCCGAGGCGCTCTCCTTCAAAGGCGTTCCAGAAAACATCAAGCGACTTTTAGCACCACGAGGCTAGGCCGCAGGTCCGTTATCCGTTTCGTCCATCAACGGGCCGTCTTCCATGCCATTGAGATTATCCGGCATTGCCCCAGATTCCTCGGTTGTCTCGGCCTTCGTCTCGACAGTACTCTCCTGGGCCCTGGCGGCATACGTGTCGGGGTCCTTCATGAATTCATCCTTACAGGCCGCAGAACAAAGGTTGTAGATCTTCCCTTTGTATTCTATGGCGTACTTGCCGAGATCCTCTCTGGGGATCTTTTTGCCCGTCACTGGACACACCTTATTGTCGACGGTCGCGACAGTCGTCTGCGGGTCTGTCGCGTGTATCTCTTCATCCGGCGTTTGGGCCTGGGCACAAACGGGAACTACCCCGCAAAGAAAAAACGAAAAAACCAGCGCCATCGTGCGCATCTTCATGATTCCTCCTCATTCCGCCTCTGGCGGAATGACTCCGCAGCCTGCGAAGTTCATTTTGCGAACGCCCTGGCCCGCCTCCGGCAAGGCCGAGGCGTCTGCGAGCAAAATGAACAAGCGCTTAGGCAAGGAGTCTTTTTGTTGTCAACTGGACCAAACAAACCAAACAAACAAATATGCCGCTGCCACGGCTACCAGGGTAAAGGGCAGGCCTATTTTGGCAAACTGTCCAAAGCTGACCTTGTATCCCTCTTTCCTCAATAGGCCGCAGGCCACGATGTTGGCCGAGGCGCCGATAGGGGTAATGTTGCCGCCGAGGCTTGCGCCGATCAAAAGGCCGAAAAGGAACAGGGACGGCTGGATGCCAAGCCTGGCTGCCATCGACATGGCCACAGGCAGCATCGCGGCCAGGAACGGCACATTATCCACAAAGGCAGAAACAAAAACCGCGACAAAGACCAAAAGCGTATAGCCCAAAAAGATGTTGGAACCGACGAGAGAAGAAAGGAATTCCGCCGTCCTGTCAATCCAGCCCGTGTGCGTCATGGCGCCCACAAGGACAAAAACGCCGACCAGGAAAAATGTTGTGTCCCAGTCCAGGGCCTTGAGCGTCGCGCGCACGCCGCCCTTAAAAATGAACTTTCTCCAGAGGACCGCAAGGATGCCCGCGATCATGCAGAGGACCCCCGCCGCATAAGAAAACCCCTTGTCAAAAAACGACGAAAGCGCCAGCAAGACGATGAGACCTGCCAAAAGAAACGTCGGGAACAAAGACAGGACTTTTTCCGTGCGCAGAAGCTCTTCTTTCTGCTTCAGGCGGCGGAAAAACAGGTAGAGGACCGCAAAAGAAGCGAGGGCCCCAAGTTCCACGGCAAAAAAGATACTTGGCCGGCCATGGTAGAAGAAAAAATCCATGAAGGTCATCTTGGCATAACCGCCCAGAAGCATGCTGGGCGGATCGCCGATCAGGGTCGCCGTCCCCTGCAGATTGCTTGAAATGGCAATAGCGATCATCATATTGACAGGGCTTATCTTGAGTTTTTTCGACAGGGAAAGCGCGATAGGCGCGACGATCAGCACGGTTGCGACATTCTCGACGAATGCGGAAATGACGCCCGTCATGACGCAGATCAACAGAACGGCCCAGGCCGTGCTCCTCGCCTTGTTGATGATCGCTTCCGCGATAAAAGCAGGCATACGGCTCTCCATAAAAACATCCGCCACAGCCAGCGTTCCCACAAAAATCCCCATGACGTTCCAGTTGATCGCCTGTGCCGCTTCATAAGGCGACATCACGCCTGTCACGACCAAAACAAGAGCCCCGCTGACAGCGACAGGCATTCTGCGGGCCGGCAAGACAATAAAAAGGATGTATGCCAGGATAAAAATTATTGCTGCGATCATGGAATATCCCATGTGAAAACCTCATGAGGCGGCCCTTGGCCGCCCTGCACCAGTAAATCTTGGTAAAGTCAGATCAGATATTTCTTCGTTTCTTCGTCCGGGAGAGGCGTTACCGTCAGCGTCTGCACCTCAGGGCCGCGCTTGATGCTGACCGCGACCTCGCCAGAATTCCTGGCCGCATCGAAATACCTGGCAGTGATGCCGGCGGCCAGGCGAACCATATCGTCTCGTGAAAAATCTCCCCGGCCCAACCCCGAAGCCCCAGCGTCGTCATGCGCAGGATAAAATAAATAATCCCCGGGGGCGACCAACGACTCCAACCCTTCATTCTCATGCTGATTTTTTCCGACGACCAGCTTGGTTTTGCCGGAAAGCCTGAAATACCTGCCGTGGTTCAACAATTGAATGTCCTCCATGGTCAATTCGTCATGGTCGATCAGGTCTTTGATGCGCAGAGAAAATGCCGGGTCCGTCAACAGGCAGCCGCCGGCCGGACAGGGATAATCCTTGATATGATAATCTTCCGCCAGCTTCATCTGGGGCTTGCGGCTGCGGCCGCAGATATTCAGGAGTTTTTGGCGGTCCACCCACCCCTCTGTTTCAGCCAGGGTAGGCTCAAGCAGTTGGGCGGACAACGGCCGAAGGACAAGGCCCTTGACGCCCGCCTCGCGTTCAATGATATGCATCGCGTCACGGCGCTGCGACATCGGACGCTGGCCCAGAACCTCCCCTGTGATCAAAAACTTCGCTCCCAACTCATCCATGAGCTGCCGCGCTTTTTTCAACATCAGGATCCGGCAATCGATGCAGGGATTGATATGCGAACCGTATCCATGTTTGGGGGACTTAAGCACCTCAAGAAAATCTTTCGTGACATTGACGATCTTGAGAGGAATACCCAGCTGTTCGGAAACGAACTTTGCTTCGTGGCGACATCCCCCTTCCCCCTCTTTCGGGCCGCCGGCGGACCGGGCATGGGACCTCCCCTTGTCGCATCGGCAGAAAGGCGAGACAAAGTTGGCCGCAATAACATCCACGCCCTGCTCCAAGACCACCTTTGTGGCCAGGGTCGAGTCCAGGCCTCCGGAGACCAATGAGATAGCTTTTATTTTCATAGGATCAGGTTAAGGGCCCCGCCGGCAGCCAGGGTCGCCGCGACCATAATACCGGTAGCCGCCAGCAAATATTTCCAGCCCATTTCTTTCAAAAAGATGATGAATGTCGCAATGCAGGGAAAAGACATCGATAAGACGACGCAGGCGATGATCGTCTGTTTCAGGTCCATCTGCAGCGGAAGGAGCAGCCCGGCGGCGATATCTTTGCGCAAAAAACCGATCAGAAGAGGAAAAGACGCTGCCTCGGGAAGCCCGAGGAGAGTACGCGTGACAGGAGCAAAAACGCTGCTGGCGGCCTCAAAAACCCGGAAATACTGCAACAGGTTGACGACAAGGACGCCGAGGATGACGAAAGGAAACGCATCGATGATGAACTCTTTGACCCGCAGCCAGAGCTTGGAAAAGATGATGTTCAGCGGAGGAAACCGGTAGTGCGGGATCTCAAGCACCAGCTCCGGGCTGTAACCTTTGAGCACTTTATTGAGCACAAAACCTATGATCAACCATGCAAAAAACAATGTCCCGAAAACAAGGACCAGGGGTCCCATGCCCCACGGCCCCAGAAGTTTAATGATCATGGCCTGGAGCGCGGCGCAAGGCACGGCGATAGAGATCAATGTCGAGGCGATAAAACGCTCTCGCTTGCTCTCCAAAACGCGCGTCGCCATGATCCCGGGCACATTGCAGCCGAAACCCAAAAGGACGGGGATGATGGCAAAACCATGCAGACCAAGTCTGTGCATCAAAGCGTCCAAAAGGAGGGCAAAGCGCGGCAGATAACCTATATCCTCGATGATCCCCAGGATAAGATAAAAAGAGATGATATACGGCAGGACCATGTCGAACTCAACATAAGGGGCGGTCGTCAAAAGACCGACCGAATTCTTGAAATCGATCCGACCGCCCACAAATTCGCCGATCAAAACATGGTGGCCGAATGTCCCCGGCTGCAGGAAAACGCTCAGTTTCGCGATGAGCGGCGCATACACATCGTTGAAAAAAGGATCAAAGACATACCGGATCAGGCCTTCGCCGATAAAACGCACGCTCTTGAAAACGGCGTAAATGACGCCCATCCCGACGAGAGAGCCGGTGAACGGCCGGATCGAAAGATCCTCCAGCATCTCGCGAAATGTGTGGTGCCTGTGCGTCAGATGCTGGGCCTGGCTGACGATGATGCCGACGGCACGCCAAATCTCTTCGTGGGTCCTCTGCTGCGGCGGCCGAGGGGTTCCCTGAAAAAGGCGTTCTTTCAAAATCTTGATGCCTACCCCTGTCACGGCGCAGGTCGAGACGACCGGCACACCAAGCAGTTGCTCGAGCTTGGCGATATCGATATCGATACCCCTGTGCTTGATGTCATCGCACATATTCAGGACCACGACAACGGGATAACCCTTGTCGATCAGGTCCATGGTCAGGTGCAGGTTACGCTCTAAATTTGTCGCATCAACGATGTCGAGGATAAAACAATCTTTCTCCCGGCAGCAAACATCGTCCAAGAACGTGCACGTCACCTCTTCCGCTTTTGAGGTCGGCTCCAGGCTATAGGTGCCCGGCATATCGATGACCTCGTAGGTCTCTTCCCCCACGCTCATCACCCCCTTGCGGTATTCCACCGTCGTGCCGGGGTAATTGGACGTGATCACGCGCACACCTGTCAGGCGCGCGAAGATAACGCTCTTGCCGACATTGGGATTGCCGATGAGGATGATCTTTTTCATGAAGATTTGACTGCGGGTTCGGCGCTGACCTCAACAATCACTTTCTCGGCCATGCCATGCCCCAGAGCCAGGGTCGTATGTCCGACCCGCACGGCGACGGGGCCGCGAAGCGCAAAGGAACTCAACTTGACAAGCTGTTCGCCCGGCCGCAGCCCCATCATCGAAAGCCTATGGGCCACCTGTTTGCCGCCGGCGAGCTCCACGATCCTGGCTTTTGATCCTTTTTTGAGTTGAATCAAAGAAAGCTTAAGCATGCTACGTTAGATTATAGAGGAAGGCGACGTTTAGTCAAGGAGCTTCGCTCCCTGGACCATCCGCCTTTGTTCCAGTCTTTCGCGTCTGGAGCGGGCCACATAAAGGGGCTTGCCCGTGTCGGGGTCTAGACCCGTGTAATACATGCAGGAAGACCGCGTCATAGGCAAGGGAATAAAATCCTGTATCTGCTTCGGGGTGTATCCCAGGGTCTTGGTAAACGCCGCCAGCTCCTCAGCTTCTTTCGGGCCGCAGCCGGGATGGGCCGTGACAAAATACTGTGCCAGATATTGGTCCTTACCAAGCTTCTTGCAGGTTTTTCGAAAAAGATCCGTAAACTGCCTGTATGTTTTAAAAGGCGGTTTGCGCATCAAGCGCAGGACAGGATCCGAGACATGCTCCGGGGCGATCTTCAATTGACCGCTGACATGATATCGGCACAGGTTCTCAAAATAGGCCGCGGCCTCAGACCCAAGCAAGAGATCAAAACGCACCCCGCTCTGGATGTTGACCTGCTTGACCCCGGGAACATTCCTCACGGATGTCAGCATGTCGATCTGTTCCTGAAAATCAATACGGATGTTCTGACAGGCTTCCGGCCAGAGACAATCTTCTCTGGAGCACCGATGCTCCAGCTTGCATGTCAACGTATACATATTCGCCGTCGGCCCTCCGACGTCGGAAATGACCCCTTTGAAATCTTTCTGAGCGGCAAGGATCTTTGCCTCCCCGAGGATGGACGCCCGGCTGCGGCTCTGGACAACGCGGCCCTGATGCAAAGACAACGAACAAAAAGAACATCCGGCGGCACAGCCCCGGTGGCTGACGATGGACGCCTCGACGGTCTTGAGGGCCGGGACGCCGCCATAGCGCAGATAACCGGGATGACAGCGCCGGCTGAACGGCAGGCCGTAAAGCCCATCCATCTCCTTTTGCGTCAAAGGCAAGGCTGGAGGCAATTGGATACAAAAACGGGTGTCCGTCTGCTGGGCGACAACATGCGCCGTAAAAGGGTTGGATTCTTTGCTGTAAAGATTAAAAGCCTCCAGGAATTTTCTCTTTTCGGACCGCACATCTTCAAACGACGGCAGGATAACCGGATGGCTGAAACCGTCGCAAGTCTTGCGGGCGATCACCGTGCCGCGGATATCGTCCATCCGCCCGATCGCTTCTTTGGCTTTGAGCCGCGAAGCAATTTCCGCGACCGGACGCTCCCCCATCCCGTAAACAAGCATGTCAGCCTTCGCGTCGAAAAGGATGGAACGCCTCACTGTGTCCGTCCAAAAATCATAATAGGCGAGGCGTCTCAAGGAAGCTTCCAGGCCGCCGATGACGACAGGAACGCCGCTGAAAAGCTGGCGCAGTTTTTGGGTATAAACGATCGTCGGCAGCTTGGGCCTCAGGCCCCTGGCGCCGCCGGCCGAATATCTATCCTCTTTACGCAGGCTCATACCCGATGTGTAAAGCGCCAGCATGGAGTCCAGATTGCCTGCCGTCACCCCGAAAAAAAGCTCCGGCCTGCCCAGCTCAAGAAAATCTGCGTCCTTCTTCCAGTCAGGCTGCGCGATCACGCCGACCCTGTAGCCCAAGGACTCCAAAAACCTTCCCAGGAGAGCAACCCCGAAGCTCGGATGGTCGCAATACGCGTCTGCAGTGACGAAGATCACGTCGCAGGCGCTCCAGCCGCGGGCCTTCATTTCTTCCCGGTTTGTCGGAAAAAAATCTTTGTGTTTCATGGCCTCATTATACCACGTCCTCAAGATCCCCTCGCCGAAAGAAACGCTTGCGTCCGGCGGAGTCTGAGGCGGAAAATAAAAAGCCCTCCAGGCAGGCCCGGAGGGCTCCCTGGAGGGCTTCTTAAAAAACGTCCCCTTATTTCATCAGGGTATTGGTAATGACAAAGGACGCAAAAACAATGGAAACCATGGACATGAGCTTGATCAGGATGTTCAATGACGGCCCTGACGTATCCTTGAACGGATCGCCGACCGTGTCGCCCACGACAGCGGCCTTATGGGCAAAAGACCCCTTGCCGCCGTGGTGGCCTTCCTCGATGTATTTCTTGGCATTGTCCCAAGCGCCGCCGGAATTGGCCATCATAATGGCCAGGACAAAACCCGTCACGGTCGCGCCGATAAGCAAACCTGCCTGCGCTTCAAGCCCGGCCAATAAACCCACCGCAATAGGAGAAATGATCGCGAGTAACGACGGCAGGATCATCTCTTTCTGCGCGGCCTTTGTCGCGATCATAACACAACCCGCGTAATCGGGCTTCGCCTTGCCTTCCATCAGCCCAACGATCTCTTTAAACTGGCGGCGGACCTCGACGACAATGCCTGAGGCCGCGCGGCCGACGGCTTGCATGGTCAAGGCACAAAACGCGAACGGCAGCATACCGCCGATGAACAAACCAACGATGACCTTAGGGTTCATCAGCGACAGGTCCACGGTCTTCCCGAACAGAACAACCTGGTCATTATACGCGGCGATCAAAGCCAGGGCCGTCAATGCCGCCGAACCGATGGCGAAGCCCTTGCCTGTGGCCGCAGTCGTGTTCCCTAAAGAATCGAGCGCATCTGTTCTCTTGCGAACACTCGGGTCGAGCTTAGACATCTCGGCATTACCGCCGGCATTGTCGGCGATCGGACCATACGCATCTGTTGCCAGAGTGATCCCCAGCGTGGAAAGCATACCGACGGCTGAAATGGCCACGCCGTAGAGACCGGCATTAAAATTTGTCGCGCCGCCGGCCAGATAATAGCTCGCCAATATGGCGATGCACACGACGATGATCGGAATGGCTGTTGACAACATCCCGACCGCCATGCCGCCGATGATGACGGTCGCAGGACCTGTGATAGCGGCATCCGCAATCTTTTTGGTTGGTCCATAACCGCTTGAGGTATAAAACTCCGTTGAAATACCCAAAAGCACACCGGCCACTAACCCGGCGACAACAGCCCAATAAACACCCATGTGGTCCACGCCCAGGGTGAACCTGACCAAGGGATAGGACGCGATCAAGATCATGATGGCGCTGACAAAAACGCCTTTTCTCAGGGCCCAGAGGAGGGCTCCCTGGGATGCGTCTTCTTTGCTTTTGACAAAGAACGTCCCGATAACCGAGGCCAGAACGCCGACGGCTGCCATGACCATGGGGACCGTGACACCGCCGACGCCCAGGCCTGCAGCCACACCTAAAGCGCTTGTCGCAACGATCGAACCGACATAAGATTCATAGAGGTCGGCACCCATGCCTGCCACGTCGCCCACATTATCGCCGACGTTATCCGCGATGACAGCGGGGTTCCTCGGATCATCTTCAGGGATACCGGCTTCAACTTTACCTACAAGGTCTGCGCCCACATCCGCGGCCTTGGTGAAGATCCCGCCGCCGACCCTGGCAAAAAGGGCCTGGGAGCTGGCACCCATACCAAAACAAAGCATAGTGGATGTGATCACCGCGATCTTGTCCTGGCCTACGGGCAAGGGATGCGCATCATACCACCAGTTCAGACCGAAATACCAAATACTCAAGTCCAGAAGGCCGAAGCCGACAACGAGCAAGCCCATGACCGCACCTGCGGAAAAAGCCACACGAAGCCCGGAGTTCAGGCTTTTCTGGGCCGCGTTCGTCGTACGGGCGCTGGCATTGGTCGCCATCTTCATGCCCAAAAATCCGCAAAGACCGGAAAACAGGCCGCCGGTCAAAAAGGCGAACGGAACGACCGGAGCCAAATTCCCAAGCTTGACCAATATGTTCAAAATAACGAAGACGACGGCAAAAAAGATCGCGACGATGGTATACTGGCGCTTCAGATACGCCGCAGCCCCTTCTTTGACCGCTTGGGCGATCTCGCGCATCCGCGGCGTGCCTTCATCCCGCCTGATGACGGTCCACGCCAAAAAGCCGGCAAACCCCAGCGCCAAAAGCGACCCCATGGGTGCCAAATACAACAGATCAAACATGTTCTTCCCCCTTTTGTTTTGATAATAATATCTTTCGCTTCTTTCGAAAGGACGTTCCCGTTCAAAATAAAAATTTAGCCCTTACTATAATACAATGCCCTGGTTTTAGCAAGAGATATTTGGACAGGAGGACCTTGCCTTACCAGAGAAGGCCGCTCCAGAGCGCGCCGCCTAACCCCAAAAAAACGGCTGCCATGGCCAGCTTGATCAACCCCATGCGCTTTTTGGCAAAGGCCTCAAAATCCCTGGAGGTGGCACCGATGAGAGCGAGGGCTAAAACAACGACCAGAGGAATGATAAACATGAAGTTGTAAACGAACAGATAGAACAAGGCCCTGACACGCATCGAGCCTTCTCTCAAGACGATGACGATCGTCGGAAGATAAAGCTGACCTGTGCAGACGGCCTCAAGCACCGATATCAGGAATCCCACGACCAGGGCGCTGACAAAGAGACCGCCCATGGCCTTTTTTCTTTCGCCGGTTCCTTTGCGATAATACATCCCCACGATGGCGTGGATCTTGTTCTTGACGATGCGAGGCAGCTGAAGGGCCATATCGTCCGTCCGGCCCGTTCTCTTATAATAAAGGTAATCCCGGACGGCAAGACAGCCTAAAAAGACGCTCAATGCCCCGACCAGGAAGTACAATCCTTTAGACAGCCAAAAGACCGCGTCGAGCCTGTAGAGAACATTAAAAAGGCCCAGACCGATGGCCAGATAGGTCAAAAAGACAGCCAGGATATAAGCGCACCCGATAAGCAGCATCTCCCGGCGGCGGTAACCCATGAGGCTCAAGAAAGACACGAAAAATACGATCACGGTAAAGGCACAGGGATTGATCCCATCGACCAACCCCGCGCCGATCACGGCGAACGGGCCAAAAGACCGGAAATGTTCCAGGATATTGACGCCGGGACGCAGGGGCAAAGTTTCCGCACCGCTTCCCCCAAGCTGCCCTTCAATGGTCGACTCCAGGTGGTCGGCATTATCCGCCAGCCCGATCAGGACGCGCCTGCCGACCACCACGGTCGGCGTCCCCAGTTTTTTGCCCAGGTCTTTTTCCAGCTGCAAAAAGATCTCGTAATTCTCTCTCTGGAGGATATCCAGGTATGTCCAGCGGGCGCGGCCGCCGAATTTCTCCGCCATCGGCGGAATGACATCGTGGAGCAGTTTCACACAAGCCATGCAATGAGGCTGATGAAAAACTTTAACCTCCACAACCCCGGCGCCGGAGACATCAGAAGCCGCCAGGCGGCCGCTGAAAGACAAAACCACCCAAAGCCCCAACGCCAAAGAAAACATCGTCTTATATCTCATGACACCCTCTCGTTTAAATCCTATCTTACCGCAAAATTCCACTCGCCCGCAGAAAATCTCTCCTGCGAGGCCCGAGGCTTTATCTTTTGGCCGAGGTCAATTTTGAGGTGATCTCTTCCATGAGGTCTTCCATGGCAAGGATACCCACAAGCTCGGCCCCCTTATACACGGCCGCCATGTTCTCCTTCTGCGGCTGGAGACGCGAGAATACCTTATCCAGACTCTCTTCCTGGTCTACGCGCACGATCGGACGGACCAGAGACGGCCAGTCGCGGAACTGCGCATAGAAAATATCAAAAATATTCACCATGCCCTTGAGCTCTTTGCCGCTGAAGACCGGGAACCGCGTGAACGACGATGTGCGGATCTTCTGTTTCAGGGAAACAACGTCCTCGCCGAGATCGAAACTCATGACATTCTTTAAGGGGACCATAATGTCTGCAGCGCGCGCCAGGGTCATATCGAAGATCTTGTCGATCGCCTCTTTCTCCTGCGGCTCCAGGATCCCTTCGCGGGAAATGTCCTTGATCAGGGACTTGACCTCGTCTTTCGTCAAGAACGGATTTTTCTTCAGGCCCGTCGGGCTGACCATACGCGCGATGGCCGCGGCCAGAAAACTGAAAAAAGCGACGAGGGGCAAAAGGACTCTGGAGGAGAATTCAACAGGGCCTGCAACAAGCAGGGCCATCCTGTTGGCATGGTAGCGCGCAACGGTCTTGGTCAGAAGCTGCGCAAAAATGAACGACATCGGCGTCATGACCAGGGTCGTCAACAGGGCTGCGTAAACAGGCAGGAACCTCGCGAAAATGGCTGTCGCGCAGGCGGACGAAACGACGACGCAAAGATTCGTACCGACAAGCGTCGTCACCAGCAGACGGTCCGGTTTCTTCAAAAGATCGTGAACAAGGATGGCCCTCTTGTTCTTTTTTTCGATCAGGTGTATAAGCCTTAAAAAATTCACGGAAGTAAAAGCCGTCTCTGCACCGGAGAAAAAGGCCTCGCCGATGAACGCCAGAACAATAAGGAACAAAAGGATGCTTAAGCCCATTTTTTAAGGATCATGCTTTTGATGCGGCGGCCGGAGAGCTTTTCCACCGTGAATTCGCCGTCCTGTGTCTGGATGCTTTCGCCCTCCGACGGAATCTTGCCGAAAATATCAAGAAGGAAGCCCGCCATCGTCTCGAAATCGCCTTTTTTGATACGCAGGCCGCATATCCGGGCGGCCTCTTCCACCGGCGCCTTTCCGTTCAGACGAAAGACGCCTTTATCCAGGGACTCGATCATCTTTTCCTGGGCCTCGAATTCATCGTGGATCTCTCCGAAGATCTCCTCGAGGATATCTTCCAGCGTTACCAACCCCGACGTCCCGCCGTACTCGTCGACAACAACGGCGATCCTGACATCCTGCTTATAGAAATCCTTAATGAGGTCGCTGATCCTTTTGGTGGCCGGAACGAACATGACGGCCCTGACCATCTCCGCGAGGGGTTTTTCGGCCTCCAAAAACAGCTCTTTGGCGAACACGACACCCTGGATATTATCGAAGGAGCCCTTGAAGACGGGAAACCTGGAATGCATGCCCACGCGGGCGGCCTCGCGGACCCTTGCGGCATCCCAGTCCAAAGAGATCGCCTTGATATCCATGCGGGGCGTCA
Organism: Candidatus Omnitrophica bacterium UBA6210; assembly: GCA_002421805.1. Taxonomy (GTDB): domain Bacteria; phylum Omnitrophota; class Gorgyraeia; order Velamenicoccales; family Velamenicoccaceae; genus Velamenicoccus. Next base: position 537,961 of record DISM01000004.1, read on the forward strand.
TGATCTCCTGGGCCGTCGTCGTGGTCAACTCCAAAATCGAAACGACCATTTCCTTCTCATTTTTGCCGACGATGCCGTGCTTATGGACGACCTCGATGACGGTCTTGAATTCTTCCTCCGTCAGGGTCGGCTCCTTCTTCGGCTGCAACCCCAAGGCTGAGATGATCATATCGCAAGTCTTTGTCGACAAGAACAGGAACGGACGGAAAAAGCGCTCAAAGACATACAAAGGGCCCGACAGAATGTAGCTCAACCGCTCGTTGTTATGGATGGCGATGGTTTTCGGCGTGACCTCGCCGAACAAAAGGAGGATAAAGGTCGTCACGCCGATCGAGATGCTGACGCCGGCCTGTCCAAAAAGATCCATCAATAAGGACGTCATGATGGCGGCGATGGTGATATTCACAAGGGTGTTGCCAGCGAGGATGGTCGTCAAACAGCGCAAGGGATTATCCATGAGCCTGACGATCCTGGACGTGTCCCTCCCGCTCTGGGAGAGCCTTTTGATCTTGATAGAATCAAGGGAGAATAAAGCCGTTTCGGAGGCGGAAAAAAACGCCGACAAGGACAAAAAAACGGCGAGCAGGACGAATTTAAGGACCACCAGATGTATCATCATAGATCAGGCGCGCAGACGTAGGCTCAGGTCGATCAGTGTCCTCACGAGAAAATACTTCAAAAAGACCACGAAAAGGATCGCGACCAGAGGAGAAATATCGATGCCAAAGCGAAACACCGGCGGCAAGATGCGGCGGATAGGAGCCAACACGGGTTCCGTCACGGTATGCAGAAATTGAACGATCGGATTGAATGGATCCGGGCTGACCCAGCTGATGAGGGCCCGGACAATGATGACCCAGTAATACGCCGTCAGGGCCATATCGAGCACCACGGCGGCCGCTGACAACAGATTCGAGATGGCAAACACGTTAAAACCTCCGTAATGTTTATAGCAAATCCACCCGGGACGGTCAAGACCCGGCTTTAAAAGGTTCAGGATTTATGGCAAAGATTTCTTTTAAGCGCCTTAAGGCCGGAAAAAAGATAATCCGGTTTTTGGCGCCTCAACTCTTTAAAACTGCTTGAGCCGGTCGCGACGGCAACGGTTGTGACACCGGCGCGCTTCCCGGTCCGGATATCTATAGCCATATCACCGACATAAACCGCATCCACTTTTTCGGCCTTCAGAAGTTTGAGGACCTGGCGAAGGATCATCGGATGAGGTTTTCCGTATCTGAGGCGGTCGGCACACAAAACCTTGTCAAACATGTCTTCTGCGCCCAGGCTCCTGAGAATGATCCTGGTGAAACGTGTCGGCCGGTTACTGGCGATCGCCGTTTTGACCCCTCTCTTTTTGAGATAACACAGGAGTTGCCTGGCATAAGGCATCCAGCGCGCACCGCTTTCAAGATCAACGGCATGCCTCTTTCTGTAACAGGCCAGGACATGCGGCAGGCGGGACGCCGGCACAAAGGGCTCCAGGAGTTTCCTGTCCCCCCATCCAACAGCCTTCCTGATAAGGGCGGGCGCGCGGGACGGATATCCCTGTGCGCGCATGCAGTCATTAAAACTTTTTACGATGGCCGGATACGCATTCACCAGGGTCCCATCCAGGTCAAAAATGAATATCTTTTTTCTTATCACGACATCCTTTTGCCGCTAACCGAACAAACATACAGGAATGAAGAGCCCCGTTAAGGTGCCGGGCTTAACGGGGCCGGGTCATTTCTTCAAACTTTCACCGCATCTTTTCTCTTTAGATAAGGGGCGGCATCTCCTCAGGACGGATTTTGCGTGTTATCCGTTTCCTCGACGGCATTCATGGCCGCAAGCTCCTCATCCACCTGCCCCTGGTCAACGGCGGTGTCCCCCTGATCCATCACATCCGCCGAAGGCTCTGCCATCGTATCAACCGCCGCATTGGCGGAAACCGCCTCTTCCTGCGGCGCAGGAGATGTTGAGGTTTCGGTAACCAAAGAAGATGTATCCTTCGACTTCTCTCCGGACGGCCTGTCCACAACGATCATTTCGGCGACGCTCTTGCCGTCCTGAACCCTGTAATCCGCCGTAATGCGGTCGCCAGCCTTGATCTCCGAAAGGTTTTTGGCGTTCTCAAACAATGTCTTGCCGGTCAATAGCAGGGTTGTTTTGACCTCCTCATACGTATTGTAATCCAGGTGTTTGATCGTTACCGACGGGACCTCCTGGTCCGTGCTGACGACCTCGCCCCATACCCATTCCGTCGGAGCTTCCTCATCCTTGATCTCCATCACCTGGACCTGAGGCGTTGTCTCCGCAAGGGCCTGCTTGGCCTTCTGATCAGCCGCCGCCGGGGCTGCCGGAGCCGCTGATGCCTGTGGTGCGCCGCCTGTCGGCGGCTGGCCTGTCGGCGGCTGGCCTGTCGGCGGCTGGCCTGTCGGCGGCTGCGCCGCCTCTCCTGCGGGCGCGGCCGTCATTTCGTTCGCAGCCGCAGGCGCCGTCATCTCATTTCCGGCTGTCTCGTTCATGGCGGCCGGGGCCTCCATCATATTTTCCTCAGGGGCCGCCTCTTCTGCATTCTGCTGCGCCTGTGTCACAGTCACTGCGGCAAAAATAAAATACGCCGCCATTAAACCGACGCTCCACTTCCTCATGGTAAACATCCCGCACCTCCTTAACTTTGCTCCTAATAGGTTATTTCCTTACAAAGTTAGGCCCTCCGCTATGTGGAATGCGGAGGCCTACCCTTTCTGGGTTAACTCCGAGCTTCGGCAAAACTCTGTTTTGCCAGGCAGAAAAATTATGCCGAGTGGCTCGGCTAGCGAAGCTCGCCGAGCCCTCCTGGCATAAATTTTCAAGTGGTTAAGCGAGGAGCAATGTTTCCTCTATCCATTGAAATACGTCCTCAGCCTTTCGGCGAGTTGTGTGCAGGCCGTAAACGCCTCTGCCGTCAGCGCGACCGAAAGCCCGTTGCAACCGCAGCTGGTCGTCACGAGGGCGCCGTTGGCCAATAACTCCCTGTGACCCATCAATTCCTGCCAGATGCGATCCATGAGCCCTGCGCTTTCGATATCTTCGTTATTGGGGATGATCCCGATAGCGGGGATACCGCCCCTTTTCAAGAATCTGCCGACGGCCTTATCATACAAAAGCAATTTATCGAGATAGCCATAGGCGTCGAAATTCAAGATATCGATGTTCGTGTCAAGGACCAATTCCCAATCGGTATTTCCGCAACAATGCAGCCCTGCCAGGGCGCCGTTCTCATGGATCACGCCGACGACCTGATTGATCTTCTCGGCGATCTTTTCCTTGGGCAGCGCGCATTGGCTCGTGCCGACGGCGACAAGGTACGGCTCATCGATAAAAATGATGATCTTTGTCCGGCCTGTCACACGGAGCTGGCGGACCAGCCAGGCGCTCTTGAGCGCCAGGAAACCGCCCAGCAATTCAAAAAGATCGGGGTTATATACAATAGGATTCTTATTCTCGTCCAAAAGCGTCAACCCCAGGCTGACAGGACCGATCAGCTGGGCCTTGACCCACTGGTCCCATCCGGCAGCCATGAGCCGCTCCGTCAGGACATACAACCCTTCCGCGTAGGGGCGGCTGATGGAAAAATAATCCACTTCGGATGCCTGGATGTTGTGAAAACACTGCTCAAATTTTTCCAGGTAATCATCCTTGCGCGTATCCACCCAGACGCTTTTTTTTACCTCGTCCACACAGATACCCGGAAGGTTCTCCGTGAACTGGACGTACATATTTTCACAAAAAGAACGACGGGGTAGCTGCGGCCAAAAAGGGATATGCCTCTGGAACCCCCCCAGAACGCTGTCGACGGCGGCCTGCGGATCGGCGATCGAAAGGCTTCCCACGCCGGTCGCCAGAAAATTTTTGTGGAGGTCGTTTAAGATCGAACTCATGGCGTCAACCATCCCGACAACACCCCGCGTCCCTAGGCGGATTTCTTCGGCGGACGCGCGGAATCCCTGATAACAAGCTCCGTCGGCAAGATGATCTTGTTGATCTGACGGTCGGGATCCTGCATGCGCAAATAAAGTTCTTTCACCGCCGCATGGGCCATCTCTTTGATAGGCTGGCGGACCGTCGTCAGGGCCACAGGGCCGTAAAGACAGACGGGATCGTCGTCAAAACCCACGACGGACACATCTTCGGGCACTTTGAGGCCGCCTTCGATGAAGGCGGAAACCATCTCCATGGCCATATCGTCGGAAGAGACCAGGACGGCCGTGGGTCTGGGCGTTGCCGCCAGGACTTTCTCGGCGGCGGTACGCGCGGACTTCCGCGAATAGTCACCCTGCAGCACCAACTCCTCGGGCGCCGCCAGACCCGCCTCCTTCATGGCAGCCCTATAGCCTTCCAGGCGATCCTGGGCCGCCTGTGTGGCCATATCCCCTGTGACAAAAGCGATCCGGTTATGGCCCAGGTGGATCAGATACTCTGCCGCTGCCTTGGCCCCTCCGGCATTGTCAACGCTGACGCTGGAAACCTCCACGTCCTTGGCCAGATAATTCATCAGGACCACAGGGGTCCCGGCGTTCAGAAAATCTTCAACGTGGTGACGATTATTGATCACATCGGCAAAAACAACGCCTCCGACGGCCGCGGCGTTCACGGATGTCTTGCCGTCCGTCAGATGCAGCAGGAAGTCGACGCGAAGGGCGTCACAGGCGATACCGACGCTGCGGAAGATCTCCATAGCATAGAAGGAATAGAAGATGCCTTCATAGCGCGGGATCTCAAGGCCGATCGTATAATTGGATCCGCTGGCCAGCCTTTGCGCAGCCAGGTTAGGCTTGAAATTCAGACGGCGGACCGCCTCCTCAACCTTCCTGCGATTGGCGTCCTTAACGGTTGGAAATTTATTGATGACGCGGGAGACCGTCGTGATGGAAACGCCCGCCGCCTGCGCCACGTCTTCAATGCTGACAACTTTTTTTCTTGCCATCGTCCCCCTCAAAAAATAGTTCTTTCCATGGACAAGAAAGAGGGGAAAGAACTTGATCACACAGATTCACAAAAGATAACACAGATTTTTACATAAGGTATTCATCTGTGCAATCGGATGAAAATCGGTGTCATCAGAAGTTTTCCCGGACGGGAAAGCTTCAAAAAATAAAGGTTAAGGTTCAAGCTGAGGTTAAGAAAAATCAGGTCTTCTCAACCTTAACCCTGCCTGTCTGCGCGGCCTTTGCGGGCCAGCCGCAAGGGCCGCGCAAAACAAGCTTAACCTTAACCTAGACTAGCTGACCAGATCGCCGATCTTGAGCTTGGAGCCCGGAGATACCGACTTGATATCGGCCGCCGAGATCTCTTTGCGGATCTGAATGACCTCTAAGCTCGCGATCTTCTCGGTATTTCTGTAAACGTTGAATGTCTGGCCGACCTTGACGCCATCCTGCTCGCCTAAGTCGACGATCACAAAATTATTCTCTTCGTTGATGGCCAGGATCTGCCCAGCCCCCGGTTTGACGCCCGGTGTCGTGCTTTGCGGTTCTGCGGCCTTGACGACGATTGGCTGCAGTTGAACGACCCTGGCATCCTTAGTGCTGACTTCTTTGGCCTCGGTCCTGGCAGCCTTCAGGTCATCCTTCACCTGAATGATCTGGTCCACGCGCTCCTGCAAGATCTGGTCCAGTTCGGCGAGACGCTTGGAGAGGATCTCGCGTTCCTGCTGGAGATCCACGAGCTTGCCTTCCAGGGACGTCTTCTTGTCGCCCAAAGCCATGAGACGGCTCTTGAGCTCGAAATTCTCCTGCCGGATCGATTCCAGTTGTTCGCCGATCGCCTTCTTGTCGCGTTTTTCCCTGACAAGGTCTTCAGAAAGGCTTTCAGCCAGCTTCTCGTTATAGACCAGTTTCCTCTCCAGATCCATGCGGGCCTGGTTGACGGTCTTGAACTGGAGGTCGAGCTTGCGGCCCTCCTCCATGGCTTTTTCGCCCTTCAGCTGCGCATCCGACAGCTGAGATTTCAAATTCTGGACCTCGATCTCCAATGCGGCCTTGTCTTTGAGGAGTTTCGCCCAATAGGCGTCGTCTTCGGAAGCAGTGGTGGAAACGGTATAGGAAACGCCACCCGTCTCCTTCAGCTTAGCCGCTTCTTCCGTCAAGGACTTGTTTTCCTTGATCAATTCCTGGAGCCGGTCAACGGCGCTGGCCCGCTCCTTGGTCACGAGATCAAATTTCGATTTGACGTCGTCACGTTCTTTGACGGCCACGTCAAATTTCGCGCGTAATTCGCTGATCTCCGATTCCAGTTTCTTCTTGGCGATCTGCAAGTTGTTGAGCTGGTTGGACAGGCTCTGGCGCTCGGAGGTAAATTCCTGTTCCTTGATGCTGAATTCATTGCGGAGGGCTTTATTGACGGTATTGAGCTGAAAGGCGATGACGAGCGAAGCGGCGCAAACGACGGCAAGTCCAACGAGCAATATTTTTATTTTATTGTTCATTACACCTCCTTTATGACCTCGCCGTCCTATCGAGGGGGCCGGCCCATATATAAAAAAATAAAATTAGGCCGGTCCGAACATCAACCCGGCTCACATGTTAAGCGTTTTCGCCGGATTGCGCTCTCATTTGAATTTAGATATATCATAATAAAGACGCATGTGCAAGAAAAATTTAAACGATCGATGACCTAAGCAAGAGAAAGTACAGGGGTTATGACGCGGCCGGCGGGCCTAAAATGCCTTTTGTCGACGGAAGGACGGCCAGGCCTGGAATGGGCGTGAAAACTCTGGAAAGGAAAAATGCGGGGCCGAAAAAAGAAAAATAGTATTACTTCTTTTTTTTCAGGGGGTTACTGACCTTCCATCTATGGAATAAAAGGTCGGCGAAATTGGCAGGATCAGTCGTTGATGGCGGCGAAACACTGGCGCGTGACAAGGCTTGCAGCGCCCAGGGCCACGCCGTTCTCGCCCAGGCGGGTCGGAACGATCTTGGTGGCGCCGGAGGATTCTTCAAAGCACCATTCGCTCACGGCGCTCTTGACCTCTTCGATCAAAACGATGCCGGCCTCTTCGATGCCGCCGCCGATCACGACCATCTCCGGATTCAGAAGATTGACCAGATAGGCGACGCGCAGCCCCAGACGCCGGCCGGCGTCACGCACAACGTCCACGGCCGGGGCTTCGCCCCTGCGGCATGCCTCAAAGATCTCGCTCAAGCTCACATCGACGGCTTCTTTCGGCACCTTAGACCCCGAAGAGCCGGGGCCTTTTTTCCATTGGTGACGCTTCTTGTACTCCGCGCCTATCCCCAAGTCCGCCTCCCATCTCTCCAGGAAATACGGGGATTCTTTCCTGTCGCTATGGATGGCCACCTCGCCGGCGCAACCGCTCGCGCCGCGGTAGATCTCGCCGTTGATCATCAGGCCGCAACCCACGCCGGAGAACATATACACGAGGTTCTTGGTGTCCGAATCCAGCGCCAGCCACTGTTCGCCGAAACACGCCAGCGTCGCATCGTTCTCAATAACGACGGGAAGCCGGAACTCTCGCTCTAAAATGTCCTTTAAGGGGACAGTGACGTCCAGATAATGATATCCGTTCTCGATCTTTTCCGGCCAGCGCACTTTTTCCCTGGCCGCATCGACGATCCCGCCGATACCGATACCGATACCTTTGATCTTCTGGCGGCAGCCCTTGGCCTCATCCAGTAACTCCGCCGTTGTCGTCAAAATGGAATCCACGACGTCGCGGCTGCCCGAGCCGGATTTCCCGTTCCTGACCTTATGCAGGACTTTACCGCTCAAGTCTGTCACGACGCCGATCGTGCCCAGGAGATTGACGCCGACACCCACCGCATAACCGGCGGATGTATTCAAGTCCAGAAGCAGCGGACGACGCCCCCCTTTGGAAACGTCGAACTCTTTCTCAAAGACGATCTTCTGGCGCAGGAATTCGTCGACGTAGTTGGAGACGGTGACGACGTTGAGACCGATCAGGCTGGAAATATCCGTCTTGCTGATAGGCCCGCGGCGCCGGATGGCATCCAGGATGAAAAGGTTCTTCCTGGACCTCTCCGAAAGGTTCTCTCCTTTAAAATAAGATTCTTTCATCATTCCTGATCCGTTTTAAAAACGCAGCAACATCTTTGCGTTTGTGCGCATAGGCGATCGCAAACGCCCAAAAACTCATGTTGCGCATGTAATGGTCACCGAACATAAAACTGCCGTCAACGGACGACACCATGTCCGGCTGATTCCACGTATTCAGGGCGTTCGCCGAGACATTGTCCCAGGCCTTTTTGGCCAGGACGCATGCCTCCTTCTCCATCCCTTCATAGAGGGCCAGAGACGCCAGGATATAGGTCATGCTGATCCAGACGTTTTCCGCGTGTCCGTTCGACTTGTCTTTTTCGCCTGACGGCAAGACAGCGTTCACCACCCCGTACCTGGAGGCCGAACCATTAAGCTCAATAATAGTCGTCAGTGCCTTCTTGACCTTTTCAGGGGAAATAATATACCCCAGCCCCAAGAGATGTGCGATCCACTGCCCCACCAGCTGAGATGCCGTACAAGAAATGTTGACTTTCTGAGAGCGAAGTTGATGGGAGAGTTGCTGTTCTGACAAATCCTTCTTGCTATCATTATAAGCTATAAAATAGCTCTTGTGCCATAGTTTTTTTTCGAAGTGGGCGCGGCCGCTCTTAAACCAGTTTTTGACCTCGCGCGCAAACTCTTCATCCTGCAGATGCGTGCTCATCTTCTCTAAGCTCAGGAGGGCTGCCAAAAATATACCGCCCGTATATGCGGTGACACCGTAAAGCTGCCAGAGATCGAAGGTCGTGTCCGCCCCCTCGCTGTCGGGCAGAAAATCCTTGTTCTTGTCGGTCGCCGCCAGCCAATAAAAGGCCTTTTTGACAAAAGGATACATCCGTTTCAAGAACGCCTCGTCGCCGGTCAGAAGGTAACCCCGCCAAACCAACAGGATGAATTTGGCGTTCAGGTCTTTCCAGAGCAGGCCGTTGGTGCTGTTGGACGGCAGGTCGCTGCGCTTGTTACCGAGGTCGTGCGGGATATACCCTTGAGGTCTCTGGGCCTCGGCAAACTGCGTGATCTCCTTAAGATCAAGTTGTGTGAAGAACATGGCAAGGGCGACAGACGCAAAAAATCTGACATCGAGGGTGCCCAGGAGAGGGCATATCTCCGGCGCCTCAAAGAACCCGAAGCGCTCCCTCTTGGTCCAGTGGCTCCCGGAAGAAAAAGGATAAAGATTGTTCAGGAGGGCGTCCTTGATCCATGGGTCTATCTTAAGGCCCAGGAGGTCTCTCACCCATTCCCGCGTGGCGGCATGAAGGCCATGGGCGTTCTTCGAAAGATACAGGCTCAGATCATGGATGCCGCGGAACCAATTCTCATACATCCTGCCTTCGGCATGCGCGGGGAAGAACCACGTCCAGAAAAAAGTGACCGTGATCGACGTCTTGGGTTTGAGCGTAGCCTGGGCGGCCAGGGCCCCTCCCAGCTGCACGCTTTCGGACGCCACCACACGCTCGGTATTCGTGTTGGGCAGGATCCCGTCGCGGCTGAAGACGGCCCACGCCTCCTGGAGCGAAAAACCGTTCCTGTCGAAAACGAATGGCCGCGCCTGCATGTTCCATTCACCCATGTATGTGCAAAGGAGTTTTTTGTCTTTGACCAGCCCCAGGCACATCTCGCCCGACGAAGGGTCTGCGGCGCCCTGCGTTTTCTTATTAAAGAAATTCACGGAGAGGCATTCCGGCGTCTCCTGCACCTGGTTAAAACGGCCCACCATCCAGTCCCCGATGATATTACGGCCACAGGCCAAAAGAGCCACGGTCGCCGTCTGGGACGTAGGGTTCGTGATCTTGAAACGAAAGATGGCGGCCGGCGTGCCGGACTTTTTCTCCTCCTGAGGGACCAGGGGAGAAAACGCCTCCAGCTCGCAATCCACGGGAAGCGCGTCGTCTTTGTATTCCAGCCGCGCAAAAGGATACTTCCCGTCGAACGTGATCGATGAAACACCGCTGCAGCCGGGCGGGACATGAGTCTCAAGGAGCCTGGCCGCCTTTTTCTTTTTTGTGGCCGCCATGATCCCGAAGTGGAAACCCAGGATCCCTTTGCGGCCCGAAGGATCAGAAGAACATACGGGCTTATGAAGACTGTTCAAAAAAGTAAAATGATCCAGACCCCCGTTGGGCATGATCTCCATCTTGCCGGCGCCCAGGCCTCCCAGCGGGATCCCTGATTTTACGTTTTGATCGGATGTGTATATCGGCATGTTTGTATTCGTAACTCGTAACTAGTAACTCGTAATTAGTAATTAGTAATTTTCTTGAAAAAAGCGCATTACGAGTTACGAATTACTGGTTACGAGTTACTGATTCTCTATTTGTACCATCTCAAAGGCGACGCCTTCCAGGCCGTTATTGCCTACCACGGCCACGTGCGTCACTTTAATGCCCTGTGCCCCATATGATGTCGTCAATGTCGCGCTGTTGGGGATATTGGCCGCCGCACCTGTCTCGCCGGACCACTCATAGCTGTAAGCAGGCATCATACAGCCGGTTACGGGATTGGATGTCGTCACGGTAAAAACAATGTCGTCGTTGACCGGCGCCTTGGCCGGCCGGCCCGTCAAGTCCACATTCAAAGACATACCTTGCGTCTTGGCGTCTTCGGCGCGGCCGAAGATCCCTTCGAAAAAGAGCCGCAGCGCATACTTCATGGGTTTGTTTTCTTCGATCTCCTGCAGGCGCTCGCGGCTCAAGAGCACCAGCTCATCTTTTTCCATGTCGGCCCCCTGGGACTGCGCCGACGCCGCCAATTCCTCATAATAAGCTTTGGCCGCGTCGTTCTTCGCTTCCCACTGGCTCAAGAGCCCCAACTGATAAAGGCTCGCCAGGGCCAGGCGGCCGGCCGGATAAGCGGTCTTGATGTGTTCAAACGAGGACGACGCCCCTTTGATGTCCTTAATAGCATAGGCGCGCAGGACGCTCGCGCGGAATTCCACTTCGGCCGGGGCGGAGAAATCGGGATAGTCCGAGAGGACCTTCCCGTATTCTTTGAGCGCCGCCTCGAAATCTTTCATGCGTTCCAGGTTGAACGCCCGGCTGTATTGCGACGGAGCCGTAAAGGCCTTCTGGCCGGCAAGGTCGAACGCCTTCTGGTAGAGGCTCTCGGCATAAACAGGGTCGAGGGCTTCTTCATACCCCTGATGGGCGAATTTATCGGCGATGAGAACAGTCTCTTTGGCCAAAACTTCAGGATCGCCTGCGAATTGCTCAAGATATCCTTCAAAGAGCGTCTTGGCCAGATAGATGTTCTTCTGTTGCACGAAATCCTGGCCTGCTTTCTTCAATTGCTCCGGCCCCGGACCAGATGCCTTCAGCGCCGAGGCATATATCTCATAGAGCCTGCGGGAAAGATTCTTGTCTTCATAGGAACTCAGGGAATCGGCCATTTCTTTGATCAAGGCCATCGTATCCGGCTGAGCAGGAACGCTCTTCGCCTTGCTGACCAGGCCGTCAAACAATCCGGCGGCCGCTTCAGGGTCGTCCTGCGATGCGATCAGCCACCTTAAAAAAGCGATGCGCAACGCCATATCCGGACGCCCGGCGACAAATTTCTCGGCCTGCGCCAGGTCTTTCTCCATGGCTGTTTTGATCTCGGGGCCCTTGTCATAAACCCCTTCCCAGTTCTTAATCTTTTTCCAGGAATCCAACTGCGCATTCCGCGCATAGGCGCGGTAGAAATAGACGTCGGGCAACCGCTCAAACCCTTTCTTTAAAAGAGAATCCAGGTAGGCGACCAGCTCGTCGAATTTACCGTCCCCGACATACCAGGCGACGACAGACTTAAGGTTCGCCAGGCCCTGCGGGTCATCGGGAGCGACAGACGCTTTCAGCGTTTCTGCGGAAGGAACAGCGGCCTGGGTCGATGCCGCTTCCTGGGCCGAAGCCGCGACAGAAAGACACAACCATCCGCAAACCGTCAAAAAAATGATACGTTGAGACATAGGACACCCGAAATAATATTAGCGTTGATTTTTCCGACCCGCCGGCGAAGGTCTTTCTGGGTTTTTGATCGAAGATGTCTTGGAAGGATGTTTCCAGAATTCGCGTATGGCGTAGTAGGCCTTGCGCGGCACGCGCTTGTTCATGGCCTGCCCTGGAGGAGCATCTTTTTCCCCGGGCAAGAGCTTGACCAGGCCGAACCACTCCTCGTTCATATTCATGTTGCGGTCGGCCTTGATATCGAAATAATAGGCGCCGTTCGACCAGTTGGATTCCGTATCATGGACGAGCCAGCCGGCGGCGTCCCACTCGCCATGCTTCCACCACTCATCCGTCCATTCAAACATGACGCCGCCCAGGCAATTGCCGACGCCGTCGCGATTCGAGGCGATGTTACGATAGATCTCCGCCCACTGATACTCCAGAAAATACGCCTGCATGTCTTCGTCTTCCTTCTTCTCATAGGCGTTGTAGGCGTCGGCGCCGAATTCGACCAATAACAGCGGCTTGTCAAAGGTATTTTTCAGGGTCTTAAAAATGTTGCCGAACGTCTTGCCGCGATAGATAATGCAGCCGACGACATCCACGTCCTTGGCGAATGTGTTGGCCACGTCGAGACAGATAAGTTCGCCGTTGCCCATGACCACAGGGTGGTTGGGGTCGATCCTGTGGATCTCCCGGGCGATCTCATTGATCAGCGTATAATACGTCTCGGCCCTGGCCAGAAGACACTGCCGCGGGTCCTGCATCTTGTCGATGCGTTCGCTCGACCAAGGGTTGATCTTGCCGCTGAAGGAATAATTATTCTCGTTGCCCAGGACCCAAAAGAGGATCCCCTCTTCATCTTTCAGGGCCTCGACCAATGCCAGGACATCAGTCTTGACCTTGTTTCGGAAATCTTGGTCGTCATAAAACGGGGCGGGATAATTCCAGAAACCCAGCCAATGCCCCATCATCGTGCGGATGCCGAATTTCTTATAAAGATCGGCAATCACCCGGCGCATGGCTTCGACATCTTCCCCGGGCTGATAGAACCTCACCGTGTTGATGCCCATCTTCTTCATCAGTTCGCCGTCGACGAGCCACGGCTTTTCCGGATCGTTCCAAAAATCATAGTCGTGCGTTTTTCCGATGGGGATCGGATTGTAGCAGACGCCCTTGACGATAAAGGGCTTGCCGGCCACGATCAGCTGATAATGGCCGTCTTTCAGCGTCTTGATAAAGACCTTCTTCTTGGACGCCGACGCAGGAGCCATGCCCAGAAGACAAACAACAGAAAGCAGAACACAGAGAACGGGAAAAAACTTCTTTCCCGCTCCCCGCGCCCTGCGTCCTGCCGGTATCCTGTGTTGCGGATTACTCATACTTTATTTCATCAAGGTAAAACACGGCGCCGTCCGGATTAACATCCAGGTTCGTCGCCCAGGCAAAACCACCAATGATATAGGAAAGGTCCTTGCCTGTCAGGTCGATCGTGTACTGCTTCCACTCCTTGTCCAGGACAACAGGGCCGATGCCGGCCGTATCGGAATCGGAATATTCTCCCATGATCCCGCCGACCTTGAACTCCTCGATCCTCTCGCCGCCCTTCTCGCCTCTGGCCCAGAAGGTCAGTTTTTTGGCGCGGGAAAGATCGAATCCGCCGTCAGCGCCGCCCCAGTTGTTCGCCGGATACTGCCAATACATCCCTGCCCAGCGCGCGCCGTTGGTGGCCTTATTGTCATAGGTGATCTTGATAGAGGTCTTGCCGAAATACGGATTGTCCGCCGACCCCACATCGAGTTTGAGATCACTGTAATCGCCCATCCATCCCGAAGGGATGAAATGGTTCTGGATCGAGCCCTTGTCCGCATAAACATAGAAGGGCATCTCCTGCGTCTTCTTGCCGGCCGGCTTGAGCGCCGGGTCATACTCGAACTTGATATCGTCAACATAGAACGTCGCGCCGTTCGGATTGGAATCCGCATTGGCGACCCAGCACAAAGCCCCGTTAATATACGAAAGGTCTTTGCCCGCCAGGTTGACCGTGTAGGGCGTCCATGTCGTCGTCAGCTCGATCGGCCCGATAGAGACTTCGGTCGTGTCCGGATATGTCCCTTTGATGCCGCCGACGGCGATCTTATCGATGATCTCTCCGCCCTTCTCACCGCGCATCCACAGGGTCAACTTATTCAACCCCGTCAGATCAAAACCGCCCTTCTTGGAACCCCAGTTGTTCGCCGGGTTCTGCCAATAAACGCCTGCCCATCCTTGATTCTGCGTCTTCTTGGCCGTGTAGACGAACTTGATCGAGGTCGAACCCGCATGCGGTTCCCCCATATACTTATCGTCCATGGAAAGATCCCCGAAATCGCCCATCCATCCCGAAGGGATGAAATGGTTATCCGGAGACTTTGCGTCCGTATAGACCGGGAAACTCTTGACCTCGCCCGCGGGCTTTTCTTCCGCGGCGCATACGTTCCAGCTCACAGCCAGAAGAACCGCTAAACCAGCGATCCACTTCCTCATACCGCACCTCCTTGGTTTTGCCTATAACCGGGTATTTTTCCTTCCAAAACCAACTCCACGCTTCGGCAAAACTTTGTTTTGCCAGGCAGAAAATTTTTGCCGGATGGCCGTCCTGGCCAGCTGCGCCAGGCCGACGGCCTGCCCTGGAAAAAATTTACAAGCGTATAAGCAAGGAGCAACTCTTGCTCCTTCTATTTCCACAGCTTTTCGAAAGCATAATAGCTCTTGCGCAGTTGACGCAAGAACGGGCTTAATTTTCCATCTCCCTGCCCGACGACCCCCAACCACTCTTCGTGCATGAATCCATCAGGAAAAGGACCTATCCACAAACCTTTCGTATCGTGGATACCCGGCTCATAACCCTTCCACCACTCATCCAGATACTCAAACAGAAACCCGCCGAGGGCGTTGCCCGCGCCTTCGCCGAATGCCGCGTTATCCGCGATATCCCCCCAGGAGCCCGTCAGATATTCCATTTGTGCCTCTTCGGCCTGTTCACGCGTGTAGCAATATGCATAGGCCCCGCAACCGTATTCCGTGATGATCGCAGGCCTGTCCGTCAACCGCTTGACGTCCGCCCAGAAAGAGCCGAACCCCTGATCGCCCCTGTAGGCGTTAGCGCCGAACACATCGATATCGGGGGCATTCGCGGCATAACGATCCAGATACAACACGTCGCCGCTGGCGATGGCGACGGGATGATTGGGATCAAGTGACTTGATGAGCTTGGCGGCCTCATTGGCGAACTTAAAAAAGCTTTCCGGCTTCTTGTCGGCGTTACAGGCGACGCCGTAGACATTCTCGTTGCCCAGGAGCCACATGAGCACGAACGGTTCGTCCTTGTATTCCATGACCATCTTGCGGACGGACTCCAGCATGTTCTTCTGATGCTCGGGGTTGTCGTAATCCGTGCCCTCATGCCAGCTGGCGCCGGAACCCAGCGCGTATTTGCCCAGGTAATCGCCGATCACCACGCGGATGCCGTATCTCTTGAACGCATCCCTAAAGAGTTCCTTTTTCAAAGGCGTCGGCTGATGATACATACGGATGGTATTGATCCCCATGCGCTTCATCAACTCAAAATCGCCGACGGCCTTTTCGCCCGGGTCCTGCACGTCGTTCCAGTTGGCGTCCACAAACGCATCATAAGGCCCGTCGCACTTGCCGTTATTGTTGTAATCATACTCCATCCAGCTCACGAGCGAGCCGTCGTCCGGGCTCTGCCCGACTTTCACGGGCTGATACGTGATGCCTTTGATCACATAGGGCTTATTATCAACGAGCATCTGCCAGTCACCGTTCTCATACTGCACCAGGCGCACCTGGCCCGCGCCCAGGCGGCGCTTGATCTTGCGCTGCATGATCTTGACATCGATATATTTCCTGACTTTGTCCGAGATCGTCTCGGGGATGTGGTTTTTGACGATGCGGCCCGGGTTCACGATAAAGACGTCGTTACGGATGTCGTTATCGAAACCGTTATCGATCCGGATGGAAGCGCCCACGAGTTTCATGTTCACCTGCGGATATTTTTTACAAAGGTACTTGATGCGCGCGATAGACGCCGGCCCGACGTACCACGGCGTGTGCCAATACGTCCAGCCAACGGTCTGCGGGAAATGCACGACGACCGCATAATACGCCTTGATCGCGTGCTTGATCAAGCCCGCTTTCTCGAGGACCACGGCCGTGTAATACTGCCGGATACCTGGCGGCTCAGGCGCCATGGCCCATTTGATGAAAGCGGCTTCCAGATCGGGTGAGCGGACAAAATCCCAATGGCTGCCCTCCAGGCGCTTCTCCTTCTTGACCTGCTGGAACGCCGGGTCCCAGCGCACGCTCGTCGTATTAGGGTAGATCCCTTCGCCGACGGCCTCAGAAAGCCCATCCTGGGACTTGATGACATATTTATAATCTTTCGTTCCAGTCTCAGTGAACTCACCGTATTTCTCGTAATCCACGATCTCTTCTTTGCCGGGATCGGACAACTCGATCTTTGTTGCCGGGATGGTCCCGCAGCGCTCGGCGTTCGGGTCTTTGCCCTGGAGACGGTCGATGGCCTCCTGCGCGACCTCAGCCGTCTTATAAAACCACCCGCGCGGGTCCCATGCCTGGGCATAACCATAATCGCTGACGATGGCGCCGAAAGCGGCGATCGAATCGTCTTTCTTGCCTTCTTTTTTCAGGGCCTCGCCTTTGATAAACTGCACCTGCGCGACATTATTCAGGGTCGCGTAATTATTGATCTGCTCGGTGGGAGGAAAATCCTTCAATGACGCCTGTTCCTTGGCCGCCTCCCGGCCGAAACGCTGCATCACCTCATCCACCGTGGCATAGACCTTCGCGAAATCACCATCATCCTTGGCCTTTCTGGCTATGGTCACCAGTTCCTCCAGGGAATTTTCCGTCTGGGCCGGCGTGGGCGCAGGGACCTCGACGCCCGCCTCGCCTTGGATCGCAGCGGCCGGGGCCTGGGCGGCGGCGGACTCCTGGTTTTGAACAGATCCATCCTGGGCGTAGGAAAAACCGGAGAACAGAAAACAGAGAACAGAAAACAGAAAAATAAAAGAACTTAAAAACCGAAGACTAAAAAAACACCGTGACTGGCCCATGGAAAACCCCGCGCATCTTTTTTCGTCTTTTTGGATTGGTCTGTTCATTTTTAGATATCTCTATTCTCTCTGGGATTAGCCGACGACCGCGCCGGCCGTGATGCCTTTGATGATGAACCGCTGCATGACGAGATAAATGATCAGGATCGGCACGACCGTAATGGTCATGCCCGCCATGAGCAACGGATATTGCGTGATGTGTTCGCCCTGAAAGACCATGAGGCCTCTCTGCAGGGGCATCAGGTTCTTCGATGAAAGGATCAGGTTCGCCAGGATGTATTCGTTCCAGACATTGAGGGCGTTATAAATGATGATGACGGCGATGGCGGGCTTGGCCAAAGGCAGGGCCACATGGCGCCAGATCCCGAGGCGCGAGCATCCGTCGATGCGGGCGGCGTCCTCCAGTTCTTTGGGCATCCTGTCGAAAAACGTCTTGAGCATATAGATGCTGAAGGAAAGCCCCACATTGATCATGCAAAGGATATAGGCCGTGCGCGGGTAGAACTGGCTCTCGATGAAAGAGGTCGTCCCATAGACAAAGTTCTCGGGAAGGACCTTGAGCAAAAACGGCGTCGAGGCGGCCATCGCATTCAAGAGGACGTTACGGACATTATTGACCAGGACATAGAGCGGAACGAAGCTTCCGGGCAGCGGGATCATCATGGCCGCCAAGAACATAAAGAACAACAGGTTCTTGCCGGGGAAGTTCATACGCGAGAACGCATAGGCCGCCAAGGATGAGACCATGACGATACCGAAAACAACGATCGTGGTATAAAAAAGGCTGTTCAGGAAATACACACCAAAGCCGCCCTTGGTCCAGGCCAGGTAAAAATTCTCCCAATGCATGGCGCCCGGGATGATGCTCATATCGGAAAAGATCGTGCTCTGGGTCTTGAGGGAAGAGCCGAACATCCACAGGAGCGGAAAAACACACGTCAGGGAAACAATAATAAGGAAAACATTAATGAGGAACCCCGATGCGTGCTGGGTAAGGGTGTATTTGTTAAGCCGCATAGCCCCTTCTTGTTTTTTGTGGCCGTGGACCGAAGGCCTGTGCCTGACGGATCATGACCATATATACGTTTAGACGAATCAAGCTTGCTTAAGTTTACGTGAGATTCCCATCTGCGCAAAAGAGACCATCATCAGGATCACGCCGAACGTGAGCCCCTGGGCGCACGCATAGCCGAACATTGAAGACCCTTGCATGGACGCCAGGATCCTCGTCACAGGCACCTCCGTATGATAACCGGGGCCTCCGCCGGTCATCGACAAGATCAGGACAAAGGCCTGCATGGACCCCAGGATGGTCAGGATCATGACCAGGACGAACACGGGGATCATAAGGGGGATCGTCACATTCTTGAAACTTTGCCAGACATTGGCGCCGTCGACCCTCGCCGCCTCGTATAATTCTTTCGGGATCGTCTGCAGGCCGGCCAAAAGGATCATGAACCCCCAGCCGAAACCTTTCCAGCTGTGGATAATGGCGACGCATGTCAGGGCCGTATTGGGGTCCGACAGCCAGTTGTGCGTCAACTGATGCAGACCCAAAAGATTAAGCGTATAGTTCAGGAAACCGTAATCGCCGTCATAGATCCATCGCCAGATGAGGCCCACAACGACCTCGGAGAGGACCGGAGGGATGAAAAAGATCACGCGATAAAAATTCTTTGCCCTGATCTGCCGGTCACAGGCCAACGCAAGGGCCAGGGCCAGCGCGTTCTGAAAGGTCAGAGCGATGAGCGTGATGTAGCCGGCATTGCGCATGGACACCCACCAGATCTTGTCCTTCATGATCTCGACGAAATTAGACAGGCCCACGAAAACCATCTTGGGCGAAATACCGTCCCAGGCGTGCTGCGACAACTGAAGGACCTTGAAAAAGGGATAAATATAAAAGATCGAAAAGATCGCCAGCGCCGGAACGACAAAAAAGAAAGCCGCCAGGCTCTTTTTGATGATATTGGCCAGGACCAGAAAAATAAGGGCCAGCGTCACAAGACCGTAAGCCAGGATCCAGAAGACGGCGGAGTCATGAAAAAACAAAAACACCGTCTCTAGGGCCGCCAGGAGCAGCACGGTGCCGACCACCTTCTGCTTGGGCGTCGCATTGTGCAACGCGTTATAGCATTGTTTAATCTTTTCAGCCAGATGGAAACCCATCGTCCGCCCCTGCCTTCGAACTGCGGTGCTTATTGATTCCCCTTTTTCGCCATTTCTTCGGCCTTGAGCTTTGCCAGCTCTTCCGCCAGGCCCTCCGGGGTCTTTTCTCCGATGATGATCGACTGGATACCTTTGTCAAAACGCTCGATGACCTTCGGCAACTCGTTCACCGGCCAGATGTTCGGATGCGTCACATTGTCCATCCCTTTGGAAAAGTCCGCCAGGATCGCCGGGATCGAACCCGAGACCTTCCTGTTGGAAGGCAGATTGCGGGTCGTCTCCGAGAGATACGCCTGCTGTTCGGTCGCCGTCAGCCACTTCAAAAATGCGATCGCCTCTTCTTTCACGAGAGAGCGGTCATTGACGAGGAGCGAAGAACCGGCGCCGCCCCAGATATACATGGGGTTTTTAAGATTGACCTTCGGCGGAAGCATGACGCCGTATTCCAGAGACGGATTCATGCCGTGATAAACATTGACACACCATGAGCCGTTAAAAGCAAAAGCCGAGCGCTCGTTGGCGAAATTCTGCTCGGCCGACTTATTCACCATAGTCACGATGCCGGACGCCAGCATGCCGCGGTCGGCCATTTCCTTAAAGAGGCTGAACACCTTGACCCAGTCGGGGTCCGTGTAAGGAACTTCGCCGCGGATCGTAGCCAGGACCTTTTCCGGCCCCATGATATTAAAGGCAAAGTTCGATGCCAGGCAGTCGATCATCCATATCTCACCCCAGCCGCTGACCAGGCCCTGGATGCCGGCCTCTTTGAGCTTCTGGCAATCGGCGACGAATTCCGCCCAGTCTTTCGGCGGGCGCTCCGGGTCCAACCCCGCTTTTTGAAAAAGCTTTTTATTATAGACCATCTGGATATTCATGACGTCGATCGGCACCCCATAGATGCCCGGCTCGACGCCGTAAGGATTATCCGCCTTGAATTCATTGACCGCCAGGGCCTTTTCATACAAAAGGTTCTTCCAGGCCGCGCCCTGTGCTTCCATCGCGCCTGTCAGATTGGCCACATGGCCGGCCTTGATGAACGCCGCAAAATCCCGCTTTTCGCCCAAGAGCCCGTAAATATCCGGGAGCGCCCGCGCCTGCGCGGCCGCGCGGACCTTCTGTGAATAGGCGTCGGAGGGAGCATACAACTCAAGGACAACCTTAACGCCTGTCTTGGCTTCATATCTCTTGGCCAGCTCCTGGAACGCCTCTTCACGGTCCGTCATCCAGTGCCAGATGATGATCTTCTTGCCGGCCGCCTGGGCCTGAGGCGCCTGCGCACCCTGGGTGCCACAGCCGTTCATGAAAACAGCAGCCAGCAGCCAACAGCCAGCAAATAGCAGAAACAAAGGCAACGAAGAGAGCGTTTTCTTAAAAATGCCCGAGCGATTCATCATTGCTTTCCTCCGTTATTGTCCGTAGAGCGCCCCTAGAACGCGCTATCCCATCACCACACGCACCTTATGTTCCTTGCCGTCGAGCGACGGCTTGACCAATGTCCCCTCGATCCTGGTCCCGTCGACATAAATCTCTTTGACGCCTTTCTCAACACCGTTGGGGTTTTCGATCTCGACATCATAGACATCCCCGCGGAACGGCCGCCGCACAGAACACTTCTTCCAGGCCGACGGCAGGCAAGGGTCGATGCGCAACCCTGCGAAATCCCTGCGCACGCCGAGGATCCATTCGGTCGCGGCCATGAACGCCCAGCCCGACGTCCCCGTGATCCACGTGAACTGGCCCTCGCCGTAACGGTAAGGGTTCTCCGGCCCAACGAGATATTCGGCGTACACGTAAGGTTCGGCTTTATAGAGATCGTAATTTTTCTGTTTGTTCGGCATCAGCTTGCATATGGACTCGTAAGCCCAGGTGCCGCGGCCCGCCATGCAAAGCCCCACGACCATGAAATGCGCCGCATGACAGAAGACCGCCGCATTCTCTTTCGTCCCTTCGGAGAACATGCTGATGCGGCCCAATTCCGGCCTGAAATGGCTGAATGCCGGATAAAAAAGCGCCATGCCGTGTTTCCCGTCCAGGTACTTGGCGGTGCTCTTGAGGATCTTGTCGAACTTTTCCCCCTCGGCCACGCCGCTCAACAGGGCCCACGCCTGCGTATTTAGAAAAATCTTTCCGCCCTCGTAATCTTTCGTCCCGTAAGCGATACCGTCGTCGGTGAATCCCCTCTTGTACCACTCCCCGTCCCAGCCCACCTCGTTGATCCTGTCGGTCATGGTCTTGGCCTTGCGGACGAATTCCTCCGCCTTGGCCTTATCGCCCACCAGCTCGCAAAGCTCGACGAAATACTTCAGGGAACGCACCAGGGCCTGCGCCAGCCAGACGCTCTCGCCCTTATGTTTCTTGCCGGCGGCGTCGATGGCGTCGTTCCAGTCCGCATGGCCTATCTTCGGAAGGCCGCGCTCGCCGACGTCGTTGAAACAAAAATTGAGGTTCTTCTCCAAATGCTCGAAAAGCGTACCTTCACCGTCGGTCGTTGTGCCGCCCTTGTGTTGAAGATCAATATCCCAGCCGCCCACCCACTTGTCCTTCAGGTACGGCACGTAGGCGTCGAGGATGGCCTTATCTCCTGTTTCCTGGATATAGGAACGCACCGTCGCTGTCAACCAGACCTGGTGGTCCTTGTTCGGCCGATGCTGGTTGGGACCCGACGTGTCCGACCATCCGGGAGCGGACGTCCCTTCCCGGCGGATCAAGGCCGCGATCTGCAGGATGCGCTTACGCGTCAGCTCGTGATTGATGGAGACGATCGCCTCCGAATCCTGGGCCGAGTCGCGATAGCCTCGGCCGCCGGAACCTTCGTGATAGAACGACGGGGAACGCGACCAGAGATTACAGATATACACCTGGTATTTTACCCAGGTATTGACCATGGTGTCGAAATCGCTGTCCGGGGTCTTGACGACGATGTTGCCGGCGATGCGCTTCTTCCAGAGGTCCCGTGTCGCTTCCAGGGCTTTCTTGGCCTGCGCCAGGTCCCTGTATTTTTCAACGAGCTTGATGGCATTCGACTGCCCTTCGGTCTCGCCTAAGACCACCACGAATTCTTTCGTCTGCTTGGGCGCGAGCTTCACGACATGCTTCAAACAGGCGATCCCGTCTTCTCCGGAACACAGGGCCGTATTCCTGAATTTGCCTTCCAGGATGGCCTCGGGTCTCTCTTCGGTGTTATAGCGCCCCAGGAATTCCGTCTTGCGGGTGGCATAGCCTTTGACGTCGAGGCTGGAGGCGAAAAAGCTGAAATTTTTGAATTCTTTGATATTCATCCCCTGCCAAAAGGCGGTCTTCCAGCCGAAGATCAGTTTGTGGCTTTCGTCGAACCACATCCGGTTATAGAGGTTCATGATGTTACGGTAACGCAGCTCTTCGTGATAGTCGCCCACGAGCCATTCGACATAGGGATAAAGCTCCAGCTTCTTCTCCTTGTTCGTCTCGTTCGTCAAGGAGACGAGCCAGAGCTCGCAATCGTCGTCGACAGGAACAAAATAGATGATCCGCGACGACACGCCGTTGTACTTCTGCGCGATCGTCGTATAGCCGAGGCCGTGACGGCATTCGTAGGCATCCGGCTCGACCCTGAGCGGCTGATATGTCAAAGACCAGACTTTCGATTTTTTGTTGCCGGCCCGCTGTTCTCTGGCGTAAATGTATCGTCCCGGCCTGTCGAAATTCTTGTAATCCGGGGCCCATCGCAGGATCCGGTCGGTACGGCAATCGCGGTAGAAGCTGTATCCGCCGGCGCACTGGGAAATGATCGCGCAATACTTGTCGTTCGTCAGATAATTGATCCAGGGGGTGGGTGTTACGGGATGAGAAATAATGAATTCGAGCCCGTCAGATGAAAAATGTCCGTACTTCATGTGCTTTGTCTCTTCTCCTTGTGGATGGGGCTGTGCGTCAGGCTTTTGTCAACCCGGGGGACCTTCTGTGCCAGAAGAATCGCAAATGCAGGTTAACCTAACCTATTGACAATCATAGATAAAAATATGTTTAAAAAGTTTATCATATGCAAACCAAAAGTCAAGAAATACTTGTGTAAATTTCGTATCCTAAAAGAGGATAGAAAAAGACGCGGCGGGAAAGCAAAAAATCTCTTCTCGTGCGCTTATAAGCCCTTCCGGAAATCCCTTATACCCTGACCCGGCTACCCCTTAGACCCCCTGCCACCAGCGTTCCCTGTGTTGCTGCGGATGATGGTCGATAACGTAATCAAGGATGCACTGCTTGTGGCAATCACGAATTCTCCTAAATGCCAATCCGGTCAAATAGTTATATTCCTCCTGAAATCCCTGTGAGTGCTTCTGCCAGACGACCTCTGATTCGATGCACACCGTTCCTTCCACGTCCGGGAATTCGAACATAACGTTGAGCCGGTCACCGGGCTCATGCTGTTCCACTGTTTCCACGCATGCGCCTGTCGTGCTGAGATCCTTTGTCCTTGCATAACCCTCGTTGTGCTTCAAAAACCCCATGTAGCGAATTGGCAAGATTATGTTCCAACGGACTGAACCTCTCTTTTCATCCATTGAACACCTCCTCATCCCGCCTCTGGCGGGATGACTCCGCAGCTTGCGCCGTCAATTTTACGAGCGCCTCTGGCGCCTGTGAGTAAAATTGACAAGCGATTTAGCAAGGAGTCTTCTGTTAGTTTGTTTAAACCTCAACCTTCTTCTGCCTGTGTCGCTTTCAGTATCCTTGCCATACTCATGAGACGCTGTCTGTCGAAAGAAATGCCGATGCGCCAGAGAGGTCCTTCCGCTTTCGACCACACAACGCGTCCCAGAAGATGCATAGGCTCAAAACCGTCCGGAAAATCGAACCACATCTCCAACGGTGTCCTGGGCCGCAGCTCGCGGATACTGTCCATGCGGGCTCCGCCGCCGCTGATATCCTTGCACGCTCCTTCCCCTCGTGTTCCGATCTTCAGGTCCTTGAACTGAATGGGGACCTTCTCCACGAGAAAACGACAGAATGTCCTCTTGTCATCCGGCCCTGACAGATCGCCAGGGACAATCTCCAATTCATTTCTTTTTATCTTTGGCATGATCTTATTCTACCTCCTTTCCCAAGATTTTTGAAGATAAATCTTATGCATGTAACTCCTTGCAAATCCCCAACTTATCCCTAAAATCCTTTTTAGGGAATCCTGATAATGATACCCGCCCCCACCTCCTCTCCATAGCCGGCTTGGGGCTTTCCTCCATCGGGAAAGGAAACTCCGCCCTTGCTGGGCTGGGCTGCCCACGAGCTGCGGCCGTCGAAATCCGCAGTCGTATAAAGATCTCTGCGGATCGCCGCAAGACCGGATATCGGCGCGCGGCCGGCGGCAAACAATCCATCGTCAAAACCAAAACGGGATATCGGCGTTGCCGCAACAGAAAGCGATAAACGATGCCCAGGGACAAGGGCCGGAGAACTCAATGAAACATCGCTGTCAACGGGCGCCGAAACGGTAGCGGCGCGGCTGATACCCGCCTTAAGAACATGGGTGATGAACGGCGCATAATCCGCCGGCACCCAACCCGGTGATTCGGCGATCGTAACCAAGGGTGTAGTCACGCCCCTGACGGTGAACAGTTGTTCCAGAAACCATGCGATCCCGCGCTTCAGCTCTGATTCAATGTCCTGCCGGGGTAAACTGAAGGCAATCTTATGGTAAACCGCCGATCTCCTGTTGCCTTGCTCGACAAAATAATCCTCGTCGATATCCACCAAGACAGGCCTCTGTTCCCGGTGAAAATCGGGCATATCAGATAACCGCAAAGCATGGACGCTGATACGCCGGCCGTTTACAGTTATCTCTGTTTCCGACGGCTTGTCTTCACTGTGCGGCGGAATCACATAATATATCTCGTCGATAATACCGTAATACAAGGCTGGATAGATAAAGCTCCCCTCTTCGAAACGCAGACCCCAGAGGTCGGCATCTGTGCACTCCTCCCAGCCTGTCGTCGCCGGAACAGCCGTGTCCCTGTGGGCGTCGGCATGGATCAGGACTGCGCCCTTGATGCCTGAAAGCGCCCAGACATTAAAAGCCAAGCCATGATCGGACACCACCTGGGCGTGTGGCTTCTTGGCAACGGACACGGCGGGCGCGGCCGGCGATGACAACAATTCGATCTCACGTTCAATGGCTGCGGCCCTCGCTTCAAAACCGGGATGGGTTGAAAATACTGCCCGTCGGGTTTCTTGCTGCCCAGGCTCTTCGTCCTGCCGGACATTCTCCTGTGTCGCATAACTGAGAAACAACTGGATCGACGGCTGTTCAAGAAAACGGGCCGTGAGCTTGCGCAGGGCCGTGATCAGGCCTTGAGGCCGATAGCCGGCCTGCGAGGCACAGCGCACGGCGAACGCATCCGCCTGGAATTCCTGACGGTGGCACAAAGCCTCCCAAACCCACTTTCTTTCCATGACAGGCCAGCCGTGTTCAGACACAAACCTTAAATATTCAAAGGCGTGTTTCTTTTTTCTATGTCCCAATTCATGTGCCAGAACGGCGGCCAACTCATCGTCGTCGAGGATCCGGACCGTAGGCTGATCCATAAAAATGAAAGAGCCCGTCACGGACGCGTTGTATTCATCGATCCATTGCTCCCCTTTGCTCATAAGCAGCGGTTGGCGGCCGGCAATACGATTGGCCTTCATCAATTCCGCAAGGATCTGTTTTGCCCGGATGTAATCATCGTCGCTGAAATGCAGAAGTTTATACGTGCAGAATATCTCCAGGGCCTTGCGGGCCTCTTCCATCTCGATATAATATTGCGCCCACCCCATAAAGTCCGGCAGGCCTTCCAGTGTGATCAGGCCTTTCAAGGCCTCGACCTGGCCGACGAGGTCCGCATAATCTTTCTGAAGGTTGAGCCACTCCGTGAAATTTTCAAAAAAGAGCATCGGCACCTGCTCTTTTCTGAAGGCCTGCATGGTCTTCCTGACTCGCTCGCTGTGGAAACGATGCGCCTTTCCCGTGACGGCCGCGGAAGATACGGTATCCGGCGAAAGAACCTCTGGCGACGTCACCAGGAAAACCAGGCGGCCATCCGCCTGCGTCATCAGGGATAAGCCGTCGGACGACACCCATAACACATCTTCTGCGAGAGAAAAATTGATGACATCGTCGTATCCGGCATGCAATAATTCCCGCCTCTTCTGCGGCTTGAGCCTTCCTTCATCGGAAGAGGAAGCTCCGCCCTTGCTGGGCCTGATGTATCTCATATAAAGGCTGTCGTCATCCGTCCTGCAATTCACGATGGAGAATCTCTTTTTGCCGTATCCCATGGTCAGCCGAAGGGCCGATGCATAAAGGACGCCGCCCAAATACCGATGCCTGTGTGCTTCGTCGACGCCGATCGCATGGCAATCCTGGAATTTCCCTCCCTGCCTGGCAAAAGTGGCGGTCCGGACCGCCTGCAGCATCCTTCGGACGGATGCAATATTGTCTCCCCATGTCTGCAAAGCGGCTGCGGGCGCGTCAAACAGACCGTCATACAGATCTTCGCCGTGATACGCCGTGTGCATGAAGCCGTCCGCCGGGGTAAACCCGACATCCACATACCCCACCAGATCCATGAGGTGGTCGCGGTCCGGCGACATGTCGAACGCCTCGACCGTCAAGCCCGTCACGTAACGCGCGTCCGCGCCCACACACAGCATCTCGCTCGCCAGGAAACCGTATTGCCTGCCGCCGAGAGCGATCTTTTCAAATCCTTCCTGCGCCAGCCGGGTAAAATCAAACACCGCCGTGGATTTCTGCGCGTCCGCGGGAGAGCTTATCCCGTCGAGGGCGGCCCGCGGCCTGGGCTTGCCGATAATATCGCAATTCAACCACCCTCTCCAGGGGATGGCCTCCGGATCATAACCCCGGCTGTGCTCCTGGGCCTGCCTGAGAT
The DNA here is from genome assembly GCA_002421805.1 of Candidatus Omnitrophica bacterium UBA6210. Taxonomy (GTDB): domain Bacteria; phylum Omnitrophota; class Gorgyraeia; order Velamenicoccales; family Velamenicoccaceae; genus Velamenicoccus. The sequence goes on from DISM01000004.1 coordinate 565,129, forward strand.
CCTCGAAAAATATCCTGATCATCCTGGCGAGCCTGGGATTTTGGACATCGGTAAAACGGATGGAATAACCAAGACGAAGGGCTTCACAACGCAAAAACTCGAGCACGCTCAAAGCCGAGCCCCGCAACCTGTCCCCTGCGTAATGGTTTGCCGTCCAAATGACCGGAACATTGATTTCTTTATTTTGGGGGTCCATCTCTATATGGACCCTGTTTCCCCGGACGGTGAGTCCGTTACAAACGATGTCATAAACAAACGAATTTTCTTTCCCTTCCCAGGGCGCCTTTTCCTGCAACACTAACGCGACGCTCACGACGGGATCGATGATGTTCCCGAAGGATATCCGACGGTCCCCGAGCGCCCCTTTGATCTTATCAGCGGCCGGAGAGCTAAGAGAACCGGCTTCGCATTCGGACAACAGCCGGCGTTCGGTGATACGGTTGACAAACGCCTCCATCTGGCTCTCGTAAGCGAACTCGCGCGCAAATTGCCTGAACATTCCGATCTCCGCCAGCGCGAAAGGCGCCAATTCCGGATAATCGAAGATATTTGTCAGCCTGAACGGATGGTGACGGACAAATCTCGTATAAACTGTTTCCAGGAAGCGGATACGGATCACCTCGATGATCGTCCTCAATTCATCGGCACTGAATTTGTTATGGGCGGCCGCATCATAGGCTGCCACCACCCTGAAAAGCTTCTCTCCGTCGTAAAACACGGGAGTGGCCGCGGCATTATGGCCCAACACCAGATTGTTGATCTCGACGACTCTTTCGTCGGACTGGGAGATACAGAAATCGAACAGCCCGACGATTTCTCCCGTCTCATCGAATTTAACGTTTTCCGGATGCAGATCATTGTGGATAGGGATGGACGCCGAACCGTTGCCTTGATACTGGCGCCGCGCTATTTCAGCCTGATGCATAAAGAACGCAAAGTGATCTATAAATACCCGCTGTTCCAACTGTCTTTGGGCCGGCGGCATCATTAAGACCTCGTCCATATATCCGCGTAACGCCTCTTCCAAATCATCAAGAATTTCGAGGCGGTTTTTCCACGAGCGGCTTCCCTCCGGCACAAATCCTTCCATGCTGTTGTTGATCCTGGCGGCCAGGCGGCCCATGGCCTCAAAGTGTTCCATGTCGGCATCTTCGACCGAAATATTTTGACCTCTATCGATAAATGCCTCGGCCCGGTAAAAACTGCGGCCTCTTTCCACAAAATATCTGTCGGCGCCCTGATAATCACCGTCTATTCTCGGATAGAGGCGGGCGACGGGGAGGCCGTATTCATGCAGCCTGTTCGTCACCGAAACAATGTACCTCAACTCTTCCTGTGCCGTTCCTCCTCTGCGTAATATAACCTTGCGGGACGGCGTCTCGATGAATACCGGCTTGTGTTTGCTGCCTGTGCCGTTGTGCATTTGCCGGGCGTCGACAATATCCCGTATGCCGAAGTGATCCCGGGCGATTTCCTTGGCCAGCTGAATGCATATCTCTTTATTCCTGAGAGCCGAAGGGCTGGAGTAAGAATTATTGGACCCTTTCAACGCCAGGCGGATCTGTTCAATGGTCTCCACGATATGGATGGCGGCGATGCCGTCACTCGGAGGATGCGCCTGCGTGCGAAGCGCCTCGAGGAAAACTTTTAATTCGTGATATAACGACGGCTCGGCATCTTCACCCTGGAGAATATTTTGCTCCTGCAGCCCCCGCAATAATTCCGCATCAGGCGATCCCGGATTAGAAACGGCCGTCGGCGGAGCGGACGCGACAAGCAATTGAGTGAAAGCGGGCTCGTGGGACCAATCAAAAGTAGCGCTGAATTTGCTGCCATGAACGGTCACATAAACAACCTTGCTTGTAAAATCCCTGTCCATTGTCAGGGTCACGGGCACATTCTGGTAAAAAAGCTCCAGGCTCACCTTCTCCCAATCCTCCGAGCAGACGCCTTTTGTCAATCGTGTCGGACGATGCTGGCCCAGCAGGCCATGGATCATGTAGAAAAGATGGTAGCCCATGCCTTCCAAAGCGGTATGCGTCCGATCGTCATTTTGATGCGGATGCATATACTTACCTTCGACGGCCAGGATATCGCCTAATCGGCCGCTCTTGACCATGGCCATCAGACGCTGGAAATGCGGCAGATAGAACCGGTTATGTCCCACCATCAAAACAAGGCGACGCTCTGCGGCCAGGGCAACAAGCTCTCGCGCCTCACCCGTCGTCTCGGTAAATGGTTTTTCCACCAAAACGTGTTTGCCTGCCGTCAAAGCCTGTTTGACAAGCTCGTAATGAGTATTGCCGGGCGTAACGATGACAACAGCTGCGACGGCCGGGTCCTTAAACAGCTCTGCTGCGTCAATCTGATGTAATTGCACCAGGTCATGATGGCCAAATTTTTCATATATTGTTTCATCGATCACCCTGTCGACGGCCCGCACGCCTACATTCAACTCAACGAGGGTCTTAAGGTGCCGCCGGCCATGACGCCCAAGGCCGACAAGCCCCACCGTGCCAAGGCCTTCTTTCAATACCGCCGGGGAACTCACCTGCGGAGAACGTTGCAACACCAAAAAGTTCTCGCGCATACCGCCTTCCGATATCGAAAAACCGGCCCTGCGAATGTCTTCTGCGGTGAAAGGCCAATAGGGAGCCAGGCCGATCTCGTGAATGCTCACCCCTGCCGGCCTAGTCAAGCGGGCCAATTGCCGCAGTATCTTTATACCCTCGTCTTGCAGTTCGGGGGTCATAAAAACCCTGCCCTGAAAATACATCCGGCTCTGCATGAGAGAAGGCACGTCCAGCACATAATGGCTGAATGTTACGTCATAAGGCCGCTCAAGTATCTGCGCCGGCGGCATAAGTAAATTACCTTCCGTGACGGCCAGCCCTTCTTGCCGCGCCAGGGCCGCCAGTTCCGGATTGCTCTCCAGACCTTGCGCGCAGACACCTCCCTGACGAAGCGCCAGGAGGAAAGACGCGGAACCGGGGCCGATCTCCAACAGGCGCTTGGCGCCGAGCGGAAAAGCGTATTTTTTCAAAAGGCCCAGCAGGCGGCCGTGGTCTGCAAGCCCGACGGCATAGCCGCATAATTCCGCCTGGCCTTCATCGCCAAACCGTCGCCCGGCAGCCAACACACGCTCGAGATGAACCGATGGCATGCGCACAGTTGCCAGCCACTCTTCTATTTGCTTCCGCTCTCCGGACACCTGATCTATCGCCGTCAAAGGCGCCCTCTCAAATGGTTGCTCAGAAGTCATAAGTGTCGCTGCCGGGGAGCTAAAGGAAGACGGCTCTCCGTCCATGTATGTGACAATGTGCGGATGTGACAGGTCGCCGAGGTAGTTCGCATATGTGACGACTTCCGCAAGCGTCAGCGGATCGCCGAGAAGACCCTCTCCTTCTTTTTTGTGAAGAACAACCCTGCCGTCGGGATAAGCAAAGATATGGATCATGGGCACCGATTGCCTCAAGGGCTCTGTGGCGATCCTGTCTTCTGTAATGCCCAATTCAAAAAGCCTGTAGATCACTTCGTAGATGAATTCTCTCTCGTCTGAAATCTTGGTGTGGACAAATAAAAATCTCGTGTCCGGCAGCGTGACCGTCTTTGCGAAATCCTCGATAAGCATATCCCTGTCAAAACTATGCTGGATGGGACGGTCGCCGGCATAGCGCCTCAGGAACAGGGCTGACGGATGGGCGACGACCAAAGACGTGCAGAGCGTGATGCGCTCGGCCCAGGGGCTATCGCTGACAAGAACAGGAAAATCAAAATAATCCATCTTTTTGAATCGGGAAAAATCCACCAAGTCGCGGGTCCGCGCCGGCGAACTCACGGCAGGGCCGCGGTAATCGGTACGGACATACGCCTCGACATAATCCGTGAGAGCAAAATCAACAATGCGGAATTCAAGATCAACGCCGTTGGCGGGAAGCACGCCGTCCGCGCCGCGCCTGAAAGGAAAAAACAGGGGCGCGATGCCTTCTCCACCGGGCCGGCCGATATGCACGAGGTTTTCAAGGCGCGGGCCGACAGGCTCAAAACCAAAATACTTCTGCATCAGGACGCCCAGGGTGGGAATGACATTCTCGTGGAGCCATCCCGCCGGAAAGAAACCCATAAATTCCCTGATAAAAGGAACAGCCAGCCCCTGACCTCTGAACGGCCCTTCCAGACGCATCCCGCGGATACCAAATTTCTCCTGTCCGTCACTCAGGCTCGGCTGGGTCAGGCCGTAGATAAACCCGGCGTCCCGGCCTGTCCGGGAGGAAAACCACGCCATCGGACTGCATGCGTCGCCGGAAACCCTCATTTTGAAACGCTCTCCTGCAACCTCGAAAACATGTTTTCTTGAAGGACTGGATAAAGACGCATCAGGGCCCGGGTCTGCCTTAGATTTGAATAAGAGCAATTCGGTTTGAGGCGAACCCAGCATGGAAAATGCATACATCAGGCCTCCGGTGCCGCCGCCGAAGTCAAATTCCTTATTCACGTCGATCTGCTCCAGGAATACCCTGACGATAAAATCCTTGCACGCAGGAGACGAAATCAACGAGCTAGCACGCCCTTGATGATTTAGCTCTCTTGACATAATGCCATTCGTATTATCAACAATATCAACGGCTTCTATAAATCCAACTTTATTTCTGACCATTTCCCGTGTAACCCGATCATAAAATAACTCATCTTTTTGAAGACGAGCCACCTGCTCTTGATATTCCAATCCCCGATTGCCCAGGTCTTTTAATATCGCACTTATGATGGCGTCCCTCATAGACCCTTGTGTTATTCCGTTAATAATCTGCAAGGCTTTCCCCTCGCCATATAACTCAAATAATAGCTTCTCCTTTATTGTCTTATGCGAGAGCTTTGTTATAAGACTCCGCAAATCCCCGCGATATTGAATATCTTTTAAATCTTCATACCCGAGACCGGTCGGCTTTAACCTTAAATGATCTAAAGCCTCATGGATCTGATCTTGACTTCCATCAGAAAGAATATCCTCTCTAATAAACGATACCCCGTCCGTATATAATCCATATATTCTATGGAATGTTGCAGTCCGATCCGATTTGATTACGATAATCTTGCCCATATCCATTTTAAGACTGCCCACAAGGCCCTTGATTTTATCATGCTCCTGCTTATTCGGTTTCCTTGTCGATAAAATAATCTCCTTAGGGGGGGCACCTGCTTGTTCTAAAAACTCTGGCTTCACAACTGTTTCTATGCGTGTGGCATTTACAAGAATCAATCGCCCCGTCATCTCATCCCATTTTGCTGACGCGAATCTCCAGCGCCCCATGCTCGTAAGCATGGCATCATCCATAGCTTCATGACCAGATTTTGCATCATTTTCAATGACAAGGTCCTGAATCTTGTACGGTTTAACATGAAAGATTGCTTTTCCAACAACGGCTGGTAATTCAGATTTTTCATATTCACCGACTTTCTCTAATATCCATTCAGGAGTATGATCAAAAATGTCTCCGAAAGTTAAAATTTCCTCTTTCTCTATCAGAAATTTTGCCAAGGGTTGCAAAACCTCAATAAACTTCCACTGACCACGCACTTTAAAATGATGGGCGTCTTGCCGTAACTTTGAAGAAAAAAATGCGAGCCGGGCGATCCTTGTGAATTCGGCGTCATCGGGATAGAATTGCTCAGATTTGGCGTTATAAATGGTGATCGTCCTTTGATCAGCTGCATCTTTAAGCAATTCTTCGGCCAACAGATAATAAGGAGCCGTGCTTGTAAAGACATCGTCCGTATTTTTCACAATCTTATAATTAAACGCATGATTATTAAGCTTCGAGCAGAATTCTGGATGGTTTACTGCAAGCCCATCAAGTCCTTGGCGGACCCTAACCACATGCCCAAGATCTCTGCGCAGGGTATCATCGTTTTTCACTTCTTCCAAAAGCTCCCCATAATCTCTGGCTCTTTCGATCGCTTCCGTCTCGCCAACCCAAGCCGCCATAGAAATCCATACCTGTGAAAGATAGGGTTCAAGAATACGTTTCCTCCTTAAGGCATCCTGCAACAAACCTTCGGTAATCCGGTACATATTGTAGGCATACCCCATATATGCATTTAAGGAGATAAAACTATCTATCCAGGCTTTAATCGAGGTCCTATTGAGGGTTAAATCTTCGCTCTTTCTCAGAAAGTCGCGGACATTGGCTACTCGAGCTTCATGGATAGAACTCAAACTATCAAGGCCATCCAATGTTTTCTCCGCAAGCCGCCCCATCCATGGAAAAATATCCTCAAAGTTGACCTGATATTTACCTTCCTTGCTTATCCTATCCCGAAAAGGTTGCCCAGGATTCAACTGATTTGCAACCCATTGATGACTTCTGGTAAAAACCTGTTGAAGGAATATACGCACGGGTTGGTTAGGTTTATTAATCCAACGCGTACCATCAGGATCAATGGTTGTCGTCATGGTATCCTGTGCCTCATTCCATGATTCATCTAATGTCTGCGAAAAAAGTGTCCCATAGACGGAGGGAATTTTATCAGGCGAGTATTCCAACTCTTGAGGAACATTGTTTAAATATACTCTTTTAGATGTGGCATCAACCGTAACCATTTTGCCTTCGTACATTTTTAAACTTTGCATGGCCCCTACAGCTCCTACAATCGCCGCTTTCTTTTGTTCCCGAGACACAACAGCCGTATGATTACCCGGACCTCCTATTTCAGTGATAATCCCGCTGGCGCGGCCCATGACATGCTCCCATGCATTTGTAGTATTAGGGGCGGCCATAATGTCGCCGGGCTTAACAGATTCTTCGGCCTCTGCGACAGTAGATACTACACGTAAGACGCCCCTTGCTACACCCGTAGCTCCCGAAACGCCACCTTTAAAAATTTCGGGATAGAGAGGAGTTTTTCCCATTTTCATAACCCTTGCATTTTCCTCCTCTACTTTTTTGGCAACCGCTGTCAATGTCTGTTTGCCAGAAGCCCACACCGTCTCAGGCCTCGCCTGGGTAAAAATGATCCGCCCATCGTGAGCAATGGCATATTCAACATCCATATGGCTAAGACGGGGGTTCATTTTCACATAATGGTCTTGAATTCTTTTCACCAAAAGAGCGATCTTTTTAGCCGTTGTCTGGCTGATAGCGAACTGTCTGCGCTCTAGATCGGTAGTATCGACTGTTACATTGGTTTTCTGATTTACATCATAAACGATCTTTTTGCCCTTTTCGCCCAATCTTCTCTTAATAATATCCCCCGTGCTTGAATCCACAATCCAGGTATCAGACGATACAATCCCAGCAACTTCTGCTTCTCCGAGGCCATAGGTATTGTTTACACTAATAAATGGTGCACCTGTTTCCAGGTCTACTGAGAATGCTGTTCCAGCAGATAGTGGATTCACCATCTCAAGAACCAAAGCACACATCATATTCTTACCATGTTGCATATTTTGTTTATTGCGATATTCGATGGCATTCATGTTATAGGTAGAAGCCCATACCTTCTTAATAGCATTGATAACCTGATCCTCTCCTTGCTGATTAAGATAAGTCGTATACTGGCCTGCAAAAGAAGCCCCTGGCATATCTTCTGCGGTTGCCGAAGATCGGACGGCAACCAAAGCCGGTTGTCCAACCATTTCTAATTTTTTATAAGAAGTAAATATTAGTTGTCGTATTTCATCCGGGATCTTTCCATTTAAGATAAGCCTCTTGATCTTCCCGGATAATTTTTGCATTTGATTCGTCAAGTCTTCACGGTCAAGGGTACCTTCCTCGAGCCTCTTCCATTCTTTAGACAATCTCTCAAGTTCACTGATATAAGGCCGCGCCCCTATCTTCTCAACATAATATGCATAAATGCGCGTCGTTACATTAAATCCCTTTGGTACATTGACACCGGGGATAGAACCCAACTCTTTTAGGCTGGCTGCTTTTGCACCGACTAGGCTAATTTCAGAACTCTTTGGATCTGTGATATCCAAAACAGGATCTTCTAACAAGGCGGGACTACTCGTGCTCGCGACGCCAAAAACTTTAGTATACATATTCATGTGGGGGAAATTACTCAATTCCATTCTCTGGAAATCAATAGGAATATCAAGATCAATGCCTTCCGTGACGGAATTTACGATCTCTTTATATGTCGCATACTCTCCCTCATTCATGGGATTAACAAGGTATCCCAAAGTAACATGTGCGACGAAAGGAAAAGGTGCTCTAATCTTTGTTTTTTCAAATATCTTTTGCCTAATAGCATTGGTTTTTTCAATATCTTCCTCGCTATAAGGATATGCCAATGCTAACAATAAGAATGGGGCGAAGGTGCCTAGTCGTTTTATTTTCCACACAATCGAGTCCAGCGTGCCTTCTTTTTTAATCTCCTGGAAAGCCTCACTTATTCCTTGAACGACTATGGCTCTTATTTCATCATCGATCTTATTTGCATACTCTGGCTCCTCGTTTCTAATCCTCGGTAAATCATCAGGATTTACAAGGTCATAAATGGTAAGATGAAAGGAACCATCATTAACAAAAGCGATTTTATTACCAAGCCCTTTCTCTTCTAAAGATTCTTTTATATTTTGTTTTATCCCCTTAAGTTTCTCATTTGCATCTGCATCAAAAATGACAATAACGGTATTCCCGCTGAATGGTTCGGCCTCTAATGTCCTCCAGTGGAATTTCCTCCTGGCCGGCCTTACTTCATCTTCAGATAATGACTGTTTATTATTCCTATCATTTGAATACGACTTCACCATTTCCAAGTAACTTAAAGAATCTCTATGATCTTTAAGTGCGGAGACGTTAATCGGGCTGGAGGCAATTACTGATTGTGCGTCGGCTCGCCACGTCAAAGCCTCCAACGGACAGGTGGGAAAGCCGGCAATCTTCTCGTCCTGCTCAACGAAACTTCCTAATTCTTCATGGCCCCTCATGCGCGGCGCCGGCGAACTCACATCAGAATCGTTGCCATCGGCATCACGCCTGGACTCGGCCTTAAACAGCAATAATTCCGTTTGAGGCGAACCCAGCATGGAAAATGCATACATCAGGCCTCCGGTGCCGCCGCCGAAGTCAAATTCCTTATTCACGTCGATCTGCTCCAGGGCCGCCCCGTGATACCTCCTCACATAGCTCTCCAGTTGCCCTGACTTCTTGACGCCCCGCGGCGAAAACAGACGCAGATACGTCCCCTGGCCGTCGTCGTGGCCCGGCGTGTTGAGCAGAATGAGATACCCTGCAGACGAAACAAAGGGAATGCTCAAGGAAACGACTTTCCTGAAATCAACGTAATTCAAAACATCCGAAAGCAGCACGATATCAAACAAACCCTTAAGGTCCGCAAGGGGCAACGCGGCCTTCTTGCCGCCAAATAGATGGGAATAATCCGGGAGGACCAAACGGTCCAGTTGTTCGGCATCGCCTTTCAGGAAAACAATATTTCCTTTTTTCTCGATATCGGCGCCCAACCCGATATCTACGACCAAAACATTCATCTCAACGCCGTTGAAGCCGCGGCCTGCGAAAACCTCCCCCTCGTGTCCGCCGATGTCCAGGATCGATAAAGGCCGGCCTTTACGGAGCAGCCTGAATTTAAGCAGGTGTTCCAACAGGGCCCGGAGGCCCCATTTTCCGCCGGAATCAGAATAGTTTCTTTTCCCATAGAGCTCCTCCCAGCGGTTTTGGGCTTTCGCTGACGCACCCTCGCGGCGCGGCGCCCTCTTTTGCGCCGGCGAGCTCAATGCATCCAGTTCTTTCCAGACGTTGGCATGCAAAACAGCCCGGGTCGTCGTCACCGGTTCCATAAAGCCGGCGAGGATCTCTTTATTCCAGTTGCCGATAGACAACAGCACAGAGGCCTGCGCGATCAGACGGACCGCGTCCATCCCCTTCATCTTCTTTGCGGCCATAGCAAAGAGCAGGAGGCTGGAAAATGCGGCGGCGGTGTAGGACGTCGAGCCGTTACGGTCGATCGTCGGCATGGCGAAATCGCCGGGAAGAGAATGCTCGTGGAGTTCATCTGCAAGAGAGGTCAATGACGCGACGGTGACGACGCCCGGCACGCACGCCGGGAAAGGAGCGCGATAAACAAGCCTGTCGCTGCGGCGATGGCCGGCGGATACGACCACAGGAACCCCTTGTTCGCGGATATGCTCCAGCAGCCGGTAATGCTCGATGTCTGTTTCCAGATAGAATTCCCCGCCCAAGCTCATATGCACCACAAGACGGACATCGGCATACCTGCGCGTAAAATCAAAGATGTTCCTCAAGGCCTCTTTCAGGAGCGACTTCTCTATGGCCAGGCCGTCCCAATTCCCCACATTGACCGCCCACGTCTCACAGAGGGTCCCCGGCTGGGTCTCGACGATCTTGCGGACCATGTCTCCGTGATAGGCATGGAAATTATCGACGACAAAACACCCGGCTTTGCCCCTTGCCAAGGGAACGATCTTGAGAATATCCTGCGGCGATAGCACGTCGCCGGCGAGCGCCGGCGAAGAGTATTCCGGCCCGTAGCGCCTGATCATTTCCTGCTGGGCCGTCCAGACCGTCCAATGCATGTTTTCCATGTTGGACATCCTCTTGTAGACCATGAACTTCTTGATGGTGAGGATCCCCTTCTGGGACTCATCGATGGGCTCGTGGGCATAACTGCAGTAACGGCGATGGAATTCCCTGAGCGCATTCCTGGCATCTCTCACATTCCCTACGTCCTGCATCAGCATATCCAAAAGCTCGCAGCCCTCCGGGTTGAAATCCCGCGTCCCATCGGTGGCGATATCGTTGCGCCACGGACCGCTGGGCCCCTGTCCCTGGCCGGCCGGCGAAGATAAGGTATGGCTGGAAATGTCTTTCGTGTTGATATTTCTTGAAGGACTGGAAATGTCCCCGGCATGATACTGCCGGATCAAACGCAGCCAATCGAGGGTATCCTTGGCGGTGCGCGTCCAAACCAGCAAGAGGCGCGGATCATCCGAAGGATCGCAATCCATCTTTCCCTGGACAAAATCATAGGTATCGTGCGGCAGCATGCTTCTTTCCAGATAATTTTCGTAGCCGGCAATGTCGGCAGCCAGGCTTTCTCTAATAGACGGCTCATCCAGCCGCAAAATGCTGATGAGACGGTTCGTGGCGCCTGCAGGAATAAATATGATCGCGCGTTGCCGGCCGTGCCGCGTGCTCGAATAACGGGAATCAAGGATATCCACCACCTCGCTGAATGTGATCGAGAGGCACACGCCCATCTCCGCGCCCGACAGGACCACGATATCCCCTGCGCTTCCGATGCGCTTTTTGGCGTCGGAGCGCACCGCTCCGCCCAGGGAATGAGACGCCAGGACAGCGCCTTCTTTTAAAACATGCGGCCGGGTCTCGTCACTGCGCGGATACGGCGAACGCAGCTTCCTGGCGTAAAGGACCACCCTCTGATCAACCAGCTCGGAATCATAGAGAGGGTCTATGCCGGCGGCCATCATGCGGACAAATTCATCCGGGACAGGCATTTCGGGCGTCCCATAACCCACATGGGTGATCGTCAGTGTCGTTGAAGGGTCCAGGCCGGCGTCAACGAATTCCTTCAGGCGGTTCCGCAGGCGCTCCGGATCGAGATTTTCCGAAGCCGGCGAAGAAAGAATGCCTGTTTCGCGAACCACCGCAGCAGCTCCTTGCGGCAGGGCGTTCTTGAGTGTTTCCGCCAGCATCCATATCTGGACAAACTCAAGATAAAAATTATCCATGCAGATGTCCTGGAATGTCATGACGCGCGCGCTTTCGGGCCAATACAACGCATAGGCGTCCGGGAACCTTATTTTCAGATTTTCTCTCAAATCGATAAGCGGCGAGACCTTTCCCCGGACCGCCTGGTCGGCGGTGTAATCAACAATGGCCTCTGCCGGACCGCCGGCCGGATGGGATACAGGAATGGAAAGATGGAAATGGTCGCGTGCGCCGCTCCAGCGCACGGAAACATCAAACATTTCCCCGGACATGGCCTCTGCTACCAGATAAGAAAAACAGCCGCATCCGGTCGGATAGGAAGGATTATCCTGGTGATAGTAGGCCTCCTGGAAATAACTGTGACGCGACGCAAAAGAAACAATGTCTCCCATGGTCGCAAGCCGAATGGGCGAGCTCAATCCAGAAGGGACATCCGGAGCCGAAACAACAGCAGCCTTCTGCAGGACAACGAAACTCGTAGCCACCTCCCCATCCACGACGCTGAAATATGGGATCCTCATGCGATCGACGACAATAAAACCGTTTTCCTTCAAGAAAGCATACAATCCGTCCAGTTGATATTGATAAATGACCACGAGCGCGCCGGCCGGAGCTTCCTGCGCCAGCTTTTTACCCAACAGAAGGGGATCGGCGGTCTTGGCATAATAGAAGTAGAAATCAAAACCGCTGAAATCCGCATCAAGGAAGTTCTCTTTTTTAAACTCTATCCCGTCTGCGCTGCCGAAGTCGCGATGGACCCGGCCGCTAAAATCAAGCAACTCGTCGTCCAGCTCATAACCCGTCACCCTTTCAAAGCACTTCTGCGCAGCCAGGCCCATGACCGCCCGGCCGTCGCCACTGCCCAGGTCTGCCGCTCGGCTTATTCCTTTAAAATACGGCTGCCTCGGCAGATGCCTCGCCAGTTTTTTGACGTCGGCAAAATACACCGGCGCGAAAAGTCCACTCCCCGTCTCTCTTACAAGAGGGGTGATGTTATCTTCATAGTAGTGTTCCAATCTTCCCAGGGTCAGCTTCCGGGCCGCCGGCGAGCTGATAGATTCCAAAAGACGGCTCACGGCCGCAACGACGCGATCCGGGTCCTTTGAAGTGATAACATCGACATACCGCCCAATGTCAGCGACCCTGGTTTCATCCCGGCCGCTCCGAGGATGCAGCACAGTATCGTTATCTGTCTGCATGACAATAAGCAGGCCAGGTTTTGAACGCTTTATCTCTTTGGCTAATTGATACCCGTCCATTCCCGGCATATCCAAGTCTGTCACGAGTATGTCAACATCCTGTTGTGCAAACGTTACCATAGCGGCCAGGCCGTCTTCGGCTTTTTCGACCAAAGATCCCTCAATCTCGGACAGAAAATAAACCAGGATCTCCATCACGTCGGGACGGTCTTCAGCCACCAAAATGCGCGGGCCAACCGTTGCCGGCGAACTGACAGCACCATCGCTCATCTTTTCCCTGTAGGCCAGCGACATCTCGATATCGATGGTATCGAAAGCGATCATCCGCGGGCTGTCTTTCCACTGGTTGACCAAGATCACATCCGTGCCGGCCAGGGAATGCAAAAGGCCGGCAACACCTTTTAAGGCCCCAAGCGCCTCTCTGATGTTGGCGGCACCCAGACGTCTCTTGCTCTCCTTGTCGCTCAGGCACCAACCGATAAAACCTCCCAGAGCCACTGTTTTGTTAAGCAGATAGTGATTCCTGGTGTTGATGATCAACTCAAAAGGAAGCTGGCCGTCTATGCCGCAGGACGGCTCCAGGCAGGATATCTTTTTCTCAAAGGTGTCCACGGCCTTTTTGATCACATCGCCGTCTTCTCCCTCCAGCCACCGGGTCACGCGTGTAACGAACTCATCTGTCGCCGCCGCAAACGTCGTCATGGCAGCAGCAAAAGATGCTTTGGACTCCACTGACAGCTCAATCTTGAGAAATTTCTGGATATTTCCGGGAGCCACCTCCAGTTCGACGCAAAGAGGAAGGATCGCCCTGATCTGCTGACTGATCTTATTCAAGGTTTTGCGGGACGCTCTCCTGGCGCTCAGGCGCGACGGGCCTTCGTGGAGCCGAGGGATGCGGCAGATGGCATCGATCTGTTCGCGGCTGGCATTGATCAACTCACTGGTCAGATAATATTTCACTGGTGCCGTGAGCGATGCAGGGCCATTTTCCCGGACAACATAAAGCAATCCGCATCTTTCAAGGGCAATCAGCAATTTCCGGGTGTGCTCGTGGCTCACGGTCGTTCTCAGCCATGGAACGGTCTCTCCATCGACAATCATCACCCCCCGCGCGCGCCCCTGGAGAGCCCGGCCGGCCAGCTTGTCCCTGTGTTCCCAGAGGTCGCGGATGCATTCGGCAGCCGTCACTTTGGGCCGTGAACCGCCTGCCTTTCTGGCTGTCCTGACAGGCGAGCTGACAGACGTTTTCACGTCCGGCTGATCGCGTTTGATGGACCGCCTGAAAGCCAATGGGGCTGCCGTTCTAAAGAGAGGACGATAAGGCGCATGAATTCCGGGAGAATACGGCTCGGAATAGAATTTCTGGCCGGCCCTCATCAAGGAAACGGCCCGGCGCATCTTGGCGTTGTCGGTTGACTTCCGCGATAACAAATTATAGAGACCGGAGCGGACAAACAGCAGGCCCAGAAGGACGCAAGCGGCCATAGCGGCTTTTGACGATCCCCTTGAAGCGGCATAGAACAAGCCGCCGCCGGCCAGGATATCCGTCAACGGGCCGGCGGCTGTCATAATAAATACTTTCCAATTCCGCTGGCCGTTGGTCTTGGCCAGAATCATGGGCTTTATGTCCATGGTCAGATATTTCTCAACGGGCGAAAGAATAAGCCGGAAGAATGCCGGCAGGACAGAAAGATCCTTGTGGAATCTGGCGGCCCTGGGACCGACAGGCGCAAACGCAGAGGACTGTTTGGCCTCAAATATCTGTATTTCCTTGACGGGGACCCCCGCAAGAAGTCCGGCGATGAAATGCGCACATTCGTGAGGCAAGCAATAAATGAACATAAACGCTTTAAAGAATAAAACCGTGACGGACAAGGCCAGTGCCAGAGGAACGCCGAGACCCCAAGCCAAAACCCTCTTGACACCTCTGCCGACAGGAGCCCTTCCGGTTTCGCCGGTGGCGGCATTTTCCAAACCACCAAAGACAATCTTTTGTATTTCCCTGGCACGCGCTTCTGCATCCTTATTCCTGACGCGGGCCGGGGAACTCTGCGCCGGCGCCGCGGGCACGATCTGGAATTCTTCGAGGTGGCGCGCGAGGATAAACGCTTCCTGGTCCGGAGGGGTGTATTCGTGGATACCGCGCCCAGGGTCTGCCGCGGCCGTCACCAAAGCCAGGGCCGCGATATTCCTGGTCTTCAAAACTTCGGCAATATCATGCGTCATGGCGGCGATCTCGTTGTCCTCGCGCCTCTCATCGATCGAAGAATAATAATCGAATTCAATGCTGACCGCGGCCCGGAGACCGGACGGCAGGCGCGCAAGCATCGTCTTGTCCAAGACCCGTCGGCCGAAGTGGTCTTCGGGATAAGAAGCCGGGATCTCCGGCGGGATCCACCAGGCCGAGAACACAGACCCCTTGCGCACCAGATAGCTCACCCAGTTGTTGATCCCCAGCCTTCCCCGGTAAGGCCAGTTGTCCGGATGCTCGTCGAAACTGAAAAGCCCGTAAGGCTTTTCAAGGACCCCTCGCTGTTCAAGGGCGTCAAACCAACCCGCGACCTGGTCGTGCGTCAGGGCGATAAATACGGGAACTCTCAGCAACAACGAGAATGCCTCGACCGTCCCGCGCTCTTTTAATTCCCGAAGCAAAGCTTGCGCGCCGGCAAAAACAGCGGGGCCGGGCGTTGCCGCTCGATCTCTTGATGGAGAACTGACGCTCTCCCAGAAATCCCCTGTGTCGAGCCGCTGGCGGGCCATATCTGTCTTGACAGAAGCGACGTCACCGGCAGACATCACACAGGATGCCTGGTTCATCACGCCGTTGAAGAACATCACATCGTCCACCCGCTGGTGGGCGAGCACCTTCACATACAGGTAACCAAAAAAGCCCTTATCTCTCGGCAAAAGGACCACAAAACCCCTCATCTTGAGCATGGCGGCAACCTTCTTGTCCTGGCCGGGCTTGGCCTTGACCAGGAGCCATCGCGCGCCGTTCGCCTGAGAATTCTGGTCCTGCGCGGAATTCTGCGCCGCAGACGACGTCGTCATTTCACCGAATGGAACAACAGCATGCGAAACAAAATCTGGAGTTAATGTCCTGACGGTTCCGTCCCCGTCCGAAACTTCCAGACCTAAATAATCGATGATTCCGGCATCATGGGCCCTCCCGGCATGCCCGATGGTCGTGCCGTTGGACAACTCGATAAACAACCGATCTTTGTTTTCGTCATACCCTGCGCCGTTGGCCGGCCGATAGACGCCGACAACAAGCTCTCCCTTGACAAGCGCGGCGATCGCTACCGGGATAACCTCTTTGATCTTCCTGTGGTATTCCCGCCGCAGGACGTCTGCGGCGATCTTGCGGAAATAGTCACGCTCTTCAACGCCCAGAGACAAGCCATAAACCGCATATCCGTGTTTCTTGAGAACGCCCCAATAATACAGGTCCTCGGAGCTGGGAGAAACCGCATAAGAAACGGGGAATTCCTGTTCTCTCTCCAAAGGCTTGCCAAAAGCGGAGGTATATCTTAAATAATGCCTGCGGGAATGCGTGTGGATATCGGCCACGGGCACGAGCGCGGCCCCATCCAGGCCCCTGTCTTTGATCCACGCCTGAAGCCTGTCGGCAAACATCGCCCGGAGCCACAGGTAGCGCTCGATATAATTCAGGCGGCCGTCGGCCTCAAGTTGTTTTTCGGGCAGGGCGAACAACTTTGTCACCTCGCCTGCAGCCACGATCAAGCCGTGCATCTCCGTCGCGCTGTTCACCGTTGCGGCGGCATACCTCTCAATATCTTCCAGGGTCTCTTCTGTGATCCGGATCGTTCTGAGCGCCGCCGGGGCCTGCGCAGGGCTTGAGAGATCGTCCGCAGCAGCCGGACGGTCCGCAACGACCTCTACCTCGACGTCGAAGCGCTCGCGCATCTCCTGCGCGATGACCTGGGCGGTCTTA
Organism: Candidatus Omnitrophica bacterium UBA6210; assembly: GCA_002421805.1. Taxonomy (GTDB): domain Bacteria; phylum Omnitrophota; class Gorgyraeia; order Velamenicoccales; family Velamenicoccaceae; genus Velamenicoccus. The sequence goes on from DISM01000004.1 coordinate 581,997, forward strand.
TGCCCGGTCTCTGCGGAAACGACATACTCCTTGTAGGCCTCTTCATCGAGAACGATGCTTTCATCGGCCATATACCATGTCACCCCCACGGCCGACAGGATGAAGAACCGGCGGCCGCGGGACGAATAAAGGTCCGTGTCGCTGGGCAAGAAGCGCATCAATACGCCGTAGCGGTCCGGCGGATGCGTGTGACCGACAAAATCGAAGCCGCCATCGAAGGTCTGCGTAGCAACGGACTCTTCTTCTTTCCTGAATATATAGGTAAACGTGCCCGGCCTTCTGCCGATGGAAATCTCGTTGCGGCAGCCGACAAGCAAGGCCCTGAGATCCCTATGCTCCAACAGGTCTTTTTCCAGTGTCACGACGGCCTCGCGGCCGATCTTGGCCTTTGCGACAAATGCGGCCAGCGTCTCCTGCGGCGTCTTGGGGCCCGGCCCGAGGAATTCCCGGAGGCGTCCCGCCGCCCGCCGCCAACCGCCCAAGGCGGGAGATGAAACAGGACCGTCCTGATGGGGCCGCGGCGGCTGTGGGCACGCCAAGAAAACAGGCAGGCGGCCCGACGCTTTGGCCTGACAAACATACTGCCAGAACTCATCCCACCTATAAGCAAGGAGCTGTGGGCGATGCCCGTCTTCAAAAATAAACGGGATCTTCGCCAGGATCAACAAAGCCAGGCCCAACGGCTGGTAGATGGCCGTCCAATCCATGAAAGATTCCGGGGCGGCATCCACCTGACCCAGGGCCCTCCCGGAGATCAACTGCTTTCGATAGACAATACAATTGGCCGCGTAGATCTCGAAAGAATGCTCTCCGACCTCAAGCGCAAGATGATCGTCATAAATTCCCAGGGCTACGGAAACAAAGAATTCCAGGGGCCTCTCGCTGAAACCGCAGAAGTTCTCCGGAAACAGAACAAGCAGGGCCTCCCGCACTGTCCGCAGGAAATCGTAAGCAGCAGCGTCCGGATGCAACACCATCTTGTTGTCGCCGAAGATCTCCGCCACCTGGCCCTGGGCAGAAGACGTCCAGACCGCCGTCATCTTGCGTTCCTTGCCGCCAAGCCGCAGGAAATTCCTGGAAAAATCCATATCGACGTAATAATCGTAATAAACGGCGGGCGATGATACGAGCTGCTCTAGTATCTCTTCGGGCCGGGTCAAGACTCTTGCCGGGACATCCCGCCGGCCACGGCGCGCCTCAGGTCCCAGTCTGTCCTCAAGGTTCCTGATCACCTTATCGGGCACCAGGCTCGTATCCATAAAGGAAAAGTCCGGCCGGATCCCCTCAAACAATCTGGCATGCACCTCAAAGGAAGAACGCACCATCTCCACGACGGAGACGCGCAGGGACGCGGCATCCTCATGATAAGCCGGGATGGTCACGCCGATTTCTTCGAGGTGCGCCAAAAGCTCCTGCTTGCCGCGGCTGCGCCATCCCTCGTGGTAATTCAGGGCCGCAGCCAACAGATAAATGTTATTTTTGGCGAAATACTCGAACAACGCCTTTTTACCCATCAGCTGTTCCGGATGGCGATACAGCCAAGCGATCATGGAACGCAGGATCTTCAGGCGCACATAGGCGGACGACAACCCCCGCTGAACGCTCTCAAGGTCCGTCGGTTTGGGCATCTCGACCGATCCGTAAATCACCAAGTTATCCTCGGCGCGGCGGTTGGCTGTCGAATTGAAACGGACAAAATCCTGCCAGCAATCCTCCGGCAGGATGACGAAGGAAACAAGCTTGCCTGTTCGGCAAGTCTCATCCACCTGCCGGGTCGCGGGATCATAGGTAAAATCCCTGCCCTTGAGAACGCGATAGGCCGCAGCAAGGTCGCGCACGATGAGAAGATTGTCGTAATCCGAATAATTCGTCTCTTCCATCACGGAAGAGCCATAAGCGACGACAGCGACAAGATTATCACCGAGATTCTTCCTGAGCCACGCGACATACCCGAAGCGCCGCTTCTGCGCCTCCGACAGGCCATCGAACATCCTGACGGTATTCTCGCGGCCGCAGGCCGAAGGCGTGCGGCGCAGGTAATCCACCAGCCTCATCTTGATAAAGATCAAAAGGTCGCGGACGTCGGGCATCCTGTCGATGAGCCCGTATTCCATCTCCCAGGCTTCCTCGGGCGCGATCAACCCTGCCATCAGCATGATGCGGGTCAGGCGGTTGTAGGTATAGATCTTGTTCGTGAGCGTTTCGCGGTCGCCCCGGTTATGGGTAATGAAAGAATCCAGGGTCGCGATCTTGGCGGTCAATTCCGTCTGGACCTGTAGGAGATACGCCAGGACCATCTCCTGTGTCGTCATCGAAGCGCCGCCGTGGAGCCCCTCCAGCCTTTCCGGCCCCACAGCCAGACTTAAGGAATGATAAAATGTCGGCAGGTAACATCCCAGGCCGGCGATCTCGTTGAGCGTCCAGAGATAGAGGATCTCACCGGCAGAAAGCGAATCGCTGCGATACAAGGCGTCGACAACGCCGGCGGACACGGAGCGGCCGACCACCAGATACTGGTAGCACTTGGATTCTTCGCCCAGATGGTCCGGCGCATTGAGATTCTGGCCCCAGGCCACGAGATCGAAGTCGGCGTCTGCAAAAGAAGCCTGGATGAGTTTCTTTTCCAGGCGGTGACGCATGAAATCTTCCTCGGCCAGGAGGCGCAGGCGGGGTTTGGAAGGACTGCCCAAAAGATAGGCGAGGGTCACGGCAGGATCGGCACCATGGAGGGCGACAAGATAAATATCTCCGTCGGAGATGCCGAAGAAGATATCTTCTTCTTTGTCGGGAGGGCTCATCAAAAGCTTTCCTGAAACGATAAGGGCCTTTAGCCTTTGCGTCTGGGCCTCGTCGGATTTGATCTCGTAATAATGAAGGAGTTCCGCAAGCCAATCCGGCGTCTCTGCGGGACGGACAGCGCGGTATCCCGCAAATCCCGTCGATCTCAGTTCCGCGAAACGCTCGGCGCAGGCGGCTTCAGTCCGGCCCGGTCGCGGCCTGCCGAACGGCAAATCCCCGCGCTGTGCAGGCGATGAAAGATCGGGAACAATCGTATACTTGATCATATTCAAGCCGACGGTCTCGGCAGAAACCAATGCCGGCCTCTTGCGGGCGAATGTGTAATAAAAATCCCGGCTGTTGTTGACGGGCGTAATCACAAACTCAACAAAACCCGCTCTCCCCAGGCGGTCCAGGACCCGCTCCAAGAGTGTCGAACCCAGGGACGCTTTCTTAACAGCAACGACCAATCTCGAAAGCATTCTCAATCTCTTTTCAAAAACCGCATAACCGATAAACCCGCCGTCTTTTTCCAGCAGGAAGAAGAGGTTTTCCTCGTCCCGAACAACCGCTTCCATCTCCGCCTTCTTCCATCTCCAGGAACCAGGCATATTCCTGTATTCCAAGAGATAGACCTGATCCAATATCTCCTGTGATTTCAACAGGTTTTGCGCCTCTTCCGGGCCGATCATTCTCGCAGCGGCAGAGGACGAAGACCTGTTTTCATCAACATCGCCCTCATTCATCGCTTGAGGATCGGCAGCAGGCGACACATGACAAGGCGAAAAGATGATCCCATCTGCAGGAGAAAGAGCCTGGCGTCCTGCAGCCTTATTAGCGGTTGCCATAAACGCAGGGTCATAAACCAGGGATTGCATCACGTTGTGGATCCTGCGGATATCCCGGTCATTGCCATCCTGGGCAATCAGGCGCCCTATCCACCCCAGGGCGATCATGGGATCAAAGACAAGCCGCTGGCCCCTCTTGTGGTTCCTCGAGGTATCGATGCGGGCATCGATGTTATCGGCAATGAGAAGCATAAGCCAGAGAGCGCGATAATAAGAAGAGACCCACCTCCACTTGATCGCATCCGTGCGGTTATGCCACAGGATGACTTCCCTTTCGCCGGTCACCATGGTCATATCGAACTCTTGCTCCAGCGTATCAATGGAATAGCGGGAATGCAGGCGGCCGCGCAAGGCGTCCTCGGGCGTCCAGATGCGGCCTTCCACGAACAGATCGCGGATCCTCGGATCGTTCTTGCCGATATCGTGGCCCAGGGCAAGATATTTCAGAAGACAAAGATCGCGGCCTTTAAGCCCAAAAGCCCTGCCGATCGATTCCGTTAATACGACGACGTTCTCCACATGGCCCTGGCTCTGCGGTAAATTCAAGGAAGCGATACGTTCCGTATCCAGACCGACGAGGGAACGGACTGCCGGCGAAGAAATAGAATCCGGCTCTTGTACGGATGCCTTCATTGCCTTAGGCAAAGAAGGCATCTTGCGCAAGGCCTTCAGCATATGAGCCGCATCGCTCTCGGGATCAAAAATCCACATCGGCCCGGCCAGAGACAAAAGATTCATCATTGCAAACATGGCCGCGGGATGCACAAAAGCCTGCTCCAGAATTCCGGACGCGGCCTCGGGGCCATCAGCCCCAAAAACAAAGATCGCGGCTGACACCGCAGCAGTAAACAAACTCGCTATGGGACCGCCGGCGAAAAATATCAAAGAAGAACGCGGCGCAAGAGCCTTGTCATAACTTTTGAGCTCATCCCTGTTCACGGCGCCGATAAGCAGGTCGATGCGGACATCGCGGACAGGAATATGGGCGATACGGGCAGCGGCGGCGTGGCCTGATTCGTGGATCGCCAGACACGCGATCACGGAAACGGCGGCAAGGGCTCCTTCGGGCCCAAAAAGCAACGGCGTGCCGGCCGCAATGCCGAGCGTCAAAGCAGAAACCCAGAGACGCCCGATCTTTACATAGAGCGGTTCTTCCCATAACGGCCTCAAGAACCAGATGACAGCCGCGATGGCGCAAAAAGCAACGTAGAAACCTCCCGTATCCATGGTGGCCGCGCCGAATAACAACGCCCTGGCGATGACCCAGGCATTGACACCCAAAGCGGCCGAAACCGCCGCCGTCCCGACAAAGAGGCGGTCGGAATACCTTGTGGCGGCCGACTGATGCATAGACGGGCGCTCTTGCGAAACAACAGTCCGACACAGAGGTGCGGCCGGAGAAGAAATCCCCTCTCCATTTTCATCGGATCCGGAGTAACGCAATCCCGGTTCTAAGAATCTGAGCGCCTCATCGGCAGAATTCACGATCTGCAGGAGCTCGGCGTCTTCTTCTTTGATCAGCGGCGCGCCGGGATAAGACAACGCCTGATGGATGAATGTCTCTTTGATCCGTTCCCAGAAATCCCTGCCAACCAGCACCAGCGGCCGCCGCGGTATCTTGTGTGTCTGCATGAGGGCCACGATGTCGAAAAGGCGGTTCATGGTCCCCAGGCCGCCGGGCACAAAAACAAAATCCCTGGAATTCTCGGCGAGAACCACATGGTGGTTGGAAATATGGCGGCTCAAGATCACATTCTCTTCTTTTGGCATAAAACCTTTGATGTCGATGTATAGTGTCGCCTGCAGGAGGTCGTAATGCGGTCTGGCGCCTTTGGCCAGCCGCCTGGCCAAAAGCGAACTGCCGGAACCGATGCGCACAGGAACGCCCTGATGTGTGATCTGCCAGGCAAGCTCTTGTGCAATGGCCAATTCTTTTTCGCTTGCGGCCTGCGGATGGCCGATAAAGGTCACACTGGGCAACCAGCCGGACAACTTCTTTATTGATGCGGCGATCTCGGCGTTGGCATCCCTTGTGCGCTTAGGATTCACATGATACGGCGCCATGGCGTGCCGTTTGATATGCGCCAGCGCCACACGGGGCGTATTCGTCACAAACGGCATAAAAGGAACCTGCGACATGAGGCCGTAGTCTTCCCAGCTCTGCTGGAACGCTCCCATGATCGGCTTCCAATAAGAAGAACCAATAAGGACAAGAGAGCCGTTCCTGGCCCAAACCTCAAAAAACTCATCCAGCGTCCCGAAGCCGCCCGGGAATACGCCGATACCGATGCTGTTATTGAAAAGCCCCATCTTGCGCGTCACAAAATGGCAGAATTCATGGCATTCTTCCACATAGGGCGAGGTCTTCTGCTCAAAATGGATCTTACGCGGATCAAAATAGATACGAATGCCTTGCGTCCTGTTCCACCGGGAAACAATGTCTCCTGCCGATGCCCTTGTCTCAAGATATCCTCTTAACGGCTCTTCCATCATCGATGGTCCCGCGCCCGTGCGCAAAGACAACCTGGCGTTATAGACTTCTGTGCCAAACTCATAAGCCTCCTGGCACATCGCGTCGTCTCTGGGGATACGCGCGCTGCCGAAGACGATGACCGCCGCAGGCCACAGGCTGTGAATACGGTCGATCAGCAAACGCTCTTTCTGTAATTCCCTCACCAGGATATCCGGAGGCATGGAAAAATATTTCTGCCGGGCAGGGCTTGAACGCGCGAGGGCGGGCGAAGACTTCCCGAAAGGCTCAAGCTGCCGCATCAGCTCCTCGGCCCTGTCCCTGGACCTCCCCAGATCATGCTGCCGGACCTGGCGCAGCATGGCATAATACATCTGCGGTAGGAACTTGGGATGCTCTTCTAAGGCCAGCGCCATCTCTTTAAAGAAAGCGCGGAATGGCCGCGGCGCCGAGAACATCTGCGGCTGTTCATCGGATTTGCTGTAAAGATCCCACAGGCCGGCCAGGCGGCGCGCCTTCTGGTTTCCAATCTCATGACTGATAAAGATCTGGGTCGTCAGGGCCGCCGTCGCCTGGAAGATCAACACCTCCCAGAAGAACGGCCGGCCGGAAGACAAGACGTTCATGTAAAGGACATTGGCAAGATTGTCCTGGCCGCTGACGACCGACGGCAGGTCGTCGCTGTAAAGGAAGAGCTCGTTAAAAAGTTTGCGGGGCACGGAGTAGTCCAGGATGATGGTCACGTTGTTGTTCCGTGACACCCGCATGACCTCAAGGAAAGGATCGTGATTGCCGAACTCAAAGAGGTTGTAATCATGGGCGTCTGCCAGCCGCGCGATCTCGTCACGGACGCTCTTGTCCTTGCGGCCGCACATGATGAAAAATGTCGTGTCTTTACGGCGATAGGATGCGTCTTGGCTGCGGGCGCGTTCGAAAATACCGAAATACCTCCCGACGCTTTGGCCCTGATGGACGTAGAGGAAGCCCCATTCAGAGGCGACCGTCCTTTCCAGGTCTTTCTGACCAAGGGTGGTATCCAAGACCTGCCAAGCCGTGAATTTCTGTATGATCCTGCGGCGCTCCTGACGGATACGCTCGCTGATACGCGGATACTTCTTCGAATAGATATCCTTGGAAACGGGCGAGACCGGCGCGGCTCCTGCCTCATCGGGGCCGAACCCCAAATGTGCCTCGCCATGCTCCAGAGGTTTCTGGATAAGGCTTTCAAAGCCCAGTTCGTAAACATAAAGCTGCGCCCTGGCCTTGCCGCCATAACGCGTCAAGTCGTATCCGTGTATTTCTTTTTCCGTCCCGCCCAAGGCATAGACGACAGAAACGTCGTTCTCTCCAACGATGCCGTCCTGGATATCGGACCATGCATTATCAAGATAAGGGCTGCCGGGGCGCCTGCCCTCTCCGTAGACGCGGCGGCCGCTGCCGGAGGCATTGATCACCTCCACCCCATCGATCTGTTGGCGCTTCAGCTCCGGATTGAGCCCTTTAATGATCTTCGTCTCGACAGCCAAGAGGAAATCGTCTGCCTGATGGAAGATCAAGCGGACCTTTTTGTCCGGGAATGCCGTCGCAAAGATCTGCGCGGCATTGGCAACAAAAACCACATCGCCCAATCCCGCCATTCTTGCGTGCAGGATCACGTTGATCGCACCGAAATCGTCCGGCAGGGCCAAAAGATGGGGCGCATGATACTGGATATGCCTCAAGGCGTCTCTCAGATCCCAGCCCAAATCTCGCTGCACAGCCCGAAAGATGTTTATTGTCCCATCGTCTCCTGCGCCCGGCAGGAACAATCTCAGCGTCCTGTCTTCCACTTGCGCGCGATAAGATTCACCGGAGGCAACCACGGCAATCCGGTTGATATTTTTTATATCCGCATGATGCAGGATCACATTGACGGCCCTTAACGTCTCATACGACGGCAAAAGGACCCTGGCTGCCTTGTCGATATCAAGATCAGTCCGGCCCGTCACGTCTACGGTGATTTCCGGCCGCCTGAGGGCAGGCATTGCCGGCGAAGACAGGGCCGCATCGTTCTGCGAAATACCAAAGGCCTTATAAAGAGCACGGATATCCTTATCTTCGGCTGTCGTGGACAGTTCGTAATCTGTTGCTGCGGCCTCCAGGAGCTCTTTGATAAACGCATCCCGCTGGTCTTCCGGTATCTGTTTACCGAAGGTTATTTTCCTGGAAAGGTATTGGGCTAAAACACGCAGGAGATTCTTGTGGTCGTTGCGGCGCAGGACAGGAATGAGCGTGCCGAAATGCCTGACTTTCAGGACAAACAGGATGCTGTCGCAGGCGCGGAAAGCAGGGGAACGTTCGGAAATAAAGACGGTCTTATAGAGGCGGGCGTGCCAGTAGCGGGACATCTGGGGCCTTCCTTCATCGGAAGAGGAAGCCCCGCCCCTTCCGGGCTGGGGCCTTCCTTCATCGGAAGAGGAAGCCCCGCCCTCTCTGGGCTGAGGATGCTCAGGCGAGCCGCGCAGCATCTGATGATCTTTTGACCAGTTCAAAAAGACCTTTTCAAATACCGCATCTGCATCCTTATAACCCTTGGCCTGTCCTGAGCAAACCGCAAGCCAAAGAGACTGATAAGCGATCATAAAATGGTTCGTGAAACGGCCTTCCCGGACGATCTCGGCGAGGTAGCCGATATTCTCTGATGCTTTTTGTTGCTGCGGGATCGTCGTCGCTTCTTTTCCTGCGGCAGCGGCCTTGGCGCGCCGGATGACAATATCGCCGAGGATCTCCTGTGTGCGCACAATAATGTTCCTGGCGCCGACAAAATCGGGTTCCCATAAATACGGAAGATGGAGCAGCCGCGCCATATCATCGCGGGCCTGGGCCATATTGCCGGCAGCCACAGCGGCCCTGAGGCGGCTTGCGGCTCCAGCGACCTTTTCAAAACGGGCCTCGCCAAGTTCACGCAGGCGCAGACGCAACTGCTGGAGGTGTGCCATCTCTCCATCGATGGCCGCAAGCCGCAGATCCATATAGCTCCTGGCCATGCCGACGGCTTCCCGGGCGGGTTTGAAGCGGCCCACCTGGATCAACTTTACAGCCAACTCAAGTTCCTGACGGGCCTGTTTCTTCTCTTCCACGCGCACGCCCTTCATGGACACCGCGATGGCGGCGAGGGTTGCCAACATCTCCGCAGAAGAAGGATCTCCTTCGAGTTCATGCTCGATATCGGCCAGGGCTTCGGCGTGTTCCCGGGTCTTCAGCGTCTCCGTCGCCAGGGACTCAAACACCTGGTCGAAAATACGGTGCCAGCGATACAAGGTGCGGCGCTCAGGCTTCTGCTCCAGCACGGCCGCGCCTTCCTTCTCAACGAACCTGCCCATCAAAACTGTCACCTTGCCGTCGCGGCCCTCTTCGATCTTCTGCCTGGACTTGACCCTCTCCAGCCGCTCAGCCAAAAGCCCGCGACGCTGTTGGGCGCAATCGTAGGCCAGCCCGGCCAGGATCCATGTCGCGGCCATCTCATTGCCCGCTTCGATGAATCTGATGATCTCTTCGGCCCGCGCAAGACCGGCGGAACGCAGCGAACGCTTGAGTGCGCCCAGGCGGCGGCCGACATCCCTTGCCTCGTAACGCTCATAAGCCAGTTCAAGCGTCTTGGAAAGCAGGCGCCGCACCTCCGTGTGTCTTGCCTGCGCCCTGGCCTCCGCCGGCAGGATGGTCTGGCGATAGACCGATGACTTGGCCGGCGAGCTGGACAAACCCATCTGTTTCAATTCATGAGAATATTCTCTCCTTAAACTTTCCCTGGCTGATTCGGGCAAGGCACGGAAGAAATCGGCGATCTCTTTTTCTTTTAACGTCAGCTCCCGGTGGATTTCTTCAACCGGTTCCCTGAAACGTTCAAACGTCTCCGGCATCGCCCGGATCAACTCATCCAGATAAAGCAAGGGGTCATCTAACAGGCTCACAGGATCCAGGCCATGATTTGATAAAAATACGCTGATAGCATAAGGATCGTTTTCATAAAGGCCTCTTAAGACCCCGGCCGCTTCTTTTCTGATCGTATGTTTTTCTTTGCTATAGACCAACAGCAGCCTTTCGTTCAATAGGCCCCTGAATTTTTCTGTATTCCCTGCCGGCGAGCTTTCGCCGCCCGTCGGATCCTGAACAGAACAAATAAATGAATATAACGCCTTATCCAGCTCTTGTTTGAAATCCTCTGGACGGCCCATAGAGCTGCCATCAAAACCGCCCAATAATTCCACATTCTTTCGATATACCTCTTTCTTTAAAACCGGCTCCACCGCCCCCCAGGACGCCTCTTTCCACGAAGAAGCGTATCGCCTGGATATATCCTCCCTGACGGTCTTGTTCACAACAACGGCCCAGGATTTTAATTGGCTAAGGTTCTGTGCATATTGATCCTCACGTCCTTCCGAAGCCTCTGCCGCAGCGGGAATGCCCAGGGCCAAGATAGGACAAGGCAGGATATTCTCTTCCTGAATCAACGCCGTGCCCAACTGCATGGCCATCTTGAACCACTTGACCGGCCTGTCCTTAACAGCCTCCTCGACATGAGGGATCGCCCAGGTCAGGGCGCCGGCAATAGGCACATTCTGCTCATCCAGGGCCTCAAGGAATTTCTGGACGTGTCTTTGGGTCCCGGGACGCGTCTCAAAACCGCTTTCCACCAGCTGGCCGCGACGTGCCACCAACGGACGCAGGAACCTGTCTATCCTGGATGACCGCGCCGGAGAACTTGAAACAGGCACAAACCCAAGCGCGCCGTCTTTGTATGAGGTATAACCCGGCATATCCTGGAAGGCGCCGTAGATCACATAATGGATGCCGGGGACAAGTTCGGCGTAGAATGAAACCGCAGAGATTAAGTCGGGTGAATGGCCGACAACGAGCTTGAATTCTTTTTCTGAATCCGGGAAATACCAGGACTTGACCTGTCCGAGGAATGCCCTGACATCATCTGCATCATACTCTTCGTCGAAGCGGTTCCAGAGAAGCTGGCGGACCAAGGGATCATAAATATTGCTTGGATCCAGGCCTTCCAGGTCCTGGCGAGACACGGCCATGCCGGTACGGCGTGACGGCGGGCCAGCGTGGACAGCGGCCAAGCCGTCGGCGACCATCATGACGGGGCTCAGCCGGATAAAATAGTTGTAGAGATCCCCAAAATACGAAGAGCCACAGAGTTGCCGTAACTTTTCCCTGAATTCCAGGCCCTGGGAAACAGCGCCCTTGTTGGCCTTGTCGGTCAAGGTGTCGTGATTGCCAGCCACATAGAAAACCCGGCCGGGATAGGCGCCGATCAAGTAGAAGATATGTTTCATGATGGCGACAGAGGAGTCCATCTCGGCGAGAAATGCCTGGCCGGCGGAAGGCTGGCGCATCATATAAGAATCCGGATGCACGGCGTCACCGAGGATGGCCAGCACGGCCCGGCCTTCCCTGAGTTTCTTCTCGACCGATCCTGCGCCCAAAATCTGCGCGAGGTTGGCGTTATTGGCATGCAGGTCGCCGACCAGGATGATCTCCTGATCGTCCGGCAGCACGGCCACAGCGCCATGGTCTCTTCTCGACGTCTCCAGCACTTCGATCGCAGCAAGGATCTTCTGCTCGAAATCGCCTGCGCGCCTGAGGGCCGCCGGCGAGCTGATATCCCTGTCCTGGCGCGCTACCGCGTGCGATCTCCCGGCCGGCGAGGAGGCCAATTCTTTTTCCGCCGCCTCCTGGATGGTACGCGCATAGACAAGTTTGTCTATTCTTGCGGCCTCCCGGGCCCTGCGGATAAGCCATTGCGACTCCTCGATGATCTGATGCAGGGCTTTGCGCCTGTACCACCTCATAAAGCCTTGGCCGTCGGCGAGCATCTCGAGCATGGCGAGCTGTTCGGACGTCAATCCTTGCGTATCCTCAAACGTCAGGTCCTCGATGACCGCAGACCCCTTCCTGTATCCCCATTTTCTCATCCCTGTGATGGCGCCGGCGTCATCCCGCTTGAAGAACGTCAGGACCGCGCCTCTGTCGGAATACCCCTCCGACATCTCGTAATCGATATTGGCGATACCGCTATTCAGTGCAGGATACAAGACGATCCAGGGGAGCGCGGTCTTGTCGCCCTCAAACTTTTTGCGCTCATTATGGCCCCAGATGACAAAAAGGCTCGATTCCCTGTCGACAAAAACCTGGGCGATATGGCCGAGGATCTCATGACCCAGGCCTTCCAATCCTCCCCTGTCCACGAAATTCTTGACGGCAACGGCTTTGGCATGGGCATCGATATCGGAATACCAGCCGTTGATGATCGTAAAAGCCTCACCCAGCGCTTCCCACATCTTCCTGCGGAATACCATGGAATCCGGAAGGTCGGTCACATCCTGGAAGAAAGAACGGATGTCCTCGGCCATCAACTCCAGCGCCGGCAAGCCGGACAGCCCCTTATACGCGACGGCAAACCCGCCTTTCTCGTAGTCGATGGGAACGATATTATGCATATGGAGATTACCCAGAACGTCCACATAGAACAGCCTGAAATTTTTCAGTTCCCAAAGGGTGCGTTCGATGATCACGGGGTCGCGCCAGAAATTATCCAGATTGACTTCCTCGAAGTCGATCAAGGGGATATCTGCCGCAAGCTGCTGGTTTAAAGCCGCAATCCGCGCATTATATGCGTCTTTGACCTGCCTGAGATAAACAAGCGTTTGCGCAAAAATATCGGGCAGAGGAAGCTCTTGTTGACGGGTATAAGCGGGGTTATCTCTGTTGAGCTCATTGCGGGCTCTTATGACCGCATTCTCATCCTTCAATCTCTTGATCTCTTCGGAGAAACGGCCCTGGATAAAGAAGAGATCGACGGTATCAAAAGGCCGCAGACGATGCAACTGCAGGATGGCATTGATCGTCCTGAGCGCCGCGTTGAAGCGCTCCTGATTCAGCTGCGTCAACTCGACATCCCCCCAACCGGCATGCCGGAAGGCCTCGCGCAGCCAATATGCGACATGATGATTTTTGACATCCTTGGCCGTGTAGTCGATGCCATTGGCCTCAAATAAAAAGTGCACGCCCAAAACGGCCAGTGTCCGCCATAATTCGTGGTTGCCGATGAAAGGCTTGAGCTTACCGGCATCTCTGAGCCAGCGCACCAGTTCAAAAACACCCTGGGGATCACTGCCCCGGTCATATTTATCGTTCAGGCCGATAAACCTTGCGGCCTGGCGGCGGGCATCAATGCCGCTGGCGGCAAGATGCGACCTCAAATCGCCCAAGGAACCGATCTTCGTGTAAGCATCGGCCGGCAATCCTAAAACAAATCCGACAAGGCTGCGGGCGCGGGCTGCCCCTCCGTGCAGGTCCTGCATGGCCGCAATCAAAGGAAGGCGGCCGGAACCGGGCTGCCGCAATTCATCCTCGATGGCGTGCGTCAGATAAAACAGCTCGAAAATTCTCTTTTCCCTGTCCCAGAAATCAAACAGCAGATTCACGCCATAACGGATATTACGGTTATCCAGGATCGAGAAGGCGCTTTCCATGTCCGAGAGAGCGCTGGCCAATTCATAATACAACTGCGGCAGGAACGCGCTCGTATTTCCTGTTACAAACCCGGCCGCAAAACGCTGAAATAACTCCTCAAGGGTCGCGGCAACGCGGGGATATCTCTTTGCGTCAAAAATAGCCTGGACATACAGGCGCCTGTCATGGATCGGCCAGGCGTATAAGCCGCGGGCCTCGTAAAGCCCCGAGGCATATTCCTGGAGTTTCGTCGCAAAAGGATTCTTGTCGCTGCGGTCGTCAAGCGTCGCAGCATTCAGGCGCTTCCATAAGGCAACGCTCTCCAGGACTTCTGTGACGGCCTGCGATGCCGGTGAGCTGAAGACAGGGATTGTATCCGTATTTCGGACGATCGGCCTGATATATTTCAAAAATTCACCATGACTCGGCCATGTATAGATCGTGACAGCCGGCCCGATCGATCCAAGGTCTGCCTCCGGCGCATCTTCCCGGACTCTCTCATACGCCAGGCCTGACCGATCCAAAAACGGACGATACACCAGACCAAAGGTTTCCTGGAGTCTCTGATAACCATCTATCCCGTAAGGACTATTCTGATAATAGACGGCATCGGCAATAAAATGAATTTCTCTCGGCCGGCCGCTTGACAAGACAGGCAATGACTTCAGCTGGACGATAAAGCTTTTGAAAAGATTGAAAAGACATCCTGCCAGCTGCCCTCCGGCCAAAACAAAAATCTCGCCGTTTAACCCGGGAATCGTATAGTTTTTCGGATCCGACGGCGTCTGCTTGACAAAAGTCAGGCCGCGCAGATCTTTGAATTCCGAATCGTAGGACGGATGCACCACATCATAAATCCTGTCAAAGATACGGCCCTGAATGAGGTTTAGCGATGCATCTAAAGCGTCTTCGATCAAAAATATCCCTCTCCCATGCCTTTGGTGGATCATATGACAGATGATGAGAACAGTCTTTGCGACATTTTCTTTTTCATCCACTGGCTGCGAGAAGCTACCCTGGTGCCCTGCGGCTCGATGCGATAAATCCTCGGCCTGCTGTCCCGACCCCTGTTTCCCGATAGACGGTGAACTCAAAGGAGACCTCTCGGTCTCCTCCTTATGGAGCATCTCTCGATATCTGCCTAAGGTCTGCTTCGCGTAATTAGCCAGCCCCTCATCGATGCTTCGCGCGGCGCGTTCCAAATGTTTTTCCAATCCCGCCTCCTTGGCAACCCTAAGGAATAAATCGTCTGTTACCCCTGGCGGAATGTTAAGAATATCCTGCGCCGCATATCGATGATCCATGTCATGGTAAGGCGCATATAATTTCATCAATTCATGCTTAAGCAGGCGCGCTGCTCTTTGCTCGGCTGTTTCCGGCGCCACAGGCATATGTTCTCTGATGGCCGCCAGCGACCCCTGTGCGGCTTTTACTTGCTCTTCGTATGTCCTTTCGGCTCTTTCTCTGGCTACCCTCTCCAGGTGTTCAACGACCGTAAGGACCATCCCGGACAGTTGAATCTCAGACAACATCTTCCCTAACCAATACATGGCGTGTGTCTGGATAGAACGGCTATATGGAAAATACATTTCCTTTATTTTCTTCTCGACTTCAGCGACGGCCTCAGCAACGATAACCTGTTGACCAAGCCACTCCTGAACAGACTGTTCCGCATTGACAGAAGTGTATCCTTCCTCAAGAGGAAATACAAAAGAATCAACCTTTTTCTGAGCCATAATAAAGCCTGCTCCATTTTTATTGAATAAATACAAGGCCTTTTCACTAAATCCGACGCTCTTGAGCGCCTCGCGCTCATGATCACCCACCGAACCGTCGGTATCGGCAAGGAAGAATCCGCCATGTGCGAGGGCTCGATAAACTCCATCGAAAAATTCTCCATAAAATTCACGCCCTAAGGGATATACGAGCGTAAATCCCGACCAAATCATGTCGATGCTTCCTTCGGAAACATCTCCATCGGCCAGGACCTGGTTAAGCGTTTTCAGATAATGCAACTTGAGACGACGGCTGATTTCCTGCTGGTGCTCAAGAGGCAACTCTTCAATCAGGTTGACGACTAAATTCAGGCCGTATCTTCGAATAGTCTCCTTATGCGCTTGATAATCCAGAGTGCTCTTTATCATTTGTTCGACAATACGGTCTCCTCCCGGAGCTTTTCCGGAAAGCGGATCGACAAGAAAGACTTCCGAGGCTCCGTACCGGGCCGCATTGATTCCAAAAAATGGATGAGGTCCTGCGCCCAAGTCGACAACTCTTCTGCCTTTAAAAGACATAAGATGCCTGTGGCTTAATTCGACGGCTGTTGAACCAACAGACTTGCGGCTATATGCCCATTCGCCCACACCCTGGCGAATCGGCAACTCTTTTAAAAATATCTTTTCTATCTCCGTCGCAAGACCAGGAGAAGAAACGGCTTCTTCCCTAATGTCTTCTGTCTCCAGGATCTCGGCCACAAGAGCTGTCAGCTTTGCCGCTGCCGGTTCAACTTTGGCCTCATCTTCAGCCGTAAGTTTTTCTGTCGAGACATAGACGCGGCCGGCTGACAATTCTTTTTCCAGAAGAAGGCTGTTTAAGGCCCTGGCCACAACGGAACGATCCATCCCTTCGGGAACGGCTGATGGAGCGACATCAAAGACAACAACCCCTTCTTCTGCGCGTAACGCCACGCCCTCGGCAACGCCAACGCCTGCATCCAGCATGCGTTGGCGCGTTGTCTCAAGCCAAACAGGATCGACAAAGCTTGCGTAGTTCGTCCGCTCCCGGGCCTCATAGAACCTCAGGCCGGCGGCCCAATCCTCCAGAAGCAGGAACGCATTGTTGTCGGCCGCGGGTGCGAAAACCTGCTCAAAAAGCCCGGCGACATCCTGTCTGAATTCATGAAGTCTGTTATTGGCCATATTCTCCGCCAGAAACTCAACCATATGCCTGTCGCGGCTCAAGAAGATCAGCCTCAACGCCTGGCGCGCCTGCGCCCTCTGGGCGAACTGTTTTTTGGTGCCTGCCTGCCTGATGTTGAGCTTCAGATAATCCTCGAGCGTCTTGCGCACCCCGTCTTTGGCGCCGGACCACATGTCCGCAGATATGCCGCCGGCCTTGAGCGCAATGATCTCCAGGAGCCCAAGGTTACGCGTCTGCTTAAAGATGTCCTCAAGGAACAACAGGCCGTAAGGATCGTCTGCAAAGGCAGGGAAAACAAACTTTAAGAGTGCCTTGCGCAAGGCCTCATTCTCCTGCCACAACCGAAGAAAAACGCCGGCCGTTTTCTCCTGGTCTGTGACGGCAAAAACGATGATGTTGGAACGCAGGTTCTCGCTCATGGACAGAGAATCATCATAATGCAGAACGATGAACCGCAGATACGGCAGGGCCTTTTCGTATTCCCCTTGCAGCATAAGAATGGTGCTGAAATCTTCCACGACCCTCACAAGCCGGGACAGCGGCATTTGGGGACCGAAGGTACCGTCCTGGACGTCAAAGCCCACAGCTGCCAGCAGTGATGTGTATGTCCCGATGGTCTGGCGTACGAACGATGTTTCCTGACACATGGCAAGGAAGGCTTGCCGGACGACAACAGCTTCGCCAGCCTTGGCGTATTTGGCCTGCATCTCGTCTCTGATGCGCAATAACGTTTCCAGGGAAAATTTGGAATACCAGCGGACTTTTTTGCGCAACCGGGCCATGGCCTCCCTGTCGGCATCGAAAAACTCATGCATCGACCGCAATCCGCCGAGCATAATGGACAAGTGATAATAGGATTTCAGGAATGGGATCTCAAAGTCGTCTTTCCGGCTGTGCCTTTCCAGGAGATCGAAGAGTTTTTCAACCTCGATACAATAAGAGGCGATATTTGCGGTTTCGGCGAGTTCACCGAAGATCATCTTGAGGTAAAGGTTGGCGGCCTTCTTGACCAGGTCAAGGAAATCGCCGTCAACAGGCGGATCCATCCGGATAATTTCCTTGGAGAGCTCAATCGCTTCCTGCGCATAATCGTAAAGGCGTGGATCATCCTTGGCCGCCAGGAGGCCGAAGAGCTCGAAATCAAGAGCAAAGAAGTCGTAGAAGACGCGGTAACGCATCTGCGTGGCCTGATGCTGGACGGATACCTTGGCCAATTCACTGAGGATCTTGTTGAAGCCTTCGCATGTCCTGCCCTGGTCCAGCTCGCCTTTCATCTTCAGGAAGACGGCGTGCGCGGCAAGCCAGAGACGCTCGGAAGATCCGTGCTCCGCAGCGGCCGATATGAACACCGTGATAAAGTACGCGGCGCCCATGCGCATCTCGTCATAGGCAAGCCCTTTGACCCGGTCCCTGTAAAGACGCAGGAAGTCGCGGCCGCTGGAATGCAATCCGGCTGCATCATCCAAAACGTGGATGATTTTATCTGCGCTCATCCCGTTGAAAATGTCCCCTTCCCTTTTTGCCAGGGTCTCGATGGCATCCAGGACCCGGCTCGGAGAACTGGCAGAAACCAGGACCTCAATCATCGCATCTGTTGTGCTGTAAAATCTTACCGCTATGTCCGGGGATGAAACCGCTTGCGGCCTCATCGTCGCGCCATCCCATGTCATGTCCCAGGCCGCATTTTCTCCGACCACGACGCCTGATCTCTCCGCGAGATCTTCGGCGTATTGACGCTTCAGCGCCAGCGCTTCCTCGCGCGAACCGTTGAAATCTTCCGGACCGATGTAAACCAGGTCCAGGGGAACCATGATCTCAGTCTTGATGCCGTAAAGCGCCGCTACTTTCACCGTCGCCGCCAGCGACGTATCGATGCAGGCATTCAAGTGGCCGCCGGCATAGATGACCCGCTGGACAGGCTGATGGTCAAAGACAGCATGCTCAAGGTTGACGGTCTTTAAGAGACCCCGGCGGCTCAATTTTTCTGTTAGTGAGGCGAAGGCGTTCTCCCATGCGGCCGGGAAGGCGATCTTGACCACCTGAATGGGGACAGTCTTGACGATAGCCGGTGAACTGAGCGCATACCCCTTTTTCGAGAGGAATGCCGAAACCCTTGTGCCGACCGGTGCCGCGCCGTTCAAAACCATGGGCACAAACACTACGACGCCATCAGGCCCCCGTTCAACCCTTAAAGCCCTGGACAGAGATGTAACAATCTCAACAGACCCTCCAAAATATCCGACAAAATCTTTCTTGATGAAATAAAGGCCTTGCCCCAGGCCGATGCCACCTGTCACACCCTGCTCAAAACTCTTTTCCATCGCCAGGCTGAAACCGGGCCCTTTATCCCATATATAGGTAAAGAATCCTTCCTGCGTCTCAAAAATAACGACCAGCATGGGGGCCTGGACATGCCGGATGTTATGAACAAAATGCATCAGAGTCAACAGCCGTGTATCGATGAGCGACACGGCATCGTTGATATCGCTGACGGCATCGCGGGAATCGACGAATCTTGCCAGGCGGACGCCCGGATATGCCTGCAGCTTCTCAAGCCCTGCCCCATGCTCAAGAACGTCTGCAATTTTTTCTTCCAGGGTCTTGTTATAAACGGATACTGCCGGCGAGCTCTCGTCGCCTTCCTCTTCGTCGTCAAAAAAGCCCCGGGCCATTCCCCTAATCCTGTATTTGTAATAATCGGCGTTACCTGGGTATGGCCCGATGAAGTCCACCTTGATGCCCGGAAGGATCTGCCTGGACTCCAGGCACGCGTAGAAATCCTGTATAGGTTTGTTGTCTTTGTGGAGCATACCGAAAACATGGTTGACCCCGCGGCCCTTGAGGTCTCTTAAGGCCTGACGCATGATCTCCCAGGCAAGATGCTGGCGCCTGTATTCTTCCCTGACAGCCAGATAATCCAGTTCGTGATCATCATAAAAACAATAGCCCAGCATGCGCCGGCCGATGGAAACGAACGTCACATACCTGCCGATGCCCTGGCTCTTGAAAAAGTGATACTGCAGGACATCGTCAAACTCCTTGTGCCAGTTGCCTTCGTATCCGTTGACGGCCTTGTTGATGTCCGCCATCGAGGCGTGCAGGCTTCTGCGCCTGGATTCGCTTCTGATGCTTCCCAGATGGACCGCGTCTATCTCAATGCCCTTGGATATCAATGAAGGGCTGGAGGAACGCCGTGACGACGTCCTGCGAAGTCCTGAGCCAGCCGAAGGACGAAGTCCCGAGCTTGTCGAGGGGAGCGAAAGCGAAGGGCTTGAAATGCCCAAGGAATTCTTCATGGCCTTGATGGCGTCGGCCACTTCATAAATATTCTGGATGATCTGGACTTTTGCACCCCACCTGCGGCCTGTGGCCAAGCCCGAAGGATCGATATAGACGGCTTTCGCACCCAATGCAAAAGCAGGCTCAATATCTGTCTTGACGCTGTCACCCACGACGACGCAGTGTCCGGCGGTTGTCTCAAGCAGTCTTTCGATCACATATTTCAAAAGCCCTGGATCCGGCTTCCTTCGCTTGAATTCAGACGTACAGAAAATATGCGACGGGTCGAAATATCCGCCGACGCCCAAGGCCCTCAGGATCGCTTCGGACTGGGACCTGTTATTGTTGGTCCAGAGGGCGAACCGGTATGCCGACGAGAGGTCTTTGAGCATGGCGGCCAGCTCATAATCAGGCTCCAGATAATCTTCCGGGTTCACGTGAGCGTCTTTCCATTCTTCCCAGGCGGCCAGCGTTACGCCGAGCTCGTTTAAGACCCTCGACTTTGAGACAAGCTTGCCGTCCTGCTTTTTGGAAAGCGCCTTCTCTGTGGCGGAGAACAACGCAACAGCAGCGGCGATCCCGGCTTCAGCGCCCAGAGGACGCTCGATCATGGGACTCATGGAGGCGATACAGGCAAATCTCTCGACCGCATACGCCTCTGCCATCGGCGAATCATGCGGATAAAGCGTGTCATCGACATCAAAGATCATCCAGCGGCGAGACCGCCGGCTGGCAGGCGAAGATATATCAGGATCAAGGGAGCTTCGATCCGCCCACTCATGCGCGGCCCTCTTCCTTTCCGTACGGTAAATGCCGACAAGCGGATTTGCCGAAGGCTGAAGGAAGAGGCAATCCTCTCTGCCTGTGCCGTCAAAGGAAATCACCCTGGCGGCGCCCTCCTGCATCTTCCGGGAGAGAAAGGCGTGGGCCCGTTGTGTCACAAAAATGCCTGCGCCGCGTGAAAGGGCCTCGTTGAATGTGGACGCCGGCCCTTCGGCCAACAGGCGCTGCGGAACCATGTAATACAGGCCCCATATCCCCTTGACGAACAAATCAAATAAACAGGGGCCCAGGCACTTCTTTCTCGCCGGGAATGTCTTGCAGATTTTCGCCCTGTCGCCGCCATACATGGTGCACGAAGAAACAAGCGTCAGGCCGCTCCTTACGGAATAATCCAAAACGATCTGGAGGGCGCGGCATGGATATCCGGCAATGAGGTAATCTTCGCTGCCAGGCCTGCGGCGATGGTCCGGCTTGAGAATCCCGACAGCAAAATTGTCCCTAAGGAATGGCCCTTCGTTTCCATCGTGATCCATCAGGGCCTCTACGATGCCAGCCGGGACGATCTCTTCCTTGAAATAACAGCAGGCGCCGTCAACACACGTAAATCTCCTGCCCGGCATGCTTCTGAACGTCACGTCGATGTCCTGCGCCGCCGATGAAACAGGAACAACGCCGCCCTGGGAAGTCCGAATACGCTCGACAAGAAGCCTGGCATAAGGAACAGATGCTTTCTGGTCGATGAATTCAGGGCTTGTGGCGATCGTGATCAGCGACGCGCGGCTGGCCATGGCGGCAAAAGCATCCAGGTGGCCGACGGCCTCCTCGGGCTTCAGGCCCGCCAAGACGTCTATGTCGATGTCCAGAAGATCAAAAGAAATATCCGCAACGGCAGTTTTCTCTTCCTGAAGGGCTTTGTATTTGCCGTCGACCAGGGCCATGCGGACGGCGCGGCCCTCATTGAGGTTATACAACCAGTGCCAGGATGTGATGAGGCCCCTGCGCGCAAGCGGCGCAATGAAGCCTTCGAGCCCGGCGACATTGACGGCAAAACCATCGGCGTCCGCCAGAGTTGCAGATAAATCGTCGAATGGGTCTATCCTGGAACTGCGGCGGCCCTGGAACATCTGCGCATCGGCATGGCCGTCGATATGCAGCAGGCGGCCGCCTTTCAGAAGCCCTTCTTGCGCCATGAGCCACCAGAAAGCATATACATGCGCGTGATCGTCGGTGACAAAGATCACGCGTCCATCGTCGAGCTGGATGACGACGTTCTGGCTCAGGCCCATGACCGTACCGGACCTCTCATGAACGTTCTCTTTGATATCGGAGACTGAACCGGCAAGCTTCCAGGCCAACGGTATCGCCGGAGAGCTTAAGGAGCGCACTTGCACCGGCTGCGCGACCGGAGGACGCCGGGATGAGCTAAAATCGAAAACAAGCGCCGGGGCGGGGACAGGAAGAACTTCTGCGATACTCTCCATACTTCTCCGGAAGGCCCCGCGGTTTTCCTGGACGATGCGCAGGGCATTGCCGCCGAGCAAGAGACGTTCTTGGGCGTCCTTCAGAAGCCGCTGGAGCATTCCAGCCAGTTCCTTTGTCTGGCCGTCCTTGCTCTGCCGGCGTACTTGCAGAATACCTTTTGCCGCGGCGAAAATATCAACAATGGAGGAAAAATTATCCATGTTCGGACCGACGATGACAGGCTTGGCAAAGCTGGCGGGTTCAAGAATGTTGTGGCCGCCGCGCGACGCGGCGAAACTGCCGCCGACGACGGCGACTGTGGCAAGGCTGTAGAAGAATTTCAGTTCCCCTTGCGTATCCAGGACGACGATATCGGGCGGGCCGCAAGACGGAGCATTGTCATTCATGGCTGTTCTTCTTACGCTCCTGGAATCCGAAACCAATCTTGCGGCCGCGCCCAAAGCGGCTTGCGCATCCTTAAGCTCGCGCGGAGCCAAAAGCAGGAACGGCCGCGAACCGTTGCGCCTCAACAAGGCAAACGCCTGGAGGATACAAGAATACTCTTCAGGATGGATGCTGCCGGCGACGATCACGGGCCTTTGCGGCTCAAGGCCCAGCAGAAAACGCAGGCGTTCAATGCCGGCCGGATCCAGCGACGGCAGAGACGTATCGAATTTAACGTTCCCTGTGACCCTCACACGGTCGCGGCCGGCGCCCTGTTCGACCAATTTCAGCGCCTCTTCCTCGTCCTGGGCAAGAAGAAGGTCGATGTTCTCAAGGATCTCTGCGCTGCTGACTTTATCGATGATCACGGAGGCCATATTCACCGATTGCTGGCTCCTGGCGTTATACAGGACGATTTTGGCTCCGCTCTTCTTGACAGCGGCAAGGAAGTTGGGGCCGATCCCTCCCGGCCTTTCGGTCATGACAAAAAGCCTGACGCGTAAGTCCTTGAAAAATCTATTGATAAAGAAAGGCATGTCCACGGGGACATAGATGACGGGCGTATCTTTGAACTTCTTTCTGGCGTATTCCAATCCATCCCTGTCTGTGCTGGAAAGAAGGATCTGATGGCCGGGATATTCTTGCGCCAACGTTTTGACCAGCGGCTCTATCAGATAGAAGCCGGCCAGGCAGTTAGCGTTCACCCAGATGATCTCTTTCTGTTTTAATATTGTTTTGAGAGGGCGCGGCAACAAGAGGAGCCGCAGGAATATCTCTTCGCGCAGCAAATGAGAAACATCTGCCCATCTCATCTGCTTGATCCTGTGGAAAACCAGCAACGCGAAAACGAGGACTTTCGACAGCAAGCTCTTGGTTGGGCCCTGGGCGGAGACGGCAACCTTGGCATCTGCATCAGGCGCCTTCAGGGCCGGGGAAGACGGGCCGTTGGGCGCATCCTCGGAGCCGCTATCGATCTTTTTCATGAATGGGAACTCAAGCTGCTGGCTCTTATGTTCGCCAAAAACCGTCACGCGGTTGCGGCCGAAGTCTTTCGACGCATAAACCGCCTCATCGGCCGCCTTGAGTACATCATGGACAGTCCCGCCGTCCGCCGGATATGCGGCCACGCCGATGCTCAGACTGACATGACGGCGCTCACCGGTCTTGGGATGTACAAAGGATATCTTGCGGACGTTCATCAGGATCTTCTGCGCCACGCGGCGGCCGATCTCCTTATCGGCGCGCTTGAGGATAACGGTAAATTCATCTCCGCCGTAGCGCGCCGCGACATCTTCAGACCGGATCGTATTCGCAATGACCTGCGCCACAGCCAGAATGACTTTGTCGGCGCCGTCGTGGCCGAAGTCCGTATTCCAGACCTTGAGATAATCGAGGTCGATCATCAGGATGGCCGCCTGGTCGTCCCTTCTGAAGTGAATTGTCTGGCTGGCGGCCTGCGCCATCTGCGACATCTGCATGTCCAGGTAGCGGCGGTTATAGACGACGTTCGTCAAGCCGTCTTTGTATGCCAGGTGCATCCACTGGCTGCGGTAAATATAAAGAAGGATGCCCAGGGCCGCGACCAGGCCGATAATGACCCAATCCTTGATCGACAGGCCGATGGAAGAAATAAAAGCTTTGGCGGCTATAAACAACCTCGAACTCCGCACCTCGGCGTCGGCCAGGACCACGAACTCGCGCAAACCTGAGTAAATATCGTGCAGGCTCGGCAATGCCGGCGAAGATACATCTTCATCGTCGGCCGGTTGGTTTTCTGAAGAAGGCGGATCGAGATCTTGCGACTCCGCAACCTTGACGCCGGCGGCAAAAACGGAAAAACCTCCGTCTCGACGCGTCCTCACCTCGATATTCGTGTTTGCCCAGCGCGTGCCGAGGTTATAACGCTGGCCCTCATAACCAAAGCGCCCTTTGTCGTCCGTGCGGCGCTCCAGCGGCACAAGAACCCAGAAGAAATCCCGGGCTGCGTTATACAACGCCACCGGCCGACCTTCGTGATAAACCCTGAAACCCTTCTCCCAACCACCGCGGGCCGGTGTCAACTCCAGGGATGCATTCCCGAACGCCGCGCCGAGATTGAAACGCCTGCCTTCGTAACCAAAGCGCCCTTTGTCGTCCGCCTGGCGGGACAAGGAAGCATATATCATGAACCTGTCCGACAGCCCGTCGTAACGCGCCATACGCCGGCCGCCGTGAAAAACATCAAACCCGTTCTGCCAATGATCTTCTAAAGGCAACAACACCAACGCTGCGCCGGCGAAAGACACGCCCAAATTAAAACGCTTGCGGCCATAAGTAAACCGGCCTTTGTCGTCAGCCGTGCGTGGAACGGACACAAGCTGGCAGCTCTGCACGGAAGGATATAACTTTGCGATCAGGACACCGGCGTCAAAAACATGCGCAATGTCTTCGCCGACCTTTTCTACGGTAAGAGTCTTGTGCGCAAAGCGGGTGCTCACGCTATAACGCACGCCCTCGAAGACAAACCGGCCCTTGTCGTCTGCGCGCACCGAGGTTGCCGGCGACGCAGGCGAAGAAACAGAAATCGGCTCCAGGGAAAGGACCTGCACTTCTTTGGCAGAAAGCCCGACGGTCAAGCCGTCGCGCTCAAGGGCTTCACGGCTGACAGCCGGATACCTCTTGTCTGTGAATGTGTCGGCCACTTCATATTGCTCGACACCGGGCGCAAGGAATTCGCTCACGTCGATTTTGGCCCAGGCCGTGCCCTCGGCACAGGAATGGCCGACCCGTGCAACGACCAGGACTTTTTCCTGGCCGCGGGTCCTGACATAAGCAGCGATCTCAGGATGTCCGGCGCCGGGCATCGGGAACGCCGCATAAGCCTGTCCATGTCTCAAGAGAGGCTGATTGGCAAAGCCGACGATGCGGCTGAAATATTGCTGCATGGACTCGTCCACAGAGCCCCAATTGATGGGCGACAGCTGGCTGCTGCGGTAAGAATAGCCCAGGACGGCTTCCAGCTGGCCGTTGAACAACATGAAAGGACCGGGCAGGGTCGCCATCAAAAGCGCAAAATACCTGATCTCATCGGCATCGAGCGTGCGCAGTTTTTCCATGCCGACCCAGTAATCCGTGTGTTCAGGGTCGCGAATGTCATGTCCGTCAAACGCGTGCACCGCCGGATTCAGGAACGAGCAGAAGAGACGATATTCCAGATATCCCCTGAACTCCCACGCCCCGGCCCTGCCGCGCAGGACATCGAACAGTTTCGTGCTCATCTCGACGTCCATCGTAAAATCAATTCCGCAAGCCTCCAGCGTGATGCGGTCTGCGGCCGAACCAAGAGACTCCGCCAAAAAGACCGCGTCCGGATAATCCCGGCGCAGGTCATTGATCAGCATGGCCCAGAACTCCTGCGGGAACATGCGGTCCACTTCTGCCTCGCGGCCTTGATACCAGTTGTGCTTCATGCGCGCCTTCAATAATCCCAGCGGCGCATCCAGACGCAGGCCGCCGAAACCGAGGCTCAGCTTGTAACGGGCCACGCGGAAAAGATAGGCGATCACTTCCGGATTCAGGAAGTCGAATTGAGCGCATGTCGGCCAACCCCACTTGAAACGCAAGTCCGTCGCATCCACCAATTGGCCGTTCTCCCGGATAAACCAATGCGGGTGTTCGCGCACCAACGGGCTGTTTTTGGAAACATGGTTGGCAATATAACAATCCAACACAACGATCCCCAGCCTTTTGGCTTCGGCCAAGAACGCCCTCAGCTCCTCGTATGTGCCATAGGACGGTTCAACGAGCGCGGGATCCAGGATCGCGAACGGCTCGGTCCCATTAAGATTCTCCCAGACGCCCATCAGCCAGATCGTCTTGACGCCGGCGGCGGCAAGCCTGGGCAAACCTTCTTTCGTGATATAAGCGATGCGGCTGCCTGTGCCATCCTGGGGCTTAAAGTCTTTCACCACCACCTGATACCAGATGCCGGATTCCGCCTCTTTGGAAACCCTTGAGACATTGGTGCCCTGCAGGTATTCAAAAAGCAGATAGACGGTGTCGATGGCCGCGGCGACGCTCCAGGCCTGGGCAGGACACCCCTTCCTGTTCCAATGCCACGGCTGTTCACAGGCACCGTTGAGAATCTCAGGGACTGAATGGAGTGTAGTGCCGTCGTTTAAGAATGCTTCCAGGGAATCGAACCATCCGGCCTCCTCGAGGATATGCTGTGTCTCCTCGCGTCCGTAGGCATACACCGCCGCCTGCACAAATCCCATCATGAGCCACGGCCAGATTGTGCCCTGATGATAAGAACGGATATAATCTTCATCACGATGTTCGTGCCTGTAGGCAGGGTCTTTAGGCGAAAGCGTGCGCAAACCAAAAGGCGTCAATAATTCATCCCTGACCGTCTGAAGGGCGCGGCGGGCCTTGTCGGGATCCAAAAGATGCAATCCGAATACCTGGTTGGGCCTGACCTGGGCGGCCTGGAGAGGATCTCCGTCGATGACGTCATAGAGACACTGTTTTTCGGAATTCCAGAATCTCTGGAAGCCCTGATGCACTCGGGCAGAGAGAGAACGATAGGCGCCGGCTTTCTGCGCATCCCCCCTTTGTTCCAAAATATCCGCCATCATCACAAGCGCATCATACCAGAGGGCATTGATCTCGACGGCCTTGCCGTGACGGCTGGTCGTCGGCTTACCGGAACCGTCTTCAGGCTGGGCATCCATCCACGTCAAATTCATGTTCTCATCACCGGCGGTAATGAGGCCGTCGGCATCCATGCGCACGCGGACCGTCTGGACGCGGTTGCCGCACCTGTCTTCGCAGGCAATGCCGTTCACCAGGGCGTCAACCACGCCCGAAATAATCTGGAGGATCGTCTCCGGTCCCTGGTCTGTCTTTCTCTGGACCCTGGCATCAAGGAAAGCGTAATCGCGCGTCTCTTTAAGGTAAATCCCTAAGGCCCTGAACATCCAGAAGGTCGCGTCCACGCTGTTGTAACGGGGGTTTGCGCCGTCGCCGATAAAGTTCGGCATAAGGCCGTCCTTGACGAAACGGACGTAATTTTTGAATATCTGGCGGAACATTTCCGGGTGGCCCGTCGACAGGGTCAAGGCGGGCAGGGAAATCATGGTGTCGCGTCCCCAGTTGCTATATGGGGCGCCGGCGCGCGGATCAAAGAACGGAATGCCCGCAACAATGGTCAATCCTATATTGTTATCGAAATAAATGAAGGGGCAGGCGGCTTCTTTAAGGCGGGACAGAAGCGTACGGTAGAAGAATTCCGCATCCGGCCCTGCGCGCACAGGGCTTGAGATAAACAGCTCCGATGCCCGAGAAATCCGAGCGTCATTACTCTTGATGGTTACGAAAGGTTCCAGGTCGGACTGCAGGCTCATATCGTTGCTATGCACTGCGGGCTGTGAGTTGCGAGCTGATACCGCCGGAGAGCTGAAGTCATCATCCGTTTCGTCTTCTTCCGGCACACCCTCTCCTTCGTCTTCCAAGAAATCATCATCTTCGCGCAACGGCGTGCGGCCAAACCTCACGTTCCCGGGCCTCACCTTGATGCCTTGCAGAGCGTTGGGGTTTGTCCTGACTTCATTCAGCCAAGCCTCTACAGGCGCCAGGAGCTCGTCAAGCCCGGGCCTAGCGGCTGACAATTGCGCCGTTGCCGAATGGATGGCGTTACCTGGCAAAACATCCAGGCGCCAGACATCCAGGCCGTGTTCTTTCAACAAAGCGTTGCAACGGGCCAGCGACTGCGGGTCTGTGGCGATGGCCATGAGAGACCTGCCGGGAAAAGCCTGCGAAACGACAGCGAATACCTTTGCAAAATCATTGATCTGGTAGAAATTCGCGGCGAGGCTGTGTATTTTTCTCAACAAAAGATTGAGGTCCTGTTCTCGCAGGCGCTTCCACGACTTGCCTTTGAGCGCGGCCGCCACATAACGCAGGAACGCCGCCTTGTCCGCGAACCGGGGTCCGGCGGCCCGCGTCTGCGGGGCCTGGACCGGCTGCCGTGACTCGACGGACTGGGGCTTTCCTTCATCGGAAGAGGAAACCCCGCCCCTTCCGGGCTGCGGCCGCGGGCGGACGCGCATAACCGGGTCCCTGCCGGGCACGCAGGCCGCAGCCTTTTTGGTCTTTCCGGCCTTGCCGATCCCGTGTTCGGCAATGAGCTTTTTGACGGCGCTGTGTGTGAATTTCGCGGCAAATCTGTGCTCCACCATTCTGCCTTCCTTGACGGCCGCCAGGAGCACGCCGTCCCTGGCTGTTTTCGGGATCCACAGCGCCTGCCCCAACAACAGGACCCTGTCTTTGCCTTGCAGGGACTTGACGATGACGCCGTCGGCGTATCTTTCGATCCACCGCGTGGGCATCATGTCGGCCAGGGCAACCAGTTCGGCATCTGCGTTGAAGATCATCACCTCATACGTCTTCGGCTCTACGCCGGCCGTCCCGCTCAACGCAGGACTGTAGGCCAGGCCTTCAATGATCTCATCGGTCAAGACCCTCAAATATCTCTGGTTCGTGATCCCGGCCAAAGCCGTGATCTCGTGATAAGCGAGCATCTGTCCGTCGGCAGACACCAGATGCGGAATGATCTTTTCCGCCAGCGCCCGTCTCTCCTGGAGGCGGTGTTCCGGCGTCGAGCTGTATTCGTCAAGGAACCTGCCGAAGAGGATCTTTCTTAAACGCGCGTATTCCGCGGCTGACGCGACAGGACCCAAGTCCGCCGCCGGGCCTGCCATCGCCTCCCGGATGCGGCGCCTTTCGATCACCCCGATCACATACTTGTCGGCTACGTGCTCGTTGGCGATCAATCTGCGCTTGATCTCCGGATGATTGGCCAGAATGATCAGCCCGCGGGAGATGATCTCGTCCCGGACTTCCCTGGCGGAGATCTTTTTCTCGGCCCCCGCGTTGTAGGCCGCAGCAATGGCCTCATCGGTCTTGCCTTCAAGGAACCTTTGCCTCAAGAAATCCTGCATCCGGTCGATAGACCTTTCGGTCAAGCGGCCAAACATCTCTGCATTGGCGGCGATGGCGGAAAATTCACCCAGCGTTCTTTCCAGCACGTCCCTGCCTTCTTCCTGCAGGCCGAACATGATCCGCCGCACGGAATCCAGATAAGCGCCGGTCACCGGCCTTTTCAATTTTTCCTCTTCCAGGCGTTCGTAGATCGGCTTGAAATATCCCATAAGCCAGACGGCCTCTCTGACCCACTCCCTGACGCGCGCAGGCGCAACCTTCAACTGCAGAGCGGCGGCCTCGACGGTCTCCCGGCGCACGACCAGCCGTTCGATCATGTCCCGGCACCTGTCCAAGCTCTGGCGGCTGCGCGTAGGGATAACGCCGAAATTTTTGAAATAAGCGTCCCAGTAGTAGCTTTCGAAATTACGCAGGATGGTCTCATTTTTCCAGGCGTCTGCCTCTTTGAAAGACCTGAAGATATCGATGACGAGGTCGAAATCACCGGGCAGGACATAGAGACGGCCGCCCGAGGGCAGCGCGGAGACCTTTTCGCCGAGATGGAAGGCGTAGACCTTGGCCGCCCTGACCATGAACTCCGTGACCCGGCCCTCGTCGATCCTCAAGTCATCGATGATGCGATAGAGGCTGCGCTTCTGCACCAGCCAGCGCGACAGGAACTCTTCGTCGAAATCAAGAGTGTATTTATTTTGCTTATCCATGATCCGCCCTTTGAGACCCTGCTGTCTGGCATTCACAAGGCCTGTGCCTCTCTGATACTGGCGGAAATAATACCTGTAATTTTTGACCAGCGTCCTGGCCTTGGCGGGCTCATGTCGGGAGGTTTCAATAAGGTAAAGCAAGGCGGCCCTGGCCTGGCCGTAGGTCATAAAATCAAAAGGACGCGCCAGAGGCGCAGCAACAGACCCGGCTTCGTCGCCCTGAGGGGTCCGCACGACAACAACCGGCGAACTCGTCTCTTCGTTCCTACGATAGAAATGCGGCGTGCCGTAGGACGTCGGAACAGCCAAGGGCGGATGAATGTAAACATGATAGATGTTGAATTTCGACTCGACCCTGCCGTCTTCAGCCACGACGCCGAAATGTTTCGCCTCGCCAGCGGTGCCATAGACAACGACATCCCCTGGCCGACGCTCGTGGATACCGACCTCGACAAAACCGTATCCAAGAACCCTCTCGATGGAACCGGCCAACATCTCCAATTCCGGCCTGATATGATAGAGGTAGGCGTAACAATCTTTCCACGGAAGCTCATGGGCCCTTGTCTTGATGGAAAAACCCGGCAGGGCGCCGATTTCATCTATTTCCGGCGCGAAGAAAAAGACCCTGTTTTCATCAAGTCTCGTCCCTTGTTGCGCCAAGGCGCCAATCCGGCGTTTCATGGTTTCGAACAAACGATCGATTTCACCGCGGATCGCCTGGTCGCCTTGCGCCGATGGCCTCACCGTGACTGCCGCCGAACTGAACGTTGCATCATCCTCATCCGTTTTGGCACTCGTCTGCTGCGATGCGGCAGCCCTAATGAACTCCATGGCATCTTCAGACATCTTTGCTGCGGCGGCGTTCAGATCCTCTTTGCGTCCGTCCGGATCCACGCTGGTACCCAGGACGATCTCGCTGATCGTCCCCTGCGCCTCCTGGACACCGACGCCCGGGGCAATGGCCTTCGCCATCAAATACCAGGTCTTAAACAGAGGGATCGTCGGAGAAGGCATGCTCAAGGTCACGCGGCGGCCGTCAGCCTCCACCATCAACAGGACAGGCCAGAACAATCTTAAAGACGCTAAGTCGCCGCAGATACTGACATGTTTGCCCTGGGCCAAAGCCTTGGCCGCAATCTCGGCAATGATCCTGGCCAGGCGCGGCTGGACCTTCAGATAATATTCCTCGTAGGCCTGCGTGTCGGAACGGCTGGCCTTAGGATAGAGACGGGACGTCAGGTCATTGGTTCCGAAACTAATGAACCGGACCCTCGGAAGGATCGCATCGATATTTTCGACGGCTTCCGTAGTTTCTATCATCGCGCCGATATCAAACAGCCCGACTTCCAGGCCAATCCCTTCCCTGGCCTTCGATTCTTCCAGAAGACCCAGCGCCTCCTCCAGGTCGCGCAGGGTTTTGATCATGGGGAACATGACGCGCAGCGTGCGCTTTCTCTCCTGTGTCCACAACCGCAGACACGCCCTTAACTGCTGCCTGGCAACGGCGCGGCCGATGGGATGACCCAGATACCATTTATAGCCCCTGTAATCGATGAAGGCCCAGGCCGCCGGCTTCTTGTCTTCCTGGAAATCGATGACGCGTAACGTCACCTCCTTGGAACCGGCGGCGTCGACGATCCCGCGGAACGTCGCGGTCAGGCTCCTGAGCGACGGCGGCAGGATCCTGCCGTAAATATTCTCCGTGCGCACGAGGCCTATGGAATCCGCCCCGTACACCTGCACCGCCTCGCTGATCCGGGCAGGCGTGTCGGCAT
The DNA here is from genome assembly GCA_002421805.1 of Candidatus Omnitrophica bacterium UBA6210. Classification (GTDB taxonomy): domain Bacteria; phylum Omnitrophota; class Gorgyraeia; order Velamenicoccales; family Velamenicoccaceae; genus Velamenicoccus. The sequence goes on from DISM01000004.1 coordinate 613,942, forward strand.
TGGCCGAGACAAAGACGCCGCTGGCGGCGGAACGCACGTTGCAGAATTCCAGAAGACGTTTTTCCACGCCTGACTTTTTCGCGTACGCTTCTTTTGTCTCCGTCGTGGGATTGACGACGATGGCCCCTTCTTCCACCAGGGCCTCCGGCCCCGAAGCCAGAATATTCAAATCCTGCTGGTTCTCGTCCGTAATGATAAAGACCGGAATGTTCATGGTCTTGGCCGCGAGGGCGTAATGCGATTGAGGCGTCCCTGCTGTATTGATAACAGCCTTCAAGTTGGCGCCGAAAAGCCCGCACATCCTTTCAAACTCGACCGGCGTCGGCACGTAATCCAGAAAGAGGACCACCGGCCTGCGTTGCGCCGCGCCGAGGTTGAAACGGACCCTGAATTCAGCCTCATTGATCAAGTTATCCGAAAGATGGACCAAAAGATGCTCTAATTCCGCCCGGCACATGGCCATGGCAGCTTCCGGCGTATATTTATCACCGAGCTCTCTGTTGAAATAGTCCCCGTAAAGCATGTGGAGGCGCTCAAAATATTCCGGCGCCGTCGTCCTGGCCATGGTATCGATCAATTGGTCCAAAAGCATCCGGCGATAGCTGACGTGGCGATCCTCACCCTGCCGCATCTTGCTCAACATATGCTGGGCGTGCAGGAGATATGTCATGATCTGCTGCAGGATATGCGCCGTAATGGGCTCTTCTTCCTTGAAATCATACTCGTTGCTCAACTCATCGATCAATTCGTCGACAAATTCAACAAGCTTCTCGAGACGGCCCATACCGATGTGGCTGCGCACAAGGTCTGTGACGGCCTGGAAGCGGTACGGGTAGGCCTGGAGGAGTTCCCAGATAAGCTCTTCAAGGAGTCCGACGATTTCCTGGGCCGTCGCCATATTTTTCTGCAGGCCGGCGATACCGGATTTCTTGCGCTTACGCTTCTCGACATCCGTCTCGGCTTCCAGCTGCCTCCTGGACTCCGCCAGTTGTTTCTCGATCTTGGCGATCTGGTCCTCCCAACGCTTCATCTCCTCCAAAACAATGCTCTCGGCCCACTTGCCCGTCCCGGCGTTCTTCTCGATGGTATTGTCCAGCTCATACGTCAGGACCGTCGAATACAGGCCGTGGCGGTCCGGCAGGAGCCTGGCCATCGTGCGTTCAAACGGCTCTAAGATAACAGCGAGGGCGCCTTTCTGGCCGTCTTTACCTCTCAGGCGCTCTTCTTCAGTCAGCATGCCTTCCCCGACATCTGCGATTTCCGGCCGATAATAAAGCCTCTCGCCGACATCGATCGCCTTGACCACGGCGTCATAGATCGACTGTTGGCCTTCGGCGATCTTAACCAGTTTACCCTCGGCGATCCCGTGGGTCCGCAGGATTTCTCTCTCTTCATCCGTAATGGTCTCCTTGGACAATGCCACCATCCCGTCTTCGGGGGCCGCTTCAGAGATCAGGCGGACCATTCCCCGCAACGCCTTCTCCAGGATCACATCGATGCTCTCCGCTTTCTGCGGATAGATCCAGTTCAGGATGCCGCGGCGGGCCTTCTCTTTCATGTCCTTGACAGCCGAGAGGATGATCTCAAGATTGCGCAAGGCGAGAACAACCTGTGCTTTTTCTACCGTGAATTCTTTGCGGCTGAAGGCCAAGACGCGTCCGCGCATGTCCGGCTTTCTCACCGCATTGTCCGAAATGAACACAATGCGGCGCTCCAAGTCCTGGAGGTGTTCGAGCCTGGCGCCGACCTTCTCGTATCCCGGCACCTTCCTCTGCAGATCGACGGCTTCCGCATGGGTCTTGCCGTTGACTTCGGCGAGCTCGTGGACGGCGATCGCCTGAAGCGCGATCCCTCGCTCAACATCCTGCGCCCCGGGGAAAGCCTCGTCAAACAATCCTTTGGCCTTCTCGGAGAAACACACCTTAATTTCTTCATCCTGGAGCGAACCGATGGCAAAGATTGAAACATCCTGAAGTTCGTTGAGCGCCCCGACCTTAAGATCGTCAGGAATGGCGTTATAAGAAAAGACGTGGAACGAGAGAGAAACAGAGATAGATTTCTTTTTGGAGACAGGGGTCGAAAGGACAAGCTGGGGATAACTGTCGATCCTGGAAAGCAGGATCAATCCTTCGGCAACGGCACGGCTGAAAGCCGCCTTGATCGCATCCGTGGCGTTGCCGCAGAAACCGATGGCGCAGTTCACGCAGACAGGCGAGGAAAGTCCACCCTGGGGATCTGGGCCGCGGATCTTGTGGTTGACGCTCCCCGAGGCGGTGACCGCCTGTTCTTTGAGCGCTTCGATCCCGCGGCCAACAATCGCTTCCAGGGAAACAAAAGTTCCCTTTTGCGGAATGCTTTGGATAGAGAAATTCCTGAAAGATTCCGTCGGGAACTTACCGCTGAGATAGGTCAATCCTATCCCGTATGTTCCCGACGTGGAATAACCGGCAGACAAGGCCAGGGGGATATCCGCGATCCCCGGCCCCCTGTCCAAACACAAGAATCTCAAACCATGGCCGTCCGGCAAGAAGCCGAAGGCAAAATATCCGTAATGAGCGTGTTTCCAGACGTTGGTCACGAGCTCCCGACAGGCAAATTCTCCAAGCGTGAGCTCCTCCTGCGAACCGCATGTGATGCGTTCGGCGATCCCAATGGATACTTCCGCCGCGCGGATACTCTCGAAAATAGACGAAAGATACCGGGTCGCCAGCATGGTCAATACCGTCTCTTGCTTGACTCCGGCTTCAATATAGCGCCGGGGAGCCACATGGAACACGGCGTCCTTGACTTCCCAGAACGCCTGCAGCTCTCCCGAGCGTCTCATCTTTTTAAGTATCCTGAGAGCCGATGCATCCCGTTTCGCCTGCAATGCCTGCCACGCCTCTGTCAGGCCGACGGCAGACCAAGCCGACCCGAACCATGCCGGCAAACCGAGGGCCGGCGAACTAAGGGAGGAGCCGTCCGCCAGATGCTGTGCCATACGATCCAGATCCATGACATGGTTCCCAGGCAGGATGAGCCCGTCTTTCTTATACAGCACCATGTAAACGTTCCCGAACCACTCCATCGCGTGGACCGGCAGGCGGAAACGCAGCAGCCCTTTCTGGAGCCAGTCCATGTACTCCCGGACCATCTCCCGCCGTTCTTCAACAGGCAGCCCCATTGAGTTGAAACGGCCCAATGTCGTGCCGATAACCAAGGCGCCTCCCGACTCCAAGACCCTTAATCCCTGCCGGATGAGAAGGTGGAAGCGCGCGTTATATCCCTCCATGACGTTGTTCAGCATACGGGCGTCCATGGATCCATAAGGAGGAATGCCCAGCCGCCTCAAGATCATCGGATGCACACCGAGGAGGTCTTCGAGAGAATTATGATAGATGGCCAGGCGCGCCGCGTTGTCCGGCAGTGCCAGAGAGAAGGCATCTCCGTTATGCCGCTCCACATCGGGCAGAAAGACGACCGTTTCCTCTCCGGCGCGATAGATCTTGTCTATGGCCATGACCTTCGCGGCACCGCTGGAAATCAGGACAACGGCCGGGGCGATGTTATACGACGCCCCGATATCCAGACACATCCTGCCCTCGTAAAGATAAGACAGAAGATGATAGAACCCATTCGGGCACGGACGCGGACAATTGTTGTCCGGATCTACCCGGACAGGCCCTTGCGCCGGCGAAGAGAAAGAAGCAAGCGCTTTCTTTTCAGGAGAAATAAAACCGCTCGCGTTCCAGAGGATCTCGTTGTTCCAGAAGGGCGCACTGGACCTTGGATTCCAGACAGCGGGAGGCGTCATTGGAGAGCTCAAGCCACTCTCCTGCAGACGTCTTGCCCTCCACCCGGCCTTCGGTTGAGATGTAAAAGCTGTATTCGTGAAAACATTCGGCATACCTGGCTGAGACGTAAAGCCCTTTGGCTGTCGGGACAACGCGGACGACTTCGAGGTCCTGCAAGCTGACCATGGCGCCACCTCCCTGAGTTGAGAAACGGTTGAAATGTTGATATCTTGTGTTCCGGAAAATAAAACTGAGGGACTGCTGACATCCTGCGGAGGATTTAAGATCTTCACGCGGCGAATATCGCGTTCGGTCGGCGAGGGGAAAATCTCAAGTATCTTCTGCAGGCTGGAGAGCTGACGGCACTGGCCGAGGAAATTTTCCTCCAACGCAGACATACCGATTCCCCGGTCCCTGAGATACGTCAGACGGTTGTAATGCGACAACAACAAGCCGAGGGCGAACGCCATAGAGAAAGGAACAAAATCAGGATGCGGCTGCAAGGGGTAAAGATGGTCCATCCTCAGGCCGTCGCGCGCCACGTCCGCCAGAGACCGACCTTGTTCCGTAAACAACTTGCCCGCTTCGTCCTGTGCGAGCAACGTCACCGGGGTGTCCGCCGGCATGCCGCCTGCCAGCAAGTGCTGGCAGACAAGACACTGCTCGTTAAGAGTGACCTTTTCATAATCATGGTTCTGGTCCAGGCGCGGATCATAGGAAAGCCAGCCGTGCTGTTTCATAAAACGGATCTTATCTCTTGTCCAGGGCGCGCCCTGGAAGACGATGGCCACCTTCCCGGATTTCAACAACACAACGGCCCCGCGCAAGGTGTATTGGATATTCCTGTTCGCTTCGGAATCCACGGCAAACACATCGAACATCAAGAGCCGGCCAGGGACAAATTTTGCCGTGAAAGCGCCGACGCGCTCCTGGGTGCGATCCTGCGGCAGGCTCGCGACAAACCTGTTGATCATTCTGACCGCCTCTTCCGGCATCACGAACCCGAATAATTCTTCGACGCCCTGCAGGGAAATATTATCGAACCTGCCGTTGGCGCCCTGGAACATATCCGCAACGCGCTTGTCCGGAGACGACGAACCCAGCAACGCCATGAGACTGCTCAACGCGGCCGGGACGGCTGGATCCTGGCGCAATAGAGCGACGGCCTTGTGCGATTGTCCGGGCATATCCTGTTGGGTGTCATGGTAACGCTTGAGCGCCAGGCCGCCGGCAATCTCCGCCTCATTCATTGCCTGTTCAGGCGAGGCCACGATCCAGAAACTCCCGGACCTTGAAATATAACGCCTCTGCCCTGCCGCGGCCGGATGGCGCCTGTCGAACTCTTCCTGCGTCACCAGATGGACTTTCGCGTCGTTCTTGATCTCAATGGACACCAGGAACTTTTTGAACTCATCGCGCAATGCCGCGAAATAACTGAACGACTCTTCCGGCCTGGACATCAGCATGAACAAATCGACCAGTGACTTGTCGTTTGTCGGATATTGCATGATCTCGACCATCGCAAACGCAGCGGCGATCTCCAGGACGATATCCTCCGTGGGCTGGCCTTTGAGATTCTCCAGGGCCCTTTCGATATCTTTCTGGATCGCGGCCTCGCGCACCATATGATTATAGGAAAGGAATAACGCCGCTCGCTGGGCCAGCAGTTTTCCCAGGCGGCCGCCGATGCGCTCCTTGTCCGCCCCATTCAACAAAGAGCGGTCAAATGCCCTCACCCTGAAATATCTGTCTTCGAGGAACTCTCCGGCGGAGGCCGTCTGCCTGGAAACAGCCGAAGGATCTCCCTGCTGTTGTTTTAAGATGGTGCGGTAAAAGATGTCGGCCCTCATGGCGTTCAAGGAATCATGCGCCTTCCGGCCTTCATAATGATGCACATTAACGACGAGATAATCATCGTGATAGGCGACGTCAAGGCGCGATTGCGGCTCATAGACGAGATAGACATTGGAGATATAGAGCCTTTCCAGCCCGTTGTGGACGAGGGCCGGCAGCACATGCCGCGGCTGAATGATCTTGAGGTTACCTGCGAGATCAAGGGTCAACAGGAGATCGTCGTAGAATTTCTGCCGGCCCCTGCGGGTATACGTGCGCCAACCGGAAGCATAGAGCTCGTGGATAAACGTCTTTTTGGCGCCTTTGGGCCAGGCCAGCCATGACGTCTGGCTGTGCGTATCCAGGAATCCAGCCACGTCATTATCCAGCGCCCTTTCCCACAGATAAGACATCAGGGCCTGCAAGAACGAACCTCCTATCGCAAGATACACCGCAAGGACCGCCTGATGCGCCATAAGGAATGCCGCGGCGCCGACAATAACAACCGACCACAGCAGATACCTCGACAACCGCTCATGGCGGAAGTGCCGCTCAAAACGCTTCTCAATATCCTGCCTGTACTCCTGGCGGATATTGCGGCCCACATAATGCCATTCAGCATCTTCCTGTGCGACACCGGAATCCTTGTTTTGAGCAGGGACAGAAGTGTTTGCCGGGCTTGAAATTGCGCCACAGGCATCCTGCAATTTTTCCAACGCTCTGTAATAAATGGCGTTCACATCTTCAGCGCCCATGCCCAACATATCCGCAACATCCTCCTGCGCCAGACCCGTAATCTCGATAGCCACCATGACGCGTTGTTCCGTCTCGTCAAGCGTAGCAAAGGCTTCCCGCAACTGCTCATTTTCAAAAGCACCGTTTTCGATATCCATTCTCTCGAGGATAACTCCCTCATCCGGCGTCAAATCCCCAGCCAAAACATCCCGCAGGCTAAAGCCCTCATCGTTAAGCTCCTCTTCCAGCGACCTGTGGGTGAGCATCTCTTTGTTGCCTTCCCGGCGCATTTTGACGAACAATCCATTCAGCTCCTGGCGCAGATACGGCTCCAAAGACATGCGCTGCCGAGGATCCATCTGCGCATATGCGTCGACAAAACCATAAAGCTCGGCAACCCCTTCCTGGATGAGGTCGTCGATGTAGCCGTTTTGAGGATTGGCATAACGGGCCGCGGCCTGTTTCACCAGCCAGATATAGGCTTCCACCAAGATGCCTCTGGCATCCGCGCTGTCTTTGGCGACTTCCTGCGTCAGCCTTAAAACCGTTGGCTCGTCCAATCCTTTATCTTCCACATAATGCTTCTTGAGGGTGAATGGAACAACGTCTGTCGCGGCCATGGCCTTGCGTTCCTTTTCAAGAGCGACCCTCGCGCGGCAATACTCAAGGTAATCACGGGCCAAAAGCGCCATTTCGCTCAACGGATGCGCCCGTTCCAAGACCTTCAGGAAATACATCGCGGCCAAGCCATACCTGGAGACGGCGGCATTCTGTTCGCCCCTGGCAAAATACTCTTCGATGACCTTCAGCCGCCTGATCTCCCTTTCAGATTCATCCTGAAGCGCCTTGGCCTTGCGCGCATGGGCGACATAGATCTCTATTTCCTGGGCCATCTCGATCTCTTCGACAATCGGCACAACGCGCTTGCTCTTGATATAGAGGACGCGGGCGAATATCTTGACAGCCTCTTTGTATCTGCCTTCTGCAATCAGCTCTTTACCCTTGGCGAATAATTTGCGCGATTCCTCCATCCTGGAATCCTGGTTGGCCTTTGACTTTTCGTATGTCTGTCTTCTGATGTCTTTCCTCACATCGATGACCAGCGGCTTGTTTTCAACATCGAGGACAGGATCGCCGTCTTTGTCTTTGATAAATTTGATATAAGCGCGTTCGCCGGCCACAACTTTAGCCTCGACCCTGGCGAACGGATAATAGCTAAACCTTCCCCAATATCCGCCGGCCTGGAACACTCCGTCATTGTCTGTGCCCGTTTCAGATAAAATATATGTTGTCCACTCGACGCCGTTTTCCTGGACCAGCTTGTCCTGGGTCAATTTTTCAAAAACATTCACGAGCAGGCCCTTGTCAAAAGAATCTTCGGCCGCGCCTTGTGCAACCGCATAGATCAAGGAGAGGCGCTTGACCGCAAGGACCCGGCCGCCTTCCTCTACCTCTGCGCCGACGACAAAAGCGCGGCGGCCCGAGGGATTGCGGATATCGAAAATGTTGACGCGCTTGTAGCCGTATATCGCCCCGAAGTCGATCCAGTCTGCGCGGCCGCCGATATTGAGCGAACCATCCTTACTCAACTGATAATGGTGTATCTCATAGCCCGGATCGAACAAGTTGAATTCATCCGAGAGCATATCCACAAAAGACGTCGTATATTTCTGGGCCTGTTTGTCCCAAACCAGGGCGAACTCAACATCAAGGCCTGAATCCAAAGACGTCACCCGCGTCACCAGGCCGTTCTTGACCGTGACCCTGACTTTTTCTCCGGGATGATTGTAAAATTTGGCCCAATATCTGTTCTTGTCGGACGCGGTCCCGTCTATGTTCGGCCGGCCGCCCCCGATATTCAAGACCCCGCCATTATCCAAATGGCAATAGGTGGTCACATCTTTGTAGGTGGCAAAACGGGCACGGACGATCTTTTCCATGTGGACATCGATGGTCTTTCCGGTTGTATTGTCCACAACAGGGAAAAACTCAAAAACGCCGCCATTCCTGATGCGAATATTGACTGGGAACCCATCCTTCATCTCTGCCTCATACGGGGCGAATGGATAAGCCGCAAATTTTACCCACGGCCGCCCCAATTCAAATCTTCCTTCCTTCGAAAGCGCGCCCCTCATAACCACATGCCCCATCTTTTTGACGTCTTCCCAAGACAACCGCTTCGGCAGGTCTTTGCGGTCAATAACAGGCCGAGTGACGGCGGCAAGGAACGGCGAGCTGACGTCATCTGAAGCGCGGGCTGCCTGACGCCGCAGGGTATCCATGACCCTGCCGGCCAGCTTTCTGGGCATCGTGTTTTGAGACGACATGGCCGTGCCGGTCAAGCGCGCCAATAACCACCGGCCGTAATCGCTGCGCAACGTCCTGGCGTCGCGGTCCTGGATGTGCTCGGCATCCTGGCGCAGGCGTTCGGCCCTGATAGCCGTCTCGGCCAAAAGCATCACGTTGAAGGCGCCGGGCCACGGATCCGTAGAACGGACAACGAGGCCGTTGTATCCTCCATCAAGCCTGTTAACCATCCCCATCAGGTAAGCGTTGAGCGACATGCAGACCGGCTTCATATTGGCAAAACGGTCAAAAGCCTCCAGGACGGCCGGGTTGCCGTCGATGGCGCGCTTGATACGGTTGCGCAGAGAAACTCCCTCCTCATCTTTGGCAAGAGTGCTTACGCCGTCGATCGCCAACGGTTCTTCCCAAATATTGACCCTCCCGCTCTCCAAAAATTCCCGCATGTAAGCGGCCATCGCCTGCTCGTCGTCAAAGGAAATGTCAGGCCGTTCCTGCATCATGTAATAGAAGACGACGCGCATGAAGAAGCCGGGATTGAAATAGCGGTAACCCAGGTGCGCGGCCAGGAGACGCGCCAGGGTCCTGCGTCCGGAACCGGCCAGGCCGCAGACAACGATGAGCCTGTCCGGGAAACGGTTCAGGACATAAGGAAGGATTTCAACGGGGCCGTTCAACGGAAGCCTGAAACCTATGGAGACCAGGCCGTGAGGATTGCTATGTGTCAGGATCCTGCCGCCGACGACTTCAATGTCCCGGCGCATGGCAGGCAGACCCAGGCCATACCCCTCGATCTCCTCGGCCCCTTCACAACGGCTGCCTGATACAAAAATGTCCTTCAATTCCTGACGGCCCAAAGCCCTGCCCGTATTGATGACCCTGACCTCTAGTTCGTTGCCCCTGGCGACTTCCACCTTGACCGTGATCTGTTTTCTGTCGCCGTATTTCCAGGCGTTATACAGGAGCTCCTCCAGGTGGGTCCTCATCATATCAAAATAGGTAAAGACGCCGTTCGCAGGGACATTCGCCGCGATCTCAAGACGCAGACTTTCCACGGAATAGACAGACCCGAAATAATCCACGGTCCGGCCAAGGAACATGCGCAACTGGTCGTATGTCATCGACCGGCCCAGCCACGTGTAGAGAAGGGCTTTTGTCCGGACCACCGTCGCCTCAAGGCTCTCACGGATACCCATGATGGCTTGTTCACGGGAGACAAAGGCCGGCAGATTCCCCGCTGCCTCATACCACCGCGCGAATTCCTGCTCCATGCTTACAAATCTCTGGATGTTTTCGCGCAGGTATTCGAGGATTTCCTCGTCGCTTGTCTGACCGCTCAGATATTTGGCAAACACGGCCTCGGTTTTGGCGCCGTTTTCAAAGACGGCTTGCAAGGATGCGGCTTCGTAAGGCGCGCCGCTCTTTTCCCCGACCCTCTTAAGAAGATTGACCAGCCCCGTGGCCGCCACGACCTTGTTCTTGATGTCGTGGACTTCCATGCGCAGGGACTCGGCCGGCGAGGAAAGCGCTTTCTTTTCGGCATCAACAAAAACAGCATTGGAAGGAGAAGAAATCCTCGCCTGTTCCAGCTGGCTGCGATATGCAGCATAATCCCTTCCGAAATGGTCCAAAGCCTGGCGCGCAGCCTCATCTCTCTCGGAAATAGACGAAGGGAATACGTTATCGGCAAACTGCCGGATCGTGGCTTCAAGGATCGCCCTCTCTCTTATCTTGATCGCCTCAAATTCAGCATCTGCTGCCGTCGTATCTGCCCCTGCGGCCCCGTGACGCCTGGCGTATCCCTCTCGATATTCCTGTCGCGTCCTGATGGAATCGTAATCAAAAGCGTTGAAGACGCCAAGGTCTTTGGCGCTGAACATCGAAGAATAATCGCCCTCCAGTTCCAGGACATGGTGGCTGCCGCCGACCGCATCCAGAGCGCCATGGATCACGGCGGCGATCGCCGCATAGCGGGACACCGTTGCCTCAAAGAAGGCCAAGGAATCAGCTATGCCGGCTTTTGCCTTTAATGCAGCAAGATTGGCGGCCACCTCGGGAACTCTCAAGGCATCTGTCGCCTCATAAGCAAAGAACCTTAAAAGCGGCTCTGCCTCTGCCCATTTCGAATGGCCGATGCCCATGAGAAGCGCATATACATGCAGAGGAACAAGGAATCTGCCCGGCCCGCAAAGATCCTGATAACCCCTGGCCACAAAGAAGTCTCTCTCATACCCTATCTGCGTATTCACCGCTACATACAAAGGCCGCCAGCTTGCTACAGGCGTATAGAAGAGGTCGGCAGGTAACTGCGGCAGGAGGATGCGGCTGCGCCTGAGCGCGTCGCGAAGCTCAAGGGCGCGATGGGCCTGCTTGTTCACGCGTGAGGCGATCAGGCCGCCGTTCACAAAATTTTCTTCTGATCTTTCAAAAATATCCCACGGCCTGCGGGAGTTGCAGCCGACACCCTTAAAGATATAAACAGGCGCCGGGCCGCTCGTATGGATGGAGCGGTTATGCAGGCGGCCGTCGCTGTCTTCCATATAAGGATTATTGTCCACCGTCGGGACGAAATAAAGCCCGTTCAAACCCCTCATCTCGCGGCCGATCAGGCCAAGCCCGATCAGGGCATCAAGACTGGCCTCATCCAACGCCCGGACGATACCTCTGGACTCAAGGCGCACCAACGCTTCCTTGTCAAAGACCTGATCGAGCTTTGCAACACTCATTGCGCCGATGCCGGAAGACCACAATAAGGCAGTGGCATCTGATAAGGCAGGCGAAGATAGATCTTCCCGGCCGCTGTCGGCGGAATGACGCGATGGAGGAACGGCATCGTAGCGCGCCACCGGGATCACGGCTGGCAGCTTATGCAGATCTGTCCACTTGATACCCAGAGATGCGAGATGATTGTCAAGTTGGACAGCAAAAAGCAATGCCGGCGCCAAAGCAGCGACTGTAACAAGCAACGCAATACCCGGCAGCAGGAACCAGCTCAGCGGCATGGCGACCGCGAAAGCCATTGCAGACAGGAATTCAAATACCAGGCGGCTTCTTGTCACGAAATACCTGGCCTCGATCTTGCCGTCACCACCCTTCTCCAGGCTCAGGGCATTCATGTAATTCATCGGCGCATACACGTGGGACGCACCGGGGAATACGTGACGATACAACGCGTCGGCAAAAGAATGGCCGAAGCAGGAAACAATGACCGTCACCCCTTCTTTATTAAGGCTCTGCCGGACGCCGGGATCGATGTTGCGGATACGCGCCTGATCCAAAATACGGTTCTTCCTGAACGGATTGTTGCTCAAAACCAATCCTTCCCTGAAATGAGAATGCCCGACCAAAATGACGGTGTCGTTATCTTTCGTGTTTTTCAGCGCTCTCTCGAACGACGCGAGGCTATGGACTGTTGATACCGTCACCTGCGCAACCTGGTCTTTCAAAAGCATCCCGTGCGCCATCGCGTAAGACAGAGACCTCATCGTCAACCAGGAGGCGGCCGAGCAAAGGATCAATACCTTGGGAGATTGCGGCGTTGTGCCTGCTTTATTCAAAGCCGGCGAGCTGATGCGGCCGGCCTCGCGGGCCCTATCAAGGGCTTCAAAAAACTTCCTGATGGAATCCATGCCCGCCTTGCTCACCGCAGCCAACAGGAGGCCTTTTTCTAACGACGCTTCCACGGCTGGCCCTTGCGTCTCGCCCGAAAGCAAGACGACCGGGGCTTCGCCGTTGATGCGTGCGGCAAGAGCAAGGCCGTCCCCGGACTTGGGCATCGCCCCATCCGTGCACACCAGGTCATAGGCCGCATTCCGGCCTTTCGCATCCTCGTACATCTTCCAGGCCTCTTCAAGACCGGAGGCCATATCCACGGCCAGTTCCGCGGCTCCTTTTTGCGACGACAACGACACATACATCGTTTCTGTCTCATCCGGAGAATAAAAAGCTGTCCTCATCAACACCGCGTCAGCTTCTTCTCCCGCGGCCCAGAAGCGCAATAGCATCGCTGCCTGCGTTCTCCACGGCTTTTCATCATCCACAACCAAGACACGGCGTATTTGTCTCTTATCCTGAGTCTTATGCCCCTGTAGCACTTCTCGCGCACGCGCGAACAGACCGGAGAACATTCCGCCTTTTGCGGGCGAACTGACAGCTGGCGAAGACACATCCGACAGCCACGACGTCAGGATGGCGAAATTCCTGTCCTTGTCCTGCGGGACACTATTCTCAATAATCCTGTCAAACTCCCCGAGGCGATCGGTAAAGATCATGATATTGCTGACGGCCTCGGCCAGGCGGACCTCCAGTTGCTGCGAGCTCAGCTTCCGGTGTGCCATCCTCGCCGTCAGAACACCCTTCAGAATGTCTTCGGAGATACGGCCCAACTGTCCGTGTGCAACCGGGAGGATCAGGGCTGTGCGGGCTTGAGGGAATGCCGTCTTGTGCATCATCAGGCTTTCATGGGAGGAAGTATCAAAGAGAACGGCCTTGCCCTGCTCTTCGGCCTCCTCTAATTCCTGCCCATCGATGCCATACCAGTAGCCGTGCCGCTGGCGGGCGAGATGGAAACGATGCAAGCGCTGCAAGAAATCTTCTTCAGGAACGAACACGCGGTACCTGTTAGGTGTCTCGCCGTGCCAGGCCGGCCGCGTGGTCGTCAGGCGCGGATAGACGAAAGACTCTCCGCGCTCTGCAAGAAGCCTTTCAATATAAGTACTCTTGCCCGAGCCGGAGACGCCGGCAAAAATAACCGCCTGGGCCACAGGCGAAGACAACGGCTGGTCTGGAGAATCAAGACCTTGCCCCTCCTCTGCTGCCAATATCTGCCGCAGGAAAGACGCCGCTGCCTCTTTGGCTGTGATCGTCCTGTAAAGATAAATGATGCGCTCGGGGGCCGCGATCTCTTCGCCTGAGCTGTAAACCGTACCCGCCGTCTTGTCTTTGGCATAAGCCGCTTCCAGTTGCTCTAAGTGCGCCTTGAGGCGGGCGATCTGGCCGTCCAGGCGAAGAACGGCTTCTCTCATCCCCTCCCTGAATTCTTCATCATCAGCGCTGGCCACATGCAGCGTAGGAACAAAGGTATCGGCATCTGCCGGCGCCGTTGTTGCGGCATCAGCTTTCTTCGGGCCGAGCAGATGCGAGAAATATTTCCACGCGCTCTTCACATTGAAGGCCGGCGAAGAAATGGGCTCTTCAGGCTGGCCGATCTTCTCCACAGAGTGCACCTGAAGCGTCGCGTGATACGACCCTCCCAGACGGCCCCAGGCGTTCTTGCCGAATTGGAAGGCGATGCGCCAGACCATTCGCGTACTGGGAACTGTCACCTCAAATGTATTTTTTCCGGACACGCCGCGCACAACGATCATGTCGCCGCAGGCGTCTTCAGACTGGCCCACAGGAACGAACTGCACGCCGATGACATCCGAGCCGTTGATCGCGTAGCGAATACGGAGCTTCTGGCCTCCCTTAAGTTCGATCGGCCGCTTGAAATCCCACCAGATGGCCTTGGATTGCCACTGCCAGCTTTTGTATTCTCCGCAAACGCCCTGGGCCAGCAGGTTCTTCTGCCGGGTCGTCGTCTGTTCCACTGAAACCGGATTCTCTTGTGAAGTCTGGGCCAGAAGGCCTTCATGGGCAGGCGAAAAGACAAACAATAATCCGGCGGTGAAGCGATAAGACAACGTTTTGATCTTCGCCCAGGCGCCTCCGTCACCGATGTCGTTGGCAGGAGAAGAAATGTCGTTGTCGGCATTCTCATCCTTCAGCATCGTAGAATTCAACGGGATCGAAACGCATTTCGTAGCGCCTTTTTCGGAGAAGACGACCAGGTCGCCGTCTTTGAGGACATAATTTCCGCTTCTCACAAAACAGGCGTCTAAAACCATGTGGTCTTTGCTGTCCACGAGATATCCGCCGAGAGGACTGACAGCGACCTTGTTCGTCGACTCCTGTAAATGAGAAGCAGCGAGCAGGGACAAAGCCGCCAGCGCACCCAGGGTCGCTCCGGCCGGCAAGCGCACCGTATCCATGGCCAACGGCCTCTTGTGAGAAACATTCCTGGTATCCAGCACGTTGACAAAAACATACGGCTCCAGATGTTCAGTCATCCTTGCCGAAATATCCTGAATGGTCCTGGTATCGCTCAAATCAACGACGTCGAAAACCTGGGCCTGGAGCCGTTTATAAGGAAGCTGCGTGATCCTGAACGACCAGTGGGCGATACGGCCCAAAAACATTTCACGGAAGACCTTGCCTGAACAAACCTGGATCTCATATTTCATGCCGTTCTCATCAACCAGGTCCAGGTGGTAACGGAACAACATCGGGCGATCGGCGCCCATATTGAGTTTCTTGGTATCAACGAACTTTTGGGGGTTTTGCGGAACAAACACATGGCCCGCTACCCGCAGTTCGTTGTCAGGAGGAAATACGCCAAGATAGCTCAAAACAGCGTAAACATCGGTCACATCTTCAAGAACGACGGTAATGCCGCGCAGGTCTCCCAAACCGGCGATCGCAGGATGCTTTTCAGACCGGAAATGGACTTTGAGCCAGGCTGGAAATGCCTTCTTAACCCTGTGATACACACTGAGGCGGCCATCGAGCTTTTCGCCTAGATAGGCCTCGATGGCATCGGCTGTTTTTCTCAAGTCCTCTTCAGCTTCTTTGCGCGAAGAAACGCGCAGGGCCGTCAATATCTCGGCCTCTGTCACAAAGTAATGTTGCGGCAGACCGTGCTTGAAGACCTCCTCCTGCAGTTCTGAAGACAAAATGATCAATCCCAGCCTGTCGGCCATAGGCGCATAGATCAGGGCGACCTGGTCTAAAAGGTCTTTCTGGCCGCTATAAGCGGAGATGCTGGCATGTTTGTCGGCCAGAACAAGGACCCTCAAAACATAAGTGGGCGCGATCTTGAGGATCAAGTCGATGCGGTTCTGGACGGCATGTTTATTGCGGTAATCGATGCTCGAAGGCAGCAATGTCGCGTCATGGAGGATCTTGACGTAATCCATCACGCGTTTCGCCTGCGTCTTGTCGCACCCTGTTTCTTTCAGGACTGTCTTCAGATGGGCCGGCTCGACCTTATGGGCCAGGGCCGCCAACTGGACATCTTTGTCATGCGTATACTCCCGGACTTTATAAAGGACGCGCATGACGTGCCCGAAATAGGATTCGTGTGTCGGGAATATCTTGCCTTTGTAATGTGTCTCAAATATCTTCTCGATCTCTTCCCATGGCCGGAGAGCAGGATTATTCCCGACCGCCGGCGAAGACAAAGATCCGATCGCTTCCAGCGGTTTCTGGCGCACGCGCAGCATCCAGCCGTAGGAACGCTCGGCCGGCGGCACGTCATGGTTGCCATAAAGGAAATCGGAAAGCTTGCGGTCCAACTCCCTGGCCCCTGGGATCTCTATCTCTGGAAGAGCCAACGGAAAATGCGCGCTGCAATCCCAGAAACGGAGAGCATCGGGATCAAACAGATGATCGTCCGTAACAAAATAGCCTCCGGCGCGCATGCGCCGATACAGCTCACGGATAAACGACGCACCGTCATGATAATAGGCACCAGCTGTCTCGTTGGCGGCGCGCTGATAATATACGTCAAACGTCAACGATTCGAGCAAGGACTTGTATTCTGCTGGCTGCGTCACGTCGGCCGTCACCAAGACAACCTGATAATTCTCATAATGCGCCGTCCCGGGGTAGGCCCACACAAAGGAGATGCGCGGATAACCGCGATATATATCGATATAAACGGTCTCTTTATCGACGCCCAGGGCTTTAAGCTCAAGCATGAATGCCGCGAGGACCGAACGCCTTCTGTTCAGGGAAGCGCCGTTGGCATAGCCGCTGAAATATTTATCCTCGTATTCCGCATCGAGATTGCGGCGGATGAACGGCCCCCACTCTTGGGCCATGACATGCTGCATATAGGACGCCGTCATCTTTAAGAACCGGCCAGGATATTTGCAGATAAAGAAAGACACAAGCGGATTGACGGCGTGAAGCAGTGTCGAGAAATCGGCGCCGGCCGCGCCGGAAACTGCAATGAGCGGCGCATCATCGGGATTGACCACGCTCTTGGTCGCCATCAAACGCTCCACATGCAAAGGATGCAACAATTCATTCATCACCACCGGCAGATCCGCAACGGCAAGCGAAGGACTGCTGAATTCTCCAACGACCCCTGCTCCTGTCAGATACCCAGCTTCAAGGGCGGAATATCCCGGCCGGGACAAAGCCCCGGACGTTACAGGAGGTGCGGTATCGGTCAACCTGCCACGGTAGGTCCGAACCACAGGGGCCGTTGGATGATATTGAGAATTTAAATTTTCTGCTGCTGAAGAAATATCGGCGCGGGATGCCGCAATAATCCCACCGATAAGATAAGGCGATGATGCAGGATAAGGGTAGCCGGATATTTCGAGCTCTTCAACGCGATATCCCTCCGCCTCAAGCTTGGCCTTGAGATTGCCGACTTTTCCGCTATCCACATCCATCTCTTCCACGGTGACAACAAGCAATCCCGGATCTTTGAGGATCCTGAAGGCCTGCGCCAGCAATTCATCGTCGCGCGTGATGTTATTGATCGTCACCAGGTCTATTGAGGCGGGCATAATATACTCCTGCGCTTCGCCATACAAGACCCGGTCGCCGTTCCTGGCGGCTTCGGCGGCAAGGGCTTTATTGATGCAGAACGACAGCGGCTCGACGCCCGTCACCTTGACCTGTTCGAAAAGGCCAAGGTTCCTCAGGAACTTCCCGATCGCCACAACAAAACTGCCGTCGCCTGCGTCGAGATCAACAACCCTGAAATTGCCCTTATGATGCCGGAACCTCTCAGCTACTGTTCTCGTAATGGTCGCCGGCGAGCTCACCCCCTCATCCTGT